>CAWCGE010000024.1:0-199861 GCA_963795005.1 uncultured Acidobacteriota bacterium | reverse complement strand
TGAGGCGTTAGTGTTGGGATACGCGGTGCCATGAGCGAATGAAGCGAATGATGCAGTGGGCGATGGACAACTTCCGAGATTGGATTAAAGGAGACGCATGATTGAATCCGCTGTTGACGAAGGCAACCGTGATGCACGCGGGTGATGGCTTCGGTCGCCCAGCATTTTCGCCTCCAAAAAGGAATTGCCCGTCTTTCACTGCGTGTAGGAAGAACACTGCGCGCGTCGCCTTCCGCCCTCTTGCATACTATTGCGCCGGGCAGAAGACGGGCTAGTGGTGGCCAGCGCTGTAATTATTGCGTTGGCCTGTGCGGTTGGTATGCCGGAACCACTCTGGGCTTCCGTTTCGTGAGCCAGAGCGGCCAGCGCCCCGCAAGCAGCCTTAAAATCCCCAATTCCTATGGCTGCTTCTGACGCGTCGAGCGTAATTGAAAGACTGAACTGTATGCCCGCAGAAATATTCACGTTGGAAACGGCCGTTCCCACGGCAGCGACGGGCGACAAGTTTGGCGCTTCAGTGGACAGCGCTGGTGCAAGTTGATTCTGCAAGGTAAACAGGGAGACGTTTGCGGTAGGTACCGCCTCCCCCAGCTAGCAGACTTGCGAGCAATGCAGTATCAACTGAAGTCAATCCATCAGCAGTTAGCGCGCTTACAAGGAATGGAGGTAGGTTCGGAAGACCGGCGCTGAATGCGCTGATGTCGGAGGGCGTAAACGCGATGTCTGGCAACCCCGCGTTCGTATACACCGTTTCGAACTTCGTTGCGAGTGGCGGCCGGGACGACCTCATACTGCCACGTCATCAATTCACTGAACTGCGCCGCTGCTTCAGACTGGCGTGTATACCAGTAGATATTTGCGGCAGCTTGAGCGCCTTGCGCACGCTCCGTAGCTACGAGTGATGCTTGTGCGAATCCGATAAGCTGGGCCTGATTTGTCAAAAGCGCGTCGAAACTACGCGAGACGTTAGTAGGCCAGCCTGTATTTGGAAACACAAAGGGAAACGGTACGGGCTGCGCGATCGTCGTGAAATTTGGATCGGGTGGGTCGGCCGCTTTATTCGTGTACCAAACGCCCAGAGCACAGGCCTGAGCCGCCCCAGCTGCATCCCCCGCGTTGTCCGCCGAGGGGCCCTCGTCAAAGCATTGCCACAAGTAAATGTTCGCCAGCTTTGCATCGCTTGCCTTCGCCGGGGTGGTTGCGGCCACCTGCAACGTGAAAGATGCGGGCGGCGAAGCCTGCTCATTGGAGTCTGTCGCTATAACAGATAATGGAAAGCTACCGCCCTGCTCCGGGAGGGTCTTAAAACAGCCGGTCATGTCGAAGTTCGAGTCGGGAACGTTATTGAAACCGGGAGTTCGAGAAGCAAAAGAGACCTGCCACGTGTATGCCCCCGACCCTCCTATTGCTTGGAAACAGAAAAAGTACGGTTGCCCAACAATCGCCGGAGGGATTGATGTCGTAGTGATGGTGACGACTGGCAACACTTGGAGCGCGAAGGTTTGGGTGGCTTTACATCCGAGGGAATCCGTCACCGATACCGACACGCTCGATTGCCCACTCTGTGTAGGCATTCCCCCCGATGACGTCAGTGTTACCGGCCTGGGGAGTATCGGCAAGTCCAGTAGGCAAGCCTGACACCAGCCATGAATAAGGCGGCGTTCCTCCCTGAGCGACAATCGATTGCGAATAAACAGAATTCACAGTCGCGTTTGCCAAACTCGAAGTTGTGATGGAGAGGTTACAGGGTGGAGTGCAGCTAGGAGCCGGAGGCTGAGTAGCAGTTATGGTTTGGCCGTAGGAATTTGAGTACATTGATGCGTTTGTTTTAAGCAGGAAGTATTGGGTCCAGCATAAATTTCTTCAACAAAGGTCCAATTGAAAGTTGGAGCAGGAGCCTCAGTCTCACTCACTATTTGGAGGTTTCCTAGACAGCTATTTGTGCAAGACACGAGCGTAAAAATCGCAAAATTTATCAGACATAGATACCGCAGTTATCACTGCCTGGCAGGTCATTAAAAAAGACAATGGTTACAGCAGGGGAGTAACCACCCGCCGCTGGAACGCTTACTGATGTCGGCGAAAGGCTGTCGCATTGCGTTTGTGCTTGACAGGAAAACGCGAACAGAAGACCAAAGAAAAATAGTAGAGCGATTCGCATCATGTTGCGTCACCCTGTGGATCGAGCGGGCAAATGGCCGACCGTTTCGACGCGGTTCAAACAACTATAGATTGGCGTGATGGGTTATCAGCGGGAAAGTTGCCCGCTTAGAAATTTACGGATGACAGGCACATTAATCTTATGAACGCGCGTTGTCAAGGCAATTCATATTAATCTTTGGGAAATAGTGGAAAACGGAGTCGTGGTGGCCGCCGTAGCGAAATCGGATTCTGTCACGCGGTTCTCGACTCGCGCCTCAGTCGAGGCGTATGATCTCCTCGTGCGACGGAAATATTGGTGTTGCATCCTATGCGGAAAGTCATTCAGCCATTCGCCCGCGTGGAACCGTCACACGCTTGGGCGGCACTGCGCTCTAGCATATTGACTAGGCGCTAGTCGGCAGCGCGACGCCATCGGTTATACGATTCTATTGACTCGAGCGTTGCCACACGATCCGCAGCATCCGGTGCAGAATTGAACATAGCGCTCGTGGCGTAGGTTGCCGATGAAGTGACTCTGTGGTATCTACAACCTGCCACATGACCCCTCTCGAACGATTTCTCCATGACATCAGCGAAATCCACTCGTCCCGCGCCGCCGTGGACGAAACTCCCTATTACGGCTCCCTCGAAACCCTTTTTAACGAAATCGGCAAGACGCTGAAGCCTCGCGTGCGCTGCATCATCCATCCGAAAGATCGCGGTGCTGGCCAACCTGACGGCGGCTTATTTACCGCTGAGCAATTCGAGAAGAAAGCCGCGTTCGAGCCCAAAGAGGGCCAGATTCCCTCGCGCGGAGCCATCGAAGTCAAAGCGCCTCGCGAAGACGCTATGCGCGTCGCCTTGGACGAGCAAGTCGGTCGCTATCTCGCCCGATATCGCCAGGTTTTGGTAACGAATCTGCGCCAATTCATCTTGGTGGGCCACGACGCGGACGCCAACCCTGCATCCTGGAAAAATACGAACTCGCCGAAACTGAGAAAGCATTCTGGGCCTCCGCCGCTCACCCGCGCATGACCGAGGACCTGCACGGCCCTCGTTTCGGTGAGTATCCAAGCGCGTCATGCTTCACGCCGCGCCGCTGGCTGCCCCAGAGGACGTTGCGTTCTTCCTCGCGTCCTATGCGCGCGATGCGCTCGCTCGCATCGAACTAGTTGGACTGGAAGCTCTGGCCGCCGTACGCGCTGCGCTCGAAGAAGCGCTCGGCCTAAAATTCGAGGGCGAAAAGGGCGAGCACTTCTTTCGCTCCAGCCTCGTCCAAACCCTCTTCTACGGCGTCTTTTCTGCTTGGGTGCTGTGGTCTCGCAAACATCCGCCAAAGTCCGAGGACGCTTTGACTGGAATCTCAGCGCACGCCTACTCAAAGTTCCAGTCATTCGCAAGCTCTTCTATGAAGTCGCCGAACCGGGCCAACTCGAGAGCCTCAAACTCAACGAAGTCCTCGATTGGACCGCCGCTGTCCTGAATCGCGTAGACCGCGACAGTTTCTTCGCCAAATTCGAGGAGTCGCACGCTGTTCAGTATTTCTATGAGCCTTTCCTCGAAGCCTTCGATCCCGAACTCCGCAAACAACTCGGCGTCTGGTACACCCCGCATGAAATCGTGCAGTATATGGTCGCCCGCGTAGATACCGCCCTCCGCGAAGAACTCGGACTCGCGGATGGTCTCGCCGACAAGAACGTTTTCATCCTCGACCCCTGCTGTGGCACAGGTTCATTCTTGGTCGAGGTCCTCCGGCGTATTTACGCCACTCTGAAAGAGCGCGGCGATGACGCGCTGCTCGGCAGTGACCTGAAAGACGCCGCCAAGAACCGCGTCTTCGGATTCGAAATATTGCCCGCTCCATTTGTCGTCTCTCATTTACAGTTGGGCCTGCTCCTTGACCAAATGGGCGCGCCTCTCTCGGAAAGAGGCAACGAACGTCCTGGCGTCTATCTTACGAACGCCTTGACGGGATGGGAGCCGCCCAAAGGGGCGAAGAAACAATTGATGTTCCCGGAGTTTGGAGAAGAACGCGATGCGGCGGAAAAGGTGAAACGGGAATCGCCCATCTTGGTTGTCCTCGGCAATCCGCCTTACAACGCATTTGCAGGCGTTAGCCCTGACGAGGAACGCGGACTAGTCGAACCCTACAAAGAGGGCTTGGTCAAAGAATGGAAAATTAAGAAATTCAATCTCGACGATCTCTATGTCCGTTTCTTTCGCCTCGCTGAACATCGAATTGCAGACATGACCGGTCGTGAGATCGTTTGTCTTATCTCGAACTTTTCCTATCTCAGCGATCCATCATTCGTTGTAATGCGGAAGCGCTTCCTGGAAGAATTCGACCATCTCTGGTTCGACTGCATGAACGGCGATAGCAGAGAAACCGGAAAACTCACTCCCGATGGCGATCCCGACCCGAGCGTGTTCTCGACCGACCGCAATCCCGAGGGGATTCGCGTCGGCACGACGATTGCACTGCTCACCAGGAACGCGCCACGTCGGACAGCGGAGGTCAGGTTTCGCCATTTCTGGGGGAAAACTAAACGAGCAGATTTGCTCCGCAGCCTCTCAGTGCCACGTTTCGACTCGCAGTACAAGCGAGCAGAGGCAGACGCGACGAACCGCTATTCATTCAGACCACAAGCCGTGACGGCGCAATACAAGTCTTGGCCGAGCTTGTACGGATTGTCTCAATCCGGTCCAAGCCTCGGAATTCTCGAAAATCGCGAGGAAGCCTTGATTGGCATAGACCGCGCTCGGATAGAGGAAACGATGCGGGAATATTTCGATGCCGAGGTGGATTGGGAGACCCTGTATCGGTCGGACCACAGCCTGACCAAGAATTTTGCCCGCTTCGACGCGAAGAAGACGCGAGAAAAACTTCTGGGCGGTGACGGTTTCTCTCCGGACAGTGTAAAACGGCTTTTGGTTCGACCAATGGATTTGAGGTGGTGTTATTACACAAGTGTCCGGCCCCTATGGAATGAACCCCGACCCGACTACGTCGCGCAAATGTGGAGGGGCAACCGTGCGCTTATCTCAAGAAGAAAAGGCGTTGCAAACCCAGAAGGAGTTCCGTTTTATTTCACCTCCTCAATCGGTTACCAGCACGCAATGAATACCGACGCATATTTCATCCCAATGCGTCTGAAGGTTTTGCCAAGGAAGTCCAAGAACCAGAAACAACGACATCTCTTACAAGTAAGTGTGACAAAAAGCGCACAAACCACGGCAAATTTATCGAGATCCGCACGCGCTTATCTCCGTTCGTTGGGAATCAATAATCTCGACACTCGCGAAGCAGAGGCGAGTGCGGTTTGGATGCACGCGCTCGCGATTGGTTACTCACCAGTATTTCTATCTGAAAATGCTGACGGCATCCGGCAGGATTGGCCGCGCATTCCGTTAGCGGCGACGCAGGATTTACTCCTCGCATCTGCTGATATTGGAAACAAAATAGCGGCCTTGCTTGACGCGGAAATGGCGGTCAGGGGAGTTACCGCCGGCGACCTGCGACCCGAGATCAAACTGTTGTGCTTGACGAGCCGCGTCGGGGGCGGCGACCTGCAAGAGAACGAATTGGGAATCACCGCTGGCTGGGGGCATGCAGGCAAAGGCGGCGTGACAATGCCGGGGCAGGGGAAACTGATTACGCGCGATTACCGTAAAACCGAGCATGAGGCGATTTCGAGAGGTGCTACGGAACTCGGCCTTTCCGAGGATCAAGGTTTCGTGCTGCTTGGCGCGAAGACATTCGATATTTACTTGAATGATGTCGCTTACTGGTCGAACGTTCCCCAGAAAGTTTGGGAATACACCATCGGCGGCTATCAAGTCATCAAGAAATGGCTGTCCTACCGCGAAGAGAAATTACTCGGCCGCCCACTCACGAAAGACGAAGTCCGTTACGTCCAAGAGATGGTCCGCCGCATCGCCGCAATTCTGCTTCTGACTCCCGCCCTCGACGCCAACTACCAATCCGTTAAAGCCAATACTTTTCCGTGGCCACCGGCGTAGTCGAACTTAGTACCGTTGAGATTACGGTAACTGAAATTACTTAGAACCAGGGCGATGTATGTTACACTTCTCTTGCAGTATGGCACGAGGGCCGCGACGTTGTGCGGCCACAAACCTAGAAATACCGGAGAAAACAGATGAATGTGCATCTGACCTACCAAAGCGGACAATCCTATAGTGAATACTTTTCAAACTTCGATGTGAAGGTCGCGCGCGTTAATAAGCGTGTGAAAATCTCATTTAGGGAAAAGGGCGCCGGTCACGGCTACGCCTCTCTATCCTTGCATTCTGATAGGGCAGAGCAGCTTGCCCACGCGATCTTAACAGCGAGCACGGGTGACGTGAAGCCAATTGAGTTTGCTGTTGAGGAACCGCCAAAGAATGCGGGGGCAACGGGTACTCTGGCAGATATGCGGTAAGGGTTCCTGAAAAAAGGGGGCTCGAATCGGTAGGCTGCCGACCCGAGCCCCGATTTCACCGTCACCGCAGGGATGACGATGAAACTAATGCGACTACCTTTTCGGTTGCCGTTGCGCGTCTATCGCAGTCTCCACTTCCGCATCGGATAGGTTGGGTGGTTGGAGATTCCGTGCTTTCAGTTCGACTGCAATCTCACGCGCTGAAAGAGACTGGTTGAAGTGCCGTTTTTGAATAGAAGAAATGTCCTTCATCAACTTGGTCTTTTGCGGATTCAGATTCATCTTGCTTCTCCTGTAGTTCCCAAACATAGCTTCGTTCGGGCAGGACTCTCAAGCTACAGAAGTTTGATTCACACGCGCAACTGCCTCTAAAAATGATAAGTCGGGGGCAAATGGCGCGGCGAAGTTCTGGACTCTTCGGGGAAAAGCCGCTTGACATGTCCGACCGCGCAGGTTAGAAAGCTTACTCATCACGCCGCCCACTATGGCGCGACTTTCCGTTTGTGGGAAAGAAAGTGGCAGCGTGAGATCCATTCGAACTTTGCAGAATCAACACCCACGTCAACTAGCCGTTGAAGCTAAAGAACTTAGTCGAACGACTCTAAAGGTCCTTTAAGTGCAGACCCCATCGGGGGCTGTGCGTCCAAATACGGAGAACGGCCGTCTAACATTGGCAGGGGGCATTGCTGATGTGCGGGATAAGGAACGGTACCGAAGGAACAAATTTATGACTAAATCTGAAAAGTCAACAAACGGCGAAGCTAAAAAGGCGGCTCAAAACGCAGTAAGCACGCGAACGGCAAGTGCGCCAATAACGTCACTTTGCACGTCGTTTGACTTGCCGCTGCCAGGTCGTATGATCGTGTACAGTGAAAATCCGGAACCTGCTGACAAGAAGTAACAACCCGCCTACAATTTGACGTTGAATTTTTCGAGTTGCGCACGACATTGTTCCAGCCTTAGCGCCATTGAATAAAGTGCGTTCACGTTCTCAATGTAAGAACCGCTTACGCCTGCCGGTAGAGTCTTAGCCAGCTCCGGATTGACCTGCTCTATTCGCTCTCGAATTTTCGTCGTTCTGTAAGCTTCTACATAGGCCCCCACACGGCCTGTTTCGACATCGAACACCGGACCCCCGCTGTTACCCGGGACGAACAAGAAATTCACTTCTATAAGCGACACGTCTTTCAAAACCTGATTCGCATCAAGGGGGAGATCTGTTCGGTACGTTGAAGTAACTATTCCCTTGGCGACTCGAAAAATCAATCCGTTATACGCAAGCTGACCGTTCACGACCTGAAGCAGAGGGACAGGATAACCGGCAATTCCGATCTCCTTGCCGATTCGCCAGTCACCATAGTCAAGAGCGACATAAGGTTGATCTGTCAATCCTCGAGCAATGAGAAGGCCGACGTCGCACTCCGGAAATATATGAAGTTGATCCCCTAAATGGACGTTGGGCACTGCATGCACTACCGCGTTGCCTGTATCAGTCCGCACAAGAAAATAATTGTCTCCGTCTTGATGGGGAAGATTGGTGGGATTGAACACGTGACCGCAGGACATGAATATTTCGGGGGAAACAAAGAAACCGGAGCCAAGCGGGAAACCTTGGAATTGGCCGCCGCCGATAGGCCGGTTTCGAACGACCGAAAAGACTGCATACCGGAGATCGCGAACAACGTCTTCGAATGGACGCCGATGCGTCGGTAGGTGGCCGGTCGGAGGCGAATAAGGTTTTGCGATCGGAGTATAACCTTACTAACACTACAACGGTTTAATATATTCAAACAAGATTTTACTTGACCCTAAGCCGGCCGCCCCAACCTAGTAGGCCGCCGATTTGATTCTCGCGCTCGGCGTTCGTATAATCCCCCGCGATGCTGAAAGCGTATCGCCGCCACCGCGAACCAAGGTGCCATCACAAAAATCGCGACTACCGCCAATGCTCGTGCGTCATTTGGGTGGATGGCACGTTAAGCGGAAAGCGCTACAACAAATCGTTGGAGACACGAAACTGGGAAGTTGCCCAGAAGAAAGTTCTGGTATTAGAAGCGGCGGGAGAACCTGAATCCAGTAAGAGCATAAAAGAAGCCTGTGATGCCTTCATTCGGGACTGTGAGGCCCGCGGACTCCGCGAGCCCAGCATCTACAAATACCGTTTGCTCTTCAAACAGTTGAAAGCATTCGCCGAGCAACACGGGTTTACCCACATCACGGAATGCGACCTCGAGACTCTGAGGAAGTTCCGCGAATCTTGGGTGAACAAGAACTATTCCGCCAGAAAGAAACTCGAGGCACTCAGAACCTTCTTCCGATTCGTCCATGATTCCGGATGGCTCCCAAAGAATCCCGCGTTAAGCATCAAGCCGCCGAAGGTGGACCAGCCGCCAACACTTCCGTACACGAAGGCTGAAGTTGAACGGGTGCTGAAAGCGTGCGATGTCTACCCGTGGGAACATCATCCCAACAAGCAATGGGGTGCGAGGCTGAAAGCGTTGGTACTCTTGCTTCGGCATTCAGGTTTGCGAATTACAGACGCCGTTACTCTCTCGAAACAAAGCATCACGGATGACCGGCTGATTCTACGGACGGCCAAGACCGGAGTGCCTGTTCGCGTGCTTCTACCGCCGAATTGTATTGCCGCGCTGGACGCGGTTGAGGGCCCGAGCGGTTTGTACTTCTGGTCGGGGCTTGGCAATAAGAAGTCTTGCGTCGGCGACTACCAACGCGCCTTCAAGCGGCTATACGAATTGGCTGAAGTCGAGAACGGACACGCCCACCGCTGGCGCGACACCTTCGCGGTCGAACTATTGCTGGCGAGAGTGCCGATTGCGGATGTTTCAACGCTGCTGGGGCATAGTTCGATTAAAGTCACCGAGAAACACTACTCCCCGTGGGTCATCGCACGGCAAGAACAGCTTGATGAAACAGTGGCCGCGACCTTCAAATGACCCTACCGTGGACCCTACCATGCCGCGACCACAACTTCCTAACAGCGATAAAACGCACACCCGCTTGACGATTTTAATTTGGAGGCGGGGGGAGTCGAACCCCCGTCCGAGAAGCCTTGCAACGCGAAGCCTACATGCTTATCCCGTTCCGAAGGTTTCGCTGGCGGAGCTCAGAGCGGGCAAGACGCGCCGCCAACTAGTCCGATGATCTCGCCGCCGCAATCCGGACCGAAAAGCGGCAGCCAGCCTACTGTGTGACGCCCTGACCCAAACGCGTAGGTGACGCCTAGGGGAGCGCGTAGCCTAATTTAAGTTAGGCTGCGAGTGCCAACTGTGAGTTGCCAGTTGTTTTGTTTCACCCGATTACGGGCAGGTGACGCCCGGCATGCCTTCGAGCCGCGACAGCTTCCGTCGAAACCGTGTCGCCCCCGTTGGACACCACTAGAATATCATCCCCTTTGACTCTGGGCCAATCGCTTCAAGACAGCGTTCAGCCGACGATGGAATGCGGCTAACGCGCCTGAGAAAAAATACGCCCGGGAGTTTTGCCTTGCGGGCGTCCGGTAAATTACAGCCGATTTAAATAGGCTACTTTTTGTTCCGTAACCTGCTTTCCGGCCAGTTTCTGGCCAAGTTGTAGGCGTTGACGGTTCTGATTCCGCTCGGATAGTCGTAGCCTGTCTTCGTCACGAAGGCCGGTTTGCAGGACGAGTTGGATGTGGACATCACACCGTTTGTCGCGCCGTCGAAGTAGCTATTGAACGATCCGAGAGTGACGCCACTGACGACCAGCGGCAAACAATTTACGTCGTCGTCGCCCAGCGTCACATCTTAGAAAATGCAGTTCGGATTGGACTGATTGCCCAGCGTCGAATTGCACGAGCTCTTGCCCTTGAATCCGTACTCCAATCCGGCCAGCGCGTAGTAAACGAAGTCCGGATTGCCCTGATGGGGTTCCGTCGTCTGATTGATCATCGCCTGGATGCCGGCCAAAATCGGCGACGCGAACGACGTTCTGCCGCCCGACCAACCGTCAGGCGCTCCCACGCAAGGCGCTCCGAAAAACCCCGGCGTTGGGTCGGAATAACAGATCACATAGGAATGACCCCAAACTCCGTTGCCAGCGAACAGCGAAACATCCGGCACATCGCGCACTCCATCCGACGGATTGCCGTCGACCAGGTACTGAAACAGGGGCTTCCGGGTAGCCACGGTCGGATGTGTCTGCGCCCGCATCAGCCGCCGCCGTGAAATCGTAACGCCTTGCAGCACGGCCAGCTGGTAGAGCTGATTGATGTAGGCATTGAACGAGGAGCCTGGATAGCTTTCCGACTCCAGGTCGCGGATGCTGATGATCGCCGGCGGCCGGCCACGACCGCTCAGCAAATTCTGAATCGCGATGAAGCCGCCGAAGTTTGTGTGGGTGTCTGCGCATGCAGCCCGCACGCGGTGCTAGCCTCACTCTAGAATCTCGGCCCCGCCGCTACATGGCAAGCACCGCACTTTGGAATGTCAGTTGACACTCCCCATTACCGTTTTCATAATCGAAAAGAGGCGAACATTCCTTTGACGGCACGGCCAAAGTCGTTGGAGCATGCCCTGGAAGAGGCGGTTTCGCGCGCTCTGCGCGATAACCTCGCGCCGCTACAGCGCACCGCGGACGATTTGCATCACGCCTACGCCGATCTCGTAGCTGCCTGCGCCTCCAGCCGCCCCAGCAACGCCTTGCCGGCGCTTTTGCGGGCCCAAACATCGGCTTCCGCGCTCGCTGCCGGCCTTTCGGTACTTTCGAATTTCGTCGCGGTAGCCCTTAGCCCGCGCGAACACCACGTATCCGATGAACCCGAGGCTGCCGGCGGATCTCACGCCGTAGCGGTGGAAGAGCCCCCTGCTTCGACCGCTGTTCACGCCCCGCCGCCCGAGCCCGAGGTCGAATGGGTCGAAGAACCCGAGGATATCGCTGAACCGGCAGCAGAAACGTCCGTGTCGCCGGTCGCGCCGCGTCCAACTGCGCATGAGCCCGAGCCTCTCACGGAATCCGACGTCGAGGAAGCCGCCATCGCCGCTACTGAGGCGTTCGACGTTGCCAGCCTGCCCGCCGAATTGCAGGATCTGCACCGCCGCGCGAACCGCGTGGCCAAAGTCGCCATGCAGGACATTAAATTGTTGCGTCCGAAGGACGTTCGCCTCGCCCGCGAACACAAAGACATCTGCGGCAGATTGCGTAGCGACCTTGACAAAGCGCGCAAGGAATACGACCGCCGCTTCCGTGCGATTCACGACCATCCTGTCGACTATTTTCATCACTGGCTCGTGGAAATACTCGCCGACGGCGACCCCGAGGCCCTCGGAGAATATCCGTATCCCTCGCCCGTGCTGCGGCATTAATATATTCGCAATGAAATTTCTCGGCCCTTTTACTCGCATTGGTGCATTCCTAATTGTACTGTGTGTAGCCGCGCTGACTTCCCAGGCCAATAGTGCAAAATCTGTCGCGCCAAAGTCTTCCAAGCCTGCGCCCAAATCATCAGCCACGGTCTCCGCGAAACAGGTCGAGCAGCTATGCCGCTCCCTGAAACAGAAAAATCCTGCGGCCGCTTATGCCAGTCTCAGCGCCTTCGCCGCGCGGAAATCCTCCGGCGTACTCGGCGCGCGCGCCGCTCTTGCGCTGGGCTATTACGACTACAGCAAAGGCCACTACGCGGAAGCGGCCAAATGGTTGGACATCGCGCAATCCGATCCGTTGCTGCAGGACTACGCGCTCTATTGGAGTGCCGAAGCTAATCTTGCGCTGAACCACAATGCCGAAGCGCTCGCGCAACTGAAGCGCTTTCGTCATGACTATCCAGATTCCGTGATTACCGACGAGGCGCTGCAATCCCTGGGAGTCGCTGCGCTCGCGCTGAATCAGCCTGCTGAAATCCTCACCGCCCTCGACGCGTATCCCCAAGCCAACGAAAAACCCGACCTGCTGTTCCTGCGTGCGGAAGCTCGCGAACAATCCGCTCAACCGCTACTCGCAGCCGCGGATTATGGAGCGGTCTATTTGCGTTTCCCGACGAACGAACAAGCCCGCGAAGCCGGTGAAAAGCTCGGTTTCCTTCGCAGTTCGCTCGGCGACAAACTTCCCGCGATCCCCATCGAGCGCCAGATCGAGCATGCTTCGACGATTTTCGCTGTGAAGCAATGGAGTGAGGCGCGCAGCGAATACTCGAATCTTTTGCCGCAGCTCACGGGAGCGGACCGAGAGCGCGCGGAGTTGCGCATCATGGAATGCGGCGTGGCGGCGGGCGCCGGCATCTCTGGAATAGCCGGTCTGAAAATCAACGATCCTGACGTGGATGCGGAGCGTTATTTCTGGGTGGCGAATTATTACCGCGACATACCGGCAGAATCGGAAATGGTCGCCGCTATCGAATCCGCCGCCGCGCGTGCCCCGGCCAGCCGCTGGACCGAGTCGGCGCTGTTCCTCGGCGGCAACTACTATTGGGTGCAGCTCGATCGCGATCGCGCTGCGGGCTATTACAAACGCCTTTCAGACAGTTTTCCCGCCGCCGTGGAAGCGCTGCCAGCTCAGTGGCGCGTCACCTGGACGGCGGTCCTGAAACGCCAGCCCCAGGCTGCGGAAGATTTGGCCGAGCATCTACGGCGTTTTCCGGGCTCGCAGTTTACTCCGGACGCCTTGTATTGGCTCGGACGCCTTGCCGAGGAATCGCACAATCCCGGCCTCGCGCGCAGCTATTACCAAAAACTCCAGGATCGCTTCCCGCAAAATTACTTCGCCGCCGCAGCTTCGGCCCGCCTCCGCGCACTTGGCGCCGGCCCCGAAACGGATCCTGATGTGCTTGCCACGGTTCCACCGCTGCCGCCCGCCATGACTCTCGGACTCACAATTCCCGTTGCTGCACAGACGCGCCAGGCGCGCGCTGACGCGCTGCGCGCGATTGCTTTCGATGCCTCGGCGGAACTCGAACTTCGCGCCGCTTTCGCCGCCACCGGCGAGCCCAGACTCCTGCTGGAAGCCGCTCAGGAAGCAGTCAGCGCGGGGCACGTCGGCGCCGCCATCGTCACTATCCGCCAGATTTATCCGCAGATTGAATGGCGCCCTTTCCACGAAGTCCCGCGCGAGGTCTGGCTCACCGCTTTTGCGATGCCGTTCCAATCGTCGATTCTGTCTCGTTCCACACAAGCGGGCGTGGATCCCATGCTCACCGCCGGATTAATTCGCCAGGAGTCCGCATATGATCCCGAAGCTCGTTCCGGCGCGAATGCTCTCGGCTTGATGCAGCTTCTACCGAAAACCGCGCGACGCTTCGCCAAGCAGGCGCGGGTCCGCTACTCCACTCCCATGCTTTACGAACCCGATTACAATATTCATATCGGCACAATTTATTTCGCAGGTTTGAAGCGCGACTTCGGCAGCGTGGAATCTGCGCTCGCGGCCTACAATGCCGGAGAAGATCGCGTCACGTTTTGGACCACGGGGCAGACCTATCGCGAGCCCGCCGAGTTTGTGGACTCAATCCCGTTCACCGAAACTCGCGAGTACGTTGAAATCGTTACACGCAATGCCGATATCTATCGTAAGTTGTACGGCACCCCGCAATCCGCAAGAGGCGCAAAAAATGAATCCCGCAAAGCCGGAACCGGCTCTGGTCGCTAATCCCCGGCTTTCATCCAAGGCCGCGCAATTCACCGAGTCCGTCATCCGGGAAATGACGCGCTTGGCTCTGCAACACAAAGCGGTCAACCTCTCACAGGGCTTTCCCGATTTTCCCGCGCCCGCCGAAATCAAGCGCGCCGCCCAGGAAGCGATTGCTGCTGACATCAATCAATACGCCATCACTTGGGGCGCGAAATCCCTGCGCAACGCCATCGCCGATAAATTCTCGCGAACCAACGGCATGGCGATCGATCCCGAACGCGAAATCACCGTCTGCTGCGGCTCCACGGAAGCCATGATCGCGGCGCTGATGGCCGTCATCAATCCCGGCGATGAAGTGGTAGTCTTCGAACCGTTCTACGAAAATTATGGCCCTGACGCAATTCTTTCCGGCGCCACCCCGCGCTACGTCAAGCTGCACCCTCCGCGCTGGACGTTCGATCCTCGCGAGCTCGCGGCGGCATTCGGCCCAAAAACAAAAGCGATCGTTCTCAATACGCCGAACAATCCTACGGGAAAAGTTTTCGACCGGTCGGAGCTCGAACAGATTCGCGGCCTGTGCGTTGCGCACAATTCGTTCGCCATCACCGACGAAATCTACGAGCACATGCTCTACGACGGCGCCCGCCACATTTCCATGGCCACGCTGGATGGCATGCGCGAGCGCACCATTACCATCAACGCGCTCTCGAAAACCTACAGCGTCACTGGTTGGCGCGTCGGTTGGGCCATCGCTTCGCCGGAAGTTACGGCGGCCATCCGCAAGGTCCACGATTTCCTTACCGTGGGTGCCGCCGCGCCGTTGCAGGAGGCAGGTGCTGTGGCACTGCAATTTCCGCCGGAGTACTACGCGTCTGTCGCCGCCGAGTACACGCAACGCCGAGAACGCCTTCTCAGCATCCTCACCGGTGCGGGCTTCCACTGCTTCAAACCCAACGGCGCGTACTACATCATGACCGACATTTCCGCCTTCGGCTTTCCTGACGACCTGGCCTTCGCGAAATATCTCGTCACCGAAATCGGCGTCGCCGCCGTCCCAGGATCGAGCTTCTACCGCAATCCTGCCGACGGCCGCACCCATCTCCGCTTCACATTCTGCAAAACAGAAAGGACATTCCAGACAGCAGCCGAACGTCTGGGCAAACTAAAAAAAATCACATAAGCGAGCGATAAGCACGCACTCTTTGGCCTTTCTCAAGATTTTCTCTACGCACTCGGTGTCAAATCTTTGACCTTGCGAATGACGTCCACCGCAAACAATGGCCGCACAAAACCTATGCTAGAATCCGCCCTAGATTTTCAGAGGGAGGCGACCCCATGCCTATGGAATTTGATCTGATCCGACTCGGCACGCGCCTCACCTCAAATGGCCATGGGGAAGCGGTCCCTATAGGCGCCAGCCAGACGCGCACCTTCCTCTGCTCGATGGACATCACCGAGCAGATCGAGCAGGAATCCGTGGACGTTTCGGTGTGGGGTTCTTCCGACGGCCAGGACTGGGGCAAAATGCCGCTGCTCAAAATGCCGCAGCGTTTCTACCGCGGGGATACGCGCCAGGTACTCGATCTCACATGGAAGCCCGAGATTCACTTCCTGCGCGCGAAATGGGAACTCACGCGCTGGGGACGCGTCGCGCCGCATCCCATGTTCGTTCTCGGTTTTTATCTGATGGAAATTCCGGCGTTCACTTCGCAAGCCACAGCGGTCTAGTTCGATCGCAGGTCCAGCTGCCAACTCTCCGCTTCGTTCAGGGCTTCTGATCAGCCGCAGGAGCTGCTTTTGCCGAATCAACTTTTTGCGTCACCAATTCGCGCAATTGCTTGGCCCGTACCCCCGCCGGACTGTTCGGATCAAGCTTAATGTAGTTATCAATGTCCGACAGCAGCGCTGGATAATCCTTCTGTCGCAGATGAATGTTCGAAAGCAGCCGATAGACGATCGCCGCGCTCGGCGCTAATGATTTCGCCTGATCGGCGGACTTGAGCGCATCCGGGAGTTTATCTTCAATCAGCAGGGCGCGGCCCAGTTCGTAGTGTCCCAGCCAATAATCCGGATTCAACTCAATCCCTCGGCGAACCGTCTGCTCGCCCTTGACGAATTCTTTCCGATCGAGCATCAGCGTTCCCAGTCCCACATCCGCTTCACTGTATTTGTCGCTGCTTAGCTCGATGGATTTACGAAAACTGGCTTCGGCATCATCGCGTTTGCCCAGGGCCACGTAAGCCATCCCCTCTTGATAGGAGGCCTCGTAGTATCCCGGCGCGGCAGCTAGCGCCGCCTGAAAATCCTGTAACCCGCCTTGCGCATTTTTCTCTGTGTATAACTTTTTCTTCCCCGAACTCATCAGATCGCGCGCTTTATCCGAGATGGAAAGTTCGTGCGCGGAAACCGAACCGGCTGCGGACTTTTTCTGACCTGCTAACGCCTTTAAGTGGATGACGAGACCCTTCTCGGGTGAGAAGGAGAGGTCAACCGTCATGTTCACCCGCTCGTAGCCCTGTTCGTCGATGGTCACCATATAAGTCCCGCCACCCAAGCGCCGGAACTCGAACCATCCGGAATCGGTGGTCTGTTCCGTTTGCTCCGCCTCTCCCTCCGAGTTCTGCAGTTGCACCATCACGTGGGCGGCGGGCGTATTGTCCTCGTAATAAAGATTCCCGTTGATGGTGAAATGCCCCCGATCAGGATTGCTTTCGTTCATTTGCAGGGCGTGCAAACTCGGTGGGAAGAAAAGACAGGCGCCTAGGACGAAAAATAACGCTCGCACAACGCGAAGCCGGCTCATAGTCACCCCCGGCTGAATTGGCAGGATTATAGCACTACCGGGTGCGAGGTGGTTCGGCTTTCGGTCGCCAGGACCTTCTCTGCGGATGCGCTTGACGGCAAGGCCATCCGCACCGTAGTCTCACCAATTCGCGGCACGAGGTGCCGGTGCAGGGCCTGCTCGAGTTGCGCGGTATCTGAGGCAAAAAATGAAATTTGTCACCGCGTTGATTTTCACTTTGCTTCTCGCGGGGGTCGGCGCCGCGCAGGACGCTCCTTCCTCGACGGGTAACCAAGACTGGGTTTCCCAATCCCTCAGGCGAACTTGGGAACTTGGAGTGCTGGCAGGCGGCGGAACGGGTCTCGGAAAATCGGGTGGCACACAATTTGTTTATGCCGGAGGGCGCGTCGGTTTCATTCTCACCGGCGACCACCTTCCGGGACTTCTTCGTGGCAATTTCGAATGGGCCGTGGACGTAATGCCCCTCTACGCCGTGTTGCCGCCCGCCAGCGCGATTTACGGTGGAAGCTTCAAGCCTCTAATTTGGCAGTGGAATTTCACTAGCGGCCGCAAATTTGCACCCTACGTCGCGGCTGCCGGCGGCATCGTCTTCAGCAAGAGTAATGTCCCGCCGGGCAACACTTCGTACGTAAATTTCACGCCGCAAGCCGTCGCTGGCACGCGGCTATTTGTAAAGCCGCGCAGGGCACTATTTTTCGAAGGTTCGCTAGGCCATCTCTCGAGCGCCAGCCTAGGCAACCACAATCCCGGTTACAACGTCACGCTGGTCTTCACGGTGGGTTACACGTGGTTCAAAGGCGGTCGCTGAAAAAGTTTCGAAATACGTTCCTAAGCGATTTTCGCAATCTGCGATGCGCGGGGTTCAGATTTTTCGTTTGAACCAGGTAGGACCTCAGGCACAGGGAAATGGTGGAGCCGACGGGGTTCGAACCCGTGACCTCCTCGATGCCATCGAGGCGCGCTCCCAACTGCGCTACGGCCCCACTAGAACACTCAAGCGACTTTCCCGATGAAACCAGGACGCGCTCTCACAAGGCGAATCGCTTACTTATAACATCTCGTCACGCAAAGCGTCAAACGTCATGCGGTCCCGGGATACCCAATTACACCTACCGTGCTGAAATTAAGCTACTTGCTGAACAAAGAGCCTTGAGAGGTTCCCTGGTACTTCAGGCACATTCCCATCCCCGTGTTTTCTGCTATGCTTGCAACAGAACAGGCTCTTCCGGTGTCTAAGCTAAATAGGGACACGCCCCGGAGGATACCTCGAGGATGGCGATGTAAGGCATGTCCGACCTGGCACAATCTCTGCCGTGGAGCCGCGATGAATCCGAGCTTGTGACTGAGCTTCAGTCCGGATCGGACGCGGCATTCGACTGGCTCGTCACCTATTACCACGCAGGGGTGTACAACCTGGTTTACGGCATCCTTTCGGATTCAGCCGATGCCGCCGACGTTACCCAGGAAGTTTTCTTGCGCGCCTTCCGCGGCATTCGAGGCTTCCGCCGCGGCAGTTCGCTGAAGACGTGGCTTTACCGCATTTCGGTTCGCCAGGCTCTGAACCACCGCCGCTGGTGTTGGCGGCATCACCGGCAGCAGGTTTCGATTGACGCCGAAGAGGAAGGCAGCAACCCCGCGCTCGATCTGAAGGACGCTGAAGCATCGCCGTTCGAACAATTAGAAGCGCGCGAAATGCAGGCCACCGTGCGCAGAGCTCTGGCGCAAGTGCCGGAGTTGTTCCGCAGCGCGGTCATTTTAAGGGACCTCGAAGGCTTGTCGTACGAAGAGGTGGCTGAAGTGCTGGACGTCTCCGTCGGAACCGTGAAATCCCGCATTCTGCGTGGGCGCCGCATGCTGAAGGAAATTCTCGATCCGCTCCTGCACGCTCGCCAAGCCGAATCTACCACCGAGGCAGCGCGCCACTCTTATCACGCCCAATCCGAACATCACGCCAGTCCGTTTGTACCTTCAACAGCGGCATCAGCGGCGACCGTGGCTCCCGCAGCCGCTCAGGTTCTTGCGAAATCGCAAAGAGGCAATCAATGAATTGCCGCCAAGTTGCGCCGCACCTCCCGGGCTATCTCGATGGCGCGATCTCGCCGCGTCACCATGAACAGATCCGCGCGCATCTTGCGGCCTGCCAGGACTGTTTCGGTCAATTGGAGCGCTATCGGCGCCTTGCAATTTGTCTTGCGAACGTGGCCCCCAGCACTCCGCCGGCCGACCTCGCCGTGAATATTCGCGTGCGCGCCGCCCGCTCCGGCGCTCCTTGGGCCGATGTTCGAAGACTGTGGTCCCGCGCAGTTGTAGCGTTTGAAGATATCCTCAAGCCCATCGCAGTACCGGCGACCGGTGGCATTCTGACCGCCCTCGTCGCATTCGTTCTGGTTGTACAAAACATTTTGGTCGGCGTGCCCATGACTGGAATCGTGCCCAACGATCTTCCGCTGAATTTGGTCCAGCCGGCCCGTCTGGAGAGCCTCGCTCCGTTTCCGGTTCCTGGCGTTGTGGGCACTTCCGGGCAATCGGATTCCGGCACGTTGCTACTGGAAGCCACGCTGAACGCGGAAGGCCAAGTGGTTTCCTACAAAATTCTTGCCGGTCCCAACGACAGTGCTGTGCAACACCAAATCGATCAGGTCATGATGTTCTCGCGTTTCCGTCCGCAGCTAAGCTTCGGACGTCCGCAGGACGGCGGCCGGGTCTTGCTGAGTTTCAGCGAAGTCCGCGTCCGCGGTTAACCTCCGTTCAACGTCTCCGCCCCGCATCATAACTGGGTTGGCCGTCCGCGTGCCAATGCAAGCCGGTGTCCTGGGCGACCTTGACTCTGCCCAAGCTGCCATTTACAGTTTGTCTGCATCTTTCACCCTAAGGCGCTGGTGCGAAAACGGGGAAGGGCGCTGGAGTGTGCGGTAGATTAACCGGTCCAATGAGGAGTTCAGTTATCCGACAGTTTTTCCAGAAATTTTCCGCGCCGGTCGTCTTCGTCGCAATCATCCTGCTGCTGGGTGGAACTGCCACTCCCCGCACGCTCGGCCAGTCAGCCGCCGATGCCTCTGAAACCGGTGTCAGCGTCGAAGCCAGCCAGCAGATTTTCGCCACGATGTGCGCGCTCGACGCGGCCGGCTTCGGCGCCGATGAAAGCACCCTTGCTGAAATGCCCTCCCGCCTCGCGTTGCGCGGGGAATTATTGAAACTTCAGGGGCCCGCCACCGACGCTCTGCGCCAGTACTATCACGATCATGCGCTGGCAGATCCCGGAGAGACGCTCTCGCGCTACATCGCATTCGCCTTAGCGGTTGGTCCACCGCCGCGGTTTCCGTTTCTCATGGATCACGACGTGCTTCCGCCCGACGTCCTCGTGATTGAAGATTTTGAAGAGGTCCTGGCCAATTTTTATCACGAAGCTCATCTCGATTTGCGCTGGACCAGGGTCGAGCCCGAATACAATCGTGCCGTCGAGCGCAGCCAATCGCCCGTGCGCAAGATCGTCACCGTCTGCAATGGATATTTGCGCGAAATCTACAAGTCGACGTATGGCCATTCCTTCACCGTTTACGTCGAGCCTTTGGTCGGCAATCGCGCGAATTTTCGCAACAACGGCAACCACTACGCCATCGTGATCGGCGCCGGCCCCGAGTTTCCAACCGACGACGTACGCCACGCCTACCTGCATTTCATGCTCGATCCCCTCCCGCTGAAATACCGCGACGCCCTGATGCGCAAGACCGGCCTGCTGAATATCGGCGCCCGCGCGCCCCGCCTTCCCGCTGAATACAAGAGCGACTTCATCGCTTACGCTGATGAATGTTTCATCAAGGCAGTAGAACTGCGCATTCGACATCTGACGGCCGAACAGCACGAAGCAACTCTCGCCGAAGACGATCGCACTGGCTTTATCATGGTCCGCGTCTTCGACGTTCAGCTGCAAAAATTCGAGAAGGCCGAGCCGGCGATGTCCCTTTATTTCCCCGATCTGATTGCTAGCATTGATGTCACGGCAGAACAGAAGCGCTATGCGAATTTCAACTTCGCGTCGCTGCAGGAAACGCCCGCGCCGGAAACCGCGCGTGCCGGCCAAGTGCAGCCCGGCCAGCAACCTGCCCAGCAAGACGATCCGCAATCGGAGCGCGATCGCTCACTCGCCGAAGGCGACCATCAAATCGCTTTGCAAGATGCCCCCGCGGCGGTCGCCGCATTCCAAAAGGTCTTGGCCAAGTATCCCGATGACCCGCGCGCTAATTTTGGTCTGGCTGTCGCGTCCTTGCTCAATCACGACGCGGATCGCGCCCAGGAGCTCTTCGAAAAGCTTGTTTCTGCCCCCTCCTCAACCGGCGGCGATGCGGTAAACTCAAAGAGCGGATCCGACCCTGCGATTTTGGCTTGGTCCCATGTATATTTGGGGCGCCTGCATGATTTCGCCGAAGAGCGTGATCAAGCTCTCACGGAATATCGGGCAGCGCTGGCAATCGAGGGCGCGCCGGAAGCGGCGCGCGTGGCCGCGCAACGCGGAATCGATACACCCTATAATCCCCGCGGCACGAGCGGCGCAAATGGACCGCAGCAGCCTTAGCGGTTCGCCGCAGGCAAATTTCCCTCGGCAGCGGGTGCGAATTTCCCAGCGCGTTCCAGCCATCTCAAAAAAGGAAGGAAGTGAAATGAGAATGATCGTCCCATCGATTCGCAATACGATCGGGCTCGCGGCCATACTACTCGCATGTGCCTTGATTTTCGCGCCAGAGTCCTCCGCACAATACCAACAGCAGCAGTCGGCGCCACCGCCGCAGCAGACCAAACCTGCAACTCCCTCCGGCCAAGCCGCTCCCGCCAACGGCACGCAACCGGCTGCGGAGGCCCCCAAGCCGGTGGACCCGGAAGAAGAAAAGGCCTACAAGGCTCTCATGGATAGCAAATCGGAGGACACCGACAAGCGTATCCAACTCGGCGAGCAATACCTCCAGAAGTATCCGAACGGCAGGTACCGGGAGCAGGTCTACTCAGCGCTGACTCTTGCGGAAGAAACCAAGCAGGACCTTCCCAAAATGTATGCTGACGCGGACAAAGCCCTGGCCCTGAATCCGGATGACGTTACCATCTTGGTCCTCGTTGGGTGGGTGATCCCTCACAACAATGACCCCAACGATCCTGAGGCCGATCGCAAACTCGACAAGGGCGAACAGTACGAAAAGCACGCTTTGACTCTACTTACCACGCTTTCCAAGCCGGCGAATATGACCGACGAGCAATTCGCCAAGGCCAAGGCTCAGGCCGAATCTCAGGCACACAGCGGCTTAGGCCTGATCTATTTCCGCCGCCAGAAGTACGCCGAGGCCGTCGAGGAGTTCAAGCAGTCCATTGCGAATGCAGACAATCCCGATCCGACCGACGATTACGTTATGGGCGTGTGCTTGACGCACCTCAGCCGCTTCACCGATGCGATCGACGCATTCCAGAAGTGCGCGCAGGTTCCTGGCGGCCTGCAGGATCGTTGCAAGCAGATGGTTGACCAAACCAAGAAGCAAGCGGCGACACAGCTGGAAGCGCCTAAGTAGCCACCGCAAATTATGACGGAAGAGGAGCGCACCGAACTGGAAGCAATCCTTGGGCATCACTTTACGCGCCCGGAGGAGCTGGACCGCGCTCTGACGCATCGTTCGCATCGCCAAAGCTCGAAGGGCACGGACAACGAGCGGCTGGAATTCCTCGGTGATCGCGTCCTCGGGCTGATCGCCAGTGAGACGCTTTGCCGCTGCTTTCCGGATTGGAACTCCGGGCAGCTTTCCAAAGGTTTGGCGCGGCTTGTCAGCGCCGCCTCCATTCATTCCGCTGCTAGGAAGTTGGAGTTAGGAAATTATCTCCGTCTCGGCCCGGGCGAAGAAAAAACCGGCGGCCGCGACAAGAAAAGGCTTCTCGCCGACGCGTACGAGGCCATCCTTGGTGCGATTTATCTTGACGCCGGACTCCCTGCGGCGGCATCGTTTTTGCAGCGCACTCTGCTCGACTCTGCCCTGGCAGACCGCGCCGCAGGCCTCGAGACCGCCGATCACAAATCGGCGCTGCAAGAATGGTTGCAACAGCGCGCGCGAAAGCCGGTCGAATACCGTGTTCATAGCGAGTCTGGTCCCGAACATCAGAAGGTTTTTGAAGTAGAGGTCTGGCACGCGGGAGAAAGGCTTTCGGCCTCCGAGGGCCGCAGCAAGAAGGAAGCCGAGCAGGAGGCGGCGCGGGCGGCGCTGGAGATTCTGGTGACGCGCTCCGCCAAATCCTGAAGGGAATGCATGGAAGTCGAAACCACCGCGCCACAGCCTGACAACATTTCCGATCGCCGTTCGCAAGATGCTCAGCCGCATTCTGCTGCCTACGGCCACGCTCCGGCGTCGAAAAGTTGGATTGCGGAATACGCCGAATCGCTGCTCGTCACCATCCTGCTGGCTCTGTTCGGCACCACCTTCATCGTGCAAGCCTTCAAGATTCCCTCGCAATCCATGGAACCGACCCTCCTGGTAGGCGATCACTTGCTCGTCAACAAATTCATTTTCGAGGGACGAGGTGCCTGGTACGAAAAAATTCTGCCCTACCGCCCCATTCGCCGCGGCGACATCATCGTTTTTAAATTTCCTTTTGACGACCATCCCCACTACGTCAAACGCGCAATCGGGCTGCCCGGAGACCGCATCCGCATCGTCAACCAGCAGGTTTACGTCAATGGACAGCGCCTCAACGAGCCTTACGTCGTCCATAACCCCACTTATGAAGATCCCTTCGGCGATAACTTCCCCCCCACGAACCGTTATTTTCTGGAGGCGGGCTTGCGGCCGGAGTGGGCCGCCCAAATTCTGAATCATGTGGAGCACGGGGAATTAGTGGTCCCCGAGAATAAGTACTTCGCGATGGGTGACAATCGCGATCGCAGCTGGGACAGCCGCTACTGGGGCTTCGTTGACCGTGACGCCATCATGGGCCGCCCCATGCTCATTTACTGGTCCGTGCAAGCCACGCCCGATGACTACAGATCTCGCGGCGCCTACGGCATTCTGCAAGGCATCGTCGAAACCCTAAGGCATCTCCGCACCAGGACCCGCTGGCACCGCATGCTTCGCGAAGTCCACTAGCGGTACTGTCCCAAATTGAATTGCGGCGTGCCAGGATCTTGCGATATTTTTAGCGTCGCGGTGGTAACCCCGACCACCGGCGAATGGGCGTCTGTGCAGTGAACTCGCGGCTTCTCCGTGCCCTCTTGGAATTTCTCTGTGAACTCTGTGTTGAGCGAGGGGACGTTCGGGTCGGATCGAAGTACCCCAAAGCGGCCCCCGGAAATCACGACTCGTCGCCAGCCCACGCGAAGGATTGTGTATCATGGACACCGCAGGCCGCACCGCCATGTCACAAACGCTCTCCGAACCCGCACTACACAGCGAATCCTACGAACAGGCGCCCAGACGCCGCCGCTGGACTCGCTGGTCCAAATACATTCTCTTATCCCTGATTTTCTTGTGGGTCGTGGATATCGGAATCTCTTTCTTAATTCGTCATACTCGTTTGCAAAAGAGATTGACCGCGCGTTTGGAATCGGTTGTTGGAAGAAGCGTGGAGGTAGGCCGTTATGATTTTTCTCTGTGGGGTGGGCCCGCGCTCGAGGCTCAATCCGTCACCTTCGGTGAGGATCCTCGCTTCGGCTATGAATACTTTCTTCGCGCCGAATCGCTTACGGTGCGGCTGCGTTGGCAGAGCCTTTTCCGCGGGCACCTGCAACTGGGCACGATCTCGCTCGTGAATCCGAGCTTAAACCTCGTTCGCAACACGGAGGGCGATTGGAATGTCGCCGAATGGCTCCCCAAACCAAGTGGTCCGGCTTCGGGCAGTGCATCGCCGGCGCATCCCGCAATCCGCTTTGGCCGTATCGAAGTGGACTCCGGCCGGATCAATTTCAAGCGCGCTAGCGAAAAACTCCCGTTCGCTTTGGTCAACGTGAACGGCTACCTGGAACCCGATGGCCAAGGTCGCTGGACGATGAACCTTTCGGCGGTGCCCACGCGCGCCGCGGTCGTCGTCCAGCAGGCCGGCACCATTTATGTTTCGGGCCATGTCGGAGGAACTTCCTCGCGTCTGCGCCCAGCCGTCCTCGATCTGGCGTGGGGTGAGGCGTCGCTTTCGGACGTTCTTCGTCTGGCGCGCGGCTATGACTTCGGCATGCGCGGAAATTTTGCTCTGTTGATTCACGCCGGCACGGAAAGCGACAATTGGATTCTGCAAATGCACGCGGAGCTTCGGCAGTTGCATCGCTGGGATCTCGCGCTGCGTCCCGATAATCCGGCGCTCAACCTGAACGCAAAAATGACCCTGTATCCGCTCGCATCGGGATTGGGCGTCTCCGAAGCGACCTTGGAAGCTCCTCATTCCTGGGCTCGCGCGCGCGCCGGTTTTTCCTGGCAAACGCCCGAGGGCTTCCAGCCGCCCCAGGCAGAAACCCTCTCGCCGGATCAGATCGAAATTACCCAATCGCAAGTGGACCTCAGCGACGTTCTTGCCTGGATCCGTGCATTTCATTCCGACGTCGCGAACGATGTTTCTTTGCGCGGTTTCGCCAGCATGCACGCGGGCTTTTCGGTCTGGCCGCCGCGCGTGACTTCCGCGGCAGGCGCGATCTCCAGCGCGGACATCGCCAGCGCTCGGCTGCGCGTACCGGTGCATGTCGGCCAGACGCAGTTCCGCTACGATCACGAAACATTCACGCTTTTGCCCTCCACTGTTTCGTACGGAAGTTCCGGCGGCTCGCTCCATTTGGAAACACTCGCGCATCCGGGTCCACGCGAGTTTTCCGTCTATCATCTTTCCGGCAATCTAACGCAAGTCCGCGATCTGGTATCCACGGCCGGTGCCTTGGGATGGAATATCTCGCGAGGGTGGGATCTGACCGGTCCGGTCCGCTGTGATTTGCGCTGGGTGGGCGCGAAGTTTCCTTGGCAAACTCAGCCTGTTGGCACGATCGAATGGGGAGGGGAACCAGCCGCGGCTTCACTTCTCACGCCATTCTTGAATCTGCCGGTCACGCAGATACGGGCACGCGCCGACTTAAAACCCGGCTCGCACCACATCGCGCTACTGGCCGCCGACGCGTTCGGCGCTCGTTGGAGCGGCACGTTCGATCGTCGTGAGGCGGACTCCGGATGGCAATTCGCGCTGGCGGCGGATCGCCTCACCGCTTCGGACCTCGATCGCTGGCTCCATCCTCGTTGGCGCGAAACCTTTCTCGATCGGATGCTGCCGTTCCTGAACGCAAATTCACCGGCGAATGTTGTTCCCGAAAATCTGCACGCCCAGGGCCAGATCACCGTGGAGCAATTCTCGCTGGCCCCGCTCGTCGTCCGGCATCTGCAAGGTGATTTGAAAATTGGCGGCCGTCATTGGCAGCTTTCCGCGGCAAGGGCGGAGGCCTATGGCGGTAATCTCGATGGTTCTCTCGATGCGCAACTAATCGCGATACCTTCCTATCGCCTCCGTCTCGATTATTCGCGTGTTGATCTCGGCGCTCTCTCCTCCACCTTCCCCACCCTCGCTAATATGTTTGCCGGATCCGCATCCGGCGGCCTCATGCTCTTGTTCTACGGCGCGGATCGCGCCGAGCTGATTTCGTCCCTCGAATGCCAGGGCAATATTCATGTTACAGATTTGCAACTCGCTGCATTGAATCTGGCGGAATCGCTGCGCCGAGGAGAATCTGCACCCGGCGCAAGCTCGTTTCCGGGTGCCGCGGCCGAATTCGCCTGCCACGACGGTAAAATCACCTTCCAGAACCTGGCTTTCGTCGGCCCGGGCCAGGAGATTGCCGGCTCCGGCTCGGTGGATTTTGCCCGCAATCTCGATCTCCGCCTGCGGCTCTTGTCCGATTCCGTGGATGCCACTCCGCCCTCAAGCTCAGCCCATGACGCCTCAAATGGCACATACGCATTGGTGGGCCCCTTGCAATCCCTTACGTTCAAGCTGGCCCAAAAGTCCCCGAAAGAGCCGTGAATCCAACCCTGCGCAGGTTTGCCTCGTCCAATGCCCTATGCTAGCTTTCAAACCAATGGGCGAGCCGTTTAGCGCACGGAGATATCGTTTGACGGCGCAAGCTGCGCTGTTCTCCTTCATCGCGCTCGCCAGCTTCGCAACTGTTGCCGTCTCACCGGGCGCAAACCCCTCCGAGCGCGTCCATCTGATTCCCAGATTCACCACCGGACAGTCGTTCCGCTACCAGATTGAGACGCGCACAACCACCACCAGTAACACGACCACTCCCATCGTGAATCCCGCAGCACCTTCGCAACTGAAACAGGTTTCCGACCTACAACTCCGCCTGGACGTTCTCGACGCTCAGTCCGCGCCCAACGGCGCTCTCGGTTCCGTGCGCCTCCGCGTCACTTACGAAAAAGCCAGCGCCACCACGGAAAGTGACGCCTACGATCCCGCCGCTGACGCGCTCGAAGACCAATACAATCGCCTCCAGGGCCGCTCCATGGAATTTACGATCGAGCCCACCGGCGAAGTTTCCAAAATCACCGGTCTGGACGACGTGTTCTCCAACCCCTCCGCCGCGGCGACCATACACGCTTGGATCAACGGGCTTTCTGCCAGCGCGAAATTGCCCCGCGAAGGGATCACCATCGGCCAAAAGTGGAACAACGAGCGCCCGCTCGAAAACACGCCGCTCGCTGGCCTGATCTCGCGCACCGAATCAACCTATCTGCGCGATGAGCCTTGCCTGGGACCGGATAAGTCCACGCCCTCCGGCGCCGCCGCGGTCAAAGACATTCCGTCCTGCGCCATCGTCCTCACGCGCTTTGAAATTCTGCGCCGCGGCTCTGAAAGCCCTGACGCCACGCCCGAAGATTATCGCCACAACGGCCTGCGCACCTCCGGCACCTGGACCGGAAACGGCGAAAGCCTTGACGCGATCTCGCTACAGAACGGCATGATTACCCGCTCCACGCAAACGTCCAAGCAGGACATGGACTTTGAAATCGTCAGCGCCCTTTCCGGCTCGAAAATGCACTACGTAGGCCACGTCGAAAGCCAATCCGAGATCACCCTCCTGCCGCCCGACGCGCCGACGCAGTAGTCTTGGGATAGCTGCGAAGACTCGGTGCCGGGTTTTATCTTCTCTGCGACCTGTGCGTCTCTGCGGTAAGACTGCAGGGGAGCTGCGATACGGCGGGGCCCGTCCGTGGCACCCGGCAGCACTCTCGGCAACCCAGGCCGAGATGAGTTATAATTAAAAGTTTTCAACCCAACGCGTTGCGCGCTCTGAGGACCCGGCGATGAATTTCAAACTAGCCAGTGACTACGATCCCCGCGGCGACCAACCTCAAGCCATTTCCCAATTAGTCCGCGGCCTCAACGACGGCGATCGCCACCAGGTCCTCCTCGGCGTCACCGGCTCGGGCAAGACCTTTACCATCGCCAAGGTTATCGAGGAAATTAATCGGCCAACGATCGTTCTCGCGCACAATAAAACCCTCGCAGCCCAGCTCTTCCACGAGTTCAAGTCCTTCTTCCCCGATAATGCCGTCGAATATTTCGTCAGCTATTACGATTACTACCAGCCCGAAGCCTACGTCCCGGCCAGTGACACCTACATCGAAAAAGAATCGACCATCAACGACGAACTCGACAAGCTGCGCATGAGCGCCACCCGCTCTCTTTTCGAGCGCCGCGACGTCATCATCGTCGCCTCGGTCTCCTGCATCTACGGCCTCGGTTCGCCCGAAGCCTATTACGGCATGATGCTGCTGCTCGAAAAGGGCATGTCCATCACGCGCGAAGCGATCCTGCGCAAACTCGTCGAAATCCAATACGAACGCGGTGAAGACCTGCGTCGCGGCACTTTCCGCGTCCGTGGGGACATGATCGAAATCTTTCCGCCCTACGACGATCTCGCCGTGCGCGTCGAGCTTTGGGGCACGCAAATCGAAAATATTCGCAAGATTGACCCGCTCACCGGACAAATTCGCGTCACGCGCGAAGGCGAAATCACTCGCCAGCCGATCTACCCGAAAACACACTACGTTCTACCCGCCGACCAAAAAGAACGCGCCATACAAAGCATCTACGAAGAACTCGACTGGTGGAAAGGCGAGCTAAGCCGCCAGGGGAAAATTGTCGAATCGCAGCGCATCGTGCAGCGCACCCTCTTCGATATCGAAATGATGCGCACCATCGGTTATTGCCACGGTATCGAAAATTACTCGCGCCATCTTTCCGGCCGCTTGCCGGGAGAAGCTCCGCCCACTCTGCTCGATTACGTTCCGTCCGATTACATGCTCGTCGTGGACGAATCGCACCAGACCGTCCCACAGCTCCACGCCATGTATCATGGCGACCGCTCGCGCAAACAGACTCTCGTGAATTACGGTTTTCGCATGCCTTCCGCTCTCGACAACCGCCCGCTCACCTTCGAGGAATTCGAGCATCGCACCAATCAAGTCATCTACGTCTCCGCCACTCCCGGCCCCTACGAACTCACCAAGACCGGCGGCGTGTTCGTCGAACAGGTGATTCGACCTACTGGTTTGGTTGATCCGGAAGTCGAAGTCCGCCCAGTAAAAGGACAGGTGGACGATTTGCTCGAGCAAATCCGCCAGCGCACCGCACGCAACGAGCGCATCTTGGTCACCACGCTGACCAAGCGCATGGCCGAGGATCTTGCCGAATATTTCGCCGAGGTCGGCATTCGCGTCCGCTATCTGCACTCCGAAATTGAAACCCTCGAACGCGTTCGCATCCTGCGCGATCTGCGCCGCGGAGAGTTCGACGTCCTGATCGGCATCAACCTCTTGCGCGAGGGGCTTGATCTTCCCGAAGTTTCGCTCGTCGCGATACTGGATGCCGATAAGGAAGGCTATCTCCGCAGCGCCACGTCGTTGATCCAGACGATGGGTCGCTGCGCCCGCCACCTCGAAGGCCGCGCAATTTTATACGCCGACACCATGACCGATTCGATGCGCCAGGCCATCGGTGAAACCAGCCGCCGCCGCGCCAAGCAGGAAGCCTACAACCGCGAGCACAACATTACGCCCCAATCCATCATCAAATCCGTGGATATGCAGCTCGCCCGCATCATCGAAGCGGATTATCTTCCTGTTCCCGTGGATGACGCCGTCATCGGCGACATCACCACGGAAGCACAGTTGGTGCAAGTCGTCGCGCAGCTAGAAACCCAGATGCGCGAAGCCGCCAAGAATTTCGATTTCGAACGCGCCGCAGCCCTGCGCGATCGCGTCCGCGCCCTGAAGCAGCGCGACCTCGGCGCCATCTTTTCATCCGCAGCGGTTGATTTGCCAGCTGCGGTTTTGCCGGACGCACCCACCCTCGCAGCGGCCGCTGGCGCGGCTGCAACAGCGGAAGAATCCGGCACAACCGAGCAAACCCCAGCCCCCATGGTCGCGACAACTCACCCGTCTCCTGACGCGGACGCACGGCCAATCAAAAAACGCTCACGTGCAGCCAAAGTTTCAAGAAAATCCTGATCTCACACACACGGGGAGCGAGAGAACCCATTGAACAAAATCCCGTCGGTTGCTCGATCGCGCATGACTCGATTTCTGTTCTTCACGCTCGTGGCGCTGGCATTTTCCGTCTCCGCTCATTCGCAAACTCAAACTTCAAGGGAAACGCCAACGGAGCCGCTACCGCAACCCGCTCCGCTCTATCCCCCCGGCAATGAATTCAGCATCTGGGGAGGCTACTCCGTCGCCAACTCCCAAATCTTCGGCTCCACATCCGACCGCCAGCTCGGCGTTTTCGCCCTCCGCTACGCCCGCACGCTATACGACAAGCCTTCCACGGCCCTGCAATACACGCTGGACGTCGTTCCACTTGAAACGCTGCGCCAGTTCAAATATGTAACGTGCTCACCGTCGCCCGGAGTAACCACCTTCTGCGCCAACGGCCGCGAAACGGTCTACGGCGGCGGAGTCAGCCCCCTAGGTTTGAAATTGAATTTCCGCCGCGAGCATCGCCTTCAGCCCTTCATCGCCTCCACGGCGGGATTTGTCGCGTCCGTCCGGCCCGTCCCCGTGGACATTCCCGGAGGCACGCAATTCAATTTCACTTTTGATTTTCAAACAGGAGTGGACTGGTTCAATTCCTCGCGCAACCGCGCCTGGCGCTTCGGCTATAAGTACCAGCACATTTCCAACGCCTACCGTCACAGCTTCAATCCCGGCGTGGACGTGCACGTCTTTTTCATCGGCTACTCATTCTTCAAATAGAGTCCCCGCGCAGCAAGGCATCTTCGGTGGGCTCTTGGTTTTCGCGATGCACTCTGTGGTGGATCTTTTGACTCTGACTCAACGCTGTTACACCACTCCGCGCTTCAACTCCTCCAACGGGTAAAACGTCCCGCGCCAGGTAATCCCGCCCTGCCACAACGTCACAATCGTGGACCGCGTCAGCATCCACCCAAAAATCAAAGCCCCGATCGGATGCGTCAAAGCAAAGAGCGGCGACACGCCATTCTCAATCGCCACCCCACCCTCCACACAAATCGCCAGAGCAACCGCAATCCCCGCCAAGGCGCGCGCCCATCCATGCACCAACGGCAGCGCAACCCAGGGCATCACACTCAGCATCAAGAGCCCAAACATCTGCGTGCAAACGATCGGCAATCGGAATCCCGTAGTAGCAAAGAAATTCTTCGTCGTGCCGCGGATGATATTCCGAACTCCCGAATGCCAGTAAACGCTCACCGACGTACCGGACTTCGCGATCCCGGACCGGCATCCAGCTTCCTTCACCAGTTTGCCGAGCTTCACGTCGTCCACCACTTCCATCGCCAAGCGCCGGTGCTGGCCTATTTTTTCGTACGTGCTGCGGCGTATCAATTGGAACGCGCCGATGCCGATGTAACTGGCTGAGTTCGGATTGCTCGCGCGCCACGGCCGGATGCCGAGCAGGAAAGCCATCCCGAAGAACGTCATCGCGATTTTCTCGCCGATCGAGTACATCTTGGCGTGGCACAGAAGCGGCATGTGGTCCCAATGCTTTTCTTCGGCCAGCGCAATCGCGAGCCGCAGTACATCAGGCTCGAAATGGACGTCCGCATCCGTAAATACGAGCCACTCGCCTGTGGAATGTTCGCATGCTTTCTGCAGCGCATGCGGCTTGCCCAGCCAACCCGCGGGCAGGCAAGCAACGCTTATGACTTTCAACCGCGAATCCTTGTTTGCCGCATTCTGCAAAATGGTTTCCGTAGCGTCTTCGGAACGGTCGTTGACGGCAATCACGTCGTACTTCGGATAATCGAGCGCCAGAAATGTTTCGAGCGCGGAGGGCAATTTTTCCGCTTCATCTCGCGCGGCAAACAGGATGGACGCACTCGGGCAGTTCGCATCCGCCAGCGGCGCTACGCTCTTTAATGACGGAATGGAAAGCGCGCCAAACGCGAGATCAATGGACTGGACGAACCAGATAAACGCGCTCAATCCCAGTAATCCGGGCCAGAACCAATGCACGGTACAATATCCCCCTGCGCGTCGTGAGCGAACACGCTATGCTATCACTTGCATGGCGCGCTCGGTTTCCATCGTCGGTGCAGGACGCCTCGGTCGCACTCTCGGTCGCTGTCTCCACGATCGGGGTTGGCACATTGGGCCGGTGGTCACTCGCTCCGCGACCACTGCGCGCGCCGCCGTCCAAGCGATTGGTGCGGGGAAGCCGTATGCAACTCTCACAGGTGACGTCGTGGATGCCGATGTTATTCTATTAGTGGTGCCAGACGATGCGCTTGCCGAAATGGCGCTCAGTTTGGCGGGTCTTACTGACAAAAGTTGTCGCGGAAAAGTCGTACTGCATGCCAGCGGCGCTTTGGACAGCACGATTTTGCAGCCACTTGCGCGTTGTGGCGCGGCGGTGGGCTCGATTCATCCTATGCAAACTTTCACCAAGAATTCGCAGCCCAACCTGAATGGGGTAATTTTCGCCATCGAGGGTGATCCGCGCGCGCGCCGCACCGCCGGTCGGATCGCGCGCACGCTGGGCGGTGTCCCAGTGCCTGTCACGAGCCGCGCGAAACCCGCCTATCATGCCGCGGGCACACTTGTCGCCGGGCACGCGCTCGCCCTCACTGAAAGCGCGACGCAAGTCCTCACCGGAATCGGCTTCTCGCGCAAGCACGCCGTGCAGACCTTGCTGCCGCTGATGCGCCAGATGCTCGACAACTTCGAAAAATATGGTCCACAAGCTGCGTGGACCGGCCCCACCGCGCGCGGCGACTATGCCACGGTCCGAAAGCATTACGACGCTTTGCGTCGCTATCCGCGCGAATTCGGCGATTCGTATGCCACGCTTGTGCGGTTGTCGGCCCGGGTTCTTGCGAAGAACCCTATAGCGACGTTGAAAAAGCTCGGTAGCGCCCTGCCAAAGTCCAGGAGGACTCCGAAGTGAAGAATCTGCATATTCCCGTTGAACATACCACCCTTGCGAACGGCTTGCGCGTGGTTATCTCGCCCGACCGTTCCGCGCCCGTCGTCACGGTCGGCGTTTACTATCAAATTGGCTTTCGTCTCGAACCACGAGGACGCAGCGGCTTCGCCCATCTCTTCGAGCACATGATGTTTCAAGGTTCCGAGCACGCGGGCAAAATGGAACACATCCGCCTGATTAATTCCTCCGGCGGTATGCTCAACGGCACCACCAACTATGACATCACCAACTATTTCGAATCGGTCCCGTCCAACGCGCTGGAACGCGTGTTGTGGCTCGAAGCGGACCGCATGCGCGCGTTAAAAGTGGACGACGAAAATCTCCGCAATCAGCGCGATGTGGTCAAGGAAGAAGTTCGCGTGAACGTGATGAACCAGCCTTACGGCGGATTTCCGTGGCTGGATCTTCCGCCGGTGGCCTTTCGCAACTGGCCCAACGCCCACAATTTTTACGGCGATTTCGCCGACCTCGACGCCGCCACGCTCGCCGACGTACAGACGTTTTTTCACACGTATTATTCGCCGAACAACGCCGTCCTGCTGATCGTCGGTGACGTTGAGCCGGCACAGGGCTTCGCGCTGGCCAAAGAATATTTTGAAAATATCCCGGCATACCCGCTGCCGCCGCGCGCCGACGTTTCCGAGCCGCCGCAGACTGCGGAACGCCGCGGCGAAGTCCCCGAAAAATTCGGGCCGCTCCCGGCCATCGCCATCGGTTACACCGTTCCGGAGCGCGGCAATCCCGATTGGTATGCGGCGTCCATTCTCGATCGCGCCTTGCACGGCGGCCGCGTCGGACGCATCTATCGCCGCCTCGTCCTCGAAAAGCAGATGGCTGTCGAAACCGACGGCGGAGCGGACATCATCGAAACGAACGGACCCACGCAAATGGTCACGCGCATTTTTCACAAGTCGGAATTCAGCACCGAGAGCGTCATCGCCGAATTCGACGAAATTATCCGCGAAATGCAGCTACAGGGAATTACCGAAGAGGAGCTAGCGCCCGTGAAAGTAAAGTTCCGCGCCGATTATTACGCGAATCTCGAAAGCGGCATGGGCGCGCACATGCCTCGCTTCGGCCTGATGCACTATCTCGCTTGCTTCACCCTATTCGACAGCGATCCCAACAGAATCAACACGATTCTCGATGGATTTGAAGCCGTCACGCCGGCGCAAGTACAAGCCGCCGCGCAAACCTATCTGGTTCCGCGAAATCGCGCCATCCTCGTGCGCCGCCCGGTCGCAAAGGAAGTGGCAGCATGAGCGGAACAACCACGAAGCCGATGACCACAAGCAGTCCCACAACCCCGAACGCACCAATGAGCACCGTTCCACCTCTCGGTCCGGAACGCCCGGTCGCCTGGCCCAAGCGCGCGGTTCACACTCTATCTAACGGCATGCAAGTGGTCCTCGCGGAATTGCGGACGTTTCCGAAAATTTCCGCACAACTTTTCTTCCGCAGCGGCAACGCCAGCGTGGCCCATCGGGCCCCCGGCCTGGCGGAAATCACGGCCACGGTAGTGCGCACCGGTACCGCGTCGCGCACCAGCCGGCAGATCGAAGAAGACCTTCGCCGCATGGGCGCCGATCTGGGCACGCAAGCGGGCGCCGATTCCAGCGCGATCTCGCTTTCCGGCCTCGCCGAGTTTTCCGAGGGCATCTTCGAACTCATGGCTGATCTCGCGCGCAACGCTTCATTTCCGCCCGAGGAATTCGAGCGCGAGCGCCGCCGCAAAATCGAGGGCCTGCGCATCGAACGCACCACGCCCGCGTTTCTGGCGAACGAGCGCTTCCGCCGCGTGATTTTCGGCCAGCATCCCTACGCCGTTATCTCACCGACGGAAGAGGACGTCGCGGCCTACCAGCGCGAACAACTTGCAGAGTTCTACCATCAGCATTATTCACCGGCCGACGCGCTGCTGATCGTCGTGGGGGATTTCTCGAGCGACATGTTGCTCGCGCAAATTGAGAAAGTGTTTGGCACCTGGGAAGCTCCGCAACCCGCGCCTCGAATTTCGCCAGCGCCGCCGCACAACCTCGGCCGAAAAGTTCACTTGGTGCATTTGCCGGGGAGCGTGCAAACGCAAGTGGTCGTGGGTAATCTGGCCATCACGCGGCGCGATCCCGATTGGTTTCGCCTGGTGCTCGCGAATTCTATTTATGGTGGGGCGTTTCATTCGCGGCTGGTCATCAACATCCGCGAGCAGAAGGGGTATACCTATAGCCCGCGCAGCGGGTTGCAGTCGCTGCGACAGCACGGGTACTTCAGTGTGCACGCCGCGGTGCGTAACGACGTTGCCGCTGCCACTCTCACCGAAATATTTTACGAAATGGACCGCATGCGCTCGCTCCCTGTTACTTCCGAGGAGCTAGAAAGTGCGAGGAGTTATCTTACTGGCGTGTTCTCGTTGGGAGTCGCGACGCAGGACGGACTTCTTGGACAACTCTCCACCATCTATCTCGACCGGTTGCCCGAGGACCATCTCGAAACGTATCGCCAGAAAGTGCACGCGCTTACGGCCGATGATGTGCTCGCCGCCGCGCGACGCCACTTTGACTCACCGGATGCGCAAATCGTTCTCGTCGGCGACCGCGCGCAGATCGCCGACCAGGCCGCCCTGTTTGGTGAAGTGACTGAGTACGATGCGCAAGGCAATCGCGTTTAGGCAACTTTCGCGCGTCGCCGCGATCGTGCTCGTTCTGCGGCGCGACGTTCGCTCAGAAGAAGTCTACGCCGGCGAAGCCGGTGGATTTGAGCTCGGTGACGGCGGAACAGTTGCAGCGCGTGCCGGGTATCGGTCCTAAGACCGCGCAGGCCATCGTAAATTTTGAAGAGCGGGCCGTTTCGGCGGCAAGCGCAAGCTCGAAGGTCTGTGTCCTGACCCTGCCGTGGTGCCGCCAGCCTCAAAACCTCAATAGTCTTATGGCGCCTTTCGCTTTCGCGTGCACGCTGCTACTGCCGCGATTTCGTGGTATCTAGCGCTAACGGGACCTGTTCGGCGATTTCCAGGCCATAGCCATCTAGCGCGACTACTTTGCGCGGATGGTTGGTTAAGACGCGAATGCGCCGCAGGCCCAGATCAATCAAAATCTGCGCGCCGATGCCGCTTTCGCGCTGGACCAGCCGCTGGCGTCCCAAATCGTGCTCCATTTCATCGCGCGCGTGGAAACGAATGCGCGGCAATTCGGCGGCATCTGGCTCGCGCGGCGCGTCAATCTGAAAGCCGCGGCCGGTGTGATGGAGGTAAACGAATACGCCACGGTCTTCCCTGGCGATGGCTTCCAGCGAGCGCTCGATAATGGCGTGGCAATCGCACGCCGTGGAGCCGAAAACGTCGCCGGTAAGGCAATGCGAATGGACGCGCACCAGCGGCGGCCCCGCTTTATCGCTATCGCCTTGAGAGATGTCGCCGCGGACCAGCGCGACGTGAAGTTCGTGGTCCGCGTCGTTCGAGTACGCGATCATGCGGAAATTTCCGTGCCGCGTGGGCAGCACGGATTCCGCGATGCGCCGGACGTGGCGCTCGTGCTGCATGCGGTAGCGAATCAGGTCCGCGACGGTCAACAGTTTCATCCCATGCTGGCGGCAAAATTCGATGAGCTGCGGGATACGCGCCATGGTGCCGTCGTCGTTCATCACTTCGCAGATCACGCCGGAATGATCGAGGCCCGCGAGGCGCGCCAGATCCACCGAAGCTTCGGTTTGTCCGGCGCGGACCAGCACGCCGCCATTGCGGGCGCGCAGGGTATATACGTGCCCCGGCCGAGCCAGATCCTCGGGACGGGTGTTCGGATCGGTGGCGGCCAGGATGGTGGTGGCGCGGTCGGCGGCGCTGGTTCCGGTGGTTGTGCCGCGGCGCGCGTCAATCGGCTCGCAGAAGGGCGTGCCGAACATGGAAGTGTTGCGCGGAGTGATGGGCGCGAGGGCCAGCGCGTCGCAACGCTGCTCGGTCATGGCGAGGCAAATCAGGCCGCGCCCGAACTTGGCCATGAAGTTGATGGCTTCGGGCGTCACTTTTTCGGCCGCCATCGTCAAATCGCCTTCGTTTTCGCGGTCTTCGTCGTCCACCAGGACGATCATCCGGCCGGCGCGTATTTCGTCGAGGGCTTGTTCGACGGAGGCAAAGGGTGGTTTTCGTTCAGTCATTGGGGCTTGCTCCGGGGTTCATGGGTGCAGCCTTGAATATATCATTGGCGGGGGAGAGAGGCGTGAGTGGTCAATCGTGAGTCGTGATTCGCGCCCGCGACCTGTGGGAAGTGCGTGAAGGTTGGCGATTGACTTACCTACCGTGATTCGTGATTGGCGACTCGTGATTTGGGAAGAGCGCGCGGGGCTTGTAACACTGTAGTTGGCGCTTGAGCGGGTGGCTTCGGCGGCATGGAACTGCGTGCAAGACCGCATGGATCCGCTGAGGCATCCGGGATGCAACGAGCCGAAGCGGTTGCTTTCGCCGCATGCGCACGGGCGGAAGCGAACTGGCTGGCGCTGCGTGCCCGTCTTTTAGCAGCGCTCACTCGCTGGGCCAACTTCTGTCGGCGGTGAGGGACGGAGCACGCCTCAGGTCCGGGGTTCGCGGGAAAGGGGCGGGTTGCGCTTAGCGGGGGCGGGTCTTGAGGCCGGCTTTTTTCCAGAGTTTTTCCCAGTGCCAGATGCCGGGGGTGTCATGGAGTACGCGATAGCCCAATTGGTGGGCTAGCATCAGGATTTGGCCGCGATGGTGGGCTTCGTGCGAGAACATGTAGGCGAACATGGTGGCGCCGGCGGGCCAGGTTTGCGTCCAACTGCCACGGGAAAATTTTGTGACGCGGCGATTGGGAGAGGCGGAGAGCGCATCGGTCAACATGCGCAGGCACTGCGCGGCGCTTTTCTTGAGGGCGGCGGCAGCCTGCTTGATGGTGCAGCGGTCGGGATCGAGCGGCGCGGGGCATTTCAGATGCAGCGCGGAATTCTTCAGCCACACCAGGCGGCTATTGTGCAGATGCGCGAAGATGGCCGCGATGGTCCGGCCGCTGCGTTTTTCTGTGGGCGGCTGGGCGCGCCAGGCGCGCGGGTCGAGGCTTGAGAGGATGAGCTGGTTCATGGCGTCGTTGCTCGCGTAGGTTTCGAGCAGGGAGTCGCGAATCTCGGCCAGCGCTGCGTGGGCCTCGTGGGATTGCTGTGCCATGGAAAGTCCGCCCATTGTGTGACGCAAATCCGTCACGTCGGAAGGTCCAGCCGCGGTAGCAAAGCGACCCTCCCGCTCGTCCGCGCATATAATACTACCGTGCAGGACAGCAAGCTTGTTGTCGTCGAGTCGTGCGACAGCCGCCGAGCGTCGATTTAGCGAGTTTTCTGGAAAACAGGCAGGCGCGGCAAAGACGGCACCGAATCGCCCGGCTTTTCTTCCGCAAGCGCTGGCTTTGTCGCGCCAAACGCTCTTTTGGCCCCGCAATCTTTTCGACCAGCGCTATACTTCGGCGCGACCGATGCCGAAAAAAAGAAATCGCGGCGAGGCGGGAGCAGTCCATGACGGCGGAAAAAACGACCATGGCCTTCGGCTGGCACGTCTACGGCCTGGGCGTGATGGCGGTGGGGATGGCGTCCCTGGTGTTTCGGGAATTCGACCCGGGGCAGCCGGTGGCGGAGAACTTTCCCGCTCGCACCGCCCTAGCCTGTGCCGCCGGTGCGTTTATGGTCGTCGCGGCCGCGGCTGTCGAGTGGCACCGAACCGTGGCCTGGGGCGCGGGGGCGCTGACCGTCTACTACGCGCTGTTTGTCGTCGTGCTGATGAACGGCCGGCTGCTGCTTACCGACTACGCCGTATACGTCACCTATGAAAACATCGCCATGCAGCTGGCGATCGCCGTGGGCGCGCTGATCATCTTCGCCAGCACCGCCAAGATCGATGCGGCTCTGGCCGCGCGCCTGACGCGCCTGGGCCAACTCGCGTTTGGAGTTTGCGCGCTGGTATTCGGCGGAGCGCATTTTGTCTATATGAACATGACCGCCCCGCTCGTCCCCAAATGGCTGCCGCCTTCGCAAGTTTTCTGGGGATATGTGACCGGGGCCTGCTTCGTCGCGGCGGGCGTGGCGATCCTGACTGGTGTGCAGGCGCGGCTCGCGGCGATCCTGGTGACCGCGATGCTGGCGTCCTTCGGCCTGCTGGTGAACGAGCCGATACTCCTGGCCGATCACGCGAGCCACACGAACTGGACCGAGAGCACAGTGAATCTTGCCGTGGTTGGCGCCGCCTGGGTGGTGGCGGACTCGCTGGCGCAACCGAGGAGCTAGTCGTTCCTCGCCAAAGCCATAGTTCCGAAATTTGCAATCGCACGAGGAACAATGGACGCTAAACCGTTCGTCTGGGTGCGCATCGGGAGGATTGGCCACCCGCCGAATGCGCGCGACGAGCTTTCCGCCATAAGGGGCTCTCTCAACCCATCAACCAGCGCAACGCACGCTGCGCCCGGGTGCCTTCGGATTCCGCGGCCAACTCCCGCGGAATCGTCGGAACCAATTTCAAGAAAGTGGTGCTGACACCGCTGAAGAAGGTGACTTTTTTGTCGGTCCGCGTCGCTCGAATATCAAAATCCGCCTGTGTGCTCCCGCGGCACCCTTCTCAAGCGCCAGCCGGAAAAGATTCGCGGCAGCGAGCCGGTGCACTGCGGCCCAACGGCTGCGCCCGTCGCCGATAAACGCGGAGACATGCTTTTTGCGAGCGAGGTCGAACGCACGGGCGAAGAAGCCCTGCTTGACTGGAAGCGAGGGCGGCAGCCGCACCACCGACGCGCGAACTCCGCGCGAAACCATGTGACTACTTACTTCGGGACTTGGGCTTCTAGGTCGGCGAGGGACTTTTTTACTGAGGGGGCATCGGGGGCGTTGGGAGCGGCCTTTAGGTAGGCGCGGAGCTGGACGGAGACGCCGTAGAGGTCGTGCTGGGCGCCGTAGATTTGCGCTAGCAGCAGGTGGGCTTGCGGGACGCGATGGGAGTGGTCGTCGTCAATTGTTTTTTGCGCGGCGGTGGCGGCTTCGGGCAGCTGCTGCAGATGAAATTGGGCCATGGCGGAATAGAAATGTCCGTAAACATTTTGCTGCGGAACGAGCGCGAGCGAGCGATCGGCGAAATCCAGCGCCAGATGCCAATCATTGCTCTGCGCGGCGAGGTCGGCGAGGCAGAGGTATGCGGGCGCGTAACCGGCATCGGCGCTCGAGGCCTGAGAGCAGGCGGTGCGCGCGTCTTCAATCTTGTTTCCGGCTTCGAGGACTTGTCCCAGCAGGGCCCATGCGGCCGCATATTGCGGATATAGCTGGACGGCTTTGCGAACATGGTCCTCGGCGCTGTCGAGCTTTTTGTATTTCAACTCGCTGCAAGCCTTGCGGTACTCACCCTTGGCTTTTCCGGGAACTTTTAGGTCTGCGGCGCTGACGGTGCCGGGCATCTTCTCAATGCTCCAGAGCAGGCAAGATTCGTCGGCGTCGGGGACGGTGGCAGGCATCGCGCCGTTGGCGTCGGGCATGGCATGGTCCGGCGCGGAACTGTGTAGCGGCCAGCCGGGCGTGTTGTCTTGCTGGGCGGCGAGCGACGGCGTGAACGAGAGGAAGGCGAAGGCGCAGAGTGCTAGGCAGCGGGTAATTGGTGCAGGAACGCGGATGTTAACCGGGATTGGCATCTTGGCCCCTCCGGTAAACTCCATTGTACATCAATTCGACGGGGAAGGATGCGGGCGGGGGGGCCGGCAACGGCGGAGTGCGGTGCGGGGCTAAGAGGGTTAAGACTTGATGAAGAAATACGCGGACATGACGAAGCCGACGACGATTACGATCCAGCGGACGTGTAGCGGGTGCATTTTTTGGGCGTAGTGAGCGCCGCCGTAACCGCCGACAAGGCTGCCGACGAGCATGAGGATGGCTTGCGGCCAGACAATCATTTTGGCGACGATGAAAGTGACCATGGCGACGCCGTTGACGACGCTGACGAGCAGGACTTTCACAGCGTTCATCGCGTGAATATCTTCCATGCCGAGCAGGGCCAGAAGCGAGAGCACCAGTATGCCGACGCCCGCGCCGAAATAGCCGATGTACATGGAAATTAAGAGCTCGAGAAAAAATCCCCCGATGAAGAGTGGGCGCGAAGTTTTGCCTTGCGCGGCGCGGTTTTTCACCCAAGCGCTGATGCGCGGGCCGGCCAGGAAGAGGAGAGTTGCGGCGAGAAGAAGCCAGGGAATCAGATGCAGGAAAGTCGATTGCGGCGTGCTCAGCAAAATGCGTGCGCCGAGGTAGCCTCCGATGATGCCGGTGAAAAGGAGCGCGGGGAGCAGGCGGCGCGCGTCGGGAGTGAACGCGTTGCGGTAGGCGACGGTGCTGGCGACGGTGCCGGGCCAGACGGCGGCGGTGTTGGTGGCGTTGGCCGCGATGGGCGCCATGCCCGTGAAGAGCAGCGCGGGAAAAGAGATGAAACTGCCGCCGCCGGCGACGGCGTTGAGCACTCCGGCGATGAAAGCGGCGAAGAAGAGAAAGACTGGATGCGGGATGTGCACGCGAGAGGATAACATCGGCGGTTGGTTAAGGCGAAAAGGACGCGAGGAAGTGGGGGTAGTCGAGGAGGTGAAGCAGAGAAGAGCAACGTCAAAGACGGGCCGTAAGATCAGTGCGTCGCGCTTGACGGTGCGGCGCTGATGACGGCAAAGTGCGCGGCAAAATCATGACTCCCGTGCAGATCGCGCGTGATGGCGAAACGCGCTGATCGAATTGCGGGATTCGATTCGAAGAGCGGCACAAAACGGGGGAGCGCGACGAGTGCGGAAATCTTTGCGTGTGCTGGAGCGTAACGGGGGTCTTGCGATCCCTATGAGCCCTTGCCGCAACTTCGATGGCGCACTGAAGTGCGCCGCTGCAAAGGCAAAGGCGGCGACAAATAAAAACGACGCCACGATTTTTGGTCGTGGCGCCGTTTGGCTGACGGGGCCCCTTTCGCGACTCCCGTGGGGTAAATTTTAGCGACGTTCGTGGCTGTTGGCGCCGCCTCCAGGTGAACCGCCGCCGCTGCTGGCGTGTGAGTCCCGGTTGCTGCCATGCGACGCAGCGTTGCGCGGCTGGCTTTGGGCCGCGGACCGTCCGGGGCTACTCGGACGATACGAGCTCTGACGCTGCGGCGCTGCCTGGCGGGTCTGGTGCGCGGGAGCCGCGTGCGAGGTGTTCTGGCGATAAGCCGGGCTGGATTGCTGGCGGGTCGCGTTGTTGTGCTGAGGCGCGTTGAACGAGCGCGTGCTGGATGCGCGCGAGTTAGAGGAACGTGAGTCGAGCGGCCGCGCGTTGTTCTGCTGCGCGTGGGTTGCATTGTTCTGCGAGCGCGATGCGAATGAACGGTTCGCGTTGCTCTGCGAGCGAGCATAAGAGTTGTTGCGTTCGCTGTTGCGGGACCGGGCTGCGTATGTCGAGTTTCGCGCAGTGTTGCTGGGGCGCGCGAAATTCGAGCTGCGATTTGTATTGGCCGCAACTGCTCCACGGCTCGAGAATTCACCCGGCCGCACGGTGGCTGCTACAGCCGGACGGCCATGATTCACCGACGCGAACTGCGAGCGGTTCGTGCTGGCTGCATGTTCCTGTTGAAGCTGCGACGATGTAGCGCCCCTGTGCCGGTCGCGATTGGCCGCCATTTCAGCAGCGGTTGGGCGAGCGTTGACGCCGCCGCGACCACCGTTGTAGCTGACGCGATTCACGTCCGTGCGATTGTTGATCACGTCGCGGTTGTAAACGTTGTGAATGTTGGTGACGTTCACGTTGTTGACGCTACGGTTGTAGAAGAAATGGCCGCCGTTCCAATAGCCTCCCTGGAAGCCGACGCCGAAATAGCCGAAGCCGTAGTTAATGCCGCCATAGAAGCCGACGTGCGGGCCCCAGTAACCGGCGTGCCAGAAATATCCGCCGCTGCCCCAGCCCCAGTATCCCGGAGTCCAGAGGAAGCCGACTTGCGGCGAAATTACCCACGTGCCAGGGACCCAGTAGTAACCGTCAGGTCCGTAAGCCCAATAACCGGGTGTCCAGATGTAGCCGTCGCCCGGGCAAACCGGCTGCGCATAAACCGGCAGCGGTGGAGGAGCGACGGTGATGGCGACTCCGAAGCCCGCCGAGGCGCTGGGCGCCATGGCCGCCGGGATGGCCATGAGCACGAGCGCGAACAACAGCAAACCAATGATGTGAGCTTTAGGCATGATGTCCTCCCTCCAAATGAAACCTAACCCGTGATTCATTTGGCGCCCGATCAGCTGGGATGACTTGCGCCTATTAGCTTTAACACTGAGTACAGGCGAAAGTCGCGCAGGGAACTTCATCAAAAGACGGTGGTTATAGAACAGCTCGCGATGGTCCAAGGCGAAAGGCCATTCTTGATGCCCATGCTGCGGGAGTCCTAGTGGGCGCACGGATTCTCCGGGCAGAAGCGCGCATTACATGGCGACAGGCGATTTCAACGGGGATGGTATACCGGAGTTTGCAGTGATCCGCGAGTCCCAGAGCACCTTTAACATAGACGAGGGCGCCACGGCGATGGCAAGGAAAAGGTGTCGCGACCAGGTGAGGATTTAGGTTAGGGCGTCGGCCAGCGGTAGCCAGACTTGGAATCTTGTGTCGCCGGGTTGCGAGCTGACTTGGATGTTGCCGCGGTGCTTCTTCACGATGCGCTGAACGGTGTCGAGGCCGAGACCGGTGCCTTGGCCGACTCCCTTGGTGGTGAAAAACGGCTCAAAGATGTGCGGCAGGATTTCGGGCGAAATTCCTGAGCCGTTATCGGCGATTTCGACGACGACGCAATTGTCCTCGCGATAGGTTCGCACTCGAAGCTTGCCCTCGCCGTTCATGGCGTCAATGGCGTTGTCTATGATGTTTGTCCAAACCTGGTTGAGTTCACTGCCGAAAGAATTTACCAGCAGCGGAATCTTCTGATAATCGCGCTCGACTTCGACTCCGTGCTTGAGCTTGTGATTCAAAATCGTGAGCGTGGTTTCCAGGCTCTTGACGATGTCCACGTTCTGCAAGGGAGTCTGGTCCATGTAGGTATATTCCTTGATGGCCCGGACCAAATCGGAAATTCGCGCGGTGCTGCTTTCGATTTCGTTCAGCAGTGCGTAGATCTCGACGGAAGCCGCGATGCGCACGAGGGCAGCGCGGGCGGTGCCAGAATCGAGGGTGGCGAAGAGCGATTCGAGAGCTTCCGGCTTGATGTTCTTGCGCGCGAGATCCGCAGCGAGCTGCCACAGGTCGTTCTGTCCGTGGCTGCGCAAGAGCGAGTCTATTTGCTCTTCGAGGTCGCTGATGGTGAGCGCGTCGAGAGCCGGTTCGTTGCTTTGGATGAAGGCGGTTTCGAGCTTTTCGATTTCGGCTTTTTGCTCGACGGTGAGCTCACGCCGGCCCAGTTCGTGGCTGGCGTTTTTGATTTTCTTGAGGACGTCGCGCAATTGAGTGGCGGCGCGGCGCGCGGCGGAAGCGGGATTGTTGAGTTCGTGGGCGAGGCCGGCGGAAAGCTTTCCCAGGGAAGCGAGCCGGTCGCGTTGCTGCTCCATTCGAGTGACTTCGCGAATTCTGTCGGACATCAAGCCGACCAGACGCTGGGTGAGCTCCGGCATTTTCTGGACAAGCTCGGGAAAGAGCGAAGAGGGAAAACGCAGAAGGTGAACGTCCGTGACTGCCCGCGCGTCTATCGAAAATTGCTTCATTCTTGAAAAAGGCAGCAGTCCGGTGACGTCGCCAGACTTCATTGAAAACATCACGGCTTCGCCACCGATCTCGCCGCGCGCTTGTACTTGACCCTCCAGGATGACAAACATGGCGTCGGCGGGATCGGCCTGGCGGGCGTATGACTCGCCCGGCTTGAAGCGCAGATCTTCTGAATGGCTGAGGAACCAGCCAATCTGATCATCGGGCAGACCAACGAATACTGGGACGCGAAGAAGTTCAGAATTTTCGACCATTTAGACCTTACTCAGATATTGATGGATGAATTGTACGGCAACCGAGCCTTCACCGACGCCGGAAGCGACGCGTTTCACCGAGCCGTGACGGACGTCGCCCACGGCAAAAAGCCCGGGGACATTTGTTTCGAGCAGGAAGGGATCCCTGTCGAGCGCCCAGCCCTTGGGACGTTGCCCCTCGCGTATCAGATCGGGCCCAGTGAGGATGAAACCGCGCTCGTCGCGCTCGACTACGTCCGCGAGCCATTCGGTGCGGGGGAGCGCGCCGATGAAGATGAACATCGCGCTCGCCGGGACGCGCTCGAGTTTTCCTGTGTCCGAGCACAGGAAGGAAATCTCCTCCAGATGCGTTTCACCGTGCGCTTCGGAGACGCTCGCGTCAGCCCAAATCTGGATATTACGTGTCTCCTTGACCTGGTCAATCAGATATTGGGACATGGTGCTCGATAGAGAGCTGCCGCGCACGACGATGACGACGCGCTCCGCGAACTTCGCGAAGTTCATGGCCGCTTGGCCCGCTGAGTTCGCGCCGCCAATCACGTAAACGATTTCGCCCTTGCAGGAGAGCGCCTCGGTGGAGCCGCCGCCGTAGTAGACGCCGGCGCCCTGGAGGCGGTCTATGCCGGGGGCTTCGAGGCGGCGCCATTGCACGCCCGTTGCGATCATCAGTGCGTGGCAGGAAATTTCGTTGCCGTCGGCGAGCTTGATGATGCGATAGGGACCTTCGGCGCGGGCGCTGACGGCTTCCTGAGGCGCGAGAATTTCCACGCCGAAGCGCTCGGCTTGCACGACGGCGCGGCGCGCGAGATCGCCGCCGCTAAGGCCCGTGGGAAATCCAAGATAATTTTCGATACGCGAACTCATCCCGGCTTGTCCACCCGGAGCTTCGCGCTCGATCATCACCGTGTGCAGTCCCTCGGAGGCGCCGTAGACCGCGGCAGCAAGGCCGGCCGGGCCGCCACCGACGATTGCGAGATCGTAAAAACTGGTTTGCGCGCGCGTGCGCAAGCCGACCTTTTGCGCAACTTGCGCCGGAACACTTTCCAAGAGTTTCGAGCCATCAGGGAAGAGCACGACTGGCAGGCTTGCGGCTTCTTCCGGGCCGAGCGCGTCCAGGAGGCGTTTCGTTTCCGGGTCGTTGGCGGAAAGTTCGACGTCAATCCATTGATAGGGGACGCGATTGCGAGCTAGAAAATCTCGGAGCTCGTAGGATTTGGGCGACCAGCGTGTGCCCAACACGCGGATTCCCTCGAACGCCGGCCGGTAGGACGCTCGCCAATCATCGAGCAGATCATCCAATTGCGGGTAGAGATGCTCGGCCGGGGGATCCCACGGCTTCATGAAAAAATAATTGATGTTGGCTTCGTTGATGGCGCTGATCGCGGCGTTGGTGTCCGCGTAGGCCGTGAGGAGGGCGCGCTTCGCCTCCGGGAAGATGCGCATCCCTTCCTGCAGAAAAGCGACACCGTCCATGTGCGGCATGCGCTGATCGGCGAGGAGGAGGGCGACGCTATCGTTGCGGACTTTTAACTGCTTTAGTAGGGTGAGCGCGCTTTCGGGAGAATCGCTGCCGATTACGCGATATTCGGCGCCGTATTTCGAACGCAGGTCGCGCTCGATGGCGCGCAGAACGTCGGAGTCGTCATCCACACTGAGTAATATAGGCTTCGCCATGATTGGTCCCAGTTTTGCTACAGGATGTAATCTTAGACTGCCGGGCTGTTTAAACAAAATCAGATGATGGATTGGCGATTTGGTCGCACGGGTTTGAATCTTTGGGTGCATTGGAGACCAGGCGAAGGACAGGGCGTCCTCGAGGTTACGCAGGATGGGCAAACTGCTTGCAATGCGTCTTAAACAAAAAGGGCGTCGCGGCGATTGTGCCGGGACGCCCTTTTTTGTTCTTGCTGGGGGTCTGCTGAAAGCAGATCCCTCGCGACGCTCGGGATGACATTCCCGAAACGACGTAGCTGACTCGAGCCTGCGAGCCGCCACCGGCGGCCCTCAGGACAAATCGCGCGAAGCGCGATTTGTTTAGTACATGCCGCCCATGCCGCCGGCGCCGGGAGCTCCGCCGCCTGCCGCGCCCTTCTTTTCGTCTTCCTTGATGTCGGCCACCAGAGCTTCGGTGGTGAGCATCAGGCCCGCGATGGAAGCGGCGTTTTGCAGCGCGAGACGGGTGACCTTGGCCGGGTCGATGACGCCGGCCTTGACCATGTCGCCGAAATCGCCGGTGTCCGCGTTGAATCCGAAATTCTCTTCCTTGGATTCGCGGATTTTGCCCAGAACGACTGCGCCTTCATGGCCGGCGTTGTGCGCGATTTGCCGGAGAGGCTCTTCAAGCGAGCGCTTCACGATGTTGACGCCGATAGCGTCGTCTTCGCTGAGCTTGAGCTTATCGAGAGCCGGGATGCAGCGAACCAGAGCCACACCGCCGCCGGGGACGATACCTTCCTCGACAGCCGCGCGGGTTGCGTGCATAGCATCTTCGACGCGAGCCTTCTTTTCCTTCAGCTCGGTCTCGGTCGCTGCGCCGACTTTGATTACGGCAACGCCGCCGACTAGTTTCGCGAGACGCTCTTGCAGCTTTTCGCGATCGTAGTCGGAGGTGGTGTCTTCGACCTGAGCGCGAATCTGGCGGACGCGGCCTTCGATCTCGGAAGCCTTACCGCCGCCTTCGATGATCGTGGTGTTGTCCTTGTCAATGGTGACCTTCTTGGCACGGCCGAGGTCCTCGACTTTCACGTTTTCAAGCTTGATGCCGAGGTCTTCGGTGATGGCCTTGCCGCCAGTGAGAGTGGCGATGTCTTCGAGCATGGCCTTGCGACGATCGCCGAAGCCCGGAGCCTTTACCGCTGCGCACTGCAGAGTGCCGCGGAGCTTATTGACGACGAGTGTCGCGAGCGCTTCGCCCTCGACGTCTTCGGCAATGATCAGCAGGGGCTTGCCCATCTTGGCAATCTGCTCGAGGAGGGGAAGCAGGTCCTTCATCGAGGAGATTTTCTTTTCGTGGATCAGGATGCGGACATCTTCGAGGGTGCACTCCATGCGTTCGGGGTCGGTGACGAAGTAAGGCGAGAGGTAGCCGCGGTCGAACTGCATGCCTTCGACGACTTCCAGGTTGGTCTCCATCGTCTTGGATTCCTCGACGGTGATGACGCCATCCTTGCCGACCTTCTTCATGGCTTCGGCGATGATACTGCCGATCTGCTTGTCGTTATTGGCGCTGATGGTGCCGACTTGCGCGATCATGTCGCCCTTAACGTCTTTGTGCTGCTTCTTGATTTCCTCGACGGCGACGCCGACGGCCTTCTCGATGCCGCGCTTGAGGGCTGTGGGGCTGGCGCCGGCCGCGACGGCCTTCACGCCTTCCTTGAAAATAGCCTGCGCGAGAACGGTTGCAGTGGTGGTGCCGTCGCCCGCGACGTCGGAAGTCTTGGAAGCGACTTCACGAACCATCTGAGCGCCCATATTTTCGAGCGGATCCTGCAGCTCGATTTCCTTGGCGACGGTGACTCCGTCCTTAGTGATGATCGGCGAACCAAACTTCTTTTCGATGACCGCGTTGCGGCCCTTGGGGCCGAGCGTGATCTTGACCGCATCCGCCAATTGATTGACGCCGCGGAGGATCGCCTGGCGAGAATTTTCACCAGTTACGATTTGCTTTGCCATGATCTTCTTTCTCCTCTTTCGGATTCGTTTGGATTGTTGGTCTGGCAGCTGGCCCCTAAATTCTGTGGGAGCTTCCCCCAAGCGGGGCTGACGCTGGCCAGAAAGTTACTTTTTGCCGCCGGCTGCTTTGGCGGTTGGCCCGATCTTGGCGAGGATTTCGTCTTCCTTCAGGATCATGTATTCCTCGTCGTCTATCTTGATGTCGTTGCCGCTGTATTTGCCGAACAGGATGCGGTCTCCGGGCTTAACGTCGAGCGGGATCAATTCACCCTTCTCGCGGCGTCCACTGCCCACGGCGATCACTTCACCCTCTTGGGGCTTCTCTTTAGCCGAGTCCGGGATGATGATGCCACCCTTCACGGTTTCCTTCTCTTCCAGGCGCCTCACGAGCACGCGGTCGTGCAGGGGCGTGATATTGACTGCCATTGTGCAATTCCTCCGATGGTTTGGTGAGTCTCGCCCGCGAGGAGATTCAAGGGTCGGGAGACCGATTAGCACTCCAAGCGTGCGAGTGCTAATTTAACATGGCGGGGGTTGGTGTCAAGCGGAAACCATGACAATTCGGCGCTCACATTTTGATTGGTTTTATTGTTAAATAAGCTGTTTATTTTGTGTTGCTTATAGATTGTCGTCTTTTTCCGACACTTGCGGATTGAGTTGTTTGTGGTGCAGGTCTAGAATCCGTCGCACGAGGGACTTGGGTGCATTTGCTTTTCTACGGACGACTCATCGGATTGACCGCTGGGACGCTGGTCTATCTTGTCCTGATCGCGCTCATTCTTGGACACCGTCGACCGCGTCTGCTCGAGCGATTGCTCTTCTTCCTGATGTTCTCCCTCTTCCTCATTTATGCGGGCGCATTGCTGGAGATGAACGCGCTCATGCAGTACGTCTCGCCGCCCGATGCGACGCGGTACTTCTATCAGGGACTCCAAGCATTGGGCGCGTTTCTGTTACTGCCGCTTATTTGGCACACGCACTTCGTGTATGGGCGCCAGGTGCGCAAGGCGCCGGCTGGCATATTCGGGCGACCGTTCATTTTGATTTTTTACCTTTTCTCGCTGTGCGAGCTCGCGATGGCACTTCGCATCGCCGGGAGCGGTCTCGGCGAATACCGGCTCACGTTCATCCTGGGATTCTTTTGGAAGGCCGGACTGGGTCTTCTCCCGGCGATGGCGCTGCTGGATGCTGCATTCGAACTGCGAGACTGGCGCAAGGCCACGGAGGGCGTAGAACGGCGATTGTTTCTGTGCCTTTTCATCGTTTCATCTTTCCTGACCTTTCTGCTCGTTTTGCTGCAGATTTTTGGGCCGGCTTCGGCGAGTCGCACCGATGTGATACTGACTGCGACTATTTTGGCGGGCATCTTACCCGGTGTCGCGCTGGTGTACTTTTTTTTGCGGCACAATTTTCTGGAATACGGGACGCAGCGGAATTTGGTTTACGCGCTTTCGGCGACTTTTCTGGCGCTCCTGTATTTGGCGCTGGTGCGTCGCGTTAGCGGCTGGCTGGAGCCGGTGCTGCCGCCGGAGGCGACGGCTGGTTTTTTGTTGTTTGTGCTTATTTTTTTATTTGAGCCGCTGGAGCGGGTGATTGGGCCGGTTTTGCATCGTCGGATGCGGGAACGGATGAGCCGTGTGCAGCGACTGACGGTGGATTTACAGCAGGAATCGCGGCACGGGAGCGTGCGTCATTTGGTTGCCGAGGCGGAGAGGCGCATCCGAGCGGAATTTGGTTTGGCGGCGGTGCGGCTTTCGCTGCCGCGCGAGCCGGCTTTGAAGGCGCTTGAATCTCCGGGCGGGCTGGGGCATGTGGCGCAGATTCCACTGATGAAGGATGGTCAGGAAGTTGGCTTGCTTGAAGCAGCTTCGACGGGCTCGTATTTGACAGGAGAGACCACCGCGGCCCTTGAATTTCTTGCTGAGCAACTGCCCGGCATGGCGGATTTGGCGCGATTGATCGAGGAGAAATTGCGGCTGGAGCGAGAGCTGGCGGAGCGGGAGCGGATGGCGTCACTGGGGCAGATGGCGGCGAACGTGTCGCACAATTTGCGGAATCCATTGAGTTCGATGAAGACGGTGCTGCAGGTGCAGCTGGAAAGTCCGGATTTGCCGCTGGACGTGCGGCGGGATTGTGCTTTGGTGGTGAATGAAATCGATCGCATGAGCGCGAAGTTGACGCAGCTGTTGCGTTACGCGAAGCCTTCGACGAACGGACAGCGCGTCGCGGCGGTGGCTTTGGCGAATCAGACCGCGGTGCTTTTTCGTCATGATGCCGAGCAACGGAACGTGCGACTTGAATTCGAGCGGCCCACGACTGAGATTTTTGCCTTGGCTTCGGAGGATGGGTTGAGCGAGCTGCTGTCTAATTTGATTGTGAACGCGCTGGAGGCGCAGCCGGATGGTGGGCGCGTGCGAGTGAGCCTTTCGCGGAACGACGGGCGGCTGGAAATTATCGTGGACGATGATGGGCCGGGAATTTCGCCGGAGCTGCGTGCGAAAGTATTTCAGCCGTATTTCACGACGAAGGCGACGGGAACCGGGTTGGGGCTTTCAATTGTGGCGCGGCGGATAGAAGAGATGGGCGGGACGATGGCGTGTGAGAGTCCTTTGCGAGGTGGGAAGGGCACGCGGTTTCGGTTGACCTTGCCGTTGGCGGAGGGGGAGTGATGAGCCGCGACCCACAAAGATTCTTTGTTTGGCGCGTGAGTGGGAACCGAGCAGCGGATCGAAGAGGGTAATGAATTGATGCGAACGATTCTGGTTGTAGATGACGAGGCGGCAGCGCGGTACGGCCTGCGGCGGGCGCTGGAGAGCAAGTACAAGATTGTGGAGGCTGGATCGGCGGGGGCGGCGCGGGAGGCGGTTGTTGCCGAGAAGCCCGATTTGATTTTGCTGGATTTGGTGATGCCCGGAGAGGATGGGCTTTGGTTTTTGCGCTGGCTGCGCGAAGAGGGCGGCGAAACCCCGGTGATCGCGGTTTCGGCGCTTGATTCCGCGAAGACCGCAGTGCAAGCGTTGCAAAATGGCGCGGCGGATTACATCGTGAAGGGGTTTGACATCGAAGAACTGCGTAAACGCGTGGCGAATGTTCTGCAGCTTGCGGAGCTTGCGGCGGAAAACACGCGGTTGCGGCGCGAACTGGTGGCCGACGGACAGTTCGGACGATTGCTGGGAAATTCGCCGGAGATGCGTCGGGTCTTCGAGATGGCCGAGCGCGTGGCGGCGACCGACGCGACAGTTTTGATTCAGGGCGAGAGCGGAACGGGAAAAGATTTGCTGGCGCAGGAAATTCATGAGCGCTCGCCGCGGGCGGACCAGACATTTGTGGCGGTGAATTGCGCGGCGCTGCCGGAAAATTTGATTGAGTCGGAACTTTTTGGCTACGAACGCGGGGCGTTTACGGGCGCGGCCCAGCAGCGCAAGGGAAAATTCGAGTTGGCTTCGGGCGGCACGATTTTTCTGGATGAAATCGGGGACATGAATCCGGTGACGCAGGCGAAAGTGTTGCGGGCGCTGGAAAACAGAAAAATCGAGCGGCTGGGCGGGAATCATTCGATTGATGTGGATGTACGGGTGATCAGCGCGACGCACCGGGACTTGGCGGCGGAAATTGCGGCCGGTCGTTTTCGCGAGGATTTGTACTATCGCTTGCGGGTGGTGACGCTGGAGCTGCCTCCTTTGCTAGCGCACAAGGAGGACATCGCGCTACTGGCGGATGCTTTCCTGAGCCAGCTTGGGTCGCGGCACAATCATCGCGCGCACCTGAACCGCGAGGCGATGGATTTGCTGCGGCAATATGATTGGCCGGGCAATGTGCGCGAGTTGCGCAACGCGCTGGAGCGCAGCCTGGTCCTGTGTGCCGGTGATGAGATTAACGCCAGCGATTTGCCTGAAGAAATTCGAGAGTATAGGGGGCCTGCTGTGGCTGCGGCGGCAGAGAAAAATTCCGAAGGGGACACGTTCCTGGACGAGAGCGATTTTCGGGAGGCGAAGCGGCAGTTTGAGATTGTGTATTTGAAACGGAAATTGGAAGAGCATCGTTGGAATGTGTCGCAGACGGCAGCGGAGGTGGGACTGCACCGGCAGAGTTTGCAGGAGAAATTGCGGGAACTGGGGATTCAACGCCCAGGCAAGTAGTGGATTCCAGGACGCGAGCGGGGAAGGAAAGCAAAGAGAGAGAGAGAGCAAGCAAAGGAAGCAGAGGAAACGGCAAGTACAGACATGGAGAACGATAGAGCACAAGTCGCGGGTTTCATTTTAGCGGGAGGGGAGAGTTCGCGCATGGGGGCGGACAAGGGGCTTTTGCATATTGACGGGACGCCGCTGATTGTACGGACGGCGCGTTTGCTGGAATTGATTGCCAATTCCGCATGCGTAGTGGGCGGGCGGGAATTGTACGGGAGATTGGGGTTGCGCGCGATTGCTGATGATTGGCCGGGTTGCGGGCCGCTGGGAGGGATCGCTACTGCGTTGCGGGCGTCGGACGCGGAATGGAATTTGATTGTGGCTTGCGATTTACCGTATCTCACGCGTGACTGGCTGGATTTCTTGGTGCAGCGCGCGCGCCGGTCCGCGGCGGACGCCGTGGTGCCTATGAATGGACGCGGAGCGGAGCCGCTTTGCGCCGTATATCGCAAGAGCTGCGAAGCGGCGATTCGCGGAGCCCTCGAAGCGGGAACGCGCAAGGTTACCGAAGCTCTGGCGCGGGTTCGCGTGGAATATCTGGAACCGGCCGCATGGAAATCCTTTGATTCCAGTGGGCTGCTATTCAAGAATATGAACGCGCCCGCGGATTACGAAGAAGCGAAAACGAGGCTGACGGTGCGCGCGCAATCATGAGCGGCCATTATTTCGAATTCAAGAGCGTCTCGAAATCGTTCGATGAGCACGACGTGCTGAAGAATGTGAGTTTTTTCGTCGAGCAGGGGGAGACAGCGGTGATCATGGGGCGCAGCGGGGTGGGAAAATCCGTGTCGCTTAAACTATTGTTGGGATTTTTGCAGCCGGACGCCGGGCAAATTATCGTGGCCGGGCGGGACGTCACCAACTGGACCGAGGACCAATTCGCGCAAATACGGCGACGCGTTACCATGGTGTTTCAGTCGGGCGCGTTATTCGATTCGCTGACGGTGGCCGAAAATGTGGCGTTCCCCTTGGAGACGCGGGGCGGTAGCGAGGACGCAGAAAAGATCGACGCGATAGTGAAAAGGCTGCTCGATGAATTGGAACTTCGTGAGTTTGCGGACCGCTTGCCTTCGGACCTGAGTACCGGAGCAAAGCGCGCGGTGGCGATCGCCCGGGCGCTGGCGGAAGATCCCGACGCGATCTTGTACGACGAGCCGACGACGATGGTGGATCCGCTGATGGCCGCGCATATGAGCGACTTGATCGCGAAATTGAAGGCGAAACTGCATAAGACTTCCATCGTGGTGACGCACGATACGCATCTGGCGAAGAAACTGGCCGACCGCGTCATTTTTCTGCAGGAAGGACGCGTGGGATTTTTCGGCACCTGGCAGGAGCTCGAAAAGTCCACCGAGCCATATCTGCGAAATTTCCTCGCGCAGGATGAATTGATCCCCGCGCTGGATGCCACTGCGTGAGCGACACCCCTTCGAACAATCCCAAAAATCAGCTGCGGCGAGTGATGGGTTTTTGGGACTTGCTGCTATTCAACATCGCAGCAGTCCTGGGACCGCGCTGGATTGCCGCGGCCGGACACAATGGACCCTCTTCAATTTCCCTGTGGGCTCTTTCGGCGGTGGGATTTTTTGTGCCGACGGCGCTGGTGATCGTGGAGCTGACGTCGCGTTTTCCCGAAGAAGGCGGATTGTACGCGTGGTCTAAGGAAGCGTTCGGCGATTTTCACGGATTCATCGCGGGCTGGACGTATTGGATTTACACAATCTTTTATTTTCCGGCGCTCCTGCTTGCCAGTGCGGCGATGAGCGCGTACGTGATTGGGCCGCGCGGCGCGGCGCTGGCGCAAGATCGCCCGTTTCTGCTGGTGGGGTCGTTTGTGCTGCTCGCCGTGGCGGTGGGACTGAATTTGATCGGGCTGAACATCGGGAAATGGCTGCAGAATGCCGGCGGCGTTTCGACCTACCTGCCTTTGTTGATTCTGGCGGCGGTCGCGGTGATTTTGTGGAGAGCGCACGGCGCGGTGACGCATTTTACGTGGGCGAACATGATGCCGACCTGGGATTGGGGCACGGTGAATTTCTGGCCGCAGATTGCCTTTGCGTTCACGGGGCTCGAGGTCGCCTCCATGATGAGCGAGGAAGTACGCGATCCGCGGCGAACGTTTCCGCGCGCGATTTTTGTTTCGGGAGCGCTGATCGCGGTGATTTATATCGTAGGGACGTTTGCGGTGCTGTCGCTGGTGTCCGCCGAGCAGGTGGATCCGAAGAGCGGCGTGTTTCAAGCGATCACGATGGGTTCGACGATGTTGCGGGTGGGATTTTTGGGAGTGCTGGCGGCGCTACTGGTCTCCGTGGGAAATGCAGGCGGAGTGGGCAGCACGGTGGCGGGAGCTTCACGCGTGCCGTTTGTGGTGGGGATTGACCGCTATTTGCCCGCGGCGTTCGGACGGATTCATCCGCGCTGGAAGACGCCGCATGTGGCGATTCTGGTGCAGGCGGGGGTTTCCGCGGCGATTCTGCTGTTGATTCAGATCAATGAAACGGCGAACAGCGCTTACCAGATTCTGGTGGACGCGACGACGATCGTTTATTTCATTTCTTTGATTTATATGTATGCGGCGGCGATCAAGCTGGCTTACCGGAAGGATCGCGCGGCGAATGCGAGTGCAGTTTTGATTCCGTGTGGCAAGCTGGGCGTATGGACCGCGAGCCTGCTGGGAATGATTGTGGTGATGGGAGGAATTGTGCTGTCGTTGATTCCGCCGGCGGAGTCGGTGGATAAATTTATGTTCGTCGAGAAACTGGTGCTGGGGACGGTGCTTTCGGTACTGCTGGGATTGATTTTGTATTATCGCGGAGTGCGGGCGAAGGAGCGGGAGAGCGCCAGATAACCATTGAAGTTTATTGCAGCGGTATACCATGCGGGGAACCCGAGGCTTGCGGCCTCGGGCCGATGAAATGCTAAGAGGAACCGCTTGCGCAATCGGCGCAGCTGGAACGGCTGCGCGATTATTTGAATCGTTGCGGCAGTGCTAGTCCTTTTTGTATGTGGCCGACCGGGATCATAAGATTGAGCTTTGGATGGGAGCGAAGCGCGGGCAACGTCCAGGCCATCGCAAGCCGACGTCCGTCGGATTATCTGCTGACTGCATCCGGTGACTATTTCCCAATCGAAATAACCGGCGCAACATGCGCCAGGCTGGATTACCTGACCCTGATTTCCGCAGATTTTGCGGATAAAAGGCCGGGCGCGGCCCTCCTGCGGCGGGCAAGGATGCCCTGCCCCTACGTTCTTGCGCTTGGATTAGTGGACTGCGCGGTTTTGGTGCGTTGTTTTTGTGGCGAGGGAGAAGCGGGGCTCGATTTCGTTTTTTGCTGGGTGGGATTCGAGCACGCGGGCTGTTACGTATTCACCGAGCGATGGGCCGTGCTTGAAGCCGTGGCCCGAGCCGCCGCCTACCAGCCAGACGTTGTCAAATTCCGGATGGCGATCAATCAGAAAATCTCCGTTGGAAGTGTTTTCGTATTGGCAGACGCGCGTTTCGACGATGTGTGCGTTTTTCAGGGCCGGGAAGCGGAGGGCGACGAATTTCTGCGCGGCCGCCAGAGCTTCGGGGCTGGCTACGCGGGATTGCGTATCGGGATCCACGCGCGGGCCGTGGCGATCGTCGGCGACTTTGAAGCCGCGCGATTCGAGGTCCGGCATGCCGTAGAATTCCTCTTTCAAGTAGAGCCAGGTGGGAAGGGCTGGCTGCGCGAAGTTTGTTTCGCCCAGTGGTACGCCGAAGAAGAAAATTTCCTGGCGCGAGGGGAAGATGCGGTTGGCGAGAACTTCCGGGAAAATTTTTCCTAGCCACGGGCCGCAGGCGAAAACGTAGGTGCCGGCGGAGATCGTTTCGCCCGTTACCGTATTTAGCGCTGTGATTTTGCGAGACGCGGGGGCTGCCGGAGCGAGAACGGCTGCGTTGCGGTATGCGACGCCGAGTTTTTGGGCTTGCTCAACTACCGTTTGCACGGCGCGGCGGGCTAGCAGAACGCCGCTTTCTGGTTCGAAGATGCCCCAGGCGTCTTCATCGAAGACGATTTGCGGGTAGTGTTTGCGGAGGCCGAGGAGCGAGAGGCGTTCGTGCGGGATTTTGTGATCTCGCAGGGCGGCTAGGGTGTCCAGGGCGTATGGATATTTATCGTGCGCGATCCAGAGGACGCCTGTTTTTTGGAAGAGCTCGGGGCGATTGGCTTCGGCGAAGATTTTCTTCCAGAGCGGCAGGGCGCGGAGGGACCAGCGCGTGTAGATTTCGTCGGAGCCATAGCCCATGCGGATGATACGCGATTCGCCGCCGGAACTGGCGCGGGAGTTGGCGGGGCCGTAGGCATCGCAGAGAGCGACTTGGGCGCCGGATTTTTGCAGGAAGTAGGCGGTCCAGGCGCCGAAGACGCTCGCGCCGATTACGGCGACGTCGGGAGATTTGGGGTTAGGCATCGCACCAAGAGGAAACCGAAGAGAGGTCCCTGCCTCCGGTCGGGATCACCACGAAACCCATTAGAAGCCTTCCTCGATTAGTTGCTTCACGGTGAGATGCGACGCAGCTCGGGATCTTTCGTTGTGCAATAGGTTTTCGACGTATTTGGCGAGGATGTCGACTTCTACGTTGACCGCGTCGTTGACAGTCATGGCTTGGACATTGGTGTGCTCGTAGGTGAAGGGAATGATGGCGATGTCGGCGATGCCATCGTGCAGGCGGGCGACGGTTAGGCTGATGCCGTCAATGGCGATGGAGCCTTTTTCGGCTAGGTAGCGGCGGAGGTCTTCGGGAACCTGGACGGACAGCCACCAATTGTCGCCTTCGGGCACGAGGCGGGTGACGCGGCCGATGCCGTCTACGTGGCCTTGCATGAAATGGCCACCCAGGCGGGCGCCGGCGGCGAGCGGGCGTTCGAGATTGACGAGGTTGCCGGGTTTTTTTTCACCGAAATTGGTGCGGCGGAGCGTTTCGCCGGAAAGGTCGGCGGCGAAATGTGCGGAGTCGAATTCGACCACCGTTAGGCAGCAACCGTTGACGGAGATGCTGTCGCCGAGTTTCGTTTCGCGCGCGATTTCGGACTCCGCGCCGGCAGCCGGGTTCGCAAAGCTGACGCGGAGGCGGCCGCCGTCTTTGGAGTGCTCCAGTGATTCAATTTTTCCGACGCGTTCGGTGATGCCTGTAAACATCGTGAAAGTATCCTGTGACTACGAAGTCCGGCCCTGATTTGGTTATCTTGAGATTCTGGACCGACGGCGATTTTGCAAACCAGCCTGACGGGATGCGCGCCATCGGTACGCCGCCGGTACCCATGATTTTGGGAGCATAGAAGAGAATCATTTTGTCCACAATGCCGGCTTGGAGGGCTGCGCCGTTGAGTTCGCCGCCCGCTTCGAGCAGGACGTTGAGCATTTCGCGTTTGCCGAGCTCGCGGATTACGGCGTGGAGATCCACGCGGCCGCGGCGCGCGGGAACGCGGAAAACTTCGACGCCGGCGCGTTCTAGCGCGCGGGCCTTCCGCGAATCGCTGGTTGGAAGGGTGAACACGACGACATCGTTCTGCACGGATCTCACAATTTTCGAGCGCAGCGGCGTACGCAGGTGTGAATCCAGGATAGCGCGGAGGAGTGGGCGGCGGCGCGGTTCGCCGGCGCGGTCGGTTAGGCGCGGGTCATCGGCGAGGATGGTGCCGATGCCGGTGAGGACTGCGTCTGCTTCGTGACGCAAATGTTGGACCGCATCGTGCGATTGCTCAGCGGAGATCTGAGTTGCGCTTCCGAGTTTTTGCGCAATCTGGCCGTCGAGGGTGAGCGCCGATTTCAGCGTAACCAGCGGGCGCCCGGATTGAATCCACCGAGCGAAGTCTTCATTGTAGCGGCGGGCGAGGTCCTCCAGAACGCTGGAGCGTACTGCGATGCCCGCGCGCTGTAGAGCAGCAAAGCCCTTGCCTGATACGGCGGGATTCGGATCGCGCATCGCGGCGACGACGCGTTTGATTCCAGCGGCGATGATTGCTTTGGTGCACGGGCCGGTGCGTCCGGTGGTGCAGCAGGGTTCCAGGGTGAGGTAAAGCGAGGCGCCGCGAGCTTTTTTCCCGGCCTTCTTGAGCGCGACGATTTCGGCGTGGTCGCGGCGATCGTATTCGTGGAAACCTTCTCCGACGACCCTGCCATGGTTGACCAGGACCGCGCCGACGATGGGGTTCGGATGCGCCAGCGCGACGCCTTGGATCGCGAGATGCAGGGCGCGTGCCATCCATTTTTCGTCGGAGGAGTTCATGTTCACGTTGCGAATTTCTGCGGCGCGCACACCAAGGCTGGCGCCCTGAAGGGCGCCGCTACAAATTCCACGGCCGTGCTGGCTGCGAGCTCAATCAAACAGTGAGTTGACGTAGGTTTGCGCGTCAAAGGGCACCAAGTCGTCAATTTTTTCGCCTGTGCCTACGAAACGGATGGGCAGGTTGAGCTCGCGCGCGATGGCTACTACGATGCCGCCTTTCGCTGTGCCGTCGAGTTTCGTGAGCACGATTCCGGTGACGCCGGCGTGGCTCCAGAATTCGCGGGCCTGATTCAGGCCGTTCTGGCCGGTGGTGGCGTCGAGAACCAGCAGTACATCATGCGGCGAGCCGGGAATCACTTTGGCGGCAGTGCGCTTCATTTTGTCGAGTTCGGCCATGAGATTGGATTTGGTGTGCAGGCGGCCGGCGGTGTCCACGATGACGACGTCGGCGCTGCGAGCGCGCGCGGCGGTGAGGGCGTCGAAAACGACGGCGGAGGGATCGGCGCCGGGCTTTTGCTTGATGAGTTCAACGCCCGAGCGGCGCGCCCAGATTTCCAACTGCTCGATAGCGGCGGCGCGAAAGGTATCTGCGGCGCAGAGGACTACCGTGGCGCCTTCTTTTTTGAGGCGGTTGGTGAGTTTGCCGATGGTGGTGGTTTTGCCGGTGCCGTTGACGCCGACGACGAACAGGACGCGCGGCTCGTTGCTCGCTTTCCCGTCGGAATTGGAGTTCGTGTTCGCGGCTGGCGCGCTAAGAATTTTCAGGATTTGATGTTTGAGTTCGCGTTTGAGCGAGCCGGGCTCGGTGAGTTTGTGCTCGTTCACCTGCTGGCGGAGAGCGACGAGGACCTCCTTGGTGGTGCGCACGCCGAGGTCGGCGCTGAGAAGGGCGGATTCGAGCTGTTTGAGCAGCTCGGGATCTACCGGGCGGTCGCCTGTGAGCAATTGTTCGACACGGGCGGAAAGCTCGGTGCGTGTTTTGCTGACGGAATCTTTCAGCCGTTCGAGCAGCGTGGGTTCGGGGGGTCCGAAGAGCGTGATCATGATGTGTCGCCGCGATGCGCGGAGCTTTTGATTGTAGCAAAGAGGCGGTGACTAGTGAGTGGTGACTGCTGATTGGTGAAAGCGGCCGTGACTGGCGACGAGAGATGTGGTGGGTGGCGGTGCGAAATTAGACTTCTACTAGCGTGGCGGTTAGGCGCAGGCGGCCTGCGGCGATGGCGGCCTCCAGGGACTTGACCACCCGAGGGTCGAACTTGACGATCGCGAGGGAGCGGATGCGTTCGACGGCGAATTCGAGGTCCATGGCGGACTGATACGGGCGATTGGTGGTGATGGCGTCGAAAGTGTCGGCCACGGCGATGATGCGGGCCATCATGGGAATCTGCTCGCCGACCAGGCCGTAAGGGTAGCCCGCGCCGTCCATGCGCTCGTGGTGCAGTTCGATGCCGGGGAGCATGTCTTTCAACTGCGCGACGGGCCGCATGATATTGGCGCCCTTCGAGGGATGCTGTTTCATGAGATCGAATTCTTCGTCGGTGAGCTTGCCGGGCTTTTTCAGGACGCGATCGTCCACGCCGATCTTGCCAACATCGTGCAAAAGAGCGGAGATGCGCAGGCGATCGAGCTCTTCGGTGTCGAGGCCCATGTACTCTCCGATGATGATGGAATATTTCGCGACGCGGCCGGAGTGACCACGGGTATAGGGATCCTTCTCGTCAATGGCCGCGGCGAGCATGCGAATGGAGCCGAGGAACAGCTCGCGGTTTTCCGCGGCGGCCTGCTTCAGGCGCTCGACGTACTGCTCGATGTGCCCCGCCATGTTATTGAACGTTTCGGCGAGCTCGCTGATTTCCGCCGCGCCTTCGACTTGCACGCGTTCGTGAAATTCAGCGCGGCTGATCGCGCGAACAGATTCGACCAGGCCACGAATCGGCCGGGTGATGCCCAGGGCGAACAGATATCCGAACAACAGCGCGACTAGCGTAACGCCGACGACGAAGCTGAGCGCCTGGGCGGTGAGTTCGTTCACGCCCGCGTCAATGCGCGCTTCATCCAGGCTGCGCTGTGCGACTACGGTCCATCCCAGCTCCGGAATCGTGCTGTAGGTGCCGATCATTTCGACGGAATGACCGTTCTTGCCGGGTTCGAGGAAGTGCATCGTTTCCGTGGCGCGCAATTCCTGGGGCAGTTCCTTCAAGTGGCGGACGATGGGCGAGGTGGAAGTGACATCGCGTCCAGGAACAACGTCAGTGGTATCGGGATACGCGACGATGTGGCCGTGGCTATCCACGATGAAGACGACGCGTTCGCGCACGCTGGCATCGCGGATGCGTGCGAGCAAACGATCCGTGGACACGACGGATGCCAGCATGCCGGTGAATTGGCCTCCGGAAGAAAGCGGAACGGAGACCACCAGGGCCGGGCGGTTGTCTTTTCCCAATCCGAAGGTCCCGCTGACGAAAGGAAGTCCCTGGATGCTCGCAGTGAACGCGCGCTTGAGCGCGCCGCCCACGAAAGGATCTGGATCGGCGTTGAAGCTTCCAGCGGATTGTCCCTTGGCCTGCTTGTTGACGGCAGTGACGTAGAGGATGTTGGGATTATTTTCAACGAAGCTTTGCAGCAAGCGCGCTAGCTGCGGGGCGTGCGCGGGGTCGTCCACATTTTCGATCCAGCCGGTCAGCGCAAGGACCTGGCGCTGGCTGAGAAGCTGCTCGCGGAGATTCTGTTCGAATTGCAGGGTTTCGCTGGCGAGGGAGCGCGTGATTTCGGATTGCTGGACGCGTTCGGTATCTTGCAGTTTTTCTTCGCTGAGCCGCAGCACCTGGCGGTGATAAAGCCACAGCGGCGTGACGCTGACGAACAACAGGGCTCCCAGCACAATCCAGAGGATGCGCAGCCGCCGGGTCGTCAGCTGAGTGAGGGCTTTTATGGGCATGAGAATCCCGTCAATAAAATCCTAGCGAAGTGGGAGAGGCGAAACAACGGGACGAAAGTACTGGGGTTGGCTGATAAGCCACAGAGGAATGGAGACTTAATGGGTGCCGCGGGAGTGATTTGTGCAGGAGTTGTGAAGCGGGTCCGCGTGGTCTCCCCGGGGCGCGGGGACTAATCGTCCTTTTTCGGTGGCGTGCCGAGGCGGGGTTCTTCGCCCGCTATGAGGCGCTCGATATTGCCGCGATGCTGGAAGATGACCAGGACCACGATGGTGATCGTGCCGAAAGTGACGGTTTCCGGAGGCGCATGGCCCGGCGCGTATAGCACGTAAACGAAAAGCGGGAGCGCGGCCGCCGCGGAGATCGAGCCGAGCGACGAATAACGCCAGAAGATTACAACCAGCAGCCAAAGCGCAATGCCCGCAACCACGGCTTGCCAGCAGATGGGAATGAAAACGCCGAGGCCGGTGGCGACTCCTTTGCCGCCTTTGAAACCGAGCCATACCGGAAACATGTGGCCAATGACCGCAAAGACGGCGGCGATCATCATCCAGTGAATGCTGCCGGCCGCGTAATGGCCGGCCAGCCAGACGGCGAGGTAGCCTTTTGCGGCGTCGAAAACGAGTGTGAGGATACCGGCGAGTTTTCCCACGTTGCGGGCGACGTTGGCCGCGCCGATATTGCCGCTGCCGATCTGACGGATGTCCGGGCCGCCGAGAACTTTCACAATGAGCAGCCCGAACGGGATTGACCCGAGCAAATACGCAACGACCGGGATTAGCCAAACGAAGTTCACTTAATTCCTTGAACGAACGGAAATGTGGCGAGCTTTTTATACTCCGCGCCGGAACGTTTCAAGACGCTTTCGAAAAGGTGGAATTCGGTTTCGCGCGCCGAGCCGAAATCATACGATTTCATGGCGTCGGCTGCACGAACCAGATTTTCCAGGCTCCGGCTGGAATTCATGCGCGCGAGCGTAAGGTGCGGAACGAAGGCGCGCGATTCGGGGTCAAAACCGACGGGTTGGAGACTTGTTGCGACCGCTGCGGCCAATTGCAAAAGATTGGGGGTGGCTTCGATGCCGGACCATATGACGCGTGGCTTGAATTCATTGGGGAAAAAGCCGAGGGCGCGGAAATGAAGTTCGACGGGCTGCGCGGAGTGAATGGTTGCGAGGACTGCGCTGATGGAGTCGAGTTTCTGGGCGTCAACGTTTCCTAGAAATTTCAACGTCACGTGCATGGATTCGGGGCGGACCCAGCGGGTGGCGCGGGATTTCGGTTTTAGCTGCGCGATCAATTCAGCGAGGGCGCGGCGAACCGCGTCGGGGAGATCGAGTGCGACGAAAAGGCGCATGTTGTCACGCTCTGCCGGGCGCGGGAAAAAGAAAATAGCGGCGCACGGCGTCCAGCGCGGCCTGCGCGGCGTGCTGGCGAATGCGTTCGCGGTCGCCGGGGAAGCGATAGGCGCGCTCGCGCGGGCCGTGCTCATCGGCCAGTCCGATGTGAACCAGGCCGACCGGCTTTTCGGGCGTGCCGCCGCCCGGGCCAGAGATGCCGGTGATTCCGACGCCGAGGGTTGCGCCCGTGCGTTTGCGGATGCCGTCGGCAAGCGCGAGGGCGACTTCCGGGCTGACCGCGCCTTTCGTTTCGATCATGGCTTGCGGCACGCCGACGAGGGAAGTCTTCAGCTCGTTGCTGTAGCAGATGACGCCGCCGAGAAAATAGGAAGAGCTGCCGGGAATATTGGTGAGCCGCTCGGCCAGCATGCCGCCGGTGCAACTCTCGGCCACGGCGACGGTCGCGTGGTTTTCGGTCAGGGTGCGCGCGACAACTTCCTCGAGGGCCTCTCCGTGCGTGGAATAAAGGTGTTCGCCGAGAGCGAGAGACATGCGCTTGGTGATCTCGTCGAGAAGCTTTTCGGCTTTGGCGGGATCGCGCGACCAAGTGCGCGGATGAAGTTGCGTACCGGTAGGGGAAGAGAGGATGGTGGTTTCCGTGTCGGGATACAGTTCATAGAGCGGGCGCACGCGCGTTTCGACGTCGGATTCTCCGAGTCCAGTGATCCGCAGATCGCGAGTGAATAGGCGCTCGCTTTGCCCCATTTTTGCGAGGCGGGGCCGGACTTCGGATTCAAACATGGATTTGAACTCGTTGGGCACGCCCGGGAGGAGCACGAGGATGTGACCGCTCGCCTCGAGCCACAGCCCGGGCGCCGTGCCACGAGGATTGGGAAGAACCGTGGCGCCCTCGGGAACCATGGCCTGGCGGACGTTGATTTCCGGCATAGTGCGCGCGAAGCGGCGAAAGCGTTCCTGGATGCCGCGCAGAATTTCTTCGTCGCGGCGAAGCTTTCTGCCCAGAAGCTCGGCGACGGTTTCGCGCGTGCGATCATCGTCGGTGGGGCCGAGGCCTCCGGAAGAAACGATCAGGTCGGCGCGATCGAGGGCGTGGCGGAAAGTAGAGTGCAGTTCGGCAGGCGAGTCTCCCACGACTGATTTGTGGATCACGCGGATGCCCAGGCGGTTTAACTCATCCGTGAGCCAGAGGGAATTGGTGTCCAGGCGATAGGGCGTAAGAAGCTCGGAACCGACAGCGATGATCTCCGCATTCATCTGGAAATGTTGTACTCGATGAAGAGCGGGATGTGCAAGTCGGTCGCGCAGTCGGGACGGCGAGCCCGGCGAACGAATTGCGCCGGGCGCTGTCGCTCTGGCGCGTTTTCTTAGGCCTGAGCGGACGCGGCTGCTGCTGTCGCTTGGCTGCGCAGGACCAAGACTGAGCATTCCGCTGTGCGCACCAGTTTGTCGGTGACCGAGCCGAATGCCAGGCGACGCCAGCCGGTGACGCCGTGGGTGGCGATGACGATGAGGTCCGCCTTTTCGCTTTCCGCCACGCGAATGATTTCCATCGCCGGATCGTTGCTCAGGCTGACCGTGCTGCGCGCGTGTATGCCAGCCTGCTGCAACTTGGCCTCCATGTCGGCCAGGCGCTGCTTGGCGCTGGCGATTAATTGATTCTCGTATTCACCTTCGGTGAAAATATTCGCGTGGCCCTCTAATTTAGGGATTACCGGGGCAACGTGAACCAGCAGCAACTCCGAGCCGTAGCGCTTGGCGATGTCTTCCGCCACTTCCAGAGCCTGCATCGAAAAATCGCTGAAGTCGATTGGTGCCAGGATCACTTTGGTTGAAAACATGGGTGCGATGTCCTTTGCGGCTGGTTTTCGGGTCGCTTGCCCGAGCAGACCTCTATGACACTGAGTCGGTTTCTCGCGTGTTAATGGCGCATTGCAACGGCGTGAAAGCGATTTGGCGCCATGAGCCCGCACCGCAGGTCCGTTCCCGCGTGACTTCGTAGCGTTCTCATTGTGCGTCGCAATCGTGCTAGCGTCACCAAGGCGCGACTGGCACAATCCTCCTTCCAAAAGGAGATTCGCGCTTGGCTGGTGAAAACCATCGCGACCTCGGCAAGCAATCGCAAACCGGGCAGCCGTCCGTCGCTAAGCCGGAGCGGTTGAACTCGGCAAGCACCGAGCAGCCTCAACCGTGGGGACGCGTAGACCGAAACCGCCTGCTGATCTGGGTGGCAATCGGCTTCATTCTTCCCGGGCTTCTTGCTTTTGCGTTGCATTTCGCGGTCCAACCGACGAGTTCCGTATTCAGTGTGCAGAGCGAGTTGCCGCTCAAAGCCGTCATGGCGTTTTTTGTCGTTCTGGCGACCTGGATCGTGTCCCGGTTGGAGAAACGACCGCTCGCCGATTACGGAATTCCGCCGCGCGGGATATTGGGAATAAGATTTTGGGAGGGACTTCTGTGGGGATTCGCAATGCTTTCCGCGATCCTGCTGGTTCTTCGCTGGTCAGGCCACTTTCAAATTGACCAGGTGGCGCTCAGCGGTGCGACGGTTTTTCGCTACGCTCTTGGCTGGAGTGCCGTATTTTTGGCGGTAGCGGTCCACGAAGAGTTTGCGTTTCGCGGCTACTGGCTCTTCACTTTCTCGCGGCGCTTCCACTTCTGGCGGGGAGCGCTGTTTACGTCGCTCATATTCGGCGTGGCACATCTGGGCAATCCCGGAGAAAACGTTCTCGGCATCTTGCAAGTTGTGGCCATCGGCTTGCTTTTTTGTTTGACCATCCGGCGCACCGGCACTGTTTGGTTCGCCGTCGGATTCCACGCGGCATGGGATTGGGCGGAAACCTTTTTCTACGGCACGCCGGACAGCGGCCTACTCGGCGTGGGCCGATATCTGAATACTTCCGTGCAAGGGCCGAAGTGGTTGACCGGAGGCTCTGCGGGACCCGAAGGCAGCGTCATCGCATTTTTCGTTATTCTTCTTTGTGTGCTGCTGATCCATTTTCGATTTCCGAAAGCGGTTTATCCGGATCGGCCACGTTAGCGGCGGTGGCGCCTTCCCGCAGGTCTAGAGGGAACGCAGCCAGCCTTCGAAGATGTCTGACCAGGCGTGGGCGATCATGCTGGCGCGGAGATTACGTCGCCACCCTACCAGAGCGCCATAGAGGATTCCGAGAACGGCGATAACGATCACCTGTTTCCAGCCCTGGTAGGTGTGCGCCATCCCGAATACAGCGCCTTGCAGAATCACTGCCGCGACGAGGCTGCGGGTCGCGGCCTGAAACTGCTGCTGCAGGTATCCGCGAAACACAATTTCTTCGCAGATCCCGGCCGAGATGGAGAGCAGGATCCACAGGGAGACTTCGGCGAAGCCGGAGGGGGGTTGATAGCTTGCAGTGGCGGCCGGCACGCGTGCGACGGCGAGATGCACGAGCCAGGCCGTAAATTCCCACACGATCCAGAAGGGAATCGCGATGGCGACGTCCAGGGCGAGGCTGCGCCAACTTGTCCAGCGGCCGCCGGTGAGATCGCGCAGATGGCCGCCTTTCCAGTGCACTCCCGCCCACGCCCAGTAGGCCATGCCAACTTCCGAAAGGATCAAGAGAACGTACGTGCGGAGCATCGCGGCGTGCGAGGCCGCGGCGGTCGAACCAGGAGCAAGCGCGTGCTGGGGCGTTCCCGCGCGAAATCCAAAATATCCGAAGACCAGCAAAATCGAGAGTGTGTGCCAGGGCGAAGCGATGAAGGTGCGGCGTTGCGCGGATGGAACTGGCGCGGGAGCCGGGGCTGAAGCTGAAGCGACCGGTTCGTCGTTCACGCGACCTCCGAGTACGCCGACGGATAAACCTAGGTACGCATGCGAGCGCGGAATAATTGCACGAAACACTGCGGAGGGTACAGCGGTTAGCCGTTGAGAGGGAGGCCTTCAACGTCCCAATCCAGGGAGTAGAGGGCGTTGGTGGTTGCGATCATGGCGCGATGGGAGGGTAGCAGGGCCAAGCCGACGATGTTCGAGCCGCTCACGACCAGTTGCGCCTCGGCTTGCGGACTGAGCCGGACGACGCCGCGCTTGCCGCCTAGCGAACCGGCTACGTAAAGGTTGCCGAAGCGATCAAAGGCCATGCCTTGCGGACGGCCGAGGCCGCGGAAAAACGTGCTGACTTCTCCGGCGGGATTGATGCGATAGACCTGATCGAAGCTGGAAGTGGTTGGGCCGGTGACGTACAAGTCGCCCGAAGTGCTGAACGCCAGATGGTAGGCGGACATGGACGGTTCGAGCGTGGCGAAGACGAAAATTTCGCGGTCGGGACCGATTTTGAAAATCGTGCCGCTGCGATCGCCGACGTACAGGCTGCCAGCTTTGTCGAAGGCGAGGCCGGTGGCGATGCCCATGCCTTCGACCCATTGCATCGAGCGGCCGTCGGGCGAGACGCGATGGATCGCGCCATCGTGGCGGCTGGAAACGAAAAGAAAACCGTCGCGATCGAGCGCGAGACCGGTGGGGTTCATCATTTCGGTGATGAAGGGTTTGATGGCGTGGTTCGCGGTGACTTTATAAAGCGAGACGGGAACTTTCTGGCCACGCTGGCCGCTGAAGGTAACGTAGGTGTTGCCTTCGGCGTCAATCGCGGGATTGGCGACGGGATGGAGGTTGTCAGCGATTTGCGTGCCGAGGGCGAGAGGAAACGGCGCGCTTTCGATGCTGCCCATTTTCACGCGCACCGCGCCACCCGCGGCTCCTTCGGGAACGCGCGCGATCAGCAGATTATCGGCGGCCAGGATCAGCGAGCCTTCCGCGACGCCAAATTGCACCAGCGGGCGCGTGTGATTGCGCGTGCCGAAGCCGCTGCCGCGAATGGCGACTTCGCCGCCCGGCAACGCGGCGGCCGGCTTCACGCTTTCGATTCTAGGGACGCCGTTCATGATCACGTTCATGCGCGAATGAGGGTTGTCCTTGCCGCTGCTATAGCTTGCACCAAATTGGGGCTGCTGTCATTCCGAGCGTGCACGCTAAAAACCTGCGGCGCGCGCGAGCCACAGGCCGATGGCCGCGTAAGTTCCCGCGATCCAGTCGTCTGCCATGATACCCCAGCCGCCCGGCAGCGACTCTGCTTGCCGCGCCGGAAACGGCTTCCAGATGTCGAACACTCGAAAAAGTATAAAACCCAGGAGCAAATATTTCCAGTTGAGGGCGGAGCGCATCGAGATCAAACCAATCGGCGCGGCGGTCCAGGAAAGAGCCGCGCTTTTCCACCAGATCGGTATTCCGCATCCGAGAAGCAAAGTGAGAAGTTGTCCCGATACTTCGTCGATCACAACGTACGGGGGATCCTTCTCCCGGAAACGCTTTGCAACGCGATCGGAAGCCCAAACTCCGACTGCAGCGATGAGAAGGGCGAGAACGATCTGCGCGCACAAGACGGGATCGGTGTACCAAACTGACGTTTTCCAAAAAATGCTGTTATCACCGCGGTTTATAGCGATGCGTACGGCGGCGAAGCCGAAGAAAATCCACGACGGGATCAGCGCCAAAGTCACGCCAACAAGTGAACCCCAAGTGCCGGGCGCTTTCGGAAAGTAGCCGAGACCGCCGGCCGTGGCAACGAAGAGCGCGAAATTTGGATTGGGCGGCGGGGCTGGTTGCGGTGTAGCGGAGGAGGCGATGCCGGAGGGCAATGATGTCTGCGCGCTTGATGCGGCGGGATCGTCCGACCAGGCGGGATCAGTTTTTGTGTTCATCTTTTGGATTGTGGTCCACGTCTTCAAAGAGCGTTTCGTCTACGGCGGGTTCGCTGATCACGTATTTTTCGCTGGCCCAGGCGCCCAGGTCGAGGAGTTTGCAGCGTTCGCTGCAAAACGGGAATTCGGCACTCGTGTCCGAATCCGTGGGTTTCTTGCAGATGGGGCAACGACGCTTCATATGCAGAGGATACCGCAAACCACCCGATAGCGAGATTCGATGTTGTGTTTAAGGGCGAAGGACGCGGACCGTACCGGCGCAAACCGTCTGATGTCAGAAAAGTCCATGTCTTGGGTCATCAGAAATCGTGCTTCTACTTGCGCCGCTCGCCAGATGTCCTTGGTCGAGTTTGCCCCTAAGTCCTTCTGCAATCGTGGTCTGCGCGTCGTGACCAAGCTTGCTTAAAATCGGAACGATAAGGACTGTGAGGTTTTCGTCCAACTTAACTTTCATCGGACCTGCGGAGTCGATGGAACCGGAAGATCGTCTTCCGCGGATGCTGCAGCGAAAGCAATCGCGGCTTGAATGTCCTCGGGCTTCACAGAAGGGTAGCCCGCGAGGAGCCCCTCAGGAGTCTCGCCGGACGCCAGACCAGCCAGGACAGCTCGCAAGAGCACGCGCGTGCCTTTGAATACGGGTTGGCCGCCGCAAATTTGCGGGTCCAGAAGACGTGCCGCGCAACGATTTACGCGAGGATTGGGAAGGGCGACGCGGCGCCAACGGGCTGACGGCGGGTCGCGTTGGCGGCGGGGTTGGGCTTTTCGAAATCGACGACTCGACCGATAAGATCGTAATCCTTCGATTCTGTGATTTCGATTGTGGCCAGGCTGCCTGCAGCGGGAAGGTCTGCTGCGTCGTTTACGCCTGCGAATTCAGTTACGTAGACCTTGCCGTCAATTTCTGGGGCCATCCCTTCCAGGCGGGCTTCCCAGATCAGATCGGTATCTTTGGATGGGCCTTCGAGCATGACTTGCAGTTGCTGGCCGATTTTGCTGCGCAGCTTGCGCGCTGAGATTTTCTTCTGGATGGACATTAGCGTGTCGTGGCGGCGCGCGGTTGTTTTTGCGTCCACTTTATTTTCCAGGGCGAAACTTTTCGAGGTGTCTTCGTCGGAATAGGCGAAGACGCCCATCCAATCGAATTCGGCGACGCGCACGAAATCGCAGAGTTCGCGGAAATCGTTTTCGGTTTCGCCCGGGAAGCCGACGATGAAGGAGGTGCGAAGCGAGATGCCAGGGATTGCTTTGCGCGCTTTCTCGATCATTTTCAGGAAGGCGTCGCCATTTGAGCCGCGTTTCATGCGGGCCAGCACGCTGCGGCTGGCGTGCTGCAGCGGAACATCCAGATATTTCGCGAGGCGCGGATGCGCGGCGATGGTATCGAGCAGGCGCGGCGTGATGCGATTCGGGTAGCAGTAAAGAAAGCGCACCCAGTTGAGCTCGTCGATTTGCGCGAGGCGTTCGAGCAGGGTGGCGAGGCCGTCGCGAATGCCGAGGTCTTCACCGTAAAAAGTAGTGTCTTGGCCGATCAGGGAAATTTCGCGGACGCCCGCAGCGGCCAGATTCGCGGCTTCGCGCACAACCGATTCGAACCTGCGGCTGCGGAATTTTCCGCGCAGTTGCGGAATCACGCAGAAAGTACAGGGATGGTCGCAGCCTTCGTTAATTTTGATGTACGCCGTGTGGCCGGGCGTCGCGAGAACGCGCGGCGTCGCGTCGTGATAAAGATAGGTGGGAAGATCGGCGGCGTGCGGATCGTCGTGACGCAACTGGCTTTCGCAGGCTGCAAGGATTTTTTCGATTTCGCCGGTGCCAATCACCGCGTCCACTTCAGGAATTTGTTCGCGGATGTCGTTGCGGTAGCGTTCGACCATGCACCCGGCGACGATTAATTTTTGCGCGCGGCCGAATTTTTTGTATTCGGCCATTTCCAGGATGGAGTCCACGGACTCTTTTTGCGCGGGCTCGATGAAGCTGCAGGTGTTGACGACCAGAATGTCGGCTTCGCCGGCGCGGGGAGTGAGTTCGTAGCCTGCGCGCGCAAGAATGCCCATCATCACCTCAGTATCCACGAGGTTCTTCGGGCATCCTAGGCTGACGAATCCGACTTTCGGCATATGCTGCGGTCCTTTGGCTGTTGCGGAAGACATAATTCTAGCACACGGGTCGCGAACGGCAGTCGTCAGACCGCCAGCACACCGCATCGGCCAGCGGGGTGACACCGATGGCGCACTGAAGTGCGCCGCTACGAAGGCTCTTGTTAGGTTACGTTACGCCTGTTTTCTTCGATGGTTTGCTGGCGCGGATGACTTCGCGGATGGCGCTTAAGAGCGACGACATTTGGGCTACTGGCGCTGGATGATCGCCAAAGCGGGCGGATTGGTATAGCTGCGTGAGCTGTGCGACCGGCGCGGCTACATCTGCGGAGGCAATTGCGGCGGCGAATTCCTGTGCGGTTTGCGACGCGGATTTTTTCCAGCCGCGTTTTTCGAGCAGGCGCAGCATTTCGCGATATTCCAAAGTGGCGAGCGAAGCGGTGACGTTGCCGCGATTCCGCGCGCGCAAGCTCCAGCGCGCCAAGATGTAAGCGATCACGGTGCGCCCGCGCAAGTACAGCAGCAGGGCCATCAAGCAGACGAGCAAGCTGGGCAGGAAATAAGGTGACGCCTCGGTTTTCTTGTCGAGCGCAACGATCGCGTCCATGGTTTGGCGCTCTTTATCGCGATAGTACTTCCGCGCACTGTCGCTCCAATCGCGCGAGGTTTTCTGGACGTTCTGCGCGAGCGTGATTTGATGGGCAAAGTCGTAGTTGATTATCCACTCGCCCCATGCGTACTGAAACCAATCCCAGTACATGCTCAGTCGCTGCATTAGTCCAGCGCGCTTGGCCTCACCGGGAGGAGTGGGATCAAAGGTGATCCATCCGTAGCCGGGAAAAAAAACTTCCACCCAGACGTGCGCGTCACTGGCGCGCACAATCCAATCGCCGCCGACGTCGTTGTATTCGCCGGAAAGAAACCCGCCCACGTAACGCGCGGGAATGCCTACGTCGCGGAGCATCACGGTCATGGCCGCGGCGAAATATTCGCAGTTGCCGGCGCGGCTGGTAAAAAGAAAATGGGCCAATGGATCGTTGCTGAGAGGGCCGCGCAGATCGAGCGTGTAGTCGTAATGGGCTTTCAGGTACTGCTCGATTTTCGCGGCCTTGTCGTATTCGGTGGGAGCGCCCGCGGTGATTTGTAGGGCGAGTTTCTTGATGCGCGGATCGAGCGCGGGTACCTGCAGATAGGCCGGCGCGATCGAAGCGGGAAACACCGCGGAGGCGATGCGCAATTGCGCCGGAGGCACGTTGGGAACATTGGAGCTGGCCTCGTAACGAACTTTGGTACCGTTGTGGAAGGGATTGGAGAGCGATTCGGTGGGATCAACCAGAAGATAGTTGGCTCGGTGGGTGGGTCCGACGGGCTCCACGTCATTTGCGAAACGTCCGCGGAGACTCTCGATGCGCGGCGCTACGAATATGGCGTCGCTGGCGAGCGGTTCCATCAGCACGGTGTAGCGCAACCGATAGGAATCACCGGCCGGCAAGCGAGGCGAACCAATCCGGTACACGCCCGTCGCATCGGGGAAAAAAGCGATCTGCTCATGCGAGGGCGTGAACCAGCGCCGGCCGTCGAAATTGGTGAGCACGATGCCGCTCCAGTGCATGCCATCCCCGCGTGCAGGTTCGCCTTCGATGTGTATGCGCATCACCACGGCGTGGCTCTTCTGGATTTCGCCGATTTCGCCCAGGGTGACGTTGTCACTGAAACCGGTCATCAGCTTAGGCTGCAGGCTCAGAGCGCTCAAGTAACCGGCAGTGAAACGCGGCAGCGCGAAAAAAATCACACCGCCGATCGCCAGAGTGCCCAGGGCGACCAGCACGGATGTGAGGCCCAGCGCGCGATTCAACTGGTGCGCCAGCGGCGAACCGGACTCGAATGGAGGCGAGACGGCGTTGTTGGCTCCGCGGCGAATCTCCAGAGCTACGAATGTGGAGACGGCAAGCATCAGGAAAATTGCGAGCGCGACGAGGAAGCTCGTTTCCACCGTAAGAATTGCCGCGGCCAGCATGCAGGTGACCGCGAGCATGGCCAGGAACGCATAATCGCGATTGGTGCGCGCGGAGAACAGGCGTACCAAACTGGCGAACAGCATCAGGTGGACCGCAGCGAGCAGTGCGGAATAGAGCGCAGGATTTGGCGCGCCGGCCGAAAGCGCACGCGAAACTACCCAGAGATCAAATGGAAAAAACAGGAAGTAGGCGAGCACCAGCCAGGTGGCCACGCGCACGGAAAGCTCGGGCGGGCGTCCGTGCCACAGACGCACGGCTTTGTAGCCGAGCGCGATGACGGGAATTGCCGTCGAGAAAATGTCGAGCTTGCCGGTGCTGACGACGGCGAGAATGCCTGTCGAGACGAGCAGAAACAAGGAAACTTCGAAGTAACGTTGCACCGCCGGAAGGGGCGGCGCGCTGGCTCGCGCTGTGGAGGCCATGGCCTATTTATGATGCTAACACTGGCGGTCAAGGCCGCGGCGCGGTCGACGCCTATCGTGTAATGGCCGGGCCGCGGGCTGGAAGCGAGGTCGCGGCGGCTGCGATTTTGCGGGTGGCGCTGGAGATGGGGATTTTCGCGAGATTTGCTAGGGGGAGGATGCGGGTGCGGGGGAGTTGGGGAAGTTGCTCAACGCGCGCCAGAAATGGAAGCAGCGCGATGTTGCGATAGGTGACGCTGTGGCGCGCGGCGGGCAGTGCTTCGAGTTCTAGCGCGGCATCGGGCAGGTTTAGAGTTGCTCTCAGATGCGTGGCGAGCGCGGCTTTCGGTTGGCGCGTGACTTCGATAGCGGGGAACTGCCACATGCGTGAAAAGAGAACGCCGTCGTGGGCGCCGGGATCTTTTACCAGCAGCGTGCGGCCGCGCGGGTCGAGCAAGATAGCCGCGGCGATTTTCATGTGGACGGGCGCGCGTTTGCGGCGAGGCGCGGGGATTTCGTCCACGAGACCTTTTGCGCGAGCGCGGCACCAGTAAACGACGGGGCATAGGCCGCAACGGGGCGATTGCGGCGTGCAGATAACTTCGCCCAGTTCCATCAGGGACTGGTTCCAATCGCTTGCGGAATCTTTGGCGAGGAGGCGATTGGCGGCCTCGGTGAGGGCGCGCCACGTTTTTGGTGTGCGCAAATCGCCGCGGATTGCGTAGAGGCGTGCCAGGCCGCGCGCGACGTTGCCGTCGAGCACGGCGAGCGGGGCGTCGTAGGCAATGCTGAGGACTGCGGCGGCCGTGTACGCTCCGATGCCGGGGAGCTCGAGCGCGGCGTCGAGTTCGCGTGGAAATTCTGCGCCATGCTGCGCGACGATTTGTTTCGCGGCGGCGTGCAGATTGCGCGCGCGGCTGTAGTAGCCCAGGCCGGACCAGAGTTTCAGGACTTCTGATTGCGCGGCGCGGGCTAGCGATTCGACCGTCGGGAAACGGTCGAGGAAACGCTGATAGTGAGGCATCACCGCAGCGATGCGCGTTTGCTGCAGCATCACTTCCGCGACCCAGATGCGATAGGGATCGCGACTAGCGCGCCAGGGGAGATCGCGTTGATGCGCGCGGAACCATTCGAGAAGGCGTACTTGGAAAGTTTTGCGCGCACGGCCGGTGAGATTCGTTTTCATGCGTGGCGTATTCTCGCATTTCTTTGACCGCTGTTCTAATTCTCGGGTTCTTGTACGGGTATCGGCGGGACGACCGACCCTAGAGGCCGTTGAGGAACAGAAAATAAGAGGAGGACCAGAGCGCGGTGGGGATGGTGCTCTGCGGACGGGCGGTGATTATGATTTTAAAGATTTCGTGGTCGGCGGCGAGGTCGTCGAGGAACGCGCCGCCGATGGACGATTGATCCGGCTGGATCGTGGCGAGTTCGCGCAGAGCATCGTAAATGATTTCTTCCGCAGGGGCCATGGGCGTCGAGAAGCGGTTCGTGCGGAATTGCAGGACCGAATTGATTTCGTTGAAGTGCCAGGCAATGCACGCGGCCATGGACACGGCGCGCTCGAAGCGCTGCGCGTGCGCGGCTGCGGCGCCTTCAGCGCTGGTTTGGGCCCCCGCCGCGCTCGCGCCGGGCTCCGCGGCTGGTCGCCCGACGAAGGGATCGAGCACGAGCATCACGCGACGTTCGTCTTCGCGCGCAAATTCGCGGACCATCAAGCGGCCGGCGCGCGCGGTTACTTTCCAATCTACTACGCGGGCGCTATCGCTGGGCAGATAGTCGCGCAAGGAATGCAGTTCGTGGCCGCGGCCGCGAAAATAGCTCACCATCTCGCCGCTCAGCAGCGGCAGCACCTCGTAGAAATGGTCGGTGGGCGCGACGCGCGGATACACTACCATTTCCAGCTTGGAATCCACCTCGCGCGTTTTTTCGAAGAAGCCGAACGGGAAACGCGTGCGGATGCCAAAAGCATCCTGGCGATAGGCGCCGCGATGCGGAAAAATGAGTTGCACTTTCTGGCGCGCGAAGCCGAGGCGGGGAATGTAAGGAAAAAATACCGGGCGCGTCAGGATTTGCCCTAAGTCTTTTTTATTCGCGCCGATGACGCGGAGCGAAAAGGACGGCCACCACTGTTTTTCGTTACGCAACTCGAGTTCGGCGAGCACCGGCTGCTGGGCGAAAATGTGCTCGGGCATATCGAATTTCAAGTCAATTCCCGTGAGCACCGCGCGCTGAAGAATGCCGGAAACCAGGATACCCGCGATCGAGCAGGCCAGAATCATGAACAGCAGATTGTTTCCGGTGTTGCCAGACGCCAGAATCAAGACAAAAACGACGCCGAGGTAAACCATTCCTTCTCGCGTGAGCCGATAATCCACTTGATAGACGACCCAGCGGAGGCTGGTGCGCCGCGCGAGGTTAGGCACGATGGTGATGGCGACCCACGCAGCGAGCCCGAGTGCGATGACCGTAGTGACGGCGGCGAGCAGGACGCGGCCTTGTTGCGCGACGGCGGCGGAGAAAAGCGCGACAATCAGCGCCAGAGAAAGGACCAGCATGGCGACGCCGAAATTGCGCCAGCCCGGCTTATCGCGAGCGCGCCACATGCGCAGAACGGGCGAAACAGCCATTATTGCGCGCTCCGGGATTGCGTGGCCGCTCGAGCGCAGTACCGAGCGGCTTGCAATCCTGCGACGCAAGGCGGAACAGAGGTCCCGCGCTTCGCTCGGGGTGACAGCATTGCGCGTTGAGTGAACATGAGTTCTAAACAGGGACGCGGGTGGAATCGAGGATTTCGCCGAGAATGGTTTCGGCTTGCTCGGATTTTTTTTGCGTGGAAATGTAGCGTGAACTGACCACCACGCGGTGCGCGAAGACCGGAACGATGAGTCGCTTGAAATCGTCCGGCAGGCAGTAATCGCGGCCTTCGAGGAAAGCGCGCGCTTGCGCGGCGCGATGCAGCATAACGGCGCCACGGGGACTCACGCCCAGACTCAATTGTTCGGTCTGGCGCGTGCGTTCGACGATTTCGAGCGCGTAATCCAGCAGGCTTTCGTCCACTTTCACCTTGGCGACGGATTCCTGCATGGCGATCACGTCGGCCGCGTCCATCACCGGCGCGATTTTTTCCACCGGGGCGTGGCCGGCATTATTGCGGATGATTTCTTTTTCGCTGTCGCGCGAGGGGTAGCCCATCTTGATGCGCATGAGGAAGCGGTCGAGCTGCGATTCGGGCAGCGGGTAGGTGCCGTGATGCTCGATGGGGTTCTGAGTGGCCAGCACTAAAAATGGATTCGGCAGCGGATGAGTGTGATTGTCCACGGTGATTTGCGCTTCGTTCATGGCTTCGAGCAGCGAAGATTGCGTTTTGGGCGTGGTGCGGTTGATTTCGTCCGCGACGATAATGTTAGCGAAAATCGGCCCGGGCTTGAATTCGAATTCCTGCGTCGCGGGATTGAACACGCTGACGCCGATCACGTCGCTGGGCAGCATGTCCGAAGTGAATTGAATGCGCTGGAAGGTGCAGTGAAACGAGCGGGCCAGCGCCTGCGCGAGAGTGGTCTTGCCGACGCCGGGAACGTCTTCGATGAGCAAGTGCCCACGGGCGAGCAGCGTGGTGAGGGCCAGCTGGATGACGTCGTCCTTGCCCTTTACAACACAGGAGATCGAGCGCAAAAGCTCGGCGAGACGGGTGCTGGCGCCAGTGACCGTTGTTTGCAATTCGCGTGGCCTTCTGCTACAAAAAGTAGGTCCGGTGGGCGACTAGCTCAGTGGTTAGAGCGCTCCCCTCACACGGGAGAGGTCCAAGGTTCAAGTCCTTGGTCGCCCACCAATTACACCATCCATTCAGATGCGGCCGGAAGAGCATTCGTAGCTAAAATGGCGACTGAATTTCTTTGCCAGTTCCGTCACGCGAGTCCCCCCGTAGTTCTGCTCCGGCCAAAAAATCATTCTAACGGAAATCGTTGATGACCAGCATCCTGCGATTCGTACAGGTGTTCGCATTAGGTACATGGCTGGGCTCGATTTTCTACTTTAGCGCGGCGGTGGCGCCGGGGGCATTTCGCGTCCTCTCGAGCCAGGACCAGGCTGGCGTGCTGGTGGAGTTCACGCTACGCCGACTGCACACCCTGGGAGTGATTGCGGGGTTGTTGTTTCTGCTAGCTTCGGCTGCGATGGCGGTGACTTCGGCGGGCGCGGGCAAACGGCTGATACTGCCGGTGCTGGGCGTGATGATAATGGTGATGCTCACCATTATTTCGCAACACTTGGTGATTCGGCGCATGAACGAGCTGCGAACAGAGATGGGTTCCGTTGCGGCGACGCCGAAGGACAGCCCATTGCGCGTCGAATTCGACCGTCTGCACGGCGTTTCGGTGCAACTGGAAGGCGCGACGCTGCTGATCGGAGTGGCTGCGCTCTTCCTGACCGTTCGAACGTAGCTCATCTGCGCGCTTTTGATTTTCTTTTCCCTTTGCGCTTCACCTGCTTCGCATTCTTTGCGCGTCTGTTCGCCGTGGCCTTGGTGTTTTTTGTGAGCTTGCGGGTTTTGCCGTAATGTTCGATCGCGCGCCACATGTACCAGCTGGCTACGCTGCGGTAGGGGCGCCAGCGCTCGCCAAAGGCGGCTAGTTCGCGCGGCTTGGGGATTACTTTTTTGCCGTAGGTTAGCGCGAAGCCTTTTTGGACGCCGTAATCGTGGATGGGCAGGACGTCCGGGCGGCCGAGGCGGAAGATCAGGAACATTTCTACCGTCCATGCGCCGATGCCGCGCACGGAAATCAGGCGCTCGACGAGTTCTTCGTCTGATAATTTTGCGGCTTCTTCGAGCGTGGGTACAATTCCTTCGATGGTTTTCTGCGCAAGATCCTTCATCGCGGCGGCTTTCGCGTTGGAAAGGCCAGCTTCGCGCAGCTTTTGATTGGGCGTCGCGAGGATTTCTCCGGGCGTGGGGCAGAGGCCGTTTGAGCCAAGCGCCTTGATGCGCGCGAAGATCGTGGCGGCGGCTTTGCCGCTGATGCTCTGGTAGGTGATGGCTTCGAGCAGCGACTCGTAGACGCTGTCACATTCGTCCAACTTGAATTGGAATGCGCCGGTTTTTTCGATCACGCGGGCTAGGCGTTTGTCTATGCCGCGGAGAAATTCATGCGCCTTGAGCTGATCGAACGGAAGAGAAATATTTTCGGCCATGGCGTTTGAAGGATACCGGACGAGCAGCCTCCTGCACAATCGGCGGATGGCGTATGCGAATTCGCGACGACGGACGGATGCCCGGTGCGTTGCGAAGTGCGCCCGACGCACCGGCCGCTACAAATTCGAAGGAATCGCGCTGACCACGGTGCGGCTGTGCCGCTGTGTTAGTATCGTGGGCTCATGAAAACAGGAATTATTGGGTTGCCCCACGTAGGGAAGACCAGCTTATTTCGGATACTCACCGGGGCACGCGTCGAAGGGCGCAGCGCGCCCAATCAGGCGCATGTGGGGATCGCGAAGGTGCCGGACGCGCGCGTTCTGAAGCTCGCGGAGATCTTCAAGCCCAAGAAAAACACGTTCGCGACGATCGAGTATGTGGACGTGGGCGGATTGCAGAAGGACCGCGAGAAAAATTCGGCGTCGCTGGTGCCTTTGCGGGAAGCGGATGCGCTGGCGCACGTTGTGCGGCTGTTCGAAAATCCCGCGGTCCCGCAGGAAGGCGGGTCGCTTGACGCTTTGCGCGATATCGAGAGCGTAGAAATCGAGTTGATGCTCTACGACCTGGAACAGGCTTCGAAGCGCATCGAGCGGCTGGAAAAAGACCTGAAGAAAAAGAAAGAGACGCTCCTCGAGGCGGAACTGGCGCTCCTGACGCGTTGCCGCAAGGCGCTCGAAGCCGAGCAGCCTTTGCGCGAACTGGAATTCAAACCCGAGGAATTGAAAATGCTCACCGGCTTCGAATTTCTGACGCGCAAGCCGATGCTGTACGTGCTGAATCTGGGCGACGAAGAGGCGGCGGACATTGACCGCGTGATTGAGAAGCATCACCTGGAAAAACTGGCGTCGAAGCCGCAGACGGCAGTAGTGCCATTCTGCGGAAAGATTGAAGCGGAGCTGGCGGAACTTCCAGAAGTAGAAGCCGCGGAAATGATGAATGCTTACGGGCTGAAGGAATCGGGCCGCGACCGGTTGATTCAAGCCAGTTACCAATTGCTCGGCCTGATTTCGTTTCTCACGGCGGGCGAGCCGGAATGCCGCGCGTGGACGATCAAGCGCGGGATGAACGCGCAGGAAGCGGCGGGCGCGATTCACAGCGACATCGAGCGCGGATTCATCAAGGCCGAAGTCGTGAATTGGGAAAATTTGATCAAGGCCGGAAGTTTCGCGGCCGCGCGCGAAAAGGCGAAAGTGAAGCTCGAGGGCAAGGAATACATCGTGCAAGACGGCGATGTCATTTTGTTCCGGCATTCCGGCTGAGTTGAGACGCGCACGCGAAGTGTTGCGCCGGCTACAAGATAGCGTTTGATTTCCCGCCGCGTTCGCTTTTGTAGAAGGGAGTTCAGGATGCGAACCCCTCGCAGCATCTCGGCGCTTGTCGGTGGCGTGCTCTGGATAGGCACCGTTGTCGAGACGATCAAGAGCACTACGTCTGGCCGCAGGAAAAATACGGCGTCGCAACGCCGCTCCGCTGGCAAGATGCAGCATTTCTCACTGCGTTTCTGGTTGGGGCGTTCGCACGAATCTATTTATCGTATCGGCCCATAAAATGCGCGCTTCGTAGTCGTCAAGTATTCGTTCTTTCGTAACAGTGAGTGGCTGACGGGTAGCAAAGGGATGGCCAGGCCACGGCAAGGCGGTGGCAAGCCACCGCACTCGACAGAAGATGATGGATTCGCCTCTCACAATTCGCATTCTGGTGGGCTTGCTGCTGGGGTTGACGGCGGCGGGAGCCAATGTGCTCGGCGGATCGCTGATCGCGCACCGGCAATGGTCACGGCATTACTTGAAATATTTCATCGCGCTGGGCGCGGGGTTCATGCTGGCGACCGCGGTGATGGAGATGATTCCGGAATCGCTGAAGCTGCGCGGCGACCACCAATTTTTGTTTCAAGATACCAGCTCGGTGTTTGTGCTGGTCCTTGCCGGATACTTCGTAGTGCATTTTTTCGAACATACCCTGGCGCCGCATTTTCATTTTGGCGAAGAGACGCACCACGAAGAAATTTCGCATGCGCATGCGAGTTACGCGGCGCTGCTGGGCTTGGGAATTCACACGTTCTTCGATGGAGTGGCGATCGCGTCCGGCCTTTTGGTTTCCACCTGGCTGGGAGGCGTGATTTTCGTCGCGGTCTTTCTGCACAAGTTGCCGGAGGGGTTTACCGTGGCGTCGTTGATGCTGGCCAGCGGCCAGAGCCGCCGCACCGCGTTCGTGTCATCGATCATTTTGGGCGGAGCTACCCTGCTCGGCATGGCTTTCATGTTCCTGCTGCGCGGCACAGTGGGAATTGCGCTCCCGCTTTCCGCCGGGGTGACGCTCTATGTGGCTGCCTCTGACTTGATCCCCGAAGTGAACCACGAGCCCGGAATCGGCATGGCGCTGCTAGTATTCCTGGGCGTCGCCATCATGTTGGGACTCAAGGTGCTGTTCCACGTCTAACTTGCTGCAGCTAAAGATTTAAGGCGCGCTCGGTGGTTGCAACGCCAACGCTATTCAAGGCAACTTTTTCGGCTCGTCCGGGTTTCATAGCTAGTACCGGAGCGCCACTCATGGAACATTCACACGCGCTGCAACTTTATGGCACCGCAGGTGTTAGGTACAATGTGGGGGCCATGACCAGGTCTGACGTCCAATTGATGCTGGACGTGAAGGCGGGGGATGAGGCGTCCTTTAACCTTCTCCTCCAGAAGTATCGCACGCCCCTGATCAATTTTCTGTACCGGATGGTCAGAGATACGGCGACGGCGGAAGACTTGGCGCAGGAAGTTTTTTTACGCGTTTATCGCGCGCGGAAGCAGTATTCTCCGAGCGCGAAATTCACCACCTGGCTGTTCCGCATTGCCACCAATCTGGCGCTGAATTCGCTGCGCGACAACCGGCACCGCCAGATGGACGTTTCGATTGACGCGCCCGTGGAAGAAGACCAGGCGCCGCTGCAATTGCCCGCGCGCGAACTGCGCATTGACGAGCACATGATCGAGCGCGACCGGGCGGATTTTATTCGCCGGGCGATTGCGTCATTGCCGGAAAAGCAGCGCGCGGCGGTGCTGCTGCACAAGTACGAAGAGATGGATTACGCGGAAATCGCGAAAATTCTGGAATGCTCGGAAAGCGCGCTGAAGTCGCTTTTGTTTCGCGCTTACGAGGCCTTGCGAGTGCAACTGGCACCACTTGTGGCCCAGCCGGTGGCGCATCGCGCAGGGGAAGGACGGCCATCATGAAGAAGTGCGAAGAGGTTTCCAAGCAATTGATTGCGTATCTGGATCGCCGCGCGAATTCGGCGGAGCGGCATGAGGTGGAAGAGCATCTGGCCGCCTGCCGCGCCTGCCACGAGCGCGCGGAAGGATTCCGCAAGCTGTGGGGCGTGCTGGATGAGGTGCCGCTGGTTGAGCCTTCGCTGGGTTTCGATGCGCGTATTCGCGCGCAGATCGCAGAAGAACCGCGGCCGCGCTGGCTCCGCTGGCTGGTGCCGCAGCCCCGGCTGGCATTTTCCGTTGCTTTGCTGCTGGTGCTGAGTGTGTGGATGGCGAAGTTGCCGCGCGAGGTGAATCCGGCGGCCACGGAACAGCAGGATTTCGAGGCAATTAAAGATTTGGGCGTGCTCGAAAATTACGACGTGTTGAGCAAGTTTGACGCTCTGTCGGAAGTGCCGGCGGATGCCGCGCCGGACCAGCAAGCGCAGCCGCCGAGTCCGAATTCGGACGGTAGCGAGCAGCCGCCCGCGGAGGAATAAGGTTGGAATGCCGATGCGTTGTGCCAAGACATTTTTTGCGCTAGCAATTGCGCTCTGGTTAGGGCTTGCGGCGCAGCCTGCCTTGGCGCAAAGACGCGGCGGCGGGCCGCGCTTCGATTCGCCCGGGATGGCCATGCGCGCGCAAAATGCGCGGGCGTTTGGCCCGGCCAGGCAAAACCGGAATCAGGTCGCGCGGCCGCAACGCGCGTTTCATCCGCCGATTAATAGGAATGGCCAGCAGGGACGGCCCAACAACGCGCAAGGGAATCCCAACGCCGCGCATCCACCCAATTCGTTTCATCCTCCTGCATATGCGAATAACGGACGGCCCGCCCAGAACGGGGCGGCCGGAAATCCTCGCGCGACCGAGCCCGCGAATGGGAATGCGTTCCATTCGCCCAATAATCCGAACGGCGGCGGCGTGAATGGCGGGGAGAGCGGCCGCCAGGCAGGCAACCTGCCTCCGGCGTGGGGACAGCGGCTGCGGAACATGTCACCGCAGCAGCAAGAACACTTCATGCAGAACAATGAGCGGTTCAGGAACTTGCCGCCCGAAAGGCAGCAGCAGATTCGCCAGAACCTCCAGAAGTGGAACAATCTGTCGCCCGCGGAGCGGGACCGTATCCAGCACAGCTATGACAATTGGCAGCACATGTCTGCCGAGCAGAAGCAGTACGTGCAGCGAACGCTCTTGCCCAAGTGGCAGCAGATGTCGCCGGACCGCAAGCAGGTGGTTACCGATCGTCTGCACACGCTGCAGGGAATGGCGCCCGAAGATCGCCAGAAGGCGTTGAACGATCCCCGATTCATGCAGGGTTTGAATCCCGACGAGCAGTCGGTCCTGCGCGGCCTGAATTCCGTGCGCAATCCTAGCAATCCGTAGCGTGCGGGCAGAACCAGTCTTCTTGTTAACTCTTACAAAACATTTTATATTTTTTTCTGCAACGCAGGGACTAGCAGTACGAGCGTCTTCGTGAACATCCCCTACTAATTGTGGTTGCCTGCGAAGGCCACCACAACTTGCGTGCGCGCGTCTGCGCATTTCCACAAATATTTCTCATTCTAAGAAGAATTCCGCTTGACATGTTCGCGAACCTATCTACAATCGGGGCACCAAGTGGGAGAAAGTGGCGCAAAGTGGTAGAGAGTGTAGGGTCGTGGCGATCCTAGAAGCAAGTCGTGGCGGGCCCAGCTAGCAGCAGCGGCGAATCAAAAAGAAACAGTTTCGTATCCGAAGGCAATTGCAGGGGCGAACCAGCGAGTGATTGCACGGGCGCAAACGCCGGTCGGGCAAGCGAAGGACTTTCATGCTGCGGGGCAACTATCTAGCGACAGTCGACGAGAAAGGGCGGGTGAAAATTCCCGCGGATTTTCTGGCCGAACTGCGCAAGACGGGCACGAAGTTCTACGTGACGTCAACGAAGGGCGATCGCGCCACGATCTATCCCATGAAAGCATGGGAAGAGATCGAAAAGAAGCTGGCGAAACTCTCCTCGCACAACGCCGCGAAACAGAAATTCCTATCGCGCACAAATTATTACGGACAGGTGGTCGAGGTGGATGGGCAGGGGCGCATTTTAATTCCACCCGTACTGCGGGAATCGGCGGAGATGAAGGGCGAAGTGGACGTTCAGGGGCAGCTGACATACCTGGAAGTCTGGAATCATGCCCGGTTCCTGGATCAAATGAACCGTAATCCGATGACGGCGGAAGACGAAAAGGCACTGGACGATCTGGGCGTTTAAGTTTTGAGCGTGCTGCATACGCCGGTACTGGCCGCGGAGATTCTGGAGTGGCTGCGGATACGGCCCGAAGGAACGTATGCGGATGCGACGGTTGGCACGGGCGGTCATTTAGCGGAGATCGCCAAGCGGCTGACGACCGGGCGAGTTTTGGGGATGGATCGCGACCCGCAGGCGCTGGCAATTGCGCGGGAGCGATTGGGGCCGCACGAGCGGCAGGTGATTCTGGTGCAGTCGGACTTTTCGAACATCGGCGAAGTGGCGGCGGCAAATCATTGGCCGCTATTTGATGGAGTGCTCGCCGATTTGGGGGTCTCCAGCCTCGAACTGGATAGCCCTCAGCGCGGATTTTCTTTCCGCTGGGCCGGTCCTCTGGACATGAGGATGAGTCCCGATGCACCGCTGACAGCGGACGAGATTGTGAATCAATGGCCGGAAAAAGAGCTGGCCGATCTTCTCTACCAGAAGGCGGAGGAGAGGGATTCACGCAGAATCGCCAGAGCGATCGTGCGGGCGCGGCCCATTCGCGACACCGCGCATCTGGCAACGGTTGTGGCAGGGGGACGAAAAGCAAGGGGAAGGCAGAGACTGCATCCCGCGACAAAAACGTTTCTGGCGCTGCGGATAGCGGTGAATCGAGAAGAGGAGGAACTCGGGCAGTTTCTTTCGCGTACCCCTGCCACTTTGAATCTGGGAGGACGCTGGATCGTCCTCAGTTATCACTCTTTGGAAGACCGGCTCGTAAAGCATGAATTTCAGCGTTTGGCCCGCGACGGCGGGTTTCAGGTGCTCACCAAAAAAGTGATTCAGCCCGGAGGCGCGGAAATCGCAGCCAATCCGCGGGCCCGGAGCGCGAAGATGCGCGTAATCGAGAAGGTGGCGACGGCGGAGAACCGCTTCGGCGGAGAACGCCCGGCGCCCCAGGTGCGGTCATGACTCAATATCACACAGTAAAACGGATTGATAACTCGCGGCTGGTGCGCCCGATGGCTCCGGCGCGCTTCCAGGAATACTGGCGGCGCGTGGCGGCAGGCGGCGCCATCGCGGCTTGCCTGTTGGTTTATGCCTGGCAGCATTTCGAGTGCATCCGCCTGCGCTATCAAGTGGAGCAACTGGCAGCGGCGCGAGCGCAGTCTGCGCAATTAAACCAGCAGCTTCACGTGGAAATCGCGTCCTTGAAGGGCTACGAGCGCGTGGATTGGATTGCGCGCAACCAGCTGGGACTGACGATTTCCGTGCCGGGACAAGTAACGCCCGCGGAAGGCTCGACCGAGGCGGTCGTGGCTCAGGCGCGCGCATTGCAGCCGCCGCGGCCGTGAATTTCTTCGCGAGAGCGACCTGCTAGCAAGGTCCCGGTCGCAAATTTTCTGTGGCCTGCTGGCTGGGCCCGCTCAGGCAACCCAAGTCGAGTGGTTGCCGGGCAAAGTCTTTCGTAAGTCAGGGCGGAAACCATGGAGCAGCGCAGCCCGCGTCTCCGCTGGTTGGTGGTCTGGGTCGTGGCGGTGGTTTGGATGGGGGCGGTGCTGGCCCGCCTGAGTTACCTCCAGCTCTTCTGCTATAGCGAGTACTTCGCAAAAGCCCAGCATCAGCAACAGCACGTATTTGAAATCAGTCCCATGCGCGGCGTGATCTACGACCGCAAGGGCCGGGAATTGGCCATCAGCATTCCGATGGACTCGGTTTTTGCGGACCCTGTGGACATCAAGGATCCGGAAATGGTCGCGCGGCTGCTTTCGCGCGCCCTGGATATCCCCGCCGAAGAACTTGAAACGAAAATCCGCGAAGCCAGCAAACCCGTCCGCCTGGCGAAGAAACTCTCTCCTGAAACCGTCGAGCGCATTGACGACATGAATTTGAAGGGCGTGTTTTTCGAAAAGGAAAACCGCCGCGTGTACCCACAGCACGAATTGCTCGCGCATGTGCTGGGCTGGGTGGATGTGGACGAAAAAGGCATGGGCGGCATCGAACACGAATTAGACAAGTGGATTCGCGGGCGGCCGGGGCGGGTGATGGTGATGGCCGATGGCAAGCGGCGTTTCTACGATCGTCGCGAAGCAGCTGCTGATCCGGGTGCGAGCGTCGTTCTCACGATTGATGAAACGATCCAATACATCGCCGAGAAAGAGCTGGCGCGCGGCATGGAGGAAACGCACGCGCAGACGGGCACCGTCGTTGTGCAAGACCCGAATTCCGGCGCGCTGCTTGCGGTCGCCGTTGCTCCCCCTTTCGACCCGAACGATTACGGAAAATATTCCGAGGATCGGCGCATGGACCGCGCGGTGACGGCCGCGTACGAGCCGGGCTCGACTTTCAAGATCATCACCATGGCCGGAGCGCTCGAGAATGGGGTCACCAATCCTGAGGAACTGGTGGATTGCCAGGAAGGGTCCATCGTGGTGGCTGGCCGGCTGATTCACGACCATAAGCCGTTCGGAATTTTGAGCGTGCGCGAGGTTCTGGCGCAGTCGAGCGATGTGGGCACGATCAAAATCGCCTTGAAGCTGGGCGCCCCGAAGTTCTACGACACCATGCGCGACTTCGGGATTGGCCAACTGACCGGCGTCGAATTGCCGGGAGAAAATCGCGGCCTGTTGCGTCCGCTGGAAAATTGGACGCCCAGCTCGATTGGTTCGCTGGCTATCGGACAGGAAGTAAGCGTGACGCCGGTGCAGATCATCTCGGCAATCTCCGCCGTTGCGAATGGCGGAACGCTTTACCCGCCCCGCATTGTGCAAGAAATTCGTGGTGGTTCGCCCATCGCCCTGCCTCCCCGTGGCGAAGTGAAGCAAGCCAGCGACCCGAAGACTGCTGCCACGCTGCGCGAGATGATGGAAAGCGTGGTCCTGGAAGGAACCGGCAAGAAGGCTGAACTAAACGGTTACACCGCCGCAGGGAAGTCCGGGACGGCGCAGAAGATTGACCCGAACACCGGCCGTTATTCGCCGAACCAATATTTCGCGTCGTTCGTGGGTATTGCTCCGGTGAACGAGCCGGCGGTAACGATTCTGGTGGTCTTCGATTCGCCGGTTGGCCAGCACTTCGGCGGTGATACCGGAGGTCCGGTCTTCAAACGCATCGCCGAACAGGTACTCGCTTATCTCGATGTGGAGCACGATGTGCCGACGCAGCCTGACACGCAGACGGCCAAGAGCAATTCGGGCGGGACAGATGCCGGTAAAGCTCGCCAGGCAGCGGACTCTTCGAACACGGAAAGCGAGGCGAGTTTTCAGGCGGCAGTGGCGAAGACGAACCCTAGCGCGCAAACTTCCGCGCCGACCGTGGCCTTTGGCGAAGAAGATGCAGTTACCGTTCCCGACATGTCCGGGCAAACAGTGCGGGGCGTTACCGAGGCATGCCTGCGCCTCGGTTTAGTGCCCGCGCTGATTGGGAGTGGAGTTGCTCTCGAACAGTCGCCGCAAGCCGGCACCGTGGTTATGCGGGGCAGCCGCGTGACGGTGCGCTTCGGGCGCAACGCGGCACAGTCAATGCCAGGGGCTTTACCGGCATCGCGACCCGATGCTATGAACGCAAAAACGCAAAGGAATACAAATTGAGATCCGTTGTGGAAGGCGGCCGAAAAGTGCAATCTGCTACCAGACGTCACCGGAAGCGCGCTGAGATTGAAATGGAGTTAAGAGAAGTAGTTGCGGAAATCGAAGGCATCCGCGTGACGGGGAGCATCAGCACGCCCATTCTGGGGGTTGTTTGCGACAGCCGCAAGGTGACTCGCGATGTGCTGTTTTTCGCGTTACCCGGAGCGAAAGCGGATGGGAACGAATTCGTCGCAAGCGCGATTGAGCGCGGCGCGATAGCGGTGGCCACCCCTCTGCCGCGGCTGGCTGGAATTGCGCCGGATCTTGCATGGATCGAGCTGATGCCCGGCCAAGAACGCCGGGCGCTCGCGCTCGCGGCTGCCAATTTCTACGGGCATCCCGCCGATGCCTTGCAGTTGGTGGGCGTGACTGGTACGAACGGGAAGACGACTATCACCTTTATCGTGGACTCGATTCTGCAGGCGGCGGGGATGACCACCGCACGCATCGGCACCACCGGATATCAAACGCCGAAGGGTTTTCGTCCGGCGACGAACACCACTCCGGAATCGCTCGACTTGCAGCAGATGTTTGCGGAAGTGTGCGACGCCGGGGGAACGCACGCGGTTCTGGAAGTCAGTTCGCACGCGCTGGCGATGGGGCGCACCTGGGGCTGCCACTTCGCGGTGGCGATTTTCACCAACCTGACGCGTGACCACCTGAATTTTCATAAAACGTTCGAGGAGTATTTCGCAGCGAAGCGCTTGCTTTTTGAAGGCACCGGGGCGGGCGCTCCGGACACCGCTGTCCTTAATATGGACGATGCGTACGCGCCGCGTCTGGAAGCGCTGGCCAAGAGAACGCTGACCTACGGCTTGAAGGAAGGCGCCGATCTCACGGCCAGGAAATTTTCGCTCAGTTTTGCGGGCCTGGAATTCACGGCGCAAACGCCCGCCGGAAAACTGGAAGTACATTCGTCGCTGGTCGGTCGCATCAACGTTTACAACATTCTCGCGGCTATCGGAGCCGGCCTCGCGCTCGATATTCCGGTGGCGAAAATCGAAGAGGGCATCGCAAATCTGGAATTGGTGCCGGGACGTTTTCAGCGTATTGATGAGGGCCAACCTTTCCTGGTCGTGGTGGATTACGCGCACGCGGACGACGCTTTACGAAACTTGATTTCGACCGCGCGCGAACTGAACCCCGCGGGACGAATCATCACATTATTTGGCGCAGGCGGTGAGCGCGACCGCTCGACGCGTCCGCCGATGGGCGAAGCGGCAGGTTCGCTGAGCGATCTGGTGATTCTCACCAGCGATAATCCGCGCAGCGAAGACCCCCTGCTGATCATCAACGATGTGGTCGTGGGATTGCAGAAAGTGAATGCCAACTACCGGATCGAGCCGGACCGCGACGCGGCGCTGGAAATGGCGATTGACGAGGCCAAGGCCGGGGACATCATTTTGCTGGCGGGCAAAGGGCACGAGAATTATCAGATTCTGCGTGACCGCACGTTTGAATTCGACGATCGCGAAAAGGCCCGCGCGATTCTGCGCCGGCGGGGATTTGTGAATAAGAAGTAGAACCGGCAGCGGCGGATTTCGGCAGCGAAATCGAGCACTTTCGAAAGTGCAGGCTTGCGAGTGAAGCCCAGCCCATTGGAGACGCAATGCGGTGGACGGTTGGTCAAGTGGCTGAAGCTCTGGGTGTCGCGCCTCCCGCGGGCCTCGACACCCTGGCCGGGCTGGCCGGCATCTCGATTGATTCTCGCACGATGCAACCCGGAGAACTGTTCCTCGCCATACACGGTCCGCGTCACGATGGACACGATCATGTGGCTGCGGCTTTGGCGCGCGGAGCGGCGGCCGGGGTGGTGGCGCGCGAACGCTTCGCGCAATACCCGGAAGAAACCCGCGGAAAACTTTTCGCCGTGCACGACACGCTTGGCGCACTTCACCAATTGGCCTCACGCGCATGCGCGGTGTGGAGGCGGGGCAAACCAGGGCGGCGGATTGGCGGCGTGGCCGGTTCGATCGGCAAAACGACCACCAAGGAAATCCTTGCGGCGCTTGTGGCCGCGCGGTTCCGCGTATTGAAGACCGAGGGAAATCTGAACAACGAGTACGGTCTGCCGCTGACGCTGTTGAAACTCGATGACCAGCACGATGCCGCCGTGATCGAGATGGGCATGTCGCATCCGGGCGAGCTGGCGCGTCTCGCGCGGATTGCCGCGCCGGAAGCAGGCGTGATCACTCGCATCGCCGTCGAGCATCTGGAGTTTTTTTCGTCGATCGACGAGATTGCGCTGGCCGAGCGCGAGCTGATCGAGAACCTGGCGTGGCCCGGCGCGACGGCCGTGTTGAACGCCGACGACGAGCGCGTCGCGAAATTCGCTGAGGCGGCGCGCGGGCGGGTGCTTTGGTTTGGCACCCATCCCGGCACGCCCGCGGACTACCGCGCGGAGAAGATCGTCGAGCGCGGCGTGATGGGTTCGGCGTTTGATTTCGTGTCGCCGGCGGGGCGCGTGCGGCTGGGATTGCCGTTAATCGGAAGGCACAACGTGATGAATGCGGTGGCCGCTCTGGCGGCGGCCAGCATCTGGGGCATCGGCGCGGAGGACGCGCAGCGCGTGCTTCCGCATTTAACGCCGGCGGACAAGCGCGGCGAGGTCGTGCGCTTCGCGGACGGCTTTACGGTGATCAACGACACTTACAACTCCAGCCCTACGGCGCTTGATTCGCTGGCTCGGCTCCTCGCGGACACCACCGGCTTCGGCCGCAGGATTCTGGCCGCAGGCGAAATGCTGGAGTTGGGCGGCTCGTCAGCAGATTTGCATCGCCAGTGCGGGCGGTTTGCGGCGCAATTGGAAAAAATCGATTGGATTGTCGGGGTGCAGGGCGAAGCGGCGGCGTTCGTGAACGCCGCGATCGAAGCCGGGCATCCCAAAGAGCGCGCGAAATTTTTCCAGAACTCCGCGGAAGCGGCGGATTTTCTGGCGGGATTCATCAGCCGCGACGACTTGCTGCTGCTAAAAGGTTCGCGCGGCGTGAAGATGGAAAAAATTCTGGAGGCGATTGACGCGCAGCACCCGCGGATGAATTTCCAAGCTCGGGCCGAACAAGTCGAAGCGGAAGCAAAAGGCCAGCGCTGAATGCTTTATTACCTGTTCGTCTTTCTGCTGCGGCCGCACTTCAGCCCCCTGAATGTGTTCCGCTATATCACCGTGCGTACGGCGATGGCCAGCACCAGCGCGCTGCTGCTTTCGTTGCTGCTGGGTCCCTGGGTGATCGAACGGCTGCGCGAATTGCAGGTGAAACAATACATCCGAGAGGAGGGGCCCAAAGCGCACCACAAAAAAGCTGGAACGCCGACGATGGGAGGCGTTCTCATCGTCGCGGCGATTGTGATTCCCACTTTGCTGTGGGCGGATCTACGCAATCCTTATGTGATTCTCGCCACCGGAGCGACGCTTGCTTTCGGAGCGATCGGCTTCGTGGACGATTACAACAAGGTGGTGCGTAAGAGAAACATGGGCCTGCGGCCGCGGGCCAAGTTTTCGCTGCAGGTGCTCACCTGCGTCGCGGTTGGAATCGTGCTGCTGTCGCTGGAGTCCAAAGGCGCCTATTCGACGCAATTGAGCGTGCCATTTTTCAAGCGCTTGCACCCGGACCTGGTGATCTCCTCGCTGCTCGCGCGCGATTTTATCTGGCCGCTGGCGTACGTTCCGTTCGTTTTGTTTCTGGTGCTGGTGATTGTGGGATGTTCGAACGCGGTGAATCTTACGGACGGGCTGGACGGTTTGGCCATAGGCTGCGTGCTGGTTTCGGCGGTGGCCCTGACGGTGCTGACTTATCTTTCGAGCAACGCCAAGTTCGCCGATTATCTGGACATCCAGAAAATCCCCGATGCCGGAGAATTGGTAATTTTTTGCGGCTCGCTCGCGGGAGCGTCGCTGGGTTTTCTTTGGTACAACGCGCATCCGGCGGAAATGTTCATGGGTGATGTGGGCTCGCTCGCGCTGGGCGGCGCAATCGGGACTGTCGCGGTGATCATCAAGCAGGAAATTTTGCTGCTTTCGATTGGCGGCGTCTTCGTGCTGGAAGCGCTGTCGGTAATTATCCAGGTGGGCTCGTTCAAATTGACCGGCAAGCGCGTCTTCCGCATGGCACCGCTGCATCATCATTTCGAGCTGCTGGGCTGGAGCGAATCGAAAATTATCGTGCGCTTCTGGATTGTGGCGCTGGTGTTCGCGCTATTTTCGCTGACGACTTTGAAATTGCGGTGAAGGCCAAGTGAGGGTCAGTTGAGGCCGGGATTCGATTTATCGGGGAAACGCGTGCTGGTTGTGGGCCTGGCGAGGACGGGACTGGTGACGGCTTTATTCAGCGCGGGCTATGGCGCACGGGTGACGGCGACAGACGAACGTAGGGAAGCCGAACTGGCGGAGACCGCGGAAAAATTGCGCGCTGCCGGAGTGAAGCTAGAACTCGGCGGGCATGTCGATGCGAGTTTCCTGCAGCAGGACTTGATCGTGATGAGTCCCGGAGTCCCGGCGAATCTGCCGGCGGTCGAAGCCGCGCGCAAGAAAAATATTCCGGTGTGGAGCGAGATCGAGCTGGCCTGGCGCTTTTTGCGCGGGAAGCTCGTGGCGATTACCGGGTCGAACGGAAAGACCACGACGACAGCGCTGGTGGCGCATATTTTGAAGACGTCGAACATTCCGACGCTGGTGGGCGGCAACATCGGCACGCCGCTGCTGGCGCTGGTGGAAACTTCGACGGATACGGCGGTGACCGTCGCCGAAGTCAGCAGCTTTCAGCTCGAAACGATGGAATGCTTCCGCCCCGAGATTGGCGTGCTGCTGAATTTGACGCCCGATCATTTGGACCGCCACGGCACGTTTGAACAGTACGCCCGCGCCAAACTGCGCATGTTCGAAAACCAGCTGGAGCGGGATATCGCCGTGTTGAACGCGGACGACCCAGAAATCACTAAACGCACGCCGGCGAAGCCGCATATTTTCTGGTTTAGCAGGCAGAAACGCGTCGCGAGCGGCGCATTTCTGCGCGACAACGAAATTATATTTCGCAACGAAGGATCGGAAACCGTGCTGGCGCGGCGCGACCAGATTCCGTTGCGCGGGGAACATAACGTCGAAAACGTGCTGGCGGCCTGCGCGGCGGCCTATCTCGCAGGCGCAACGCCCGCGGCGATCGCGAACGGCGTGAAATCGTTTCGCGGGGTCGAGCATCGCCTGGAATTCGTCGCAGAGATTGCGGGGGCGCAGTTTTACAACGATTCGAAGGCCACCAATGTGGACGCGGCGGTGAAAGCCGTACAGGCGTTTCCCGGCCCGCTGCTGGTAATTCTGGGCGGCAAGGATAAAGGCAGCCCGTACGCCCCCTTGCGCGACTTGCTGCAGGAACGCGCGCGCGTGGCTCTGCTGATTGGCGAGGCGGCTGAAAAAATCGCGGCGGATTTGCAAGGCGCGGTGGAAATCAATCGCGCCGGAACGCTGGAGCGCGCGATCGAAATCGCAATAGAACGCGCGCAACCTGGCGATACGGTGCTGCTTGCGCCCGCCTGTTCCAGTTTCGACCAGTTCGAGAATTACGAACAGCGCGGCCGCGTGTTCAAGGATTTAGTCGTGCGACGCGCACAGCAATCCGCGGCGGGGGGCCCCTCTGGCGTTCCGGCAAGCGGGCCGCTCGCGAAGAAAGGATAACCATGCCAAGAAGCGTTCAGCCCGACCGCAAATTGTTTGGCGTCACGCTCGCGCTGTGCCTGATTGGGGTCGTGATGGTGTTTAGCGCGTCGGCCATGACCGCTAGCGAACAATTCGGCGCGGGCTATATTTTCCTGTTGCGCCAGCTGATTTACGTGGTGCTGGGAATTGCCGGGATGTTCTGGCTGATGAATACGGACTATCGCAAGCTGCGCCAGCCGAGCGTCGTTTTTACCGGGCTGGCTCTCTCGTTCGTGCTGCTCGCGGGCGTTTTTTTCCTCGACCGTTCGCATCAGACGCATCGCTGGTTCCGCACGGGACCCTTCAGTTTTCAGCCGTCGGAAATGGCGAAGCTCGCGCTGATCGTTTATCTAGCCTGGTTTCTAGAATTGCGGCGGCTGCCGCGCAATTTTGGAGTGAATGATCCGCTGCATTCACTTGCGCCCGCTCTAGGAACGACGCTCGTGATGGCCGCGCTGGTGGTGAAAGAGCCGGACATGGGTACCGCGTTCATGATCGTGCTGATTTCCATGGTGGTGCTGTTCGTTGCCGGGCTTTCTTACCGTTACATTGCTGGAACCGCCCTGGCCGCCATCCCCACGATTTACTTGCTGATTGTGCGCGTGCCCTACCGCCTGCAGCGCTTGGAGGCCTTCCTGCATCCGGAGTTGGACCCTAAGGGCGCGGGGTTTCAGCTGGTGCAATCGCTGATAGCGGTGGGCTCGGGAGGCATGACGGGCGTGGGCTTGATGGAGAGCCGTCAGAAGCTTTTCTTTTTGCCGGAGGCGCACACCGATTTCATTTACGCCATTATCGGCGAGGAGCTGGGATTCCTCGGCGCGGTGATTGTGCTGGCGCTTTTCGCGGTGTACGGCTGGCGCGGGTTCGTAGCGGCGCTGAAGGCGGGGGACGACTTTGGTAAGTTCTTGGCATTAGGAATCACGACGATGGTGGTCGGCCAGGCGTTGATTAATTTGAGTGTAGTGCTGGGACTGATGCCGACGAAGGGCATTCCGCTGCCATTCATCAGTTACGGCGGCTCGAGCCTCTTCGCCATGCTATTGGCCACCGGCGTGCTGTTGAACATCAGCCAGCACGCGGACGAGACGTGACGCCCGCAGTCAGCGCCGACGCCGCTCGAACCGAGCGGCCCGTTGCCATTGCTGTCAATAGCGCGAGGGAGAAAAATCTTTTGATCGCGGGCGGCGGGACGGGGGGGCACGTGTTTCCCGCGGTGGCCGTCGCCCGAGAATGGCTCCGGCGCGAGCCGGAAGGAGTACGCAGCGTCTTGATTGTGGGAACCGAGCGCGGGATGGAAGCAAAATTGGTGCCGCAGGCCGGATTGCCGCTCGAAACGATTCGTGTGGCAGGGCTGAAGGGCATCGGCGGGATGAAATTCCTGCGCAACGCGGCGATGCTGCCGGCCGGAATGTGGGACTCGGAGAGAATCGTGCGCAGCCACCGCTTCGGCGTGGCCTTGGGAGTTGGCGGCTACGCTTCCGGGCCGATGATTTTAGCCGCGCGCCTGCACGGGATCCCTTCGGTGATTTTTGAGCCGAACGTCGAGCCAGGATTCACCAATCGCGTGCTCGCGGGCATTTCCACGCGCGTCGCCTGCGGATTCGCGGAAACTGCCAAGCGTTTTGGTGCGAAAGCTGTCGCCACAGGCATTCCCGTGCGCAAGGAATTTTCCGCCGCGCCGCGCCGGGAGCATCAGGAGCCGTTCTCGATTCTGATTACCGGTGGAAGTCGCGGTGCATTGCCTATCAATCGCGCGGTAATTGATGCACTGGACCTGCTCGCGGCGCGAAAAAACCGGCTTTTCATCGTGCATCAGACTGGTGAACGCGACTATAATGCTGTGCGCGTGGCTTATGCGCGACGTGAATTCCGAGCGGAGGTTGTGCCCTTCATCGAGAATATGGCGGAGCGGTTTGCCCAGGCGGACTTGATCGTCTGCCGCTCGGGTGCGATCACGGTGGCCGAAATTGCCGCCGCCGGACGCGCCGCCATCCTCATCCCCTTCGGCGCCGCCACCGACGCGCACCAAACGCGCAATGCCGCGGCCATGCAAGACGCAGGCGCCGCTCGCCTGCTGCCTCAGGAAGCGCTGACCCCCGAGCGGCTGACCAACGAAATCTTCGCGCTCCTGGACCAGTCCGGGAAAATCAGCGAAATGGAAGAGCACGCGCGGCGGATGGCGCGCCAGCGCGCGGTGGAAGATATCGTTGACCTGCTTGAAGGGCTGGTGCGGCCATGATTGCGTCCTTCCGTAACTTTCAACAAATACATCTGGTGGGGATCGGCGGCAGCGGCATGAGCGGAATCGCTGAAGTGCTGCTCTCGAGCGGCTATGCCGTTTCCGGCTCGGATTTGAAGCAGTCGCCGGTCACCGAACGGCTGCGCAAGCTCGGCGCGAAGATCTTCGCAGGGCATCAAGCCGAAAACGTCCATGGCGCGCACGTCGTGGTGATTTCCTCGGCCGTGCGTCCCGAGAACGTGGAGGTTGTTGAAGCGCAGAAGCTGAAGATTCCGGTCATCCCGCGCGCGGAAATGTTGGCCGAGCTGATGCGGCTGAAGTACGGCATCGCCGTCGCCGGCGCGCACGGAAAGACCACCACCACTTCGATGGTCGCTTCGCTGCTCGCGGCTGCGGGCCTCGACCCGACGTTTGTCGTCGGCGGCCGCGTGAACCATGCCGGCTCGAACGCGGGCGTCGGCCAGAGCGAATACATGGTGGTGGAAGCGGACGAAAGCGACCGCTCGTTCCTGCTGCTCGCGCCGGTCGTTGCTGTCGTCACAACGATTGACCGCGAGCATCTCGATCACTATCACTCCCTCGAGGAAATTCAGGATGTGTTCCTGCAATTCGTCAATCGCGTGCCGTTCTATGGCAGCTTGATTTTGTGTTTGGACGAGCCCAACGTGCAGGCGATTTTGCCGCGCGTGAAGCGCCCGGTGATTACTTACGGCACCTCCAATCAGGCCGACCTGGTGATCGCCGACGTGAAACTGAACGGCCTCTCCAGTGCATTCCGGCTGAAATATCACGGCGAGGATTTGGGCGTGTTCGAGCTGCCGTCGCCGCCCGGAATTCACAATGTGCGCAATGCCGCGGCTGCGGCGGGGGTGGCCCTGTCGTTAAATGTTCCACCGGATCTGATTCGCACCGGCCTGGCGAAATTTTCCGGCGTCGGCCGGCGATTTGAAATCAAGGGAACGTTCAACGGCGTCACGCTGATTGACGATTACGGGCATCACCCCGCGGAAATTCGCGCCACGCTGGAAGCCGCACGCGGTTGCGGATATCACCGCCTGCTGGTGCTGTTCCAACCGCACCGCTATACGCGCACGCAGCATCTTTGGGAGGATTTTCGGCGCTCGTTCAACCTGGCGGACGTTCTGGTCATGACGGAAATCTACGCCGCGGGCGAACCGGCCATCGAAGGCGTGACGGGCGAGAAGCTGGCGGACGCGATTCGCAGCGCGGGCCACAAGAACGTAGTTTTCACGAGCACCATGCAGGCGGGCATGGAGTACCTGCTGCGCGAGGCGCGTCCTGGAGATGCAGTGATGGCTATCGGGGCGGGCAGCGTGGGCCGGGTGCTCGATCAGCTTGCGATGCTGCTGGGAGCGCAGGTTTCGACGAGCGCGGACTAGAGCTGGGCGGCCCCAAGGCGAATCAGATTTAGAGTTTATGCGCATTGGCGACAAACCGATTGCGGCGCGGCTTAAGGAACTCGGCGTCGAATTGCGTCCCGGCGTGCCGCTCAGCGAGAAAACGTCGCTTGGCATTGGCGGCACGACCGATCAACTGCTGCTGCGGCAATTCGATACGATTCCGGCGGTGATGCGCCTGCTCGCGGACGAAAGCATTCCACACCGATTTCTCGGCGGCGGCACGAACGTCCTGATCGATGACGGCGAATTACCTTACGTCGTCCTGCATCTGCCGACGTCGCAGCCCGGAATGCGCGTCGCGGGCAATACTGCGGTGGTCGATGCTGCGGCCGACCTCGGCGGCATGGTCACCTTTTGCGCGAAGCGCGATTTGGGCGGGATGGAAGGGCTCATCGGAGTTCCAGGCAGCGTCGGCGGTGCGTTGCGGATGAATGCCGGCGCGTACGGCACGCAAATCGGCTCGTACGTACGCGAAGTGGAGCTGTATCGGGCGACTGAGGGAGAAATCGAAACTTTGCGCGGCGACGACATCCGTTTCGATTACCGTCACACCTCCTTTGCGCCGGACGACGTGATGCTGCGCGTAAAGCTGGAATTGCCGTCAAAGCCCTACAAGGAAATTCTCGCCGGCATTCGCGTGTGTAACGAAAAGAGGCGCTCCAGCCAGCCCTTGAACCAAAAAAGCGCCGGCTGCATTTTCAAAAATCCGCTGGGCGGCTCGGCCGGACGCATGATTGACGAGCTGAAATTGAAAGGGCATCGCGTGGGCGACGCCATGGTCAGCGACCGGCATGCCAATTTTTTCGTGAATGCTGCGAACGCCAGCTGCGCGGACATGCTAAAACTGATTGACGACGTGCGCGAACGCGTGCGCGCCGCTTACGGCGTCGAGCTCGAGAACGAGGTCATTGTCTGGAAAAATTGAGAACCATGGACGCGGAAGCCTATCCCCAGGAAGTCCTGGCTGACGAAGAGCCGAAGTATCTGCGCCGTCAGAAGCCACTCGAGATCAAGCGGCGGAAATTCGGCAAAAAAGCCTGGAAGACATATCTGCGGGTGATGTTCGGTACGGCCGTGGCGGCGAGCGGCATGGGCGTCACGTATATGGTGGGACATTTTTTGCTGGCTTCGCAGGAAATGGCGCTGATTCATCCCGAGCAAATTCAAGTTTCGCAAAACCATTATGTTTCGCCCGCGAGCGTGCGTGAGATTTTCCGCGTGGATCGCGGCCACAGCGTGTTGCGCATTCCTTTGCACGAGCGGCGGCGGCAAGTTGAAACTCTGCCGTGGGTCGAGCAGGCCAGCGTGCTGCGCGCGCTTCCCAACATCATTAAAGTCGAAATCACGGAGCGCACTCCGGTCGCGTTTTTGCGCGATGGCAGCGATCTGGCGTTGATCGACGTGCATGGCGTGATTCTGGACCGGCCCTTGAAGGGCAATTTCCATTTTCCGGTTATCACGGGCATGAGCTCCGATATGCCGATCGCAGACCGCGAGTTGCGCATGCGGCTTTTTGCAAGTTTCGCGCAGCAGGTGGAAGCGGCGCGCGGCGGGGCCATGGATCAGGTGAGCGAAGTGGATCTGACCGAAGCCAAAGATCTATGCGCCAGAATCACGGGATTGCCAGGTGGCAGCGCAGCGGGCAGCGCGAGCGGCGCAGGCCAATGGAATAACGCGGATGCGCCGATCTTGATTCATTTTGGCGACAGCGATTTCGAGAACAAATTTGTGACGGTCCTCAATGATATCGGGCAATGGCGCGCGGGAGCGGGAAGCGTCGAATCCGTCGACCTACGATTCAGTGGCGAAGCGGTGGTGAATTCGGATCCCACGCTGGTGGCGAAGCAAGAGGACCTGCCCGCGGGGGTTCCCGCGCCCAGGGCGGCAGCGGCGGCAAGATCGAAGCCGGCGTACGCGACGTCAAGAAGTGCGAAGAGAAGCGCCGTAAGGCATTCGCGCGCGGCAGCGCAGCGGCAGGCGAATCATTAAGGAGCGGCGGATTTGACGAAGAAGGAACGGCACATCGTAGCGCTCGATATCGGCAGCACCAAAACGTGCGCGTTGATCGGCGAATTGGATGACGACGGGAGCGGCGTAAGATTTGCGGCGCTCGGCGCGGCCGAGTCGAAAGGCTGGCGCAAGGGGCAGATCGTGAATCTGGACCTGGCGGTCAGCTCGATTCGTCGCGCGGTGGAAGAAGCGGAAACGCTGGTGGGCGTTCCGGTGGAATCCGCGCTGGTGGGCGTCGCCGGCACGCACGTGCGCGGAGTGAACAGCCGCGGCGGCATCACGGTGGGTTCGCGTCCGCGCGACGTGCAGCGCGACGACGTGCGACGCGCCATCGAAGCGGCGCGCGGCGTGCAATTGCCGGAAGACCGCGAAGTGCTGCACGTGTTGCCACAGGAATTTTTTCTGGATGCGCAGGATAATATTCGCGACGCCATCGGCATGGTCGGCCAGCGCCTGGAAGCGAACGTACATATCGTGACCGCTTCCGGCACCGCGACGCAAAACATTGTCACCGCCGTAAATCGCGCGGGCGTGCGTGTAGACGATACCGTTCTTGAGCCGCTCGCTTCCGCCGAAGCGTGCCTCACGCAAGACGAGCGCGAGCTGGGTTCCTGCCTGCTCGATATTGGCGGGGGAACCACGGAATTGGTGGCGTACACGAGCGGAGTCGTGCGGCACACCGCGGCGATCCCGGTCGGCGGCGATCATTTCACGAACGATCTTGCCGTGGGTTTGCGCACGCCCAGCGCGGAAGCGGAGAAAATCAAGCGGCTACACGCCTGCGCGTTTCGCGAATTGCTGAAAGAGGATGCCGCGATTGAAATCGCCAGCGTGGGCGACCGGCCGCCGCGCACGGTGTTCTCGCGCATGCTTTCCGAGATTGTCGAGCCGCGCGCGCAGGAATTATTGATGCTGGTGCGCGACGAGCTGCGGCGCGGCGGCGTGGAGTCGCTGATTCCCGCGGGCATTGTGCTCACGGGCGGAGGTGCGCAGTTACGCGGCCTGTGCGAATTGGCCGAACGAATTTTCAATCTGCCGGTGCGCGTGGCCTCGCCGCGCGGTCTCGCTGGTATGAGCGAAGAAGTTTCCCAGCCCGAGTATGCGACAGCCGTTGGACTGGTGCTTTACGGCGCGCGCACGCGGCGCGCTGCGGGGAATCGTCCCAGCGGCTGGGTGGGCAAGTTGAAAAGCATGTTTGCAGGGGCGCAATAGGCAACAAATTCAGGATTTGAAACTGGGGGAATACTGGGGAGGAAGCATGGCGCAAAAAGAATCGAGCATGCGTGTATCGTTTGCTGAAGAAGCACCGAACGGGGCCAAGATAAAAGTAATCGGCGTGGGCGGCGGCGGATCGAACGCCGTCAACCGCATGATTCGCGCCAAGGTGGAAGGCGTGGAATTCATCGCGGCCAATACCGATCTGCAGGCGCTGAAGCTTTCGCAGGCGCCGGTAAAATTGCAACTGGGCGCTAAGCTGACCAAAGGATTGGGCGCGGGCGCCAATCCCGAAGTCGGCCGCAAAGCCGCGCTTGAAGACACGGAAAAAATTCTCGAGGCGCTGGATGGGGCGGACATGGTGTTCGTCACCGCCGGTCTCGGCGGCGGCACGGGGAGCGGCGCGGCTCCGGTGGTTGCGAATCTTGCCAGCGAACTGGGCGCACTGACGGTCGCCGTCGTCACCAAGCCGTTCGCGTTTGAAGGTAAGCGGCGCATGGAGCAGGCCGAACAGGCCCTCGGCGAACTCATCGGCTGCGTGGACACCGTCATCGTGATCCCCAACGAGCGGCTGATGGATTGCGTCGAGCACGGCACTAGCTTTTTCGAAGCATTCCGCATCGCCGACGATATTCTACGCCAGGCCGTCCAGGGCATTTCGGACATCATCACCATTCCGGGCATCATCAATCGCGACTTTGCCGACGTGAAAACGATCATGTCCGGCCAAGGCTATGCAGTGATGGGCACGGCGGTGGCTTCCGGCTCGAACCGCGCGGTTGACGCCGCCAATCGCGCCATCAATAGCCCGTTGCTCGAAGACAATTGCATCCAAGGCGCGCAGGGAATTTTGATTAACATCACCGGCTCATCGAGCCTGAGCTTGCAGGAAGTTCACGAAGCTTCTTCGATCATCCAGAAAGCCGCGCATGAAAATGCCAACATCATTTTCGGCGCGGTGATGGACGACGCGATGAAGGAGTCGGTGAAGATCACCGTGATCGCTGCGGGCTTCCGCGAAGTGGCGGCGCGCAAGACGCAGCAGAAGCCGTCCTACCTGCCGAAGACGTGGAAAGCCACGCGCGAGCCCGAGTCCGCGCCAAATATCGCGCCGCTGCAAACCAACGTGGTGCAGCAGGTCGCGCGCAACGTTAAGGAAGTGGTGCACGAAGTGCCGGCCGACGATCTCGACGTGCCTACGTTCCTGCGGCGGCAGGCGCAGAAGGCTTAGCGGCTGCCAGCTGCTAACCGCGGTTGCGCGGCGAACGCCTCGAGCAAAACAGTCGATGCCTCACATTGTGCCGAACTTCGCGTGGTCCGGTTTGGTCGGGGCGTTGATCGTCGGTTTGTCTTTTGTCACATTGGCTTGGGCTGCGGCACAGAATTCGCATGCGGGCGCGGTGACCGGCGTAATTGACGGCGTAGCGTTCCAGGACGACCAATACTACGGGCATGGCTGGGCGTGCCAGGAAGGCAATCCAGGCTCGATCGCCATCGACATTTACGCGAGTCATCCGGCGGGAGCCAAGCCGCCAGGAACATACGCGATCGCGGGCACGGCCAATTTGGACAACGAGCCTGCCGTTGATCGGGAGTGCCATGACGCGAATGGCGGCAAGCACCGCTTCCGGACCGCTCTACCGAATCAGCTGCTGAGAACTTTCCAGGGCAAAAAACTTTACATCCACGGCATCGCGCTGGCAGGCAATGTCAAAGAACGCGCTCTTGGCAGGGTCGGGGAAGTTTTCATTTCCTCGCCCCCAATGGCCGCCCGATGCTCCTACACCCGATTTTCTGGACGGGCCGCAGGTGTCGGCCTCAGCGAGGCCGAAATCGACCGATTCCAACTACATGACGATTACCAACAATCCGTGTTTGTATGACGTGCGCATGGACGGTAATCATCCCCCGTATCAACGGGTGCTGTTTCGGCAGAAGATCAAATTGAATTGGTTCGCGACACTGCGCTAGAAGCCAGAGGTGCCTGCGCTTCCTCGGTTGTTTCGGTGGATGTAGACTTGCGGTTGTGCGGGAGTCGATTCGAATCCAAAGCGACGTGCTGCTTCAGATGCAAGGTCACGCGCAGCGAGCGCCGCTAAGAGAATGTTGCGGCATGCTGGCGGGGCGCGACGGCGTGATCACGCGCGCGTTTCCAGCGGCCAACGCGGCGAAATATCCCGCGACGGAATATGAAGTCGCCCCTAAGGAATTATGTAAGCTGACGCGCGAGATACGCGCGGCGAAATTGCAATTGCTCGGAATTTACCATTCGCATCCGAACGGAAAGAACGAGCCGTCGGCGCGCGATATCGAGCAAGCCTACTACCCGGACGTTGCCTACTTCATCATTTCACCGCTGCCAGGCGCACAAGAACCGCTGCGGGCGTTTTCAATCGCCGATGGCCGCGTCTCGGAGCTGGCAATCCAAGTCACCTGAAGCTGGTCCGTGCCGCGCGACGCACGCGGGCCGCGAAACCAACAAGTCTCGCGTTTTCTTGGAGTGCGGCGGCTTGCCGCCGCTTTTCTCGGCGTAGGATTCTCGACGGTTGCGTCAGGCGAGGCGAGCCTGCTCCGAAGATAAAGTGATAGCAAGCTTCCAGCAAACAGGCTCCGCCCGCACGGCCTAGCGGGTTTGATCGCCGCCTTACAGAACAGAACATCCTGCCCGTTCGAGGGATTTGCAGGGCTTTCCATTCCGCAGCAGCTCGCGTCCAGTGGCACTCTCAGCGCGATAGCCGTGATGTTCAGCGGGCGCTTTGGCTGTGCAAGGCGCTGACGGCTTCAGCGGCTTGCAGGCGTCGCGCATACAGCGGAAACTTCTCCGCGAGGGAAGCTACTTCGCCGCGCACGCGCTGTTCGATACCCGCGTCGCCCAAGTGCGTAAGAACTTCCGCGATCCATCCAGCAATTTTTTCCATTTCAGGTTCGCGCATTCCGCGAGTGGTAACGGCAGGACTGCCGATGCGGATGCCGCCGGCCTTCATCGGCGGCAGAGGATCGAAGGGAATTGCGTTCTTGTTCACGGTCATTCCCGCACGCTCGAGCGCCAGCTCCGCGTCGCGCCCGGTGATTCCGCGCGAGTGCATGTCCACCAGCATCAGATGATTGTCCGTGCCGCCGGTGACGATGCGGAAGCCGCGCTTGGCAAGACCCACGGCGAGCGCCTTGGCGTTCGCCACCACCTGCCGCTGATACGCGGCGAATTCCGGCTCCTCTGCTTCCCGCAGGCAAACTGCTTTCGCCGCGATGATGTGCTCGAGCGGGCCGCCCTGAATTCCAGGGAAAGTGATGCGGTCGAGATCCTTTGCGAATTTTTCGCGGCAAAGGACCAAGCCGCCGCGCGGGCCGCGGAGTGTCTTGTGCGTGGTGGTAGAAACAAAATCGGCGTACGGCACAGGGCTGGGATGCACGCCTGCGGCCACCAGTCCCGCGATGTGTGCCATGTCCACGAAAAACAGCGCGCCTACCGATTGCGCGATATTCGCGATCCGTGGGAAATCAATGATGCGCGCGTAGGCGCTGGCGCCGGCCACGATCATTTTCGGCTGGTGCTCTCGGGCGAGCGCGGCGATTTCGTCGTAATCAATCGTTTCGGTCTCCTTGGTGACTCCGTAGGCCACGAACTTGTATGTCTTGCCCGAAAAATTCAGCGGATGTCCATGCGTCAGATGGCCGCCGTGCGCCAGATTCATGCCCAGCACCGTCGCGCCGGGCTCCAGCACGGTCATGTACACGGAAATATTCGCCTGCGTTCCGGAGTGCGATTGCACGTTGGCGTGTTCCGCGCCGAAGAGCCGCTTGGCGCGCTCGATGGCTAGCCGCTCGACACGATCCACGTTTTCGCACCCGCCGTAATAGCGCTTTCCGGGATAGCCTTCCGCGTATTTGTTCGTAAACACCGAACCCATGGCCTCCAGGACGGCCTCGGAAACGAAATTTTCGGAAGCGATCAGTTCAAGCCCGGTAGCTTGACGCCGCACTTCATCGCGCAGCGCTTCGGCGACTTCGGGATCCACTTCGTCGAGACGGCGGCTCATTCGTACCAGTTCGGGAGATTCATTTTTCATTTTGGTGGCACCCTGACGGGATTTGCGGATCGAAAGTATGTCGCGCGATGGCGCCACGCGGGCAGCGCCGCGCAACTTCCGCGCATTCGTCGTGTTTATAAAATTCGTGAAGATTTTATCGGAGCGGCGCGTGCTTTGCAAATAAACCCAGCGTGCTGTTCGCAGATGACGCGGCGCCTCCCGCACAAAATCAATGCCTCATATTTGGGTCTGCAATCGTTCAAGGAGGAAGCACAAAATGTGTCCTATGAAGCGCTGGCTGGGATTGTTTCTAATGGGCGTCATCACCGTCAGTTTGCCGATCATCGTTTCCGGATGCGCGGAACACGCCAACGTCCGGGTTTACGACCCCTACTACGGCGATTATCACGTTTGGAATCACGACGAAGTCGTCCATTACCACCAGTGGGTTGTGGAGACCCACAGACCCTATCGCGAATTTCGCGCGCTGCCGCCCGAGGAGCAGCGGGAATACTGGACGTGGCGGCATCACCATCCGGATCGCCACTGAGGAGAAAGTCCAAATTCAGGGTGCATGAAAATGAGAAAGCCCGCCGCGACGATCGACCCGGCGGGTTTTTTTAGCTTCGCAGAGCGAAATCAGATTGTCACTGCTGAGTTGAACCTGTCACGGTTGACACCACCGGAATGTGATGTTTGCCCAGCAGCGTGTGCGGGCCGCCATATATGAATTCGTTAGCAACGTTGATACCCGCCTGCACGGCGAGATTGATATTCCCCATCCGGAAGCCATCGCTTGCATCGAACCGGCTCGGATACCACAGCAACGCTGCTGCCTCGGTGCCGGCATAGGGTGCCGCAAGCGCGGAAAACGAGAAGGTGCGGTGACCATCTTCGCCGCGTCGCGCCGTGACGGTGGATATCAAAGCGTGTCCGAGACGATGACCGAGGCCGGTGCAATCGCAGCGATAGTAGAGGGTGTCTTCGCGAAAGATCTCAGCCAAGCCGTAACGGGTCGTTTGAGTCACCAGGTTGATGCCAAAATTGCTTGCGACCCGCACACCGTATGCGTCCCAGCCCTGGCCCCAGTCCGGCGGTTTGTTGCGGGCCTGCTGAATGCCCGCAGTGGCTACCGCGCTGATGATGGGATACGGCCCGAAGGTATCGAAAATGTATCCGCGCAGTTTGTCCTTTTCCGTTGGGCGCTGGTAGGGTTGGCCGGGCTGCACGTTCACGGCGCGCGGCGACATCATATTTGGCTGGCTGGGCTGCTGCTGTGGCGGAGGCGTGGTCTGCTGCTGGCTCGAGGATGTGCCTGCCCCGGCGCCAGATTGCGCACCCACTGGAACGGAAAGCACTGTTGAGAACGAACACACGAACAATACTGTAAGAGCAACGCGCATCTTCATGCAAACAACTCCTTTAGTTATTAAAGCCCCGCCGGCGGGCACCAGCGCGCCGGATAGCCTACACCCATTTCGCATTGAATACGCAAGAAAAGCAAGGGCCCAGCAACGGGTTAACGTATCGCTGCCACGCCAAACGAAAACCTTGTACATGCGCCTCGTTTGCATAAGATTCCAGCAGCGTAAAGGAGAAATCGTGAACAGCAATGTGATGCACGAAGTTCTGGCAGAGTCGCAAGCGGGCCAGCTGACCTTCCCCGAGGTGGTGCGCAGACTGCTCGACGCAGGGGTTGAATCGTACTTCTGCGATCTGGCTTCGGGACTAGAGACTTTCTACACCCGCGACGGCCAAACTCACGTCGAAAAAATGACCCTGCCGCCGGCCCCCATCGCCGACGAGTTTTCACCATCTGAACTGGTCGCGGCTATTCGCGGAGCACAGGCGGACACCATTCGCTATCCGGAATTTGTAAAGCGCTCCCGAGCGGCGGGTGTGATCGCCTACTGGTCCTTCCTCACCGGCAGGAAAGTGATGTACTTCGGCCGCAAGGGCGAATTCCACACCGAGGAATTTCCACGCGCAAAATCGTAGGCCTCTACCCACGCGGGTTCCAACCCAGCGTATGCGCCGCGCGCGATAGAACATGGCTACCGATTCCCAAGCGTTCGACCTTGCTTCTGGCGCTTCAGTTTGGCGGTCTCGTTCCTTAGGACTTCTGTTGTCTCGCGCAAGAACTTGCCAATTGCGGTTAACTCCGCCGCACTGTAACGCCTCGCTATCTCGCCCATCGCTTGTCCCAACGATTGAAAGATCGGCGCCACCTTTTTCTTAAGCTCGCTCAAGTGCCGCGGTTGGACGATCACGCTGCGCCGGTCACTCGGATGGGGCGCTCGGCGCGCGTAGCCGGCGCGCTGCAATCGGTCAACAATGCCGGTGATTGCGCCGGTGGTGAACCCCGACAACTCGGCCAAGCGGCTTGCCGTCAGGGGCCCGTGCTGGTCCAGCAAGCCCAGGCATTTCCAGTCCGCCGCACCCAACCCCAGGTGGGAGGCCACGGCCTCGTGAAAAAAGATCATGGCGTTGCTGAGTTCCCGGCCCATAAGCTCCTGGTGGGGCGGGGAAGCAGCCGCGTTTGCGGCCGAGGATTTTTGATTTGCCATATATCTATCTTAGTTCTAAAATACTCTCTTGTGAGGGTATTCTACCACAAGGATTGAATCATGGCGCCGGTCCAATATCTCTGGCCCCTCGTCTCACGATCCTCGCGAACCTCCCGAGGGCGGCGCATCGGTCCGATTGTTTCGCTTCTGCTGCTGGCCCCCGTGATCGCCGAATTGCTCTATGGAGCCATTCGCGTCAGCGCGTTCTTTGTGCTGATCAATGAAATCTTCACCTGGGGATGCGGTGCATTACTCGTTCGCGAGTTCGTGCGCAGGTGGCACAAAGGCTGGCAAAGCATGATGCTGTTGGGCCTGGCCTTGGCCGTCGCGGAGGAATGGGTGATCCAACAGACCTCCATCTCTCCGCTGGTCGGCCCCGCCGCGCACGCTTACGGCCGCGCATCGGGTGTGAACTGGGTCTATTTCCTGTGGGCCCTCGGCTACTGGAGCGTGTGGGTCGTCCTTGTTCCGGTACAACTCACCGAACTGCTCTTTCCCGCCCAGCGTGCAGGGTTGTGGTTGCGCACACGAGGCCTCGTCATCGTCAGCATTGCTTTCACAGCGGGCGCCTGCGTGGCATGGTATGGATGGACGCAAAGGGCTCGCGTCAAGATCTTTCACATGCTGCCCTACAGTCCGCCTCCTTTGTATTTATTGATCGGCGTCGGAGCCATTCTGTTGCTCATACTCGCCGCATACACTCTGCCGTCGCGCCGGTCGCCAGACGATCTTCCCGCCCCGCAATCTGCTCCGCCTCCGAGGCTCGTCGGACTGATTCTCTTTGCGCTGGGGTTCCCCTGGGCAGCGTTTATCCTGTTGGGATGGGGAGCTGGCGCGCTCCCGAGAGTCCCGTTTGGGCTAGTCCTCGTCGGCGGACTTGCCTGGGCTGCTTTCACGTTCTGGCTTGTGCGGCGATGGACGGCAAGCTCTGACTGGGGCGACGCGCACCGTTACGCAACGGTCGTTGGGGGAATCGTGGCGTGCATGCTGGGAGGCTTTGTTGTCTTCGAGGTGGGCGGGGCCCAGCGCGTAGACTGGATCGTCAAAGCCATACTGAACGGAGTTGCGGTAGCGTGGCTCCTCTTGCTTTGGCGCAACCTAACGCGGCGAGCTTGATTCGGCTTCTCTTTCGCTTGGTTGACTTCATGCTGGGTCTCCCCTAACCTTGAACGTTTATCGTGCTGATGCGGGCGCGCTCCTGCGCGCTCGCAGCGCATTCGGCGCAGAAAAGAGCCTCGAGAGCATGTCGGACCAGAAGCTGCCTACGCGTGCGGAAGATTTTTCGGAGTGGTACAACCAAGTCGTTTTGCGGGCTGAACTGGCCGACTACGCGCCGGTGCGCGGCTGCATGATCGTGCGGCCGTACGGCTGGGCGCTGTGGGAAAACATCACTGCGGCGCTGGACAGCCGCTTCAAGGCCACCGGGCATGTCAACGCCGCCTTTCCGCTATTGATTCCACGCAGCTTCATTGACAAGGAAAAATCGCACGTCGCGGGATTTTCGCCCGAGCTTGCGGTGGTGACGCACGGCGGCGGCGAAGAGCTCGATGAGCCGCTAGTGATTCGTCCCACTTCTGAAACGATCATCGGGCATGCCTATGCGAAATGGATTCAGTCCTATCGCGACTTGCCCGTGCTGATCAATCAATGGAATAGCGTGGTGCGTTGGGAACTGCGCACCAAGCTATTCCTGCGCACGCTCGAATTTTTTTGGCAGGAAGGCCACACCGCGCACGCCACTGCCGAAGAAGGCGAAGCGGAAACGCGACAGATGGTGGAAGTCTACACCGACTTCGCGGTGAAAGAAGCGGCAGTGCCGGTGATTCCGGGGCGTAAGTCGGAATCGGAAAAGTTCGCCGGCGCGGATACTACCTACTCGCTCGAAGCCATGATGGGAGACGGGAAAGCCCTGCAGTTCTGCACCTCGCACAACCTCGGTCAGAATTTTGCGAAGGCCTTTGAGATTCGCTATCTCGATAAGACCGGGGTGCTGCAACATTGCTGGACTACCTCTTGGGGGCTCTCGACCCGCGTCGTCGGTGCGATCATCATGGTCCATGGCGACGACCAAGGTTTGATTTTCCCGCCACGCCTCGCGCCCTACCAATTGGTGATCGTGCCTATCTATAAGACCGACGATGAAAAATCGAGCGTGCTGGAGTGTGCGCATAAGCTCCGCAAAGAACTGACGGATGCCGGCATCCGCGTGAAACTAGACGAGCGAGAAGGCTCAAGCCCCGGCTTCAAATTCAACGACTGGGAAATGCGCGGCGTGCCGCTGCGCCTGGAACTCGGTCCCAAGGACGTCGCCAAAGGCTCCGTGGTCCTGGCGCGGCGCGACCGGCCCGGAAAAGAAGGCAAGGCATTCGCGCCCCAGCAGGGAATCGCCGCCGCGGTGGTCCGGACGCTCGACGAAATCCAGAAAGCGCTCTTTGACCGGGCGCTGGCTTTCCGCAAGGCCAATACCGTCGAACCCGCAGACTACGAAGAATTCAAGAAGGCCGTCGAGAAAGGCTTCGCGTTTTCCTGGTGGTGCGGCAATGCGGATTGCGAAGCCAACATCAAGGAAGAGACCAAGGCTACGATGCGCTGCATCCCGCTCGAACAGCCCGGCGGCACGGGAAAGTGCATCCAGTGCGGTGAGATGGCGAAAGAAAAGGCCATTTTCGCGAGGGCTTACTAGTCGTCAGTCCGCCTCGGCGCCGCGTTTACTCATTCAGAACACGCCTGTTAGCCCGAGCTTCGCCTGTGTTCCGCTGCTGCTAATATAAAAATACCGCGCGTGTACCAAGTTCCTTGGGAGGCTTTTCCACCTTGAACGCAAGACTAGTTCGCACTAAACAGCTCGGCGGGGCCAAGATCAAGCTGGTTTTGACGCTGGCGATCTTGGGATCCATGGCCTACGCGGGTTTTAAGATCATCCCGGCCTACTTCGCAAATTACCAACTGCAGGACACGATCACGACGGAAGCTCGTTTTGCGACCGCCACCTTTCCCAAGAAATCTCCCGACGATATTCGCGATGATATTTGGAAGAAGATGCAGGAACTCGATATCCCGGCCAAGCAAGAAGACATTAAGGTGAACGCGCAGGACCAGCTGGTATCCATCACGGTGGACTATACAGTGCCGGTAGACCTGAAGGTGTATCAATTTACCCTGGATTTTCATCCCCACGCAGACAGCCATTCGATTTAGAATTGATATTCACCACCATCGAGACCCTGTTGAGCCAGCCGCGCCAGCCCGTCGCTGCCCAACCGTATGTCTGCGGCTTGCGTCTAATAACCTGAGAGGGTTCTTCCGGAGAATTTGATTGCGGATTCGAATTGAGCGGGGTTTCTGGACATCGCGCGTTGGTCTGGCCGTGCTCGGGTCGGCCCTTTTGCTGCTGGTGGTCGCGACTTCCCTTTTCGCCTATTACTACATTCAGTTCGGCAAACTGATTAATCAGCGCCTCACCGGCCAGGTTTACCAGAACACCTCTCGTGTTTTTTCGGCTCCCGGACGCCTTTATGTCGGCGAAACCATGCGCGCCGGTGATCTGGCCACCTACCTTCTGCGCACCGGATACCAGGAAGGCGAAGTAGAGGGCGCGCCAGGGGAATTCCAGGTCAAGGGTTCGACGATCGAGATTCGGCCGTCGCGTGACTCCTATTTCCAGGGTAGCAACGCGCTGCGTGTGAGTTTCTCGGGCGGCACCATCACACGCATCTCGCAGCTTTCAGACGGCGGTCCGCGCGTTGCGGCGGACATCGAACCCGAACTCATCACCAACCTGTTTGACAGTTCCCGCGAAAAACGCCGCGTGATTCGCTTCGACGATCTTCCCAAGAACATGGTGGATGCCGTGCTCGCTGCCGAAGACAAACGTTTCTTTGAACACGGCGGTTTGGACATCGTCCGCGTTTTCGGCGCGGCTCTGGCGGATTTGCGCCGCGGGCAAAAAGCGCAGGGTGCCAGCACCATTGACATGCAAGTGGCGCGCAGCTTTTTCTTCACCACCAAGCGCGAGTGGCGGCGCAAGGTGAAGGAAATCCTGATGGCCGTCGAGATCAATCAGCGCTATTCCAAACAACAGATTTTCGAGCTCTATGCCAACGAGGTGTACCTCGGCAACCGCGGCAGTTTCGCCATCCGCGGATTTGGAGAAGCCGCCGAAGCCTATTTCGGCAAGGACGTCCGGGAACTGAATCTCGGAGAAGAAGCGTTTATTGCCGGAATCATCCGCGCGCCGAATCGCTATTCCTCCGCTGAACGCCATCTGGATCGCGCCGAGGAATCGCGCGACCGCGTCCTCGCCCAGATGGTCGAGGACAGCTACATCACCCAGGAACAGGCCGACGCCGCCAAGAAAGTGAAACTCAAATTCGTCAATGGCGGCGTGAACACCGGTTCCGCGCCCTACTTCGTGGACATGGTGAAAGACCATCTCCTCGAAAAATTCTCGGAAACTGATCTGGAAACACAGAGCTACCGCGTTTATACGACGCTCGATCCGCAATTGCAGCATGCGGCCGCCGACGCCATTCAAACCGGAGTGCAGAGCCTGGACAAGCTCCTCGCCAAGCGCTACGCGATCTGGAAAAAGAAAGGACAAGTGGTGCCGCCGGTGCAAGTAGCTTTGGTAGCTATGGACCCGCAAACCGGCGAAATCCGCGCGCTGGTCGGGGGGCGCAATTACGGTGAAAGCCAGCTCAATCACGCGCTGGCGCGGCGGCAACCAGGGTCGGTGTTCAAGCCCTTCGTTTACGCGGCCGCGTTCAACGATGCCGTGCTTGGCGTTCAGCCGGTCGTCACTCCAGTCACCACCGTGGACGACGTGCCGACCACATTCGAATTCGACGGCAAGGATTACACCCCGGACAACTACGGCGAGGAATTCTACGGTACCGTGACGGTGCGCGACGCGCTGATTCATTCGCTGAACGTCGCCACCGTGAAAGTCGCGGAAATGATCGGATACCAGCGCGTAGTGGACTTGACGCGCCAAATGGGTCTCGGCAACAACATTCAGCCGACGCCCGCTGTCGCGCTGGGGGCGTATGAAATGACGCCTGTAGACGTCGCAGCGGGATATACCGCTTTTGCCACAAATGGCGTCCGTGCCGAACCGCTTTTCCTTCACAGCGTGCTTGCGGCTGACGGCACCATGGAGGAAACGGGACAGCCGCGGACTCGCCCGGTGCTGGATCCGCGCGTCGCCTACCTCACCACCAGCCTTATGGAGGACGTAATCAATAAGGGGACGGGTGTGACGGTGCGCTCGCTGGGCTTTACGCCGATCGCCGCGGGCAAGACCGGGACATCCCGCGATGGCTGGTTTGCCGGATTCACTTCGAACCTTCTCTGCGTCGTGTGGGTGGGATTCGACGACAACCGCGACCTCGGTCTTTCTGGCAGCGAATCCGCCGCCCCGATCTGGGCGGAGTTCATGAAGCGCGCAGTGGCTTTGCCGAAGTATAAAATGACGGAAGATTTCGACCCGCCGCCGGGTGTGATCGTAGAAACCGTTGACCCGCAGTCCGGGCAGTTGGCTACGTCTTCCTGCCCGCAAACGGTTCAAGAATATTTCGTCTCCGGCAGCGAGCCTACGCAGATGTGCGAACTCCACGGCGGCCCGCATCTCGCTTCGACGCCGGCCAATTGGCTGTCGCATCTTTTTGGCAAGGACAATAATCCACCGCCTCCCCCTAATACCGCGTCCAATCCGCCCAATGGAGCGAATCCCCAGACGCCTCCGGCTGAGGACCAGTCGGAAAAGAAAAAGGGGCTTCTGGGCAAGATATTTGGTATCTTTGGTCCTAGCAAGAAGCCTGCGGACAGCCAGAAGCCCCCACCGTAGGCCGTTAGCGCGGAAAAAGGAGTAAGGCAATGAGCCGATTGACTCTTGTTGCCGTCCCGCTGGTTCTGTGCCTCGTCGGTTCCATCCAGGCGCAGCAAAGCCCCACAAACGTTAGCAGCACCACAAATGCTCCTGCGGCATCCGTCGCGCCTGTTTCCTCGATGACGCCGCGCGAAGCGGCCGAAATGCGCGGGGATATTTTCATGGCGCGCAAAGAATACTCGTCGGCGGTTGGCGAGTACGAGCGAATTGTGGGCACTGAGCCCAAGAATGCGGCGTTGCTCAATAAAGTCGGCGTCGCCTATCAGCAATTGGGCGACCTGCAGCGAGCCGAGCGCGCCTATAAACGTTCGATGCACGCTGATAAGAGTTTCGCCAGCGCCGTGAACAATTGCGGAACCGTCGAATACGAGAAGAAGCACTTCGGCAAAGCCATCGGCCTGTACAAGAAGGGCCTCGAACTTCACGGTGACCGGCCTACGATGTATAGCAATCTGGGTTATGCTTACTTCGCGAATAAAGAGTATCCGGAAGCACTGAAGTCCTTCCAACAGGCGCTGGCGCTCGATCCCACGATCTTCGACCGCCACGGTCAGGGCGGCACCGTGGTGCAGCAGCGTTCCACTCCCGATCCCGGCCTGTTTTATTTCTTTGTGGCCAAGACCTACGCGCAGGCCGGCGATGCCGAGCGCGCCGCGCATTACTTGAAACTGGCGCGCGACGACGGCTACGCAGAATTCCTCTCGGCGCAAACCGACCCCGCGTTCGCCAAGGTCATCAAAGACCCAGGCGTCCAGGAAGTCCTGCACGAAGCGCCGTCCTACGCCAGTTCGCCAAAGAAGCAGATTCAGAACTAACCTGTAGCATTTCGCGGCCGATTTTCTGGCAGCGCACAGCAGTGCGCCGTCATCGCCGCGCCACATCGAACGGTGCTCCTGTCTGTACATTCTTCGTTCCAACCGAAGCCAAACTGATCCTCCATCAGCCAGCAGTTACTCGTGTTAACGTTGGCTGCATCGCGGCGGCTTCTCTAGAATTAGGAGCGGCTGGCCCCTGAGGAAGGGCATGGAGCGCAGAGAATTTCTGGCTCTGCTGGGAGCTTCGGCTTTCGGCGAGTTGGCGCGGCGTATCGGTTTGCAGGCTGCGCCGGAGAATCCGAAGGCCGACGTAACCATTCACATCTCGCCAGTCCAGATGGAAGTCGCTCCGCGCAGAACTATCAAGACAACCGGCTACAACGGCTCGGCACCGGGCCCGGTGTTGCGGCTGCGCGAGGGCCAACCCGTCGCAGTGGACGTTTTCAACGAAACCAACATTCCGGAGCTGATTCACTGGCACGGCCTGTTCGTTCCTTCCGACGTGGATGGCTCAGAGGAAGAGGGCACACCGATGGTTCCCCCTGGAGGCGTCCGGCGGTATTCTTTCGTTCCGCGCCCCTCGGGGACGCGCTGGTATCACAGCCATGTACATGCCGGCCGGGATATGAATCGAGCGACTTACACGGGACAATTCGGATTCCTCTACGTCGAGCCGAAAGAAGAGCCGGGTCAGTACGACGCGGAAGTGTTTCTGGCGCTGCACGGCTGGGATCCGCATCTGAGCGCCCAGGGCGATGAAGGCAATCTCGAAGCCACGTACTCGGTCTATTCCATCAACAGCCACGCACTCGGTTCGGGCGATCCGATCCGAGTGAAAGAAAGCCAGAAGGTACTTTTTCACATCCTGAATGCCAACGCCACCGACCCCCACCGCATTGCCTTGCCCGGTCACAAGTTCAAGGTCATCCGCCTGGACGGGAATGCGGTTGCTTCGCCGCGCGACGTGGATGTGATCGAGATGGGACCGGCGGAACGCGTAGACGCCGTCGTTACGATGAACCAGCCCGGCGTGTGGATTCTAGGCGAGGTGAAGGATCAAGTACGCAACGCCGGCTTGGGCGTCGTACTGGAATATGCGAACCGCAGTGAAACTCCGCACTGGACGGCGCCGCCGAACGCTCCTTGGGACTATACGATTTTCGGGCGCGCAGAAACCGCTCCCCAGCCGTCGGGGGGCATCGTACCGCTGGTCTTCCGCAAGAAATTCGCCGGCAACCGCTGGGTGGATAAATGGACCATCAACGGCAAGTCATTCCCCAAGACCGATCCCATTCGAGTCCGCGCCAATGAGCGGTATCGTCTCCGCTTCGATAACCAAAGCGATGAGGCGCACCCGGTCCACTTGCACCGGCACACGTTCGAACTGACGACATTCGCTGGCAAACCAACGGCGGGCGTCCGGAAGGATGTAGTCGTCGTACCCGCCCGGAAGCAGGTCGAAGTGGATTTCACGGCGGACAATCCAGGTCCGACGCTTTTTCACTGCCACCAGCAATTGCATATGGACTATGGCTTCATGACGATGGTGCAATATGAAGGCTGACAGACTTTCGATGCATTTAGCGCTTCTGCCTGCCTGACGACGTGCGGGAAGTTTAGGGTACCGCGAGTTCTATTGCTATAATGGCCCACGAAATGCTCCCCCGCGCAGTTCGCCGCTTTCTCTTTGTGCTAAGCCTGGCGGCAGCACTGTTTCTAACATTCTCTGCGACGCTCGCTGCGCCGGCGCCACCAGCAGCGGCCGCCAATTCTACGGTCGTTGAACTGCACATTGACGGCGAAATCGAGCCGATTCTCGCAGAATACATCGTCCACGGAATTGATCAGGCCAATGACGAACACGCCAGCCTGATCTTGCTCACCATGAATACGCCGGGAGGACTGGACACCTCCATGCGCTCCATCATTTCGGCGATTCTGCGCTCGCCCGTGCCCGTCGTCACTTACGTGTATCCCACCGGATCGCGCGCGGCCTCCGCCGGATTCTTCATTCTGCTTTCAGGCGATGTTGCGGCGATGTCGCCCGGTACGGAAACCGGCGCCGCCTCCCCGCTGATCGAAATAGGCGGCTCGCCCGTGCAAATTGACGAAACGCTGCGCAAGAAAATCGTGAACGACGCGACTGCATATTTGCGCAGTTACACGATCAAGCGCGGACGCAACGCGGACCTGGCCGAGACTGCGGTGACCGACGCGAAGGCCTTCAGCGACAAGGAAGCGCTGGACGGCAAGCTGGTGGATATCGTCACATCGTCGAAAGAAGATTTGCTGGCGCAATTGAACGGCCGGACCCTCACACGCCTCGACGGAGCGAAGGTGGCGTTGGCCCTAGCGCATCCCGTCATCGTAGATCACGAAATGACCGGGCGCGAAAAATTCCTCGCGCGCATCGTGCAACCCGACGCTTTTTTCATTCTGCTGGTCATCGGCGTTCTGGGACTCTACGTTGAGTTCACCCATCCCGGCGTGTTTGCGCCGGGCGTGATCGGCGGCATCGCGCTGTTGCTCGCGCTTTTCGCTATGCACTTGCTGCCCATTAATTTCGCGGGAGTTTTACTGATCGCGCTGGCGTTTGCGTTATTCATCCTGGAGGCGAAATTCCCTACGCATGGCGTGCTGGGAGCGGGAGGCGTGGTGGCCATGATCTTGGGCGCGCTTTTTCTGATTCGCTCGCCATTGACCGGCATGGGAGTAAGCTTGTGGACCGCCGTTGCGGTGGTCATTCCGTTTGGAGTTATCGTTATCATCCTAATGCGCTTGGTGCTGCGCTCGCGTCACTGGAAAGTTTCCACGGGTAAAGAGGAACTGGTCGGGGAAGTGGGCGAAGTCAGGGAACCGCTGGGTTCCGCGGATGCGCTGGGCAGCGTTTTTGTGCACGGCGAATTGTGGCGAGCCGCCGCGCGTGCCGGCGAAAACATCCCATCCGGCGCGCGCGTTCGCGTGAAAAAAGTAAAAGGCCTGACGCTCGAAGTCGAGCCACTCGAATCCAGGTAGCTGCCGTGGAATTTGCCGTCGTTCGTCGGAGGAAACACGATGGATTTCGTAACGATTCTGTTCGGGGTCGCCGTACTGATTTTCCTGTTCTGGCTGGTGAATTCCGTCTACGTCATCAAAGAATGGGAGCGCGGCGTGGTGCTCCGCCTGGGACGCATGCTGCCCGAAGCCAAAGGCGCCGGCCTGCAGCTGGTATTTTTCCCCATTGATAAGCTCACCCGAATCTCGCTGCGCATCGAAACGTTGGACGTGCCGCCGCAGGACGTCATCACCCGCGACAACGTCTCGGTTAAGGTAAATGCGGTATGTTACTTCCGCGTAGTGGACGCTAATCTGGCGCTGTCGCAGGTGCAGAATTATCTATATGCTACCTCGCAGTTGGCGCAGACCACTCTGCGCAGCCTAATCGGACAGTTCGAATTGGACTCCATCCTTTCCGAGCGCGAAAAGGTTAACGCCAAACTGCAACAAATCCTTGACCAGGATACCGAGCCTTGGGGTATCAAGGTAACGAAGGTTGAGGTCAAGCAAGTAGATATTCCGGAGAATATGCAGCGCGCCATCGCCCGGCAAGCCGAAGCAGAGCGCGAGCGCCGCGCCAAGGTCATCGCCGCGGAAGGTGAATTTCAAGCTTCGGCCAAATTGTCCGAGGCCGCGGCAGTGCTGCAAAAGGAACCGACGGCGATCCAATTGCGTTATTTGCAAACGCTGGTGGAAATTGGAGTGGAGAAAAACACCACGGTGGTCTTTCCGCTGCCGGTGGACATTATTTCGCAGTGGATGAAGGCGCTGGAGACCAAGTAAAAAGATATGGCATCGAGCGGCAGACGCGGCGGAGGCGGCGACCGGGTGTTGGAAAGCCGGCACTTGGTAGGACTGTTTCTCGGCGTCGTGCTGCTTTGCGGAGTCTTCTTCACGCTCGGCTACGTGATGGGGCGGCAGCAATACGGCGGCTCCGTGCACGCTGCCGATGCTGCTCCGCTGCGCAACGTGCCCTTCGCACCTTCTTCCGCGAAAAATAATAAGCAAGCAGCTCCAGCGGCCACCTCCACGCCGGGCGGCGATCAGGGATGGGATTTTTACGGCAAGAACGGCACGAACGACCATCTAGAGCCTGCTCCTCCGCCCCATGCGAAAGAGCCAGCGGCCTCGTCGCCGGCAAAATCATCGAACTCGGCGCCGCCGGTTTCGGCCAAAGCCCTCCCCGCCAGCACCAAAGAGGCTGCGCGCTTTCAGCCGCCGGCCCTGAACAAGAACTCCATTGTTCTGCAGGTTGCCGCAGTGAAGCTGCAGCGCGACGCGCTCGAAATGGCCGATGCCATTCAGCAGAAAAGATTCCCATCGTTTGTTTCCACTTCGCCTGCGGACAATTTCTACCATGTGCAAGTCGGTCCCTACCCCGATATTGCCTCCGCGGAAAGCGCCAAGCGCGCCCTCGAACAATTGGGCTTTAAGCCCATAATTAAACACTGAAACGCGGAGAAATCTAACTGCTTTGCTGTCAGTTGCATCCGGGTTTTTCGAGCCTCAAAATAGAGTCTCGGTTGGTCCACTAGCTAGGTGGTCCATCATGGCTGCTTGTTCCGAACGCAAAGATTCCAAATCGCAACATCCTGCGCAGGAAAACGCCCCTTCAAAAAGAGGGATTTCTTTTTGAAAGCACCCCTCGTTCAACTGGTACGGAAACGGTACGGTATGTGTGAACCTTACTCTGGGCGGGACGGCCACTGTCAGGGCAGTCGTCCTACTCAAAATCACAGACAACGCCAGCAGCAGCCCCGCGACCGCGATAGATGCGAGACAGAGCCCGCCATTCGACAGAACAACTATGGCACCAAGCGCCACATCCAACGGTGCATCCCAGTTCATGCGACTTGCCTCTTCTGTGCGGCCTTCATTGCCAGGAAGATGACTCCCGGCAGCAGGATGATGTATCCGATCGTGACTACTCCGATCCAGTAAATCCAGAATTGTGGATTCATCCTACTCGCCTCCCTTGCATATGCGTTCCTCTGGTGAAGCGTGACGCACGCGCGTCACTCTGTTTTTTTCCCCTGCTGGTAACTCCAAGTTATGGTCCAGCACCATGCTTCGATGAAGAAGTAATCGTGCCTGGTCGATTGCTTCCGTCGCGCCAATCTTGTCTCGTGTGGCCTCTGGCAAAAGAAGAAGTATGCCAACAAGCGACCAAATAGAATTTTCCAACTCTACCATTCGCCTTACTCTAGGTCCAGACGTTTGCGCCTTGACGATCCTGTCTAGTTCGATTTCCCCAGGAACCTGTTCCATGATCTGCTCAATTGTCACCGTGTCTTCATCGGCCCTTGGGTGCGCCGTCGGGAACATAGGAATCTTGTCGCTCATCGTCATCTTCCTTTCTGCGTGATAGTACCATTTTAAGCTCTTCGAGAATCTGACCCTAAATTTGTCAACTTGAGGGGCCGAGATCACGCTAGCGGGTTCAATCTCGCGCTATGCGACTCAAACCCACCTCAAATGCGTCCTTTTCCGATCAGTATTCGTCCTGACCATGCCTTGACAATCCAGTTCACGAAAGCTTCTCGAGTTGGTCCGTATTCAGTGGCCCGAAATCGCTCAAATCGCATTTTCATGTCGTCTTAGGAGATTCCCGACTCTTTAGTTGCGAAATCTTTCTGAGAGTCTCTTCGTATTCCGTCACTGAAAGGCGGACTGCTTTTGCGGACAACGGCGTGTTCGGAAACTCCGAGGAGAAGTAAGATTTCGGGCCGACGTTCTGATCTGCGCGGTAGACGAGATTCCGTTGCTGTCTCGTGACTTAACGTCTGTTCGGGACGAGGTTCTTCCAGTTCCCACCACTTGCAAAGGGATGAGCGTATCCCCCAGTAGGCGTTTTTTCTCTACTAAGACTGGCGTGGATTACAGCTTGATTGACGCTGAATCATTTCAACCCCTCGCCAAGTGGTCGTCGAAGGAGGCGGTACACGTCCATTTTACAGATACTCTGCTTGCTGGCATTTGCACCCCGGATTTTGACCTCTGCATTCGTGAATTTCATCAACCGTGGCACCCGATTCGTGTGGCCGGAATAAAGCAACACCTGGAAGCGTTTAGATATCAAGGTCCAACGTTTGTCAACGACTCAACATTCGTGATGGCAGAGGGCAGCGAATTGAAGGTTGTGACGCTCGAAGGAGCGATGCTATTCAGCGCTAATTTGCCCAAGAAATTTTCTTTCGCACGAATAGCGACTTCGACCGGGGGTAAAAGGTTTGGTTATATCGAGACTGAATTGCGCGGCAGTACAGCTTTGGATATGTATTCTGATTTTGACGACCATATGGTGGCCTACGACCTCGGTCAAAAGAAGGCAATTTACACACGCAAAGTTAAAGGCGGTTTCCCGTGGATACCGCCGTTTGAACACGATTCGAATTGCATTGTCTCCCGACGCACGCTACTGCAATCTTGGAGAACGGAATAATCAGGGTATACCAACTTCCCGCTCAACTGATTAACGCCTTTCCCGCAGAACTGAAACAGCCTCCGAGATTCGCTCGGCAGATGTCCGGTTGCGCGACTAACCAGGCAGTGAATGCAAGCTAAGGTAGAATCCATCCTTCAGAACATTTGCTTGTTCGCAATTATAGCGCGGGGAATAGGTTGGGATTCTTTAGCATCTGCCTTGCCGTTATCCCTCTCTTCTATATTTTCCACTCTGAGATTTTTCCTAATCACGCTCTGACCGAAACCGCTGTTCTAATCGGAGGCGTAGGAGGCTCTCTGCTTGCAGCGTTGAGTGCTGGCGTCATGGTTCTAGGTGGTGGTTCATTGCCCGCCTTGCGGCTGCGATTGATATAATGTTTCTTTGGGAACATTCTGTCCTGATTCCCGGTTGTGTCGCTGATCACGCCCTCACGCGGCTGGTATTCATCCCGGCCTGTTCAAGCGACGCAACACAGGGAGTGGGAATTCTCGCGTCGCCATGAACGCTTTCTTCGTCACCCATTCATCGAAATATCCACCGGAGCACTCTCAAAATCAGAGCGAATCTTGCTCCTTCAAACGTAACCACGTCGAAGCCTTCAAGTTGCTTACTGGGAGGCCCTGCGACCACGCTTGTCCCTCAATTGACACGGCTCCTCGCCGGTTCACAAACTGGGTCCTAACCATGTCTTCGATTCAACTCCAACGAATCGTTTCGCACTTTCTTCGCTGGGCCGCTCTCCACCCAGTAGTCCACTGCGTTTGCGGCCCAAGGAAAATCGCGAAGTACTGTTTGGGCCGGCGAAATACTGTTCTAGTTGGCCTCGCTTTGATTGCTGATCAAGTCACGCAATTCCTGGTAGCTCTCTTGTACGTCAATCGAGCAGCTGAGCCGCTTATCCAGGTCGGTCGTCATCCGCCGGACCTCCTCCAGAAAAGCCATATATCGCACAAAAAAGCCCCTGCGAAGCCGCGGAAAGCGGTGAAAAGTGATACTTGTGCGGTGGGGTTCACGCGGCCCCGAAACAAATGCCGAATTCCCTTCCAGCCGCCAGACAGCCTCGCGCGGTATTCTTATTTTCCGTCCCGTCTTCTCAGTTACCGTGATGGTTTCCATTTGAAGCCCCTTTGAAACTCTTTGGATGCATCGGTTACGCCATCTGTTGGCAGAGCTTCCGCATCGCCCGGACCTTCGCCAACTGGGGGAACCAGGTTTATTGTAAAACCGAAGGGGCTTGTAGTGAAGTCCCGCTGATTTTCGCGCCTTCGACTCTTGCATCATGTATTTTTTCGATCCGAATCCTGCTCTGATCCTGCACCTGCAAACGCCTGGAATTGCAAGTAGGGACTCCAGAATGGCAGGCGAATGACGCACATAATTGTGCGGCCTCAGAAGGAGAGGTGAGCGGGTGGAGAAATTGGGTGGTGCCGAGGGCGCGACGAATCCCCAGGGCGACAAGTGCCCGGACAGTGATATGTACATTTAGGAATTTTATTAACAGTCAGTCCGGGTGTGATAACACGGGCGGAAAGTGCCCCAATGTGTGTCGGCACAGCCTACGAGAAAGGAGGCCACGAAAAAGCCCCACCTGCAAAGGGTCTGTAACAGCAGAGAGCAAGTCAATCCAGAACGGGTCAGTTCTGGAAGTTGCAGGTCTGTGACCACCTAGCAGTCGGTCACTAAACCAAACCATAGGGTCAGAAGACGAGGAAACGTGTTTTCTGACGATGTTCGATCCGAAGTGCAATGCGCTGATTCGTCCGAAACTGCGAACCAGCGGGATTCGTCGGCCCATTTGGTTGTCCGGCAAATTGTGGCCCACACGTCCGAGGATGCGGCGGAAGCGGAACTCTGCGTAGCTGCTTCGAGTCCAGAAATTGCTGGTGGCCTCGAACGTGTTAATATCGCCCCCGCAACTGACAGTAAGGCTCGAAGAGGGCCTTGCATGTCAAGACGAACAGGACAACGAGGTACAGTGTTTCAGAAGGGCACATCAACGTGGAGTCAAGTGGTTCCAGCTTACGGAAAGTTCTGGATTGACACTCCCGAGGGACGCAAGCGCAAGACGATTTCACTTGGCGTTTGCCACACTCGTGTGGTTTCCAAACAGCAACTCCGCGAGTATATCGAGGCTTCAGGAACCAACTCGGTGGAAACCTTTATTGCGGCCACTGCTCCCGCTTTGACGTTCAGAAAACAGGCTGAGATTTACATGGATTCTCTGGCAAAACGACGCCGGAAGCCGATCAAACCAGCCACTCTGTCCGTTTGGGGGGCAACCTCAACAAGTGGATTCTGCCGATTCTCGGTGATATGCGGCTTTCAGAAGTCGGAAATGGTGCGATGAAGCAACTTGTGGATAAATGCACAGCGGCGGGACTCGCACCAAAGACAATCGTGAGCTATTGCGCTGTAGTCAAACTCGTTGTGGCATCAGCGGTCAACGAGGAAGGTGAGCGGATTTACAAGCGCACATGGAATCACGAATTCATCGGTCTGCCGATTGTGGACAACAACAAATTGCATCGGCCTGAGGAAGTCTCGCGTTCCGGAAGACCTCACGAAACTGTGGCTTGGACATGCGGATTCCTCTATCACAGATGGCTATGCACGGCAGCTACGAGAGGATGTGGCTTTCAGGCAGGAATGGGCAGAAAAGTGTGGTTTGGGGTTTGAGTTGGTCCACCGAAAACAGCAGGATTCGCAGCGGCAGAGGCAGCATAAGCTCAGCATGGCACATGACTTACTCGATGAACCCGGAAAAGTTAAACTCTCCCGTATTTAAGTTAAACACTGAATGAACTTGCCTCGTTACGCGCGAGTTTTGCTCGCCATAGGGAGTGGAGTCGCGCTCGGTCTCGCTTTTCCGAACTACAATTTGTACCTGCTCGCATGGATCGCCATGGGGATGCTCGTCTTGGCCTCCTGTGGCGCGCCGCTGAAGGAAGCTCCGCTGTACGGTTTTCTTCACGGGCAGGTTTTTTATCCCGTGTGCCTGCCCTGGGTGGACACCGTCATGCGGCAGTACGGCAATATTGATCCGTGGATCGCGGGCGCGTTCGTGGGTTTGATCGGATTCGTCGGCGGGTTGATTTGCATGATGTTTTCCACGGGCGTTGCGCTGGCGTCGAAGAAAAGTAATTTACTGGCCTGCCTGCTCGCGCCATTTCTCTGGACCGCGCTCGAATTTTTCCGCACGAATATTCCCATCATCGGCTCTTCGTGGGACTTGTCCGGCTATCCCGCCGCGCGCAGCATGGCGCTGCTGCAGATTACGTCAGTCACCGGCATTTACGGCCTGTGCTTTCTGATTGCCGCGTACGGTTCGCTGCTCGCCTATGCAGTCCTCGCAAATACGCGGCGCGTGTGGAAGCTTGCTGTGATCGTCACCACCGTGCTGGTTATTGTCGCGCTGGGCGGCCCTTATCTCATTCCGCCGGCAACTGCGCATAACATAGCGCATCTGGTCCAGACCAACTTCCCGCAATCGGAGAGCTATCCGGCGGACTGGCTGCAAGTCCACGCCCCAGACCTCGACCAGCTTGAGCGCATCAGCGTGGAAGCGGCACATCGCGTTCCCGGGATCATTATCTGGCCGGAAGTTCCCGCGCCGTTCTCGTTTACCGAGCAGCCGTTTGCCCAGCGCGCCGAGCGCATCGTGCGCGAGGCCGATACCTATTTCCTGGTCGGCGTGGTGGATTGGAAAGTGGATCCCAGCGGAAAGTGGCTCGCGTCGAACAGCGCCGTGCTGCTAAACCCCGCGGGCCAACGCGTCTATTCCTATGCCAAAATTCACCTGCTGCCATTCGGCGAATATGTCCCGCTGCGCGGGTGGCTCACTTTTGCCAAAAAACTGACTGCGGACATTTCCGATTTCACTCCCGGCACGCAGTACGCCATCGCGGAGCTTCCGCAGGGGAAATTCGGCACGTTTATATGTTATGAGGCAATTTTCCCCAGCGAAGTGCGGCGCTTCACGGCCAATGGGGCCGAATTGCTCGTCACTATTTCGAATGACGGATGGTTCGGGCGCTCCTCCGCTCCCGAGCAGCATATGGCCATGGCGCGCGTCCGCGCGGTGGAGAACCGCCGCTGGCTCTTGCGCGACACCAACAACGGCTACACGGAATCGATCGATCCCTATGGCCGCACGGCCGCGCAATTGCAATTGGATATTCGGGGCCAGCTCGACGCTCCTTACGATTTCCGCAGGGACCTAACCCCCTACGCCCGCTTCGGCGACTGGTTTTCTTGGCTCTCTGTAATCGTAACGATCTTGCTGTTAGGAATCGCCGTAGCCAAACGAACGCGCGAAACCAAGCGAGCCAGCTAGCATTCTGGTGGAGTGCGGCGGCGCGCCGCCGCTTTCGCGATGTAAGCCGCGCCATAAATGATCCAGGCGAGAGTTGCCTCGCCCAGCTCAGCTGCGGATTGTCGTTGCTGTCGCCGTCGTCTTTGCATTCCGCGAGATGACACTCGACCAAAAATCATTTAGCATAAAGGTACCAATGGCCGAACACATCGAAGACCTGCAGCAGCGCTTCGCCGAGCTGAATAAACGCATCCAGCTTGTGCGGAGCTTTCTTTGACGCTGAATCCGCACGCAAACAACTCGCCGCGCTAGAAGCAAAAACCAGCGACCCCAATTTTTGGCAGAATCAAGCCAAGGCGCAGGAAACTTTGCAAGAGCGCAAGCTGGTCGAAGACCGCGTCAACGCCGAAGCCGCTCTCGACCGCAGAAAAAGCGACATCGAAACATACTTCGGCCTCGCACAGGAAGAAAAAGACGACGCCCAGCGCGCCTCGCTGCTCGAAGACGTCGCCAAAGAACTCGCCGCGACGGACACCTATCTCTCCGATCTGGAAACCAAAACGCTGCTGGCCGGCGAAAACGACCGCCTCAACGCCATCGTCACCGTGAAACCCGGCGCCGGCGGCACCGAATCGCAAGACTGGGCCGAAATGCTGCTGCGCATGTATCTGCGCTGGGCCGAACAAAAAGGATTCCGCGCCACCATCCTCGATTCCACTCCCGGCGAGGAAGCGGGCATCAAATCGGCCACCGTGCAGATCGAAGGTGAAAACGCTTACGGCATGCTTTCCGGCGAAAGCGGCGTGCACCGCCTGGTGCGCATTTCTCCGTTCGACCAGGCCGCCAGGCGCCACACTTCGTTCGCGTCGGTATTCGTAATCCCCGAAATTGACGATCGTATCGAGATCAACGTGAAGCCCGACGATCTACGCATTGACACTTTCCGCGCCGGCGGCCACGGCGGCCAAAACGTCAACAAGGTCGAGTCCGCCGTGCGCATCACGCACCTGCCGTCTGGGATCGTTGTCCAGTGCCAGAACGAACGCAGCCAGCACAAGAACCGCGAAATCGCCATGAAGGTCCTGCGCTCGCAACTCTACGAACTGGAACTCGAAAAGCGCCGCGACGCCCTTAACAAGCTCGATGCTTCCAAGCCCGAAATCAGCTTCGGTAGCCAGATACGCTCGTACACCATGCAGCCGTACCAGCTGATCAAGGACCATCGCACCAAGGTCGAGCGCGGAGACGTCCAGAAGGTACTGGACGGCGATCTAGACCCCTTTATTCGCGCCTACCTGCTCTACCGGCGCGATATGTCATAGCCAGCGGCCCAGCGCCACTTTGCGGAAGTGGAGTTCCCGTTGTCCGCTGAGTGCAACCGTCCGAGCAGGGCTTGCTTTTAGCCCATTTCCACGGGTCCAGCAAGCCGTTCAGGCTCAATTTAAGGCCTTTCGCTGCATAAAATTGACAGGTGCAGCACCCCATGCTAGCCTTTTGTTTTTGGTTTGGTCTTGCCGAGCCAGCTTAGGCCCTTGATTTGCCCCACATCTGCTTGGAGGATACGGTTTTGGCACACGCCGATGAGAAGTTCCTGTTTACCTCGGAGTCTGTGACCGAGGGTCACCCCGATAAAATTGCCGACCAGATTTCCGACGCCGTCCTCGACGCCGTCATGAAGGATGATCCCACCGGCCGCGTAGCGTGCGAAACGCTGGTCACCACCGGCCTCGTCGTCGTCGCCGGCGAAATCACGACCTCCACTTACGTACCGTTCTCTGATCTGGCTCGCGGCGTGATCAAGGACGTCGGCTACACTCGCGCCAAGTACGGCTTCGACGCCGAAACCTGCGGCGTAATCTGCGCCATCAATCGCCAATCTCCCGATATAGCCATGGGCGTGGATACTGGCGGTGCCGGCGACCAGGGCTTGATGTTCGGCTTTGCCTGCGACGAAACACCCGAGCTGATGCCCATGCCCATCCAACTTGCGCACCGCCTCACGCACAAGCTCGCGGAAGTCCGCAAGAAGGGCATCGCCGATTTCCTGCGCCCGGACGGAAAATCCCAGGTCACCATCGAATACGTTGACGGGCGCCCCGCGCGCATTGATTGCGTGGTCATCTCCACACAGCACAGCGAAAAAGTGTCCAACAGTGATCTCCACGAAGCGGTGCTGAACGAAGTCATCACGCCCGTCCTGCCCCCGGAAATGGTGGACAAGAAGACCAAATACCACATCAATCCCACCGGGCGTTTCGTTACGGGCGGGCCCATGGGCGATTGCGGCCTCACCGGACGCAAAATTATTGTGGACACGTACGGCGGTTACAGCCGCCACGGCGGCGGCGCGCTCTCCGGAAAAGATCCAACAAAGGTGGACCGCTCCGCGTGCTACATGGCGCGCTACGTTGCGAAAAATATCGTCGCAGCAGGCTTGGCCACGAAGGTCGAAGTGCAACTCGCCTATGCAATCGGCGTCGCTGAACCGGTTTCGGTGATGGCCGATACCTTCGGCACCGGAACGATTCCGAATTCCCAAATCACCGAGCTGATTCGCGGCTTCTTCAAGCTGACGCCCAAGGGCATCATCGAGACGCTCGATCTGCGCCGCCCGATCTATGCGCCCACCGCCGCGTACGGCCATTTCGGTCGCACTGACCCGGGCTTCACCTGGGAGCGCACCGACAAAGCCGAAGCCATCCGCAAGGAAGCCGGCAGCCGCGGCGCCGTAGCTGTATCGCGTAGTTAATCTTGGAGTGCGGCGGCGTGCCGCCGCTTTTTCTAGCGCGAAGCTTGTGTTGTGCTCTGTTGCAGTGGCTGATGTAGGGGCCGGTTCAGCGTTATCGAACCGGGCATGCCGTCGGGGTAGCTTTTCTCTGCGTTCTCAGCGTCTCTGCGGTAAAGATTTTTCTTGAATTGGTCTTTCGCACTCTAATCTAAAGGGAGTTCCCAGTGGAAACAGCGACCAAGCTAGCCGGTGACGTGAAAGACCTCGCCCTCGCCGAAAAGGGCAAACGCAAAATCGAATGGTCCAATCAGCAAATGCCCGTGCTGCAATTAATCCGCAAGCAGTTCATCAAAGACCAGCCGCTCAAGGGCATTCGCATGTCCGCCTGCTTGCACGTCACCAGCGAGACCGCCAACCTCGCCATCACCCTGCGTGATGGCGGCGCGGACCTGGTCCTCTGCGGCTCGAATCCGCTTTCCACTCAGGATGAAGTAGCGGCATCCCTCGTGAAAGACTACGGCATCCCGACCTACGCCATTAAGGGCGAAGACAACGCCACCTACTACGCACACATAGCCGCGGCGATTGACCACAAGCCGCAGATCACCATGGACGACGGCGCGGACCTGGTAACTCAGCTGCTCACCAAGCATCCGCAGTTGGTGCCGAACGTCATCGGCGGCACCGAAGAAACCACTACGGGCGTGATTCGCCTGCGCGCGATGGCGAAAGATGGCACGCTGAAATATCCCGTCATCGCCGTCAACGACGCGCTGACCAAGCACCTGTTCGACAATCGTTACGGCACCGGCCAATCCACGATTGACGGCATCATCCGCGCCACCAACATGCTGATCGCTGGCATGAAAGTGGTCGTCGCCGGCTACGGCTGGTGCGGACGCGGCGTCGCGATGCGCGCCAAGGGTCTTGGCGCCGACGTGATCGTCACGGAAATCAATCCCACGCGCGCACTCGAAGCCATCATGGACGGCTTCCGCGTGATGCCCATGGCTGATGCCGCGAAGATCGGCGAAATCTTTATCACCGTTACCGGCAACAAGTCCGTCATCGCTCACGAGCACTTCGAAAAAATGAAGGACGGCGCGGTGGTTTGCAATTCCGGCCACTTCAACGTGGAAATCGATATTCCCGCGCTCGAAAAGCTCGCCAGCTCGAAGAAAATCGCGCGCCCCTTCGTCGACGAATACGTGATGAAAGATGGCCGCAAACTCTATCTCCTCGGCGAAGGCCGCTTGATCAACCTAGCCGCCGCCGAAGGCCATCCAGCGGTAGTGATGGACATGAGCTTCGCCAATCAGGCCTTGGCCTCCGAATACATGGTCAAGAACGCCAAGGAACTGAAGCCTCAGGTTTACTCGGTTCCAGAGCCCATTGACCGCCAAATCGCCAAACTGAAACTGGAATCCATGGGCGTCCAAGTAGACAAGCTAACAGCCGACCAAGAGCACTACCTGGCCAGCTGGTCCGAAGGAACGTAGTCTCAGCCTTATTGCAGGACTTTTTGTTTCGTAGGGGGGTCTAAGACCACCGCTTTTTCGTTGTCGCCCCGTCCCTTTCACGTCACACACTCACACCCTCCTCGCGAATTCGCCGTAAACTGTCGGTATGCGATCCGACCGCCTAGCACAGGCGTTGACGATCTTTGCCACGATTCTCGTCTCCACCGGCACCGCACGCGCGCAGAGCGCCGTCCGCGGCGCGCAGGCCGAAGTCGCCTGCCGCACCTATCCACCGACGACGCAATCCTTCAAACGCAACCTCTGGGACGGTTACGAAATTTCTTTGGGGCCGGTCCGCGATACCGAGGCTACTGAAGACGTCTGTACCGGGGCTATCTACAACCGCGAAGGCAAAGTCGTCTATCGCACCTCGGGATTCAACGTTACCTTCGACCAGACCCTCTCCGGTGAGGATTTCGACGGTGACGGCAAGCCCGAAGTCGTGTTTCAGACCGACACCGGCGGCGGAAACCACTGCTGCTGGGAATACAACGTGGTCTCGCTCTATCCGCGTCCGCACAAACTGTTCGACATTTCGCAGGACGGCGCCGATCGCTTTGAAAAGGACGCACAAGGGAAAATGATCATTTGGGTACGCACCCAGGTTTCGGCAGGGGATTTCTCCATGGCGTCCCGCCCCTTTGCCGAGCGCGTCTACCGCGTGCGCGACGGCAAGATGGTGGATGCCACTCCCGAATTCTGCGCGTGGATCTTCAGCGATCAGAGCCGCGACTTCCAGCACTGGATCGCTAATCTCACTCCCGAAAATCTCCAGGCGCTCGCCGCGGTTGCCCATCCTGACAAGGAAGGCGGACTCGAAGAAACCGCGAGCGCTCTGCTCGAACGCGCGGGCCAGCACGTCTTCTGCCGGCAATTCGACGCCGCCGTCGCAGACCTCGATCTTTGGCCCGCCGCTTCACGCGCCGATATAAAAGCCCAATTTGCCTCCGCCAGCAAAGACGATTTCCCTGAATTCGCCGCCCGGCTCAAACAATCCCAGTCGGGAAAGTAAGCGCGCGACTGGCCGATCCATCTGCACACACTCATTTGCATTCTCGGCGCGCCCTCTCTAAGATAGTCCGATGATTTTTTTGCGCGCTAACGGCCAGCACCAACTGGCGGGCACACGGAATTTCGTCCCTACTCACGGGTCCGTCCTGCAGTCACTTCGCGATACAAATTGCCGCTTTACGAAAACAATAATTCGCGTAACTGATTCAAAACAAAGATCCGAGCCAATTCCTACTCGATGCAAACGGAAGACTTCTCGATACAAAGTGTGGCTTCGACGCGCGCCGTTATTCCCATCTAAAATCGCGAATAATCCCATTGCCAGCATGCGGATCGCCCACGCATGATGCAGGATTGGGCCCACTGGGCCATCGAGACGGCCAAACGCCGTGGCGCCAGCTATGCCGACGCGCGCGTGATGGACATTCGGCAGCGCGAAGTTGGCACGAAAAACGGCGAAGTCGGCACGTTGGTCGAATCAGAAACCCTGGGCATCGGCATCCGCGTAATCGCGAACGGCGCCTGGGGCTTCGCGTCCACGGACCGGCTCACTCGCGAAGGCGTTCAGGCTTGTGCCGCCGAAGCGGTCGCTATTGCTAAGGCCTCCGCGCTCGCCAAGCGCGAAAATGTTGCCCTCGCTCCCGAAAAAGCCTACGTGGACACGTGGCAGAATCCATTCCTGAAAGATCCCTTTCGCATTCCCGTCGAGCGCCAGATTGATTTGCTGATTGCCGCGGAAAAGCAAATGCTCGGCGTAAAGGGCGTCACGCTGGCGGAAGGCGCGATGTCCTTCAAGCGCATTGACCAGCTTTTTGTTTCCAGCATTGGCTCGGTGATTCATCAAGTCAAAATGCACGCGGGAGGTGGGATCGTCGCTACCAGTTTTGCGGGCAGCGAGATTCAGAAGCGCTCTTACCCCAACAGTTTTGGCGGGCAACACTCGCTGCAGGGGTACGAGTTGATCGAGTCATTCGATCTGGTGGGCAACGCCCAGCGTGTCGGCGAAGAGGCGGTTGCGCTGCACTCGGCCGCGCAATGCCCGGAAGGCACGAAAACCATCATTCTCGGAGGCTCTCAGCTCGGTTTGCAGATCCACGAATCTATCGGCCATCCCATCGAACTCGATCGCGTGCTGGGCCAGGAAGCCAATTTCGCAGGCATGAGTTTTCTCACCGTGGATAAACTGCGCAAACTGAAATATGGCTCGGACATCGTGAACGTCGTCGCCGATGCGCGACTGGATCACGGCCCTGGCCTCGGCACCTTTGCTTACGACGACGAAGGCGTGCCGGCGCAGTGCACGCCCATTATCAGCGACGGCCTCTTCACCGGGTATCTGAGCAATCGCGAACTTGCTTCGGCCATTGGCGAGACGCGCTCGAACGGCACTATGCGCACTGAATCCTGGAACCGCCTGCCGATGATTCGCATGACCAACATCAGCATCAATCCTGGCACATGGAATTACGACGATCTGATCGCCGATACCGATGACGCCATTCTGATGGAGACCAACCGCTCGTGGTCGATCGATGATCGCCGGTATCATTTTCAGTTTTCCACGGAGATTGGCTGGGAGATCAAAGGCGGCAAGAAAGGCGGCATGATCAAAAATCCCAGCTACAGCGGCATCACCACCGAGTTCTGGAACAGTTGCGATGCCATTTGTTCGCGCGATTATTGGACGCTCTGGGGCACTCCGAATTGCGGCAAAGGACAGCCGATGCAGACCATGGGCACCGGACACGGCGCGTCGCCCGCACGCTTTCGCAACGTCAAAGTGGGAGTGGCATTCTCCAAATAAATGGCCGCTAAGAAAAAATTGAGAGCGAAGTCCGGCACTCGTCGCAAGAGCGCACGGCCTGCTTCGACGGGGCATTCCACCCCCTATCTGGCTAACGCGCGGTATTCCGCAGCGGATCTCGAACACCTTGCCGAACGCATTTTGAAATTGAGCGAGGCCGACGAGACCGAAGTCGAAATTGACTCGACCGTAGATGCGCTGACCCGCTTCGCCAATAACACCATCCATCAGAACGTCTCCGAACACACTCTGGGAATTTCCGTGCGCGCCGTGGTGGACGGTCGCACCGCGCGCGCCACCACGAACAAGACTGATGAAGAGTCGCTGCGCCGCGTCGTCGCTGCCGCGATGAGCCTGGCGCGCAACCAGCCGCAAAATCCTGATCTGTTGCCGATGCTGGGGCCGCAGAAATATCAGAAGGTGTCGCATTATTTTGCTTCAACGGTCTCGGCCACTCCGCAGGACCGCGCGCGCGCCGTCACGCGCGTCTGCAAAATGGCCGAGGAAGGGAAGCAAACCGCCGCCGGCATTTTCACCACGGGTTATGTGCGCAATGTTCTGGTGAACTCGAAAGGGCTTACCGCGCGACACGACCACACCCGCGCAGAATTCTCCGTCACGATTCTCGAGGAGAATTCCTCCGGTTGGGCGAAATCCAATTCGCCGGAGATTTTGGCCATTGATCCGGACGCCTTGTTTGAAAGCGCCAGCGAAAAAGCGGCAGGATCCCGCAAGCCGCGCGAACTTGAGCCTGGCCACTACACGGCGATTCTCGAACCGGCCGCGGTCCTCGATTTCGTCGGCTCCATTTTTTACGATTTTGCCGGAACGGCAATCCTCGATAAGCGATCTTGCCTGAACGAGCGCATGGGCAGGAAGATTTTCGGCGAGAACGTCACGCTGTGGGACGACGTTTACCATCCGCTGCAGGTGGGACCGCCGTGGGATGGCGAGGGCTTGCCGCGCCAGAAAGTGCTCCTGGTGGATCACGGCGTCCCCAAGAATCTGGTCTACGCGCGCGCCACCGCGAAGAAAATGAAGGCGAAACCCACCGGCCACGGCTTTACGCTGCCGAATGAATACGGCGAAGCACCGATGAACCTGGTTTTCTCCGGCGGTGATAAATCCCTCGACGAGATGATCCGCTCCACCGACCGCGGCATACTGGTCACGCGGTTCTGGTACATCCGCGAAGTGGATCCGTACGAGAAAGTCCTGACCGGCATGACTCGCGACGGCACGTTCCTTGTCGAAAATGGACGTGTCAAAGGCGGCATCCGCAACTTCCGCTTCAATCAAAGCATCATCGAAGCGCTGGCCAAGGTCGAAATGCTCGGCCCCGCCGTACGCGCGACGGGCGAAGAATCTTTCGAGATGGTAGTGCCGCCCATGAAAATCCGCGACTTTCACTTCAGCGAAGTAACGAAATTCTGAGATGAGAAGTGAAACGTGGGAAGTTCGAGTGAGACGGCCTTACTTCGTGAATTGCAGGCTGGTGATGGCGCGGGAAATTACGTTTTCCTGAATCTGCACTAAGTCCGTATCCGCGAGCGTCATCCCGAAAATCGTGTACACATTCGTGCCGCGCGGAATGTAGACGACCACTCCCGACCAGTCCTTCTGGTCCACAGTTCCACGAAACCTGCGCTCGACGGCGGTGACGCCGGAAATCGTGACGTGTTTTTCGTCCAGCGGCCGGAAGTTGTCCATCACGTCGTGCAAGCGCCGGTCCGCGGCATCCATTACGCTCGCGAGCGGCTTGCCGCCTGTTTCCTGCCCGATCAGCAGATAGGTGGTCTGATCGTCAGTGCCCATCGCGGTGATCGCGCCGGGAAGAATCTTGCGCGCGCCTTCAATCACTCTCCAGTCCGGCGGTTTGTACATATGAAAACCGTAGGTGTCGTTCGTGTAAGTGTTCCCGCTGACTTCCTCGCGCATCGGTTCGGGCGCAGCCGGTTTTGGCGGCACTGCGATGGCAGCGGCTGCAGGCTGTGCAGCGTTCGTTGCCGGAGCTGGCTTTGCTGCGACACTTCTGTCAGACGTCGCAGGCGCGTCCGTGTGCGGATATTCGACGACGTCGCCGGCGGAATCTGCACTGCCGGCTTTCGGCGGAGACACGGCGGCGTTCTTCTCCGGCTTTATAGGTGGCGGAAGTGGAGGCGGAACGGATGCAGGCGCCGGCGTTGCGGCGGCGGCCGCTTTCGGCGCAGAAGGCTCGGGCTTCCTGGCGCTGTCGCTGACGACGATCGAAACGACCTGGTCTTTCTGCACCACGGCGAATCCGTAGCTCGTCTTCACCTTGAAGGAATTGTCCTCGAAGCCGACGATTGTGCCCATGATCTTGGTGCCGTCTTTGAGCTTTATTTCGTCCGCATGCGCCGCGACAGGCGCCAAACACAGACACGCGAACGAGGCTAACGCTGCGAAGCCGGTCCCAAGTGCAGCTGCGAGTTTCATGGCTCTGAGTATCACGCCGCACGGCCCGAGCGGCAAGCATGGCTACTGGGCCGTTGCTCGTTTAGTCAGCGCCGTGGTTAGCGAGCGGATGAATCCTTCGTCGAGCGAGTAGGTTACAATCCGACGCATGATTGTTGTTGCCGTGCTCGTGGGTTCGTTACTGCTGTTCCGTGCGGCTGGCGCGCTGGGCGTGGGCGCCCTTGCATCTTGGGCCGCATCCACGCGTTGGGCGCTGGCGATGATGTTCTTATTCACAGGAGTGGCGCATTTCACACGCGCGCGCCACGAAATGGCGCGCATGGTTCCGCGCGTTTTCGGCAACGCGATAGCGATGGTCTATTTCACTGGGGCATGCGAGATAGCCGGTGCCATCGGTATCCTGATTCCGCGAACGCGGATGTTGGCGGGCATCTGCCTCATCGTGCTTCTGATGGCTATCTTCCCGGCCAACGTCAAGGCGGCACGCGATAAGCTACTTGTCGCTGGGAGACCCGCGACGCCGATCGGGCCGCGCACGGCGCTGCAGATCGTCTTCATCGGGCTGGTTTTCTGGTCCGCTCTGGCGGGGTAGGCGGCAGCGATAGCTGGGGGGTGGCGGGTGCACGCTCGGGAGAGCGGGTGGTCACCTGCGATCACCCTGAAAGGCAATGGGACAGCCGCGTCACCCGCCGTGTTCGTCTCATGCAAGTGCTAGTCTAGGCGAACAAAAAGCGAAAGTCAAACAACGCCTGCTCTCCCGTTGGGACTAGCGACGGGAACGCGCACCGACCGGTGCGCGCGGCTTCAATTTACGTTTGGTACTTGGTTGCGGCGCGGACTGAATTACGTGAAGCTCTTGCTGAAGAATCGCGAATTCTGATTCGAGAGAGCGCAACGCTTCTGCGGCTTCGGCCAGTTTGGCGGAGCGTCCCAAGGTTTCAAGGTCGCGCGCCGCGGCAACCGCTTTGGGGGCCCCAAAAATCGCGATGGAGCCTTTCAGCAGGTGCGAGGCGCTGGCCAGTTTGGCGGCATCTTTTTTGGTGATGGCGCTGCGAATGAGACCAAGAGTTTTCGGTGCATCGGCGAGGAACGTGGTCGCCAGAGAGCGAATTAGTTTTTCGTTTCCGTCGGTGGTGCGGCGGAGGTGCGTGGCGACGTCCTCGGAAACCGCGTTCGCTTCTGCGGATGCGCTTTGCTCCGCCGCCGAAGGCTTCGATGCGACGGGCACCGCCGGCGCCGCAGTTTGCAGCGAGCGTAACGCAGCGCCCTGCGATGATTTCTGGTGGGTTTGCGCCGTGGATTCGACCACGCGGTATAACCTGTCCATGTGTACTGGCTTCGCGAGATACGCGTCCATACCGGCCTCGCGGAAGCGGGATTCGTCTTCTTCGGTGGCATGGCCGCTGAGGCCGATGATGATCTGATGCTTCCCCGAAGCAGCTTCTCGCTGGCGGATTGCACTCGTGGCTTGCAGCCCGGTCAGGTGCGGCATTTCCTCGTCCATCAAGACAACGTCGAAGTGGCGGCGCGCCAGTTGCGCAAGTGCTGCGCGGCCGTCGGCCACGCCCTCGGCGGAATGTCCGCGCTTGTGGAGTAGTTCAACGACGAGATCGCGATTGAGCTCTGCATCGTCCACGACGAGAATGCGCAGAGGTTTTTCGGCCTTTCCTTTTTCTTGCGCCTTTTCTTTTCGCGGGGATTTGTCAGCGGGCTCAGCAGGGGTTGCAAGTGCCGCATCCTGCGAGGCTCGTGGCAGACGGAACCAGAACCGCGAGCCACCTTGTTCACGAGTTTCCGCGCCGATTGTGCCGCCCCAGCGCTCGACGGTGATCTTGCAGAAATAAAGTCCTAGGCCGGCTTTGCCCGCGTTCGACTTGCCCTTGGCAAAGAGGCCAAAAAGCTGATCCACGCGTTGGCCGGGAGGCAGCCCGGGGCCTTCGTCGTCCACAAACGCGAGCACGAAATTGCCCTGATCCTCCAGGCCGACCGTGACCATGGATCCTTTCGGTGTGTAACGCAACGCGTTTTCGAGCAAATTGCCGAAGATGCGATCAAGCCGTGAAGCGTCGCCTACAACATGCCAATCACTGGAGGCATTCCTACGGGGATCGAGGCGCAAGCGTATGCCGCGCTCACGAAACGCGGTCGAAAATTCTTGGATCGCTTGTTTCGCGCAGGCGAGCAAGTCCGGCACTTCCCTTGCGGCAGCATCCTTGGCTTGCTGTGCGGTGAGTTCGCTGGAAAACGCTTCCAGTATTCCGCGGATCATCAATTCCTGGCGCTGGGACTCACGCTCACCGGCTTTCACATATTTTTTTAGGGCCGCCGGAAGAGCCTCACGTTCGAGCAGGTGGAACACTCCGTGCATGGCGCTGAGCGGCTGGGTGAGATCGTGAACGATGCAGTGCAGCAGGATTTCCTTCTTTTGGATTTCTTTGATCAGCTTTTCATGCTCGAGCAGGGAATCGCGGGCGGTCTGAAACCACGCTTGCTGCTGCGCAAAGGTTTCCGAAAGATTGCGCACGATCAGAATTTGCTTTCGGTCGAGCTCGTAAGCGCAGGCTTCGAGGGGCGTCTCGCGTCCGGCGCTGCCATGCTCGATCCAATTGCCGGAATTCAGCGATCCTTGCGACTTGGAGTCCCAGAATTCCTGCGCTTCGAAAAGGAAGTTCTCGAGGAAGGGAGATTGATCGCCCAAACGAACGATGCGTTCGCCGACGGGCTGCGCGCCCCAGACATCCTCGCACCAGGACGGCCAACTACCGATGAGGCGAGAGTTGCCTTCTCCGAGATATTCGAAGAGCGCATAACCTTGCGCTGCGAAAAACGATTCAAAAATGGAGTTCGAGGACATTTAGCCGGCCAGAATTGCTTGCGCGAGGTGCAGGAAGGCTTTCTCGACGGCATCGCCGGTTTTCGCGCTGGTGCGCTGCACGATCCAACCATTTTCGGCGAGCGGGGCTTCCTGAGCCGCGTCGATCTCCCATTGGTCCGCGAGATCGTCTTTATTGAGGACCAGCACGGACGGTAGCTTCCCGATTTCTTGCACGATACGGTCGTGCAAGGCCAGGGCATCCACGAGAGTTTGGCGACGAGTACCGTCCACGACGAGCAGGTAGCCGGCCATGCCGCGCAAGTACGACATCCGCATCTTCTGATAAGCGTCCTCGCCGTAGATGTCCCAGAGCATCAGCGTGATGTCTTTGCCTTTCACATTCACCATTTTCTTGTCTACTTTGACGCCGATGGTGGTGTGGTACTTTTCGTCGAAAATGCTGTCAACGAACCGGCGCACGAGACTGGTCTTACCGACCGAGAATGAGCCCAACATGCAGACTTTCTTCTGGAGCATGGGGATGTCCCGCTCAGTATTCTGGAGCAGCGCCGGCAGCTGAACCGGCTGATGCGGAACTGAAATAGATCTTAAAGGTGACGCTGCGATTGAGGCGGCGGCCGTCTTCGGTATCTTCGTTGCGCAAGGGCTGCGTGGTGCCCACCCCGCGCGGGCGCAGATTCGCTTCCTTGACGCCGTTGCGCAGAAGACTGCCGCGAATCTGGTCCGCGCGCTGCTGGCTGAGCGGGAGGTTCGTTGCCTCCACGCCGGTGCTGTCGGTGTGGCCAATCAAATCAACACTGACGGCTTCACCCAGGCGCGCGGCCTGCGCCACGAGTTCACGAATTTCCTTTTCTGCCTGCTGCAGATTGGAATCCTGCCCTACTTCGAGTTCCGCGCGACCCAGTGGGAAAAGCAACACGCTTGATTCAATGGCTGATTTCTGAGTGTTCAGCGCCTGCACGGTGGAATTCTGCAAGTGAGATTCATCGAGTTTGCTGACGCCGGCGATCCAGGGCGCTCTCTGTTCGAAACGCGTAATCCACTGTTGCGGAGCTGCGCCCACGGCATCCAGCTCGCCGTCTTTGGCTGTGAGCTTTACACCTGGGGGCGGGTGGAGCAGAGCGGTGGCACGCTTGGCGACGATGGCGTCGTCCAGCGAATAGTAAGGTGCCAATTGCAGATCGGCGTAATTCGGATCGAGGCCGGCTTGCGCTACGAGTTTTTGGGGATCTTCGGCTAATGGATCGCGGAAGCCTTGGATGTGAAAAGTTCGGCCGTCCTTCGAATAAGAAACGACGACGATACCTGGTTGCTGACGCAGTGCATGCAGGAAACGCGACCATTCCACGAGCAAATAAGTGGAATAGCCGATCCAGCCGAGCAAAAGCACCGCAACCACAGCCCCAGCAACTATCGCGGCGCGTGGCCTTTTCTTTTCCGTAGGTTTCTGCCGATATTGCGTTTCGAGCAGCTTCGTGAGGCGCTCTTCGGCACGGCGAAACGGAGCGGCATCACCTTTGAAGTTCGCGAGAGCCGAGCTATAGAAACGCTGGATATCTTCGAGCGCTTCATCCATGGCGACGCTATAGCTCTCGGGTGCATGTCCGCGGATGGCCGCGGCGATGACGGCGTCGGGTCCTGTGACGACGCGGATTTGCAGCTCTTCGAACGTCATGTTTCCCAAGGTTTCGGTCTTTGCAGGCGTGAAAGAGTCGCGCGCGAACTGCTGGATGGCGGAGAGCAGTCCAGCGACCATATCAGCGTCTTGGCTGGAGGCAGTGGGAGCGACGACGTGGCTTAGGACCAGACCGGTTTCGCGGTGAATCAGGAAGACTTGTTCGACGCGATAGAGCAGGCTGTGCATCATCACGATTTCGGCGAAGGGTCTGCCGGTACGGAAGGATTCGATACGCCATTTCAGGCCTTGCCAGGAAAGGCTGTGCTCAAGAGCTTCGTTGAAGGACTCCAGCATGGAGCGCAAAGTTTCGCTGATGGATTTCCGGATGGCGGGGCCCATCACGGGGAACAGCGCGTCGGCCAGAACCTGCGGATCGCGGCGCACGGATTCGCGCAGAGTTTCCTGGATGGTGGGAGCGAGGGCGTCGGCGAGGGCTTCGTCATCGCCTTTTTCGCGGCGCATCTGAATGGCTTCCGCGACCACGGAACTGACGTCCTGCGTTCGTTTTTCGAGATTTTCGAGGCGATCCTGAATCGCCGCAATGCCTTCCTGTTCGGGCTTGACGATCAGTTCGCGCAGTTCTTCGTAGGCGTGGTTATTGTCCGTCGGTGTTTCCTGGGCCTGCGCCACGGGGGCGCGGCGTTGCGCTTGCTCGGCCATGTTGGAAGGAGGGTCCCGGCCCGGCGGGTTCACGGAGCGCCTCCCGCTGAGTTCCGCGATTCCTTGTTCACTCGCTGGCTATTCTTCCGGCAATTCGAATTTATTTTTCAGGCGCAGGGAGAATTCGTTGAACAAGTCAGCGAGCCCGGCGCGGTCGGTCTTTTCGTCGCGGAGAACTTCGACTTCGCGATTCAACGCAGCGGCGGTGTCGCGGCGCAGCTTGTCAATTTCCGCGGAAACGGACTTGGAGTGCTCCAGCAATTTGGTGCGCAACTCGCTGTGCCCATCCGCCATCTGCTCTTCTAGCTGCGACAACTTTTTCTCGATGACCTTGGCGGTGTCCTTGATTTCCCGCGAGATTTCCTTCATGCCTTCGGTGCGCTCGGACTTTTCGGCCTTCAGGCGCTGGCTGAGCGAATCCACTTCTTCCTTCATGTAATTGCTCAGGGTATCGAGGCGCTTGGTCATATCTTCGCGCAGGGTTTCGACTGCTTTGGTTACAGTGTCTTCCAGGCGAGAAAAGCGCTTTTCGTAGTCGCGCATCTGCGACCCGAACAATATGTCGCGTATCTTGTCTACATTGGCGCCTTCCGCATTCTCTTTGCCGGATGAATTAGGGATCTTTGCGTCCGCCGGGGATGCCATTTTCCTACCTCTCCTTTGATTGCCCTTAACGCCATGCCGGGGGGACCGTCGGGTGTTGGGGCGGGGCATGGCGGGGACACTACTACGAAATGGCGGCCCCTCGCAATATGTAGGTGGTTAACAGGCGGTGAATGGGAGTAGTAGAAGTTCTGGAACCCGGAAACGTCTCAATATGAAACCCAAAGCGTAGTGCCTTGGCGTGTTTATCTGTCGAGAAAGGCACGCAAGCGCGCGTAGCCGGCGCGGCTTACGGGAAGTTGTGCGCCATTGGCGAGCACGGCAATGTGGCTGTCTTTGGCGTAGGGCTCGACTTTGACGACGCGCTCTAAATTGACGATGTAAGACCGGTGAATGCGCATGAAACGGGACGGGTCGAGCGCGGATTCGAGGCTCGAAATCGTTTGCTGCTTCAGGTGCTTTTTCCCATCGGCCGCGAGAGCCACGTAATCATCTTGGGCTTCGGCATAATCGAGTTTAGCGACGGGGATGATAAATACGCGGGTGCCGTCGCGCACGGCGATGCGATCAAGATATTGGGCCGGGGGACGAGCGGCGGCGGCGAGGTCCGCGGCAGGTGGCGTGGTTTCGGGGAGCTTGCCTCCGAGGCGCTGTTTGGCGCGCCCGAGCGCGGCTTCAAAGCGATCGGCGCCGAAAGGCTTAAGCAAGTAATCCACGGCGTGGACTTCGAAGGCCTTGATCGCGTAGCTGTCGTAAGCGGTGACGAATACAACGGCGGTGTCTTTGCCGATCAATTCCAGGACTTCGAAGCCGTCGAGCTTGGGCATTTGAATATCGAGAAACATCAGGTCGGGCTTCTGTTCAGTGACGATTTTGACCGCTTCGAAACCATTGGCACATTCGGCGATGAGCTCGATTTCGGGATGGCTGGTCATGAATTCGCGCAAGACTTGGCGCGCGAGCTCTTCGTCGTCAACGACAACGGCCCGAATTTTCTTGGCGGGTTCGCGGGTCACGACGTTTGCGCCTCACTCTCGGCCGGAAGCGTCAAGGCCACGCGGTAACAATCGCCTTCCTTTTGAACGCCGAAGCTGGCGCGATTGCCATAGCGCGCCTGGAGGCGTTGCCGGACGTTCACCAGCCCCACGCCACTCTTGCGGCGCGGCGGCGCTTCGGGGTCGAAACTATTTTCGACGGTGATCGCCAGGTCGCCATTCTGCGCGTGGACATCGAGGCGAATCCAGCCACCCTCGACGAGATTGGCGATTCCATGCACTACCGCGTTTTCCACCAGCGGCTGCAGGAGCAACGGCGGCACGGGAACACTCAGAGCGTCCTCATCAATATTTTCTTGCATTTGAATGCGCGCGCCGAAGCGAACTTTTTCGACAGCGAGAAATGCGCGGATCAGCGAAAGTTCCTCTTCGAGAGGGATGGCTGTTTTTTCTCCCAAGCCGAGAGTGCGCCGCAGGAAATCGCCGAGCAGGATGCACATTTCCCGGGCCTTGGATGCGTCGGAACTGGTAAGCGCGCTGATCGAATTCAGACTGTTGAACAGGAAGTGCGGGTTCACCTGAGCTTTCAGCGCGCGCAATTCCGCGTCGCGCGCCAGCACGCTGGCCTTCATCACGCGGGCTTCGGCTTCGCGCGAGGCTTCCACGGCGATAATGACGTAGTACAGGGTGACCCAAAGCAAGTAGAGCAGCAGGCCGGTGACAATCATTACCGGGATCTCCGGCCGGAAGCGCCTGCTCAGTCCCTCGAACGATGGGAGCCTGGACAAAGCGCTGGCGAGGCCTATTGCCGAGAAAGCCCAGATTATGGCCGAAACGAGAGCGGCGGTGAGGTGAGTGCTCAGCAGGCGTCCGAGACTGTACTTATCGAGCGGGTTGCCGCGGCAGGAATACCAGGAGGAAAGACAGACAAGCGCGTGCAGCAAGCAGAGCGGCACGGCCAAGGCCAGCGCTTCGACGTTGCGAATCTCGTGGAATACGGTGAGCAGATAGGCCAGCAGACCCGTGATCGGAATCCAAGCGAGGAGGTAAATGACGATGCGCCGGCGGTCGCTGAGGATGGGGTGCATTTTCGCGCTTTAATTTTTGACGACGATGCCGCCCATGATGGCGGCTCCCTTCACGACTAATTGTTTTCGCGGTGTGCCTGGTGGCGGCGGGGTCTGATCCGTTTCGTCAACGTATCCGCCCATGAATCCAATGCCTTCCATGGCGACATTCCAGGTATAGGGCACCCTGATCTCGCCACCGCCCATGAAAGAGATGGCCTCGATGGCGGCGGAGTCGCCCTCAATGTCGGCTTGCCTCAGGTCAATCTGGAAGCCGCCAAAAACGGCGAGAATCTTTCCGCCGGTAAAATTTTTGGTAGTAGTGCGCCGCTTAAAGCCGCTGAAAACGGCCACGTGATTGAATTCCGCGCCAGAGGAGTCCGAGCCCCCTGAGCGCAGATAGTCCCACCAGGAACGTCCTGTCGACGATCCAGACAGGGGAGGACCAATTGCTCGCCAGATCATCAAAAGTCCGGCGGCGATGACGATCAGAGGCCAGAAGGTATCAAAGCGGATGTGAGCAATGCCGAGGCTTTCCAGTAAAAGCACGACGCCGATCGTAACGAACACGAAGCCGGTGATACCGCGCCCACCCCTGCCGCGGCAGTCTGCCAGCATGACCGATCCGCCTAGGATGAACACGGCGGGCCAGAAAAAGCCGAATACGCGGTCAGCGTTGATCAGCCCTTGCTGATCGAGCAGAAGCACCACGCCGGCCGCGACGATGAGCGCGCCGAACGTGAAGCTCCAGCTGAACCGCTTGAGGTCACACGCCATGCCGGTTTCCTCTGCGCGTGCGAGATGAACGGTTTTCGTGAGTCGCGAGCAAGATCGCGAATCCGAGTCCCACAAGCGCAAGCGGCCAGTAGCGCAGCACCTCACCGAGTGCGGGAACATTCAGCCGCATCGAGAGGATATTCCAAATGTCCGCCAGCATCACCGAAAAGAACCACATGTTGTTCGATCCGAGATGGCCATAGCCAAGCTCGGCCAACTGAAAGACGATGCCCAGCAAGATCAGCATTGTCGCGCCCGCTTCAGGGAATCGCCTGCCCGCCAGTGCGGCCGTTACGTCGGATCGTCCATTCGCGTTCGTCATATTCTCATCTCCCGCCCGAAACTTGTTCCGAACTGTGTTGCCGTTCATGAGGCGAGAATAGAGGAGCAGAAAGACGGCGTCGCGCGAAATTCGGCGAGTGGCGGTTGGCTACCGGCGAACAGTGGTTTCAGAGGAGGCAAGGAGGCAGGCAAGGAGGGAAAGGATGTAAAGGAGGCACCGGAGTTAGAGGAGCGTCCGCGGAAGGCCGCGAACTCTTCGGCTTAACGCAGGGGATAGGGACCAAACCGAGCGATGGCCGGCTGCGCGGTCTGGACGCGGACTACAGCTATGACATGATCATGCCGATCCAGAAGGCGGCGGTGAGCACGCCAGTCAGTATCAGCATCAGACGCAGGTGCTTTTTGCGGATGGCAATGATGATTGCGCCCATGGCGCAGAGCAGGAAGCCGAGCTCCGGCCAGAACATGTGTGAGTTGAACGGGCCGGTGGAAGCAGCGGCTGAATCTTGGAGCCAAAAAGAGGCGAACGAAGCCACAGCGGTGAGCGATGCGGCGACCGCTGCCGCGAGCGCCGTGCCCTTCGCCCACTCCGGCACAGCCCAATCTTTTTTCGCATCGCGCCAGTCAAACCAAGTCTGCGCGACCACTAACCCCACCACGACCAGAACGAACAGCGCCATGTCCCCGCTCCCCAAGCACGTGTCGTTCCTGCCGGTGAGATTTTGGCTGCTCTGCACCGAGCCGGGACGGCACGAGGGCCGCTGCCGTCGAATCACACCCTCAATACGCGGCCGCTCTTGCGATGAGCGGCTTTGCTGCGTCGACTGACCCCGTTGCCTTTTGTTTATTGCTCTTCTTCTTCGGCCAAACGCTTCAGCATTGCCCGAATGACGCTGCTGCTTTTTGGCGCCACTCCTAAGTCCCCTTAAATTGCTCCAAGATAGTTACGCGAGTTTCGTCCGACGCCTATGACGGGTTGAACTCGTTGGTAACAACCATTCGTTCGCTCAAAACTCGCGCCTGAGTAAATCGCTCGATGGTCTCCGAGGGGGTACCCTCCGGAAGTTCGCGCACAATGCGCGCGAGTTCTTCATCGAACAGGCGCGTCACGAAATCGGGAGTATGCGCCACAGCATCGCCATTGTCATCGAGTATGTGAGTGACATCGCGATGGCGCATGCGTTGCGCGATCATCAGCCGGTAAATGCGGTCGGTAGCGAGATCCTCCATGTAGCCATCGAGGAGGCTGGCTCCGCGCCCGCTGAGAACGCCTTGGCGATAGCGAATGACGGTGCGAATCGCGGCGCGCGTGCCATTGACAGTGTGCTTGCCGACGCCTGCCGGAACGGGACGGAGGTCAGGATCGGGATTATGATTGGTGGGCCTCACATGCAACTGGTTTGGCGCAGGGAACTGGCTCACGGCGATTTCGTTCTGATCGGGATGTCCAGTCCAGGCGCCGTCCATCAAAGACATTGCTTCGTTCTTCTTGTCTATTTCAAGCGTTGCCAGAGCGCGCGCGTTCAATTCGGCGTCTTCGCGGCTGGGATAGAGCGCGGTCATGCCGCCGATCGCGAGCAAGCCGTGTTTGTGGCAGACCTCGGGGATGGCTGTTCGCAGGTTCTGAAAAAAGGCGACATCGTGCGGGATGGTATTGCGATCCGGGAGGACCCAGCGCGGGTCGTGCAAGTTGAAATGAACGAGGCTGGCCATGTAATCCCAGCGGCCCAGGTTCAGGGCCAGGATGTGGTCGCGGAGGTTGTGGGCGAACTCTTCCATTTGATACGCAAGGGGATGAGATTCGACCAGGGCCATGCACTTGATGGAGTTGTGCGGCCAGCGCTTTGCGCGCGCAATCGCGCGGAACAGGTCGCGCCACCACAGCGCCTCTTCAGCGGATTCGGATTTCGGAATGTAAAACGTGAGCGGATGCCGCAATTCTTCCGGGTTCACTTGGAAGGCGATCAAGGCGACGTCAAACAGCGACGCGGGCAGCGATTCGCCGTTGAGTACGCCGGCTTGCCGCAGATGCAAGCCGCGCGGACGCAGGGAGATCACCGGCTTGCCGGGTTGAATACCCACGGTGCGGTCGCGCTTGTTATCAAAATAGGTGAGGTCTTGGCGGAGGGCGGCAAGGATATTCCTAACACCCTCGATCAGATGCGGCCAGGTGTTGGCCATCGAGTCTTCGAGATCAAGCATCACGCCGGGCGCCCCGGAATTGAGCATCTTGACGACGAGCTCGGCGTCGTCCGCCGGGCCGGTCATCTGGTTTCGCTGATCCTGGCACCATTCAGGCAACTCGATGTGCCACGACTGTTCCGTCGCATGGGAGGGGTGCGCGTAATTCGGCAGATGGCCGTGGTGTGCGGCTTCGAGGACGGATGCACGGCGGCCAACGAGGTCGCGCTGGCGCGGTGTGAAGGCGCGATGAAACGGCAACAAAAATTCAATGAATCCCTTCGGAAGGTCACGCGCAGGGTCAAAGCCGGCAGGCGCCGTGTTCATGGCTTGAACGGGCTCGGATCCTAGGCTCAATTGAGATCTCGTGCTAGCCATTGATGCGAAATCTCCATCTCGGGACTCACTTGAGTCCCGCTTTATTTCTTATACTGTTCTGCTGGCGGCGCGGATCACTGGGTAATAGCCCTGCGCTGTGATAAGCGCAGACTTTTGGGCAGTTTGCCGCTGAGAGAGGAAAGTAATGGCAATCGGCGTTCCAAATGGGCGTAGCAAAATATTTCGCCTAGGCATGCGCTACGTCATAGCAATCACTCGAGATACGTCGCACGAATCAGAGTGAATGTCCACATGACGCATTTCCATATGGCCCGGAACTTGTAGAGCCTCCTCGACGGGTAATGCATTATCTCAATTAGGCAACGATTTGCACCACACCGGCCCGCGTGCAACCGACAATCTGACAGGCTTCAGTCCCCGTTATCTACCCGGTAAATCCTGTAGCGACCGAGGCGTACATCGGTCAGCGCGGAGTGCGGTTTGCATCACTTTCTGCAATACCCAGGACGCGGAAGATTTAGATTCTCTGCTAGGATAGCCGTGGCTATGCGAAAACCTTGGGTAATCGCACATCGCGGGGCCTCGGGGCACGCTCCGGAAAACACGCTGGCGGCTTACCAGCGTGCCGTCGAGTTGGGGGCGGGATTCATTGAGACGGATCTGCACCTAACTCGCGACGCGCGATTCGTGGCTATCCATGATGCCACGCTCGAACGGACTACCAATGGCCGGGGCCACGTTCATGATTTCACGCTGGCCGAGTTACGGAAGCTGGACGCCGGGATGTGGTTTGACCGCGAGTTTATGGGGCAGCGGATACCGACGCTGGAAGAGATTCTGGAGTTTGCCACGAAGCACGACGTGATTTTCTATCTTGAGGTGAAATACGACGCGGCCTGGGGCATGCACCACTCGTTAGTGGGTGCCTTGCAAAAATCGCAAAGTGCGGCGCGAACCATCGTGATTTCCTTTGATGAATCCACCCTTAGCGCGTTGCGACAAGCGGACTCCACGATGATGATGGGCCTATTGGTTGACGAGCCGCGGCAGGACTATGCCAAAGCCGCTATCGAATTGGGAGTGCGGCAATTGTGTCCCCGCGCCAGTCTCGTCTCACCGAAATTGGTGGAACAGGCCCATCGGCTTGATTTGCAGGTCGCGACCTGGACGGTGGATGACGCCGAAACGATGCGCGCGATGGCGGCTGCTGGCGTGGACGGCATCATGACGAATTTTCCCGACCGGCTGCGGGCTGTTCTGGAAGACCGCTAGCGGCGTGCTACAAAAGCCGAGCGAATAGGAAGGCAAAATGCTCGAGCGTGAGTTGTTCGGCGCGGGCATCGGGTCGCAATCCCGCGGCGGCCAGCGCTTCGTGGATATTGTTGTCGCTGACGACTTCCAGCAAATTGTTGCGCAGTGTTTTTCGTTTCTGGCCGAAGCAGGTCTGCACGAATTCCAGAAAACGCTTTTCATCCCGCACGTTGAGGTTTGCGCGCTCTCCCGGCAGGGTCATGCTTACCAGCGCCGATTTTACTTGCGGCGGCGGACGAAACGCGCCCGGAGGTATGCGCAGCGCAATTTTCGGTTTGGCGTAGAACTGACACAGCGTGGAGAGATATCCGTAGTCGCGCACGCCTGGATTTGCCGCGATGCGTTGCGCTACTTCCAGTTGGATCACGATATGAATCGAGGAGATTTGGGCGGCCCAGCCGAAAAGACGGTGGAGGATCGGCGAAGTGATGTAGTAAGGCAAGTTTCCGTACACACGGAAATTACCGGCGGTGAGGCTGCCGATGTCGGCAGCGAGCACGTCGCTAGAAACGACTTCCACCCCGGGCCATTGAGCCGGTTGCGTGTCCGCGGACGTGCGCAGGCCCTCGGCGAGTTGTGCATCGGCTTCGATGGCAATGACGCGGCGCCCCTCGCCTGCCAGAAATTGCGTCATTTCGCCGTGACCCGGGCCGATTTCAACCCACGTGTCATTTGGGGCAAGCGGCAAAGTGGCCAGAATGCGTTTGCGCCATCCAATATCGCCGAGAAAATGCTGGCCCAGTCTTTGTCGCGCCATGGCGACCGAGTGTAGCAACGCGGAGAGTCGGGAACAAATTTCGACCACCGTCAGGAGGCGCAGGACGACTCGCGGGGAGAGCTTCCGGGGCGAGCGTTTGACGCACTGCGCAGCCCGAAAGCTGCCCGGAACTCCTTGACGAAGCCAGAGGCTTCCGCTACCGTTTTCGATTCGACCACGCGCGATGAAAATCCTATTCATATCGTCAGAAGGCCTCCCCTACTCGAAAACCGGCGGCCTCGCCGACGTGGTGGAAGCACTACCGAAGGCGCTGGCCGAGATGGGCCATGAAGTGGCCGTGTTGCTCCCGTGCTATCGGGGAAACAGAGTGACATCTACGCTGGTTTCCAGCGTGACTGTGGCGCTGGGCGACCGTTTGCGCTTTCCGGCAATCGGCGAGGGGGCGCCGGTCGGCGGCGTGCGCTATTTCTTCGTGGGCGACCGCGGGTATTTTGATCGGGAACAGCTTTATGGCGAGAAGGGCGCAGACTATCCCGACAATGCGGAGCGATTCGCGGAATTCTCGCGCGTTGCCATCGAATTCATGAAGCGCGTGTGGCTGCCAGACGTGGTCCATTGCCACGACTGGCAAACCGCACTGGTGCCGGTCCTACTGCGCACGCAGCATGCTGAGGATCCCGTGGTGCGCACGCTGCCGGTGGTTTTTACGATTCACAACATCGGTTATCAGGGGTTGTTTCCGTACAGCGTGATGCGCGCGATCGGTCTGCCAGACCGGCTCTTCACGATGGACGGGCTGGAATTTTACGGTGGCGTGAATTACCTGAAAGGGGCGTTGATCTATGCCGATTTCCTCTCCACCGTTAGTCGGCGATACGCGCAGGAAATTCAGACGCCCGAATATGGACAGGGTCTGGAGGGCGTGATTCGAGCGCGCGCAGACCGCTTGGTAGGTATCTTGAACGGCGTCGATTATGCGATTTGGAGTCCGGAAGTGGACACCGTCATTGCGCAGAATTATTCGCCCCACAATTTGGACGGGAAAAAGGTCTGCAAGAAGGACTTACTACAGCAGTTCAAGCTTTTGGGCGGCAAGCCGGACAACCTCGAGCGGCCGCTGATCGGAATCGTTTCACGTTTCGTAGATCAGAAGGGCTTCGACTTGATCGCGCAGGTCGCCGTCGAGCTGCTGAAGGAGAATATTTCGCTGATTGCTCTGGGGACGGGCCGGCCTGAGTATGAGGCGATGTTCAAGGATCTGGCGGAAAAACACCCGGGAAGGGTGGCCGTCAAGATCGGCTACGACAACGCGCTGGCGCATAAAATCGAAGCGGGGGCGGACATCTTCTTGATGCCTTCCCGCTATGAGCCCTGCGGATTGAACCAGATATATAGTTTGCGTTATGGTACGGTCCCGGTGGTGCGCGCCACGGGCGGGTTGGACGACACGATTCAGAGCTTCGACGCCAAGACCCAGAAGGGAACTGGATTCAAGTTTGAGCCCTACAATGGCGGTGCGCTGATGGAAAGCGTGCGGGCGGCACTGAAATTGCACCGTGAACCCAAGACCTGGCAGATGTTGCAAAAGAACGGCATGGCGAAGGAATTTTCATGGAAAGCTTCTGCGGCCGCCTATGTCACACTATATGAAGCAGCTAAGAGGTCTCGAATCCCGCGGGTTGCCGGGACATCTAAAGGTTAGCGCTAAAAGCATTCGCCAGCACTTGGGGCAGGTGTGGGCGCGACAAGGGAAAAAAATGGCAGAAAATATTCAGGCAGTAAGTGACGCAAGCTTCGAAGCGGACGTGGTCGAAGCGAGCAAGACCCAGCCCGTGATGGTGGACTTCTGGGCGGATTGGTGCCGGCCCTGCCACATGCTGACGCCGACCGTGGAAGAAATTGCGCGAGAGCACGCAGGCAAATTGAAAGTGGTGAAGCTGAATGTGGATGAAAACATCAACGCCGCGGGCAAATTCAATATTCGCGGCATTCCCACTCTGCTGGTTTTCAAGGGCGGCCAGGTGGCCGATCAGATCGTCGGCGCGGTGCCCAAAGAGCAGATCGAGAAAGTCCTCCAGCGCCACATTTCCTAGGCGCGACCCCCCGGCGGGACAATGGCTATCAGCGGCAGCAGGCCAAACGCGCAACCGGCTCGTGGTGGGCCAGAAGTAAAGGTGTGCCCCGGGTGTGGGGAGAAGTTTTCCTGTGCGGCACAGGCTGCCGGTTGCTGGTGCGAAGAAACGAAACTCGCGAAGCAGGCTTTGCGCGGACTCCGCGAGCGCTATGCGGATTGCTTGTGCCCGCGCTGTCTCTCCGCGGCCGCAGCTCAGCCGTGAAAAGTGCGCAATGACTCGAACGGTCAAACCGAAGCAGCAGCGGCGGTGCCGTTGGGCGCAAAAGCCGCTCCTGATGGAATATCACGACAATGAGTGGGGCAGGCCGGTTCACGATGATCGCGTGCTTTTCGAGTTTTTGATACTGGAAGGTGCGCAGGCTGGCTTGAGCTGGGAGACGATTCTCAATAAGCGCGAGAATTACCGGCGCGCGTTCGACCAATTCGATGCCGCGAAAATCGCGCGCTACGATGCGCGCAAAGTCCGCGAGCTGCTGGCCGATGCGGGAATCGTGCGCAATCGCCTGAAAATCGCCGCGACGATTTCCAACGCCCAAGTGTTTCTCGCAGTGCAGAAAGAATTCGGCACCTTTGACCGTTACATTTGGCAGTTCGTGGGCGGCCGCCCGAAGAGGAATCATTGGAAAGGCTCGCGGGGCGTTCCGGTACGCACCAGCGAATCAGACGCCATGAGCAAGGACCTCAAACGCCGGGGATTTCGCTTTGTCGGCACGACCATCTGCTACGCCTTCATGCAAGCCGTCGGCATGGTGAACGACCACGCCCGGGATTGCTTCCGCTACCAGCAGGTAAGTTAGATCGAGCGATGCGGTGAGAGCCGCGCTTGCGCGCGGGTCTGTCGAAGGGTAGGATTGTGTGTTGCCGTTTTTCGTTTTAGCCTGCCTGTAACGCTTCTAGTGTGAACGAGAACGGGGAAAGTGCGGCTTGATGGAGCTTGGGGAGCGGCTAGGGTGACCGAGAAGTCGCGAACGAAGGCGATCTGTGTGGTCGGAGCCCAATGGGGCGATGAAGGCAAGGGCAAGGTGGTTGATTACCTTGCTCAGACGTTTGATTACACGGCGCGTTACGCCGGTGGTCACAACGCCGGGCACACTGTCATCTTCAACAATCATCGTTACGTCCTGCAATTGATTCCCAGCGGCATTCTGCGTCCGGAAAAGAAGGCGGTCATTGGTGCGGGGACGGTCGTGGATCCCGCGGCGCTGGTTGCCGAGCTCGAAAATCTGAAAAAATCAGGCATCGAAGTGCGCGGAAGGCTTTTCCTTAGCGATCGCGCTCATTTGATATTTCCGTATCACCGCGAAATGGACAAAGCCGCTGAATCCGCGCGGGGCGCAGCGGCGATCGGCACGACCTCGCGCGGGATCGGGCCGGCTTACGAGGACAAGATGGCGCGGCGCGGGATTCGCGTGATTGACTTGCTCGATGGAGACGGATTCAAGGAAAAGTTGGAGCGCGTGATCGCTGAGAAAAATGCGATTAGCCGGGCGACGTACGGTCATCCGCTGGAAACTGCCGGCCTCTTGGAGCAATATCTGGAAATTGCCGCGCACATTCGCGGCCTGGTGACGGATACTTGCGTGCTGTTGAATCGCGCGCTCGATAACGGCGAATCGGTGTTGTTTGAAGGGGCGCAGGGCACCATGCTGGATATAGACCACGGTACGTATCCTTACGTCACCTCGTCAAATGCTACTTCCGGTGGTGTGGCGACAGGCTTAGGCGTGGCACCCACACGCATCTGTGGAGTCGTTGGAGTGACCAAGGCGTACACGACGCGCGTCGGCAGCGGACCATTTCCGACGGAGATGCCAGACCTCGATGCGCAGGCCGTTCGCGAGCGTGGCCAGGAGTTTGGCGCGGTGACGGGACGCCCGCGGCGGTGCGGGTGGCTCGATCTGGTAGTCTTGAAGTACGCGAAAATGCTAAACGGCATTGATTCGCTGGTGGTCACGAAGCTGGATGTGTTCGACACGCAGCCGGAAATCAAGGTCTGCACCGGATATCGCCTGAAGGGGAAGCCGCTGGGCGAGATGCCTCCGGACGTAGAGACTCTGACGCAAGTCGAACCCGTGTATCGCACGCTGCCGGGCTGGCAAAAGCCGACTCCGGGAATTCGCGACGTGAAAGAATTGCCCGAAGCCGCGCGTAACTACCTGAATTTTATTTCGGATGAGCTACAGGTCGAAATCGGCATGATTTCCACGGGCCCGGAACGCGACGCCACGATCGTGCCGCGAGGCACGAAACTCGCATCCTGGCTGTGACACGGCATGGTTTCCTACGAAGCAGCCCGCGCCAAGGTAATTGAAGTGATTCGCGCGCGGCCGTGCGCGCCTCCGCCTGAAACCGAAACCATCGAATTCGCGCAAGACCCGTCGCAAGTGCTGGGACGCATCATCGCCGAAAACGTGGCGGCCGACCGGAATTATCCTCCCTTCCATCGGTCCACCCGCGATGGATTCGCGGTGCGCGCCGCCGATGCCACGCACCCAGGAGCGAGGTTGCGGTTGGTTGGCGAAAGCCGCGCCGGTGTGCCGTTCGAAGGCGTCGTGGAGCCCGGGACCTGCGTGCAGATCATGACTGGCGCTGCGCTGCCGCGCGGGGCGAACGCAATCGTGATGAACGAGTATGCGCGGGTTCATGGTGACTACGTCATCATCGAGCAGGCCGCGCGTGAAGGCGCTCACTTTGTTCTGGAGGGCCAGGAAACTCGCGTGGGAGAGAGCGTGCTCACGCGCGGCAAACGGCTCGGCTATGCTGAGCTTGCGATTGCAGCGCAGGTTGGTCGTTCGCGCCTGGTGGTGGCCAAGAAGCCGCGCGTCGCGATTCTTTCTACGGGCGACGAAGTGGTTCCGCTGGATCAACCACTGAAGAAATTTCAGATTCGCAACAGCAATAGTATTTCTCTCGCGGCGCAAGTTGCTTTGGCGGGCGGGGAACCATTTATGTTGGGCGTCGTGCCCGACAATCTCGAGGAATTGCGTGCAGGTATCGAGCAGGCGCTTGAGGCCGACATTGTCACGCTGACGGGAGGGGTCTCAGTAGGGAAGTACGACTTTGTCGAACAGGTGCTGCGCGAACTCGGAGCAGAATTTTTCTTCGACACCGTAGCGATCCGGCCGGGCAAGCCCGCGGTCTTCGGTTTTTGCGAAGGCAAACCGGTGTTTGGCTTGCCGGGAAACCCCGTTTCGACGATGGTGACGTTCGAGTTATTTGTGGTGCCAGCGATTGAGCTGCTGAGCGGGCACACTCCGCTCCCCCTGAAACTGTTGAAGGCGAAGCTGGCGCACCCGGTAAACGAAAAGCCGCCGCTGGCACATTTTCTGCCCGCGAGGTTGAGCTGGCCAAATGGCGAAGCTACAGTCGAGATGATTCATTGGGAAGGCTCGGGGGACATTGGCTCCGTCGTGAAAGGAAATTGCTTTCTGGTGGTGCACGAATCGAAGCTGAGCTTTGCGGCAGGCGAGATGGCGGATGTTTTGCTGCGCCGCGGTTTGTTCTGAATTGTAGCGCCGACAGGGCGTCCCTAGACTGGACTGCACCCTCTCTCTATGGCTACAAAGCAAATTCGAGCGCTTTCGCATTACGACAAAAAAGGCAACGTGCGGATGGTGGACGTGACGGCTAAGCCTGCCACGTCGCGCACGGCAGTGGCGCACGCGTTCATCCGCATGCGACGAGCTACGCTAGCCAGCGTTCGGCGCCTGAAGTCGCCCAAGGGCAACCCCCTTGAAATCGCGCGAATTGCCGGAATTACCGGCGCGAAGCGCACTTCGGAGCTGATTCCACTTTGTCATCCCCTTTCTTTGACTCACGTAGATGTGAAAGCCAAGCTATGCCAGAATGGAATTGAGGTCATCTCTGAGGCGACGGCTACCGGCCCGACCGGCGTCGAGATGGAAGCGCTGGTTGCCGCGTCGGTGGCGGCACTGACGATTTACGATATGTGCAAAGCGCTGGAACGCGGCATGGAAATCACCGAGCTGTATCTGGTAAAGAAATCGGGTGGCCGCAGCGGAATCTACTTGCGTCCCGGGAAGCGCGCGAAACAATGACTCCGATGAAGGACGTCAAAGTGCTGGTCGTGGACGATAACGCGCTGATCCTCGACCTCTTGATGAAAGGCTTGCTGCCCCATTGCGATGCCCGCGCGGCGGCGGATGGGGCCGATGCTTTGCTGAAGATTGTAGATGATCCTCCGGATCTGGTGGTGTGCGACTACCGCATGCCGGGCCTCGATGGGCGCCAGCTCTACGAAAAACTGCGCGGGCGCCAGCAGACCAAATCCATTCCGTTTATTTTCCTGGCCAGCCGCAGCGACATCGAAGAAAAACTGCGCCCTATCGTGGAGGGCGTGGAAGAATTCATTCCCAAGCCATTTTTCCTGAAGGACCTGGTACGGCGCGCGAAGAAAGTGGTGGACCGCCTGCAACTAGAGAAATTGCAGAATCGCCAGGTGCGTCCGGGAGTGATTCAAGGACGCCTGGAAGAAATGTCCATCATGGATTTGATGCAATCCCTGGAGATGGGGCAGAAATCCTGCCAGCTTTCGGTGCGGCGTGGCGACGAAAGCGGCGACCTCTTTTTTGCTGCCGGGCAATGCAAGGACGCGCGGCTGGGATCTCTGGAAGGAGAAGCGGCCGTGTTCCAGGCGGTGCGCTGGCCGGATGGAGAATTCGAGATCGATTTCAATCGCGCACCTACGCGCGACACCATTTCGCGCACCACCACGGGCCTGTTGATGGAGGCGCTGCGATTGATGGATGAAGGGCAGCGCGACGGCGCGAACGAAGACGCCGAAGTCACCGAGGGGTAGCAGTCGCGCGACGCGGCCATGCGAGTTTCGATCCTTACCGTCAGCGATTCCGTAGCCAGCCAAAAATACGAAGATCGCTCAGGACCCGCTGTAGCCGGGCGATGCAGGGAACTCGGCTGGCAGATCGTGGAGGCCTCTGTCCTGCCTGACGACCGGGATGGCATCGCGGTGTTTCTAAGAAATACTGCCGATTCGAATGAGACGGATTTGATACTCACTACGGGTGGAACCGGAGTCGGTCCTCGAGACGTGACCCCCGAAGCCACCATCGCCGTGGCGGAGCGATTGATACCTGGATTCTCCGAGCAGATGCGCGCCGAGGGCTTGAAGAAAACATCACGCGCCATCCTTTCACGCGCTGTTGCGGGAATTCGAGGCAAGACCATCATCGTAAACTTGCCGGGAAGCCCGCGCGGTGCCGTCGAATCGCTCGACGCGATCGTTGCACTCTTGCCTCATGCGATTGACGTGCTGCACGGCGCGCGCCACTAGAAGTGACTTGATCGCCCCAAGCTGGTCCTTCCCGCTACCCAAGAATGTCCGCTCCGAAAGGATTTTTTTTTCGCTGTTGATGCTGGCTGAGGCGTGACCGCTGTGCTAGGATGCGCTGTTCGTTTGTGGTTCGTTTGGCGATGCCGAGCCAATACATCCCGATTTTGATTTTTGCCCTGCTCGCGGCGGCCTTCCCCGCAGTCACTCTCGCTATTTTCAAATATATCCGTCCTGATGCGAAAGGCACAGGTGCCAAGCTCGAGCCTTACGAATGCGGCGTGCCGCCGGAGGGTACCGCACGCGGGCGCTATTCGGTGCGCTTTTATATTGTGGCCATTTTGTTCGTGATTTTCGACGTGGAGACGATTTTTCTTTTTCCCTGGGCGATCAAGTACAACCAGCTGGGATTGTATGGCTTGGCCACCATGCTGGTGTTTTTGGGAATCTTGCTGGTCGGGTACGTGTGGCTGTATCGGAAGGGCGCGCTGGACTGGGTTTAGACACACGCCTCTTCCCGAGAACTGTGGCGTGCTTTCGGCGCTGGGCAGGATGGAATTGACGTTGTTTTTTGGGGTGTGATAAAAAGGCGGGCTGCAAACGAAGTGCGTGAAGCTGCTGGTCGCGCATATTCGGCAACGGCAGCCGATCGAACCGATGGTCAACGACCCCTCGGAAAAGGATCCCGCCGCAAAGCCGCCGGAAAGCACGGCGGAAAGCGCTGCTATTCCTCCCAAGCCCGCGACACCCGCTAGTCCTGCGCGGCCAGCCGCTGCGACCCCGCCGGCCGCAACAACACCAGCAAAACCTGCCACGCCCACCGCTCCTCCAGCAGCGGGCGCGCCAAAGACCCCCGCAGCTGCTCCGCCGAAAGAAACGCCGCCGAAACCGGTCCCACTCGACAACGAACTTGTGCAGCGGCTCAAAGCGAAATTTGGCGAAGCAATTCGTGAGGCGTCGCTCGATCGCAAGCAGGCCATCGTGCTGATTCCGTGCGAACAACTTCGTGAGGTTTCCGGATACTGCCGTGATAACGAAAAGTTCGACATGCTCGTGGACTTGACCGCGGTGGACTGGCCGAAACGCGAAAAGAGATTCGACATCGTGCTGAATTTGTATTCGTTCGCGAAGAACGAGCGTTTGCGATTGAAAGCGCACGCGGGTGAAGGCGAGCCAGTCCCGAGCGTCTGCGAAGTATGGCCTGCGGCGAATTGGCTGGAGCGCGAATGTTACGACATGTTCGGCACGGTGTTCGAAGGTCATCCGGATTTGAAGCGCATTTTGATGCCGGACGAATGGCAAGGGCATCCGCTGCGCAAGGATTACGACATCCTGAAGCAGGATACGGACTGGGTTCGCGAAAATCTGGGAATTGAGAGCGGGCAATAGCGGCGGCGAGCGCATGACCGAGCAACACACAAACGGGATGAGCAACGTCAGCACCACCGTGCTCGGCGCGGACGAAATCATTTTGAACATGGGTCCGCAGCACCCGTCCACACACGGCGTGCTGCGCGTGAAGCTGAAACTCGATGGCGAGCGCGTGGTGGGGTCCGAATGCATCATCGGGTATCTGCATCGCGGCGTCGAGAAAATCGCGGAGCATCGCAGCTACCAGCAATTCGCGCCTTACGTGGACCGCATGGACTACGTGGCCGCGGTTTCCAATGGGCTGGGTTATTGCGAGGCTGTCGAGAAATTACTGGGCACGGAAGCGCCGCCGCGCGCGCGCGTGGTGCGCACGATTCTGACGGAGTTGCAGCGCATCGCGAGCCACTTGCTTTGGCTGGGGACGCACGCGCTGGATATTGGAGCATTGACCCCGGTTTTCTATTGCTTCCGCGAACGCGAAGAAATCCTGAAGATTTTCGAGAAGTATTGCGGCGCGCGCTTGACGACTCACGCGTTTCGTATTGGCGGGTTGCAATACGAGACGTACGACGGGTTCGAGCAGGACGTGAAGCGGTTTTGTGACGATTTCAGCGGCAAGATCGATGAATACGAGACGCTGCTGACAGAAAACAGAATTTGGGTCGGGCGCACCAAGGGAGTCGGGATTCTGAGCGCGGAAGATGCCATCGCGATGGGAGTCACCGGGCCGGTGTTGCGCGCCAGCGGCGTGAAATGGGATTTGCGCAAAGCGCAGCCGTACGCCGCATACGACCAATATGAGTTTGAAATTCCCACGCGGACAACCGGCGACACCTACGACCGTTACGTGGTGCGCATGGAAGAAATGCGGCAGTCACGCCGGATTTGTTTGCAGGCGATCGAGAATATTCCAGCGGGGCCGATCATGGCGCGCATCGGGAAAGTGCTGAAGCCGCCGCCGGGCGAAGTCTACCACTCGATCGAGGCGCCGAAGGGCGAGCTGGGCTATTACATCGTCAGCGACGGAACCACGCAGCCTTACCGCGTGCGAGTGCGCCCGCCGTCATTCATCAATTTGCAGGCATTCGACAAAATGGCGCGCGGCGCGCTGATCGCGGACGTGGTGGCGATCATTGGAACGATTGATATCGTGCTGGGGGAAGTGGACCGCTAAGCGATGGGTCATCTGATTCCACAAGCGATTCTGCCTTACGTACTGCCGGTGGTGTATGCGGTAGTGATCGTGCTGGTGCTGCCACTGTTGGCAGGCTACATCGTCCTGATGGAACGCAAAGTGATGGCGGACATGCAGGCGCGGCTCGGACCGATGCGCGTAGGCCCGCACGGCTTGCTACAGCCGATTGCGGACGCCGTGAAGCTGCTGCTCAAGGAAGACATCATCCCGGAAAATGCCGACCGCTTGATGTTCTGGCTCGCGCCCTTGGTGAGCGTGACGATGGCCTTGCTGGCGTATTCGGCGCTGCCCATCGGTCCGGGATTTCAGATCGCCGACCTGAACATTGGTTTGCTATTCATTCTGGCGATCAGTTCACTGGGAATTTACGGCATCGTGCTGGGCGGGTGGGCTTCCAACAGCCACTATTCGTTGTTGGGTGCTTTGCGCAGCGCGGCGCAGCTGGTCAGCTACGAGACCGCAGCGGGACTGGGGCTGGTAGCGGTGCTGCTGCTGGCCGGTTCGCTTTCGATGAAGGACATCGTGCAGGCCCAGCTCGATCAGGGAGTGTGGTTCATTTTCTCGGTGCCCTTCGGATTTTTCATTTATTTAGTGGGCTCGATTGCGGAGACCAACCGTGCGCCATTCGATCTGCCTGAGGCGGAATCAGAATTGGTGGCCGGCTACATGACGGAGTACAGTGGCTTTCGCTGGTCGCTCTATTTTCTCGCGGAATACGCGAACATGGTGATCGTGGCCGGGATCGCGACCACTGTGTTTCTGGGCGGCTGGCTGCGGCCGCTGGCAAGTTTCCACGAACATTTTCCTGGAACGTCCATCGAGTGGCTGGACGCGTTTCCTGCGCTGCTCACCTTCGCTGTGGCGATCTATTGTTTGTCGCTCGCGCCCAGGCAGCCCGTGAAAATTCAGAAAATGGTAATGCTGGCGGTGGCGGTTCTGTGTTTTTTGCTTTCCGGGGCGCTGCTGGGCGCGCTGTTCGCGCCGGCCACAGTGCTGCAGGGAATCCACGGCGCATTCTGGTTTTTGGCTAAGGTGTTTGCGTACCTTTATGCGTTCCTATGGATTCGCTTTACATTCCCACGCTTTCGTTTTGACCAATTGATGCGGCTGGGATGGCGATTTCTGATTCCTCTGGCGCTGGTGAACGTGATCGGCGTGGCTGTGGCGATTGTGCTACGGCAGCAGTGGGGCTGGGGGCCGGTTGTATCGCTGATACCGACGACCCTGGCTACGCTGGGCGTCGCCATGTGGCTGGCGAAAGATGATGCGCCTTCAGTAGCCGTGCAGACGGCGGATGGTGAATAGATGTATGTGCTGAACAACATTCTATTTTATTTTTTTAGCGCGCTGGCGGTGGCGTCGGCCATTTTAATGGTGACGCGGCGGAATATCGTGCACGCAGCGGTATTTCTGATTACGACGCTGCTTGCCACGGCCGGAATTTTCCTGCAATTGCAGGCGGAGTTTCTCTTCATCGTGCAGGTGATTTTGTATGTGGGCGGAATCATGGTGCTCTTCGTCTTTGTGATTATGCTGGTGAATCTCGATATTTCGATGCGCCTGGTGCAATTCAACCGGCAATGGTTCGTAGCGGGTGCGCTGGCGCTGGTCCTGGCCGCGCAAGTGCTTTTTGCCGTTTGGGCCGGGCACACCTCGTTGCGTTTGCCGGCCATGCAAGCGGACATCTCCCCCAAAAATACGGAAGCGGTCGCTGACGCGCTTTTCAGCAAATACATGCTTCCGTTTGAGATCGCTTCGATTTTGCTGTTGGTCGCGATGGTTGGCGCAGTAGTGATGGCCAAGCGGAGGGCATGATGATCCCGGTGGATCATTATTTGTTTCTCAGTCTGGCGCTGTTCACGATCGGAGTGATCGGCGTGCTGACGCGGCGCAACGTGATCATTATGCTGATGTCCATTGAGCTGATTCTGAACGCGGTGAACATCAACTTGATGGCCTTTTCGCGGATGTGGGGCACGGTGGATGGGCAGGTATTCGCGATATTTATTATTACCGACGCGGCCGCCGAAGCCGCCGTGGGGCTCGGCATTATTCTGGCCTTCTTCCGAAACCGTGAGACGGTGCTTGCGGATGAGATGGACATCCTGAAATGGTGAGTGCCGCCGAATGAACGCGTCCCAGCCATTTTTCCTCGATCATATCTGGCTGATCCCGATGTTCCCGCTGCTGACCGCGGCGGTGATGCTTTTCTACGGGCGGCGCCTAGCGAATAACGTCGTGAGCGCGCTGTGCGTGGGCAGCGTGGGCCTTTCGTTTCTTTTTTCCCTGGGCGCGTTTTTCCAGTTGATCGCAAAGCCGCAAGGCGAGCGACTGGCGACCAAGATCCTGTTCGAATGGATTCCCGCCGGGCCCTATCACATGTTGGATGGGCGACTGGCGCACTTCGTCGCGGACTGGGGATTTCAGATTGACCCGCTTTCGGCCGTGATGATTCTGATTGTAACTGGCGTCGGCTTCCTGATTCACGTGTATTCCACCGGCTACATGGCGCACGAGGGCGGGTATTACCGCTTCTTCGGTTATTTGAACCTGTTTATGTTCGCGATGCTCATTTTGGTATTGGCGAACAATTTGTTGTTGCTTTTTGTGGGCTGGGAAGGCGTGGGTACGTGCAGCTATCTGCTCATCGGGTTTTATTTTCACAGAAAGTCGGCTTCGGACGCGGGGAAAAAGGCCTTCATCGTCAATCGAGTGGGCGATGCGGGATTTCTGCTGGGGATTTTTTTGACGTCGGCGCTGTTGGGGACGGTGCGCTTCAGCGAGTTGGGCCCGGCGCTCACAGCCGGACACTTTAAGATGGGCAACCCGTTGATTACGACCATTGCGCTACTGTTTTTCGTGGGCGCGACGGGGAAATCGGCGCAAATACCGCTGTACGTCTGGCTGCCGGACGCGATGGAAGGCCCGACGCCGGTCAGCGCGCTGATACACGCGGCGACGATGGTTACCGCGGGCGTGTACATGGTGACGCGCACCAACGCGATCTATCAGCTGGCGCCGAAGGCGATGGCGGTGGTTGCGCTGGTCGGGGCAGTGACCGCGCTCTTGGCCGCTTCGATTGGCGTGGTGCAGAACGACATCAAGAAAGTTCTCGCGTACTCAACCGTGTCGCAGCTTGGCTATATGTTTCTGGCCTGCGGCGTGGGCGCGTTTACCGCAGGGATTTTTCATTTGATGACGCACGCGTTTTTTAAAGGGTTGCTGTTTCTTGGCGCCGGCAGCGTGATTCACGCGCTTTCCGGCGAGCAGGACATGCGCAAGATGGGTGCCCTATCGAAGAAGATTCCGGTCACGTATTGGACGATGTTGATAGCGACGCTGGCGATCGCCGGAATTTTTCCCTTCGCAGGATTCCTGAGCAAGGACTTGATCCTCGGCAAGACGTATGAAAAGGACATTACGCTGTGGATCATCGGGTACTTCACTGCGGGCATGACCGCCTTTTACATGTTCCGCTTGGTTTTCATGACGTTTCACGGCATTTCGCGCGTGGAACACGAAGTCGAACATCATATTCATGAATCTCCGAGGTCCATGCTGGCGCCGCTAGTGGTCCTCGCCGCGCTTTCGATTGTGGGAGGCTGGATCAGCTGGCCGGAAATTCTCGGCGGCAACAGCCACTTCGTCCATTTTCTGGAGCCGATTGTGGGCGTGGCTCACGAACTGCGCCCCGAGCCGGCGCGTGGTCCCGGCTCGCGGATCGGCGAAATTTACCTGATGCTCATGTCCGAAGGACTGGTGGTGCTGGGGATTTTGTTCGCGTGGTACCTCTACATCAAGCGCACGGATTTGCCGGAGAAGATTGCCAAGGGCCTCGGCGGATTCTACCGGCTCGTTTACCACAAGTATTATGTGGACCAGATTTACGACGCATTGTTCGTGAATCGCGCGAAAGACCTGGGACTGGCGCTCGGTTCATTTGACGCGAAGGTGATTGACGGGCTGGGCGTGAATGGGGCGGGCTGGCTGACGCGTTTTGTTTCACGCGTTTCAATATGGTGGGACACGTGGATCGTGGATGGCTCCGTGAAGCTTGGCGCGCGTCTGGTTTGGGTGCTGAGCTTTCCAGTGCGCATGCTACAGGCGGGACTGGTGCAGAGTTATATGCTTTTCATCGTCGTTGGCTTGATTGGGTTCCTGGGGTACTACCTTTATCTGGCGCATCACGCGATGCATTAGCTTTCCGTGTGGAGGGCACGGCAAGCCGTGCTCCTACGCTGCGTGGCGGCTGCGGCGCCTGGACTGAAAATTGGTTTAAGAGGCGAGGGAACGGATGCTCTTTTCCGACAGCCACATTTTAAGCACGATTCTCTTCACGCCGCTGGTCGGCGCGATCCTGATGCTATTCATTCCCCGTGAGCGAACCGACCTGCACCGCTGGATGGGCAACATTTTCGGTTTCCTCGGCCTGCTGGTTTCGCTGCCTCTGATCTGGCGATTCAATTCCGGCCCGACGGCTCCGCAATTTCAGTTTGTAGAGAGTGCGGCCTGGATCCCCTCGATCGGCGCGCATTTCACGCTGGGCATTGATGGCCTCAGCTTCCTGATGGTGATGCTGACGACAGTCCTAGGCGCAATTGCGATCCTTTCGTCATGGTCCGCGATTCACAAACGCGAGAAGGAATACTACATCCTGCTTCTGCTGTTGCAGACCGGCATGCTCGGCGTTTTCATGTCGCTGGATTTCGTGCTGTTCTACGTTTTCTGGGAAGTGATGCTGGTGCCGATGTATTTCCTTATTGGTGTGTGGGGCAGCGAGCGACGGCTGTACGCGGCGATCAAATTCTTTCTTTATACGCTGGCGGGCTCGGTGCTGATGCTGCTGGCGGTGCTGGCGATTTACGCCAACCGGAATACGTTCGACATACGGCAGGTTATCGAGCATCCGTTTACGTCGCAGTTCGGCAGCCTGCAAAATTGGCTGTTCTGGGGATTCTTCTTTGCGTTCGCGATCAAGGTGCCCATGTTTCCGTTCCACACGTGGTTACCGGACGCGCACACCGAAGCGCCCACCGCGGGTTCGGTTATCCTGGCCGGGGTGCTGCTGAAAATGGGGACGTACGGGTTTCTGCGATTTTCGCTGCCGATGTTTCCCGACGCGACGGTGAAATACCGCGGGATTATCATCGTGCTTTCGATCATCGGGATTATTTACGGCGCACTGGTGTGCATGATGCAGAAGGACATGAAGAAGCTCATCGCCTATTCGTCGGTGAGCCACATGGGCTTCTGCACGCTGGGAATTTTCGCGCTGACGCCGCTGGGGCTTTCCGGGAGCATCATCCAACAGGTCAATCACGGGATTTCGACGGGCGCGCTGTTCTTGCTTGTGGGCGTGCTGTACGAGCGGCGGCACACGCGTCTGATTTCGGAATTCGGCGGACTTTCGACGCCCATGCCGAATTTTGCGGCGGTTTATCTGATTGTTACCTTGAGTTCGCTGGGCATGCCGCTGCTGAACGGCTTTATCGGCGAATTCACGATTCTGCGCGGTGTTTTTGAGGTGCGCTGGCAATGGGCGGCGTGGGGCGTGCTGGGCGTGATTTTGGGAGCCGCGTATTTGCTCTGGCTTTACCAGCGCGTGATGTTCGGCAGCGTGACCAATCCCGCGAACGAACATTTGGCGGAGTTGCATGGGCGCGAATATGCCACGCTGATTCCGCTTGTAGTCCTGGCATTCTGGATTGGAATTTATCCGGCGCCGCTGTTCCATGTGCTGGAACAGCCGGTTCATCGCTTGGTTGAGACCGTGCATCCGGGCTATTACGCGGCGCCCGAAGCGCCGCCGCCGGCAAGTTTGCCTTCGTCTGGCGGCGTGAATCCGCAAGCGGTGCCGCCCAATTCTTCTGCGGCCGCGCCGTCTTCGGCGCATGCCGAGGTCCGTTGATGACCTGGCAGTGGATCTTTGAACGAAGTCGCGGGGACTTTTTTCTGATCCTGCCCGAAGCGATGCTGGTCTTTTTCGGGCTGGCAATCCTGCTGACGGATTTCCTGCTCATCAAGCGACAGAAATCCTGGAACGCGCTCACCGCGTTGCTCGGAGTGATCTTCAGCGGCGGATCGCTTTACATGCTGAGGGCGTATGCTTCGCCGCCGATTGGTCCGGTGGTGGGCTTTTTCAATGCGATCCTCATCGACCCGTTTTTTATCTTTTTCGGGTTTCTTTTCCTGGCTTCCACGGCGCTGGTGATCCTGTTTTCCGTGCGGTACATGGAAATCGAGGAAGAGCAGCACGGCGAGTATTACGCGCTGATGCTCTTCGCGGTGGTCGGCATGATGTTTCTCGCGTGCGGCGACGATCTGGTCGTCCTGTTTCTCGCGCTGGAAACGATGGCGTTGAGTTTCTATGTCCTGAGCGGGTTCTTGCGGGGCGAGCGCCGTTCGAACGAAGCGGCGATGAAATACATGTTGATGGGTGCGTTCAGCTCGGGAATCTTGGCGTACGGTTTTTCAATCTTGTACGGCATCGCCGGTACGACGAACCTTGAGGGAATCGAAATGGCGATTCGGCAGCGCCACGCACAATTTCCAGGCACGGACTTTCTGACGTTCCTTGCGTTGGGAACAGTCGCCGCGGGCGTTTTTTTCAAGATTGCCGCCGTGCCGTTCCATCAATGGGCGCCGGATGTGTATGAAGGGGCGCCGACTTCGATTACCGCTTACCTGAGCGTGGCGTCGAAGGCCGCAAGCTTCGCCCTGCTATTGCGGCTGTTCCTCACGGTTTTCTTGCCGGTCGCGCTGGATTGGGTGACGATCATGGAGTGGGTCGGCGTGCTCTCGCTGACGATTGGCACGCTGGCCGCGATCACGCAGACGAATATCAAGCGTCTGCTGGCGTACTCCTCCATCGCGCAGGTCGGTTACATCCTGCTCGGGTTTGTGGCCTCGGTGAACGCCGACGGCACGCTGCACGAGCGCGGCTTGCAGGCGATGACCTTCTATTTATTCGTCTACGCGTTTTTCAATACCGGCGCGTTTGCGGTGGTGATTTTGCTGCGGCGCAAGGGCGTGATCGGCGATGACGTTGATGATTTGAATGGACTGATTCAGCGCAGTCCCGGCGCGGCCATCCTGATGCTGATTTTCCTGCTTTCACTCGCGGGCATTCCGCCGACGGCCGGGTTCGTCGCCAAGCTGCTGATTTTCTGGGCGCTGATCGAAACCAAGCATACGGTGCTTGCGGTTCTCGCGGTGCTCTACATTCTTCCCGCGGTGTACTACTATTTCCGCATGGTGGCGGCCATGTGGGTGCGCGATTCGAGCGATCCAGTCGTGCCGGTGATTTCCTGGGCGCAAAAATTTGCTCTGGCGGCCATGGTGATCGTCACGCTCGCCGCCGGAATTTTCCCGGAGCAGTTCCTGCGCCTCGCGAAATATTCCGTCCTCACCACGTTCCTGCAGTGAACGGTTACGCATAATGGCCTCGCCAGATCCCTCGCCTCGTAAACAGCCCAGCAGCGGCCTAACTCAGGTGGCGATGGCGATGGAGTTGCCGGTCATCATGATTGCCTGCGTGGTGATCGCTGGAGGCGCCGGTTACTTGCTCGACCGCTGGTTGCACACTTCGCCTCTACTTACGCTGTTGCTTGGTTTTTTGGGGTTTGGCGCCGCGGTCTGGGACATTATCCGGCGGCTTTTGCGGTCTGAGAAGACGAATGGCGGCGGCAATGGCGGCGGATGAGGGGTTTTACGCCGCCGCTGAACGGCGCATCGAGTATGTTGCGCTGGGCATCGGAGTCGCCGGATCAGCGATCACCTGGTTCCGCTGGGGTGCCAAAGCAGCCGCCGGATTTGCTTGCGGAGCAATCCTCTCCTGGATCAATTACCGATGGATGAAGCAGGGAGTGGGCACGCTTGCCAGATTGTCCGTGGCCCAAGCGGGCTCCCCAAGGGCCCAGGTCCGTGCCAGCGTGTACTTTAAGTTCATCGGCCGCTACGCTTTGATGATTGTTGCCGCGTATGCTATTCTGCGGAGCATCAAACCTCCGGCAGCGAGCCTGCTGGCCGGTTTTTTCACGATTATCGCCGCGGTTTTGGTGGAAATAGTGGGGCAGCTATTCCGCACGGGTTCGCCTCCTCCACACGCGGATTCCTGAAAGGGTGGAAATGGGAGAGGCATTATCCTGGGTAACGAGGTTGCTGAATCACCTGCTCGGCAAGCCGGCACTGGCGTTGCTGACGCTGCTGCACATCAAGTCTGCCAATCCTGAATACCCAATCCCAAACCACGTCGCATTCGAGATCACCGTGTTCGCCTTGGCCGCAGTTTTCTTTCTATGGTTGAAGAGCCGGATTTCGGTGGATCGTCCCGGTGGCACGCAGCAGTGCATGGAGATGTTACTGACAAACCCGATGGGCGTAGGGATACGAGACTTGCTGGACGATAACGTCGGCCATGATGGGCAGAAGTATGTGGCGATGATCGGCAGCATCGGCATCTTCGTGCTCATGTGCAACCTGCTCGGACTTTTTCCGACGTTTATGTCGCCAACGAAGGAAGTATCCGTGCCGCTGGGTTGTGCGATTGTCGTTTTCATTTACTACAACTGGGTGGGCGTCGTGAAGCACGGCTTGCTGGGACACGGGAAGCACTTCTTGGGCCCGGTTCTCGCGATGTCTCCCATCATGCTGCCCATTGAGATTGTGAGCAATCTGGCCCGCCTGCTTTCGCTTACCGTGCGTCTTTGGGTCAACATCCTGGTCAGCGAGACTTTGTATGTTTTGTTCCTGGGATTGATGCTAGAGATGTATCTGTTCCTGGGACATCTCGGCAAGTTGGGCTATATCGGCGCAATCATCCCGTTAGTAGGCCCGGTTCCATTCATTCTGCTGCACATCTTTGTGGCGGTGTTGCAGGCTTTCGTTTTTACGATTCTTCCGGTTATTTATGTGGCGGGCGCGGTGGCGGAAGAGCACTAACATCAGGCTTTATGATTCGGCATTGTCGCTGTCCAGTGTGATCCCGGCTGCTTGAGGATGACGGGAGCCACCTCCTGGCGGCAAATTCATAGCGAGGAGAACACCATGAGAAGGTACGCGTTGTTTCTGTTGGGAGTGATCGCGGTGATTGCGTTCGCTCCGGCGGCGTTCGCGCAGGGAGCGGCGGGAGAGGCTGCTGCCACGAATTGGGTGGCGATCACCTCCGGTTTCGCGATGGCGATTGCATCGGCGGCGGGGGGCTACGCGCAGGCGAAGGCTACCGCGGCGGCTTGCGAAGGTTTGGCGCGAAATCCGGGAGCGGCAGCGGCGATCCGTTTTGCGCTGATTTTGGCATTGGTGCTGATTGAGTCGATGGCGCTGTACACGTTTGCGATCGTGTTCCTCAAAGTGAAGTAGCATTCAACGCTTGGATTTGCGGCCCGGGAGTTCGCGTTCAGGCGAACGCCCGGGCTGTTTTTATTGCAGCGAGGGTTCGCGGAACCTGGTTGCGTTCTGACGGAGAGGCGGGTCTGAGAACCGCCCTTACAGAACCACAATCCGTGCTGAATAATTAGTGCAAGTTGAGGGAATCAGCCGCGGCTTTGGCGTCATCGAGGACGTGCGAGGGCAAGATGCCGAGGTACAGCGTGCCAATTGCCGCGATGGCGAGGGCAACCACGAGCGCCGTCGCGACCTTCGTTGCAGTGTAATCCTTCGACGGCTCCCAGAAATACATCGCGATGATCACGCGCAAATAGTAGTAAGCGCCGATGACGCTGTTGATTGCCGCGATGACCACCAGCCATAGGATGCGCGAATCCAGCGCCGCCTGAAACGCAAAGAACTTCCCGAGAAAGCCGCCGGTGGCAGGCAATCCGAGCAGCGAAAGCAGAAATAGCGTGAAGCACGCTGCGAGAACGGGCTGTTTTGTTCCCAGCCCAGCGTAGTCGGTAATTTCCAGACGCTTTTCGTCGCGCTGGCCAAGATGGGCGATGACCAGAAATGCTCCCACCTTCATTAGCGCATAGACAGCCAAATAGAACAGCACCGCCGCGACCCCGTAAACGGTGGATGCGGCGAAGGCCACGAGGATATACCCGGCGTGAGCGATGGAAGAATAGGCCAACATGCGTTTGACGTTGGTCTGCACCAGCGCCGCGAGGTTGCCAACGAGCATGGTGAGCACGGCTGAAATCCAGACAACCCAGAACCAGAAATTGCTCGCGGTGCCGAAGGAAACGTAAAAGATCCGCAGCATCAGGGCAAACGTCGCCGCTTTGGGTCCGGAAGCGAGCAACGCTGTTACCGGCGTAGGCGCGCCTTCGTAGACGTCCGGACCGTAAATGTGAAACGGTGCTGCAACTACCTTGAAGCCTAGCCCGACAAAAATCAGCGCGAGACCGGCGATCGGCAGCGCTGCCAAATGCCCCGTTTCCGCCACCGCACTTTCCAACACTGCCTGGACCAGATCAATGCGCGTTGTTCCGGTGGCGCCGTAAATCATGGCGATGCCGTAGAGGAAAAACGCGGTGGCGAACGAGCCGAGGATGAAATATTTCAGTCCCGCTTCGTTGGATTTGACGGCACGGCGGCGAAAGCCCGCGAGAATGTAAGTGGAAATCGAACTCATTTCCAGGCCGATGAAAGCGGTGACCAGCTCATTCGCGCCTGCGAGAATGCCCATGCCGGCGGTGGCAAAAAGCACCAGCGAATAATACTCGCCGCGCTGGATGCCTTCGTCGTCCAGGTAATCGATGGACCCCAAAATCGCGAGCGCTGCCGCGGCTATAACCACCACGTGGACAAAATGGCTGAAGGCGTCGGCGCGAATCAGATCGCTGTAGGCCATGCCCGGGTCGTGGGCCATAACTTGGACGCCGCCGAGCGCAGCGAGCGTGCCGATGAATCCAATCCATCCCAGCACGCGTTGCCGGGCCGCCCCAAGGAAGGGGTCAACGACCATAATCAAAATGCCGAAGAAGCACAGAATGATTTCCGGCGCGAGGCGGTGCAGGTTCGAAATTTGCTCGGCAGGGAAGTGCATTAGGGCTTCGCCTGCCTTTGCGAAATGGTCGTAAGGGATGCCTCATGCAGGCTGGGCGAGTTGATCACCGCAGGTCTTGCAACAGGCGGCGGAACCTGCGCGGGGCGAGTCGCATCTTGCGGAGGCCCTCCGAGCTGACGAACCAGATTCGTGGTCGAAGGTTCCATGCGCCGGGTGAAGAGCGGGGAAGCCACGCCCAGAAATAGAATGGCCAGGGCGGTCGCGACCAAAATCACGCGCTCGCGTCCCGAGGCGTCGGGAAGCGTGCGGTTTTTCTCGACCGTGACTTCGCCGAGCGCCACGCGCTGATAGGACCATAGCAAGTAAATTGCAGAAAGCACGGCGCCGCTCGCTGCCCACCACGCCCACGCGTGATGATATTGGAATACGCCGATAAGAATCAGGAACTCCCCGATGAAGCCATTGAGCGGCGGGAGCGCGAGGGACGACAGGCAGATAAACAGGAAGAACGACATCAACACCGGCATGGGATTTACCAAGCCGCCAAATTCGTGGATCTCGTAGGTGTGCCGCCGATCGTAAATCATGCCTAGACCGAGGAACAGCGCGCCGGTGGAAATGCCGTGATTCACCATCTGATAGATCGCGCCCTGAATCGAAATCGTAGTGAAGGAAAAAATTCCCAGTACCACAAAACCGAGGTGGCTCACAGACGTATACGCGACCAGGCGTTTGAAATTCGGCTGGATGGTGGCTACCAGCGCGCCGTAGACGATTCCGATGATGGCGAGCACTCCGATAAACGGCGCCATACGGTGCGAGGCATTCGGAAAAAGCGGCAGGCAAAAACGCAACATGCCGTAACAGCCGAGCTTCAGCATCACACCGGCCAGAATCACCGATCCGGCAGTGGGGGCTTCGGTGTGCGCGTCCGGCAGCCAGGTATGCAGAGGGAACAGTGGCACCTTGATCGCAAATGCCAGGAAGAACGCCGCGAAGAGCCACATCTCGGTGTGCGGCGGTAGCTGGACGTATCCCCTCTGTACTCGCGCTATGAGTTCCGGCACATCAAAGGTGCGGATCAGGCCGGGAGCTCCGTTTCCACTTATGTTGTAGAGCCACAGAATCGCCACGAGCATCAGCATGGAGCCGAACATGGTGTACAGAATGAATTTCACGGCGGCGTAAATTCGCCGGCCGTGTCCCCAGATGCCGATGAGGAAATACATGGGAATCAGCGTCAATTCCCAGAAGAGGAAGAACAGGAACAGATCGAGAGAAACGAAGACGCCGATCATCGCGGTTTCGATGACCAGCAGCGCGATGAAAAACCCCTTGACGTATTCGTGGATGGATTGCCAGGAACACAAAATCGCCAGGGGCGTCAGAAACGTTGTCAGCAACACGAGGAACAGGCTGATGCCGTCCACGCCAATGTGGTATTGGATGGCTTGGCCGATCCAGGGGTGGTTTTCCACGAACTGGAAACCGGCGCTCGCTGAATCGAAGCCCGGCAGCAAAAACAGCGAAATCGCGAACTCCGCGAGCGAAACCGCCAGCGCGATGCGCCGAATCCAGATGTGGTCCTCGGAACGCAGCAGGAGCAGCGCCGGCACTCCCAGCAGCGGCAGGAAGGTGATGACCGACAGTAAATGAGATTGTATTTCCACGCTAGCGCCCCAGTCCAAAAAGTCCCAGCATCAGCAGAGTGACGCCGACCGCGCCGATCACCACCCAACTGGCGTAGGTGCGCGCATTGCCCGTTTGAATTTCACGCAGCTGCGCGCCGGATTCGCGCGCCACTCGCGCCGCGCCATTCACCGTGCCGTCAATCACGCCCTCGTCAACGGCGTGCCAGAGTACGTGGGTGGAAATCCAGAGCAGCGGCTGGACGATCGCCGCGTTATAGAGCTCGTCCACATAGTATTTGTGCAGAATCAGCGCGTAAGGCCCGCGCAAGCTTTGCGCCAGTTTTTTCGGCATGTCCGGCTGCTTCATGTAGAACCACCACGCCACCAGAAGTCCGAGCAGGGCGATGATCACGGGCCAGCCGGTAAGCGCATGCAACAACGTGATTCCAGCGCTCTCGGAGGCCTCTGCAGCGCCCTCGTTGGTGATTGCGCTCGCCGGCGCATAAGCCCTGAAGACCGGATCGAGGAAATTCCTAAAAAGGTCGGGGCCGCCAATCAGGTGCGGCGCCGCGACCCATCCGCCAATCGTCGAGAGGACGGCGAGCAGAATCAGCGGCACGGTCATGCTCTTCGGCGATTCGTGGACGTGAACTTTGTGCTCGTCGTAACGAGGCTTGCCGAAGAACGTAAGAAAAATGAGCCGAAACATATAGAACGAAGTGAGGCCCGCGCCGCTCAATCCGAGTAGCCAGAGCCAGATATTGGCGTGCGGTCCGGAACGCGCGGCGTCCAGAATTTCGTCCTTGCTGAAAAATCCTGCAAATCCCGGGATGCCCGTAATCGCGAAGGTCGCGATCAACATCGTCCCGAACGTGATGGGAATCTTGCTCCGCAGGCCGCCCATATGCGGCATTTCCTGGTCGCCGCCCATGGCGTGTATTACGCTGCCGGCCGCGAGGAAGAGCAAGCCTTTGAAGAATGCGTGGGTCATCAGATGAAAGACGCCCGCGGCATAGGATCCGACGCCCAGACCCAGGAACATATAGCCGAGTTGCGAGACGGTGGAATAGGCGAGGACCTTCTTGATGTCAGTTTGCATCAAGCCAATCGTCGCGGCGTAGAACGCCGTGAGGGCTCCGACCAGCGCCACGACGAACATCGCCAACGGCGCGCGGGAGAACAGCGGATTCATCCGCGCGACCATATAAACGCCTGCGGTAACCATCGTCGCGGCATGGATGAGCGCGCTAACTGGCGTCGGGCCTTCCATCGCATCCGGTAGCCAGACGTACAGAGGCAATTGCGCGGATTTGCCGATGGCGCCGGTGAACAGCAGCAGGCAAATAAGAGTGAGGACGCCGGCCGGGGCGAAGACTTCCGGCTGCATATTCGCGGCTTGTTGGAAGATAGCGCGGAAGTCCACGGACTTGAATGTCCAGAAGAGCAGCAGGATGCCGACGGTAAATCCGAAATCGCCGATGCGCGTGGTGATGAACGCCTTTTTACCGGCGCTGATCGCGGACTGTTTCAAGAACCAGAATCCGATCAGCAAATAGCTGCACAGGCCGACGCCTTCCCAGCCGACGAACATCAGGACTACGTTCGCGGCGAGAACCAACGTGAGCATGAAAAAGACGAATAGGTTCAGATACGAAAAGAAGCGGTAGTAGCCTTCTTCGTGCTCCATGTAACCTGTGGAATAGATGTGCACCAGCAGGCTGACGAAAGTGACGACGAACAGCATCACGATCGTGAGTTGATCAACCTGCAGCGCGAAGTCCACCTTGAATTGGCTGGCAGTGATCCAGGTGAAATAGTTTTTGACCCAGGGAATTTGACCGGCCGAAAGCTGCGCAAATTCGCGAACCATCTCGGCGACGGACAGAAACGAGAGCGCAACCGAGCCGATTCCGACGGAATTGACGACGGGCTTCGAAAAATTCTTGCCCAATAGGCCGTTGATGGCCGCACCCAGCAGGGGCAGCGCCAGAATGATCCAGAGATTATTGAGTATAAGCATCAGAATTTCAGCAGGTTAATCTGCTCGATATTGAGCGTCCGCCGGTTGTGGTACACGGTGATGACGATGGCCAGGCCCACGGCCGCTTCGGCTGCGGCGACTACAATCACGAAGAAAACAAAAACCAGACCGTCGAGCTGGTTGTGCGCGCGCGCGAAGGCGACGAACGCCAGATTCACGGCGTTGAGCATCAGCTCGATGGCCATGAAAATCGTGATGATATTGCGTTTGAACACGAACGCAACGATGCCCAATCCAAACAGAATCGCGCTCAGCACCAGGTAGTATGAAATAGGAACCACGTTCACTCGTCCTTCTTTGCCAGAACCAGCGCGCCGAGAATGGCGATTAAGATGAGGATGGATGTGGCTTCAAACGGGAACAGGTACTTCTGAAACAGCTGCGCGGAAAGCTCACGCGTCGAGGCCGCGGTGTTGGCCGCTTCCGAGCCGTTGGCGATGGTCGCTCCGATCGCGGAGTCAGCCATCCAGTAAGCCAGCATCAGCAGCAAAAACATCCCCAAGGGCAGGCCTGCGTATTTCGCGAGCTTGCTGTAATCCGTGCGTTCTTCGACGCCGGCATTCAGCAGCATAATTACGAAAACGAACAGAACCATGATTGCGCCGGCGTACACGATGATCTGTACCGCTGCGATGAATTCCGCACCGAGCAAGAGGTAAAGCACAGCCAGCGAGATCATTACCAGCACGAGCGACAGCGCGCTGTGAATCGGCTCGCGCGCCAGAATCAGCATGAGCGCGCCGCCAACAGCAATCAGCGCACAGACCAAAAACACGATGAGGGGAAGGCTCATCCGTGGTTCACCAGCAAAGGCCAAATTCTTACGAGCGCCGTTACTACCAGATTGGCCAACGAGACCGGCAGCAAGAATTTCCAGCCGAAAGACATCAGCTGGTCGTAGCGGAAACGCGGCAGCGTGCCACGGGTCCAGACGTAGAAGAACATGATGAAGCCGACTTTCAGCAAAAACCAGAACGGCCCTTGAATGACGGACATCACCGCGGGATGCAAGCACGCGAGTCCAATCAGCGTCGCGCCTGTGGAGATGACGACAAGCTGTATGCGCGCAATGCCTCGCGCGAGCACCGCGGTGTCATACCAGAGATAGATTGCCAGCGCGAGCAGGCTCCCGGCGGGAAGATATTGCAGAAACGTCCAGCTTTCCGGGAAGGGCGAGAGCCAGCCGCCTAGGAAGAGGATGGTGGCAAGGCAAGCGACCGTAAGCATGTTGGCGTATTCGGCCATAAAGAACATGGCGAATTTGAAGCTGGAATACTCGGTGTGAAATCCGGCGACCAGTTCGGTTTCAGCTTCCGGCAAGTCAAACGGAACGCGATTCGTTTCCGCAATCGCGGCGGTGAAATAACATAGAAATCCGATGACCTGCGGGAAAACGCCGCGACCCACGTAGAAAATATTCCAGTGCCAGAAAGGGCCGCTCTGTCGCGCGATCATTTCGTTGAAATTAAGCGTTCCGGCGAGCAGCACGACACCAACCACGGATAGCGTGAGCGAAACTTCGTAGCTGATCATTTGCGCCGAGCTGCGCAGCCCGCCCAGCAGCGGGTATTTGCTATTGGAGGACCATCCGGCCAAGGCGACGCCGTACACGCCCATGGAAGTGATCGCAAAGAGAAACATCAGACCGATATCCACATTCGCGACGATTAACGTGGATTGCCCGAGCACTTGAACGCGGGGCGGCCCGAAGGGAATCAGCGCGAGCGTGGTCAGCGCAAGCGAGAGCGCGAGAAACGGAGCAAGAATATAAACGAACTTATCCGCTCCCGGCGGCGTGACATCTTCCTTGAACAGGAATTTCACGCCGTCAGCCAGAGGCTGGAGCAATCCATGCGCGCCCACATAATAGGGTCCCCATCGCGATTGGATGTGCGCGACGACCTTGCGCTCAAACCAGGTCAGGTATGCCAGCGTCGTCAAAACTAAAAACAACAAAATGACGATTTTTACTAGCGATACCACCAGGACTGGATGCTGGGCGACGAAATCCACGGCGTGTCTTTGGCCTCTTTGCTAGAAGTGAGTTTGGAACAGTAACGTCCCAGGGAGCCGCTGGTAAAGAGAAAATCGTTGGACGAAAAGATATTTCCGACTGGAACATCGTACGCCGCTTCTTGCGAACGAGATGTCGCCGACGAAACCAGCGCGCGGCCCGCAAGCAGATTCGCGACGGAAAGATCGTAACCCGGCACATTCTGGCGGATTTCGTCAAAGGCAGCTTCGGGCGTGCGCAGGCGGATGGGGGAGCCGACTCCCAACATGCCCAGCTGATGCGAAAGGATGCGGATCAAATCGAAATCGCTGCGCGGCCCCTGCGGATCAATCGAACGGTGCGTCATTTGCACTTCGCCGGCCGTGTTGGTCAGCGTGCCGTCTTTTTCGTAGGAACAGGCCGCCGGCAAGACAACGTCGGCTCGCTGCGCCGTTTCCGTGAGGAACATTTCGTGAGCCACGAGCAGTTCGAGTCCAGCGAGTTTGTCCGGTTGGCCGACGCTGAAAGTTTTTACGGGATTGGCGCCGACGACGTACAGCGCTTTCAGTTTTCCGGTTGCGGCCGCTTCCATCATTTGGCGCGCCGTCAACCCGGGGGCCGTGGGTAGTTCCACGCCGCCCCAAATCTTTCCGAAGCGCGCACGGTCGGAGGCGTCGCTCAGGTGCGCGTAACCCGGCAAGCGATCGGGCAATACTCCCATGTCGGCTGCGCCGCGCGAATTTGAATAATCGCCGAGAGCCATGAAACGGGTCTGGCCGCTCAGGCGGGCAGCGAACGAAACTAGATCATGGATTGCCGTGCCTTGAATGTCCGCGCCAAACAGAATCAGGACGTCCTTCTCGGCTTCCAGTGCGGCCTTCAGTTGAACCAGGGATTCAGTGGTCGGCGCATCGAATTGGCCTTCCTCGTGCGCGAGCCAGCGCAGCGCCGCGCGTTCTGCGCCTTTCGGAAGCTGGACGACCTGTGCGGCTTTGCGGTGAATCTTGCTGTCCTGGCCGTTGATCACGTAGAGGCGAGTGCCGTGGTGCCGGACGCCGGTGCGAATCTGCCACGCGACCAAGGGATTCTGATTGGTGACGTCGTTACCAATCAACAGGATGGTCTGCGCCGTGTAAACGTCCGCCATGGTCGCTTGCGAGTTCTGGTAATTCGATCCGAGCGCGGCTGCGAGGCCGGCGTAATCCGCGGTGCGGTGGTGGTCAATATTGTTGGTGCCCAGCGTGGCTCGTGCAAAACGGTTCAGCAGGTAGTTTTCTTCGTTCGTTGTGTGATTCGAGCCGATTATGCCGATAGCGTTCGCGCCATGCTGGTCGCGAACCTGCTTCAGCCGCCGGGTTACTTCTTCCAAAGCATCTTCCCAGCTGGCGGGTTCGAGTTTACCATTGCGGCGGACCAGCGGCTGGCGGATGCGCTCGGCATTGCTGGTGAAGTCGAAACCGAAGCGGCCTTTGCCGCAGAGAAATTCGCCGTTGATGCCCGACGCATCGCGATTGTTGGCGCGCAAAATTTCGTTGTTGCGCACGCTCAGGGTGGTCTTGCAGCCGTTCGAGCAATGCGTGCACGGATTGGCAACGTATTGCATCTCCCAGGGGCGTGTCTGGTAGCGATACGTCCCGCTGGTGAGCGCGCCGACCGGGCAGACGTCAATGCACATGCCGCACTCTTCGCAGGCAAGCTGGCCGGGCTCGTTGGGGATGATCACCGAATGTACGCCACGGGCGCCGACGCCGAGGGCCTTCACGTCCATGCCTTCATCGCAGACGCGCACGCAGCGAAAACACATGATGCAGCGCGGCGCGTCGTAATAAACCAGCGGCGACCACTTTTCTTCCGGATAGTGCAGCTTTTCTTCAGTGAAGCGGCTGTGATCCAGGCCGTAGCGGAAAGTCATGTCCTGCAGTTCGCATTCGCCGCCCTTGTCGCACACGGGGCAATCGAGCGGATGGTTCGAAAGCAGGAACTCGATCATGTCCTTGCGCGCTTTGTGGACTTGCGGCGTATCGGACTTCACTACCATGCCTTCGGTGGCGACCAGAGTGCAGGCCGTCTGCAACTTCGGCATCTTTTCGACTTCGACCAGGCACATGCGGCAGGCAGCCACGGATGCGGGCGTGACCCCGGGGTAATAACAGAATGACGGGACTTCTACGCCCTGGAGCTTGGCCGCTTCTATAACCAGCGTGCCGGCAGGGGTCGTAACCCGCTGTCCGTTCAGAGTAAAGGTAACCTGCTTTTGTTCGGCCATGCGTTTCCTAGTGCGCCCCTAGAATCATCTCGGCGGGCTTGTGCGCACATTTGCCGTGGAGATGATCTTCAAATTCATTCCGCCACTTCTTGACGATGCTGATCGTCGGCAAAGCGGCGGCATCACCGAGCGGGCAGAACGTGCGCCCGAGCATGTTCTTCGAAAGTTCGTCAATCAGGGGAATATCTTCGGCGCGTCCGCCGCCATCGTGGAAGCGGTCCAGCATCTTGCGAAGCCAAGCGGTGCCTTCGCGGCAGGGAATGCACCAGCCGCAGGATTCGTGAGCGTAAAAATGCATGATGCGCCGCGCCAGGTCCACCATGCAGGTGTCTTCGTCAATGATCACGGTGCCGCCGGAGCCCAGCATCGAACCGATTTTCGCCACCGAGTCAAAGTCGAGATTCACGTCAATTTCGTCGGCACTGAGCAGCGGGCAAGAACTGCCGCCGGGGATGACGGCTTTCAGCTTCTTTCCCCCGCGGACTCCGCCGGCCACGTCTTCGATGAGTTTGCGCAGCGGGAAGCCCAGGGGAAGCTCGTAAATTCCCGGCTTATTCACGTGGCCGGAAATTGAATACAGGCGCGTCCCGCCATTTTTCGGCGTGCCAAGGCTGGCATACCATTCGCCGCCGCCGCGAATGATCGCCGGCACGGTGCTGAGCGTTTCGACGTTATTGATCACCGTGGGGCAGCCATAAAGGCCGACGACAGCAGGGAACGGAGGCTTAATACGCGGATAGCCGCGCTTGCCTTCGAGCGATTCCATCAGCGCGGATTCCTCGCCGCACTCGTACGCGCCTGCTCCGGTGTGCGCAGCGAGGTCAAAATTAAATCCGCTGCCAAGAATATTCTTGCCGAGATAGCCTTTGGCGTAGGCTTCCGCGATGGCGGTTTCCATGATGTCAATGATGTAGCGATATTCGCCGCGAATATAAACGTAACCCTGATTCGAGCCGATCGCGCGACCGGCGATGACCATCCCTTCGATCAACTGGTGGGGATCCATTTCCAGCAGGGGGCGGTCCTTGGATGTACCGGGCTCGCTTTCATCGCCATTCGCCAAAATATATTTCGGCTTCGGAATGTCCTTGGGAACAAAACTCCATTTCATTCCCGCCGGAAAGCCGGCGCCGCCGCGTCCGCGCAGATTCGATTTTTTCATTTCGTCAATGATCTGCTCGGGGGACATCACGTTCAGCGCTTTGTCCATCGCCTGATAGCCTTCATGCTTCAGGTACACCTCTAGGGAGCGCGAGTTGGGAATTCCGAAGCGCTTGCTGATGACAGGAATTTCGTTGGCATTGCGCTCGTGCAGCGCGCCGGAAATCACCGGCACGGGCTTCGGCTTCCTGCCGTCCTGCAACTGCTCGAAAATCACGTCCACTTTCTCGGGATCGAGATTTTCGTAGTAGTCGAAATTCACTTGCATGGCCGGTGCACCGGTGCAGGCGCCGATACATTCCACTTCTTCGAGCGAGAACGTCCCGCTCGGCGATACTTCCTTGTTGCCGATTCCCAAGCGCTTCTGAACGTGCGCGTACAATTCATTTCCTCCGCGGAGCATGCAGGAAATGTTGGTACAGACCTGGATGTGATAGCGCCCAGCTGGTTTTCGGCGCAGCATCGAGTAATATGCAAGGGTCTCGGTGACTTCCGTTGTATTCAGGTCGAGGCGCTGCGCGATATCCGCAAGCAGTTCGTCGCTGAGAAACCCAAAATGATCCTGCGCGTACATCATCATCGGGATCAGCGCGGAGCGCTTCACCGGATAACGGCCGAGCAGAGTGGTAAATTTTTCTTCGAGTGTCGACGGCAATTGCATAAGGTCTCGTGTGCCCGCGTATACTTGCTAAAGCCTAGCGGTCTACTTCCCCCAGAACGATATCGGTTGTGCCAATGCAGGCGACTACATCGGCGATCAGGCGCCCCTCGGCCAGATTCGGCAATGATTGCAAATTCACGAAGGACGGAGCGCGAAACTTCACGCGGTACGGCTTCGCCGAACCGTCGCTGGCGACAAAGACGCCCAACTCCCCGCGAGGAGATTCGATCGCCTGATAGACTTCCCCCGGCGGCGGCTCAAAACCTTCCGTAAAGATCTTGAAATGATAAATCAGGCCCTCGATCGAGGTTTTCATTTCCTCGCGGGACGGGGGAATAATTCCGGGCAATTCTGCACGGAACGGCCCTTCGGCGGGAACTTTCTCTATCGCCTGCTTCACGATCTTGATGCTTTCGCGGATCTCCGCTACGCGCACTTGATAGCGGGCGTAACAATCGCCCGCGGTTTGCGTCGGCACATGGAAATCGAATTCATCGTAACTCGAGTACGGAAACGCTTTGCGCACGTCGTAGGCGACCCCGCTGCCGCGAAGCATGGGTCCGGAGCAGCCCATGGCGATCGCGTCCGTCGCACTGATGATTCCGACGCCCTGCGTGCGGCCAAGCCAGATTTTGTTCTTGGTCAGCAGGTCTTCGTATTCGTCAATATGTGCGGGCAGGGAATCCACTACGCGGCGAACTCGCTCGAGCCAGTCCGGAGGCGGTTCCAGGGCCAGTCCGCCGACGCGAAAATAGCTGGTCATCATCCGCTGGCCGGACAAATATTCGAAAATCTTCAAGATTTCTTCGCGCTCGCGGAAGGTGTACAAGAAAACCGACATCGCGCCGAGGTCAATGGCGTGCGTCCCAAGCCATACGAGATGTGAAGCACAGCGGGTCAACTCCGTCAGCAGCACGCGGATGTACTGAGCGCGCTTTGGCACTTCCAGTCCAAGAATCTTTTCGACCGCGAGGCAATAGCCCAGATTGTTTGAGAGCGGAGCAAGATAATCAATGCGATCCGTCAGTGTTATGGCTTGCGAATACGTTTTCGCTTCGCAGGATTTTTCGATGCCCGTGTGCAGATAGCCGATCACGGGTTGCGCCTTCACGACGATTTCGCCGTTCAGCTCCAAAATCACGCGCAACACGCCGTGGGTAGACGGGTGCTGCGGCCCCATGTTCAGGACCATTGTTTGGGCTTCGCCGGTCGGCGTTTCGACAGTCGTGCTCATCGTTCGGCTTCCCTTTTTTCCACGCCAGAATTGCGCTTCATCGGTACCCCTCAGTGGGATAATCCTTCCGCAGCGGGTAACCTTCCCAATCGTCCGGCATTAGAATCCGCCGCAGGTCCGGGTGACCTTCGAAGCGGATACCGAACAGGTCGTAACTTTCGCGCTCGTGCCAATTGGCGGTCGGCCATATGCCGGTGACGGAAGGGATCAGCGGGTCGCTGCCGGCCAGTTTGACTTTCAGCCGCAAGCGATCCCGGCGATCAATGGACACCAGGTGATAATTCACTTCGAAGCGCGGTTCGATCGGAAAGCGGTCCACCGGTGTGATGTCTGACAAGAATGAAAAGCGCAGAGATGGCTCAGTCGCCAAGTACTCCGCGACGCGTTTCAGGTGTTCGCGGGGCACCACCACGGTGATTTCGCCGCGAAATTCGAGCACTTCGGAGACAGCCTGTCCGTCCCACTCTTTGAGTTTATGCACTACCGGGCTTTTGTCGGCGTCCTGTGCTTGCACTATGAGTTCGATTCCTGAGGGGCGGCGGCTTAACGACTCCAGTCGAGCGCGCCCTTCTTCCAGAGGTAAATGTAGCCGGCCAATAAAATTATAATGTAAAGAAGCATCTCCACAAAACCGAAGACCTTCAGATCGCTGTAAACCAGCGCCCAGGGGTACAGAAATATCGCTTCGATGTCGAACAAGATAAAGAGCAATCCCACCATGTAGAACTGGACGGAGATTGGTTCGCGGGCGTCGCCGGTCGGCCGGATTCCGCATTCATAGGGCTGATCCTTCTCGCGCGAACGCTTGTGCCTGCCGACCAGCGTGGAGACTACTACCAGCGCGCCGGCCAAGCCGCAGGCGAGTATAAACATCAGCAACAAAGGTCCATAGCTGTCGAGGTAATTGCTGTTCATTTTCGTTGCGCTGTTATAATAACGGCCCGAGTGCGGCCGGTCAAATGAACTCTCGATTACTTCGATTGGGACTTGTTTCGCTGTGGCGCATGGCGAGCGAAGGGAATCACTTTCAATGAGTTCCGGGTTTAATACGGATGTGAAGGTGGGCGACCAGATCTTCCACGTTCAGACCGAAGATCGCGGCCCGAATCACCCAATCATCGACACGGCTGTGTATCAAAATGGCCGCATACTTCACCGACGTGCTTCCAACTACGAACAGGAACCGAACGCGACTCCCTACACGACGGAAGAGCTCCGTCGCCGCGTTGAGGAACAGCATCGGGCCGTAATTGAAGCAATTCGCTCGGGAGCATTGGACGCGGAGATTGCTTCAGCCGAGTCAGCGACGCAGGCGAGTCGCCCCAGTGGCATCCAGGTGCAGCTGCTGAATCCGGGTTCGTGGCTTTCGGCCGGCAAGGTGTCGCTGGAGCTTGAAGTTTCGCGGAGAGCGGACCGCCAGCCGCAAGTAGGCGCTCATGTGAACGCCGTTATTGAGGGAGCGCTGGATGGGGAAAGCCATGCCGGTACCAGTGATGAGCAAGGGCGCGTCCGCATCCATTTTCCGCTTCCGCCGCTGGGCAAAGGGGATCTGACGCTGGTCATCAATGCGCAAGCGGATGCTTGGAAGGACGAGATTCGTTTCGCGATGCGAACCCGCGCTAAGACCCCGAGTGCCGGCGCTGCGCAATGACCGTAAGGATTAACGGCGAAAGTCGCGAAATCCCGGACGGGTTGAATGTCACCGGGATGCTGGAGCATCTAGGAATGCCGCGCGATCGCGTGGCCATCGAACGAAACTTGAATATCCTGCCGCGCGCGAATTGGAACCAGACACACGTCGAACCAAACGACAGCTTCGAGATTGTGCACTTTGTCGGCGGAGGCTAGTGGCTCGCCTTCGGCGGCGCGTTGGCCGCCATGATCTTGCGCGCTGGGTCGTTGTCGCAGTAAACGCGCCATTCGGCGACGCGTCCTTCTTTCACCACGGCTCTCCATGCGGCGGGAATCTCCCAGGAATTTTCTCTTGCAAGCTTGCCATTCACGGCAAATGTCCCGAGCGCCTTGCCGAACATCGCCGCGACGTCACTCCGGCTGAATTCGTCGGTTACTTCGATGGCATAGTCGGGAAACAATGCGAAATAGCCCTTCCATCCCTGCCGCATCTGTGCGGCGCCGCGGAATGGAGTGCCTAGGGCATCCACGAAAAGGTGATCAGGAGTCATCAGCGCAACCAGGCCATCCACGTCATGCGAATTGATTTTCGCCACGAAGGCTAAAGCTACATCCACCGAGCTCTGTTGGTCCACGGTTAGGAGCCCTCCGTTGGAAGTAAGTGTTGGAGGCGAAAGAATATGCAAAACAAGAACGAAGCGCTAGCGATTTGCTGACGTACTGCCGGGTTGCTTTGGCTCAACTGTTCCTCTGACGCTGTCTGGTGCGCTCTAGCGGAATGGATCTTCGTCGGCGCTCGGGCCGTAAATTGACGGCACCGGTATGTCCAGCAACCGCAAGTACACGGAAAGCTGACCGCGATGATGATAAGCGTGATTCATAAGGATGGAGCGGAGAAAGGCGATTCGGGGAATGGACATCACAACTTTTCCGTTCTTAGTCAGGTTCCAGGTAGAAATGAGCTTGGCATCGTCCATTTTGCGTAAGGTTGTCTTGGTGGCTTCGAGGCTTTGCGAGAAGACGTCCAGTATCTCCTTCTGACTTTTGGGCTCGGCTTGCGTGAGGTTGGGCCGCTCGAAGGTATCCGGCACAGCCGCGGCGGCGACGCTGGCAGGTGAAGACGCAATGTGCAGGGCCAACTGGCCCAGCGAATAGGACTTTGGGTGAGGCCGCCAGCTGAGTTTGTCTTCCGGGACTTGTTCCAAAACCTTCCTGGTCGTTTGCGCTTCTTGATCAATCTCCATCAGGATGGAATCCCCAAGTCTCATATCGCCTCCATTCACGCGTGCAGGAAACTACAGCCCAGAAAGCAGGTGCCCGAGTTTGTCCTTCTTAGTGCGAAGGTAGGAATCCGAGTGGCGGCTGGTACGCGGACGGCAAGGAACTCGCTCCATCACGCGAATCCCAGAGCGCTGCAATTGGCTAACTTTGTCCGGATTATTCGATAGTAAGCGAACGGCATGAATGCCTAATGCTTTGAGCGCTTCGGCGGCAAACTCGTAGTCGCGGGCATCATCCGCGAAGCCCAGGCGCCGGTTAGCTTCTACGGTATCGAGCCCGGCGTCTTGCAGTTCGTACGCTTTCAACTTGTTAATCAAGCCAATACCACGGCCCTCTTGTGGCAGGTACAAGACAACGCCCGAAGGTTCCCTGGCAATTTTGCGCAGCGAGAACTCCAGTTGCGCGCGGCAATCGCAACGCTCCGAGGTAAAGACGTCGCCAGTCAGGCACTGCGAATGAATACGCACCAGCGGCGCTTTACCGCTGCTCCTGGTGCGGCCTGCGCGTCGATTCAGCGGCCCGTGTTGAATTGCCACCGCTTCCTCTCCCGGCTTGCTTCCCGCGATGCCGAGAATTCGGAAGGCGCCAAAGCCGGTGGGCAACTGCGCGTTGGCAACCACGTGGGCTTTGCTGGTCTTCCCGGACTTTTTGCGCGGCTTCATTCAATTCTCGATTATAGCAGGCTTGGTGGAAACGACTGACTTGTCACCGTCCGGCATGGAGCTGGCGAATCGTTGATTGGCGACTTTACGCGTCACGGATGGTCGTTCTCTTTACATCGCTGCCTGCTTTGGCTAACGTAGTTCAGGGACGAAATCAGGCAGCGCACGCTGCGCGCAAAATGAACACACTGATTGGCACGCAAGAGTTGATGTTCGCGCTGGTGCTGAAAGTAGGGTTCGCGGCGTCTCTCGCGGCCCTGCTGGTGCGTTTCCGTTCCTTCCGCAACCTGCTTTTCACCGAGATTCGCGATTCCGATCAGAAGGTGATGCTTCTGCTGTTCCTCACTCCGCCGCTGGCCATTGGTGTGCTCCTCCGGCTTTTCAATTACCGCTTTTTCGATCTGACGCTGGAAGGTTCGTTTCTGATGGGACTGATCGGGGGCCGGGTCGTCGGTCTGCTCGGCGGCTCGTTGATCAGTCTTCCAGCGTTTGGCAATCACGAATGGCTTTCTAGCCCCGTGGCTGCGATTGTCGGTTTGCTAGCGGGATTTGTCCGCGAGACGATTCCCGAAAAGGAAGATGTCTGGCACTTCGGTCCGTTTCTTTTTCTCAGCATTCCCGAATGGATCTGGAAGCTGGTGCGGTATCGCAAGGGCAATTGGGCGATGCTTCCACTGTTTGCGTGCGTCGCCGTGACCGTGGGCGAAATTGAACTGGCGCAGGCCGTGAAAGACCAGTGGCTGTTTTTCTATCGCCCCAGCAATTGGGTTTACGCGCTGCTAATCGTCATGTCGTCCATGATGTGCGTGGCCATGAGCATCAAGATCTGGAATAACACGCGGATCGAGATGAACCTCGAGCAGAATCAACAGCTGCTGCTCAAAGCGCGCATGGACGCGCTGACCAGCCAGATCAATCCGCATTTTCTCTTTAATACCCTGAACACGGTTTCCTCGTTGATTCGCTTTGATCCGGACATGGCTCGCGGTGTGGTCCTAAAGCTTTCCAATATTCTGCGGCGGCTTTTGCGCAAACATGAAACGTTTGTTCCCCTACGCGAAGAGCTCGAGTTTATTGACAACTACCTGGATATCGAAGTGATTCGCTTCGGCCGCGATAAATTGCAGATCTTCAAGGAAATTGACGAGCAGACCTTAGAGACCTTCGTTCCGAGCATGTTGCTGCAACCCATGGTCGAAAATTCGATCAAGCATGGCTTGGCGCCAAGAGTCGAAGGCGGACAGATTCATCTGCGCACGCGCCATGTGGACGGGCGTTTGCTGATCGAAATTTCGGACAATGGAATGGGCATTCCCACCGAACGCCTCGCCGACGTTTACGGCGGCGGAATCGGTATCAGCAACGTCCACGAGCGCCTGCGGCTGCTCTATGGCGATCAGTTCAAGATGGATATACGCAGTCAAGAAGGCGAAGGCACGCAAATTCACATTGAAATCCCGGAGCTTGCGACGGCAGAGCCATTCGCGGGACTCTGACCCTGCAGGGGCCTGGAGCGATTGCTCATCGTACATTCATTTCGCCCGCACGGCCCCTGTGGATGGCGTAGAATGACGGCGCTCTTAACTCAAACCTAGCAAAGGGGTGGAATGGCCGGAGACTCGGAAAAGGATGGCGCGCGGTCGGCGATCATACTTCTTGTTTTGGTGTTCGTGGTCGCCGGTTGCAGCGTGAAATTCGGATTGCAAACCCTGACGTGGATCGAAGCGAAACTTTGGACTTCTGAAAATCCCTGGCTCGCGACCAGCCCACAGCCCCTGCCGGCCCCCGCGGGCGCCCCGAAGAGCCCTCAAGTCAAAGCATATGATTACCAGTTCAATTCCCCTTGGCCCGGCAACCCCAAGCCGGTTGGTTCACTGATCGCGACTCAGTTCCGCTACGACTCCGGGCAAGTGATCGTTTTTTTCGATCCCGAATCGCAAGTGGACACGATGCGCACAATCAAGTCGTCGAATCCCACCGAGTATCAAAAGTTTGCGAACGTGTTTGCAGATAAGCCGATCAATACGAATTACGAACTGTATCGGGCGGTGTACAGCGCGGCCCCAGCGCAGCTTTCGCCACTTATAGATACTCGCGACGCGCTGAGATTGAACGCGCTCTTACTGTGGAAACTCTCGTTCGGTTTCGATCTGCCAGCCGACGGACAATTCTATTCGTTCGACTGGGGAAGAATTCGAGGCTTTCAGTTTGGAGACCCTGCTAAGCAACGCCCCATTGCCGTGCGCGTTTTTGACGACCGCGACCGCCAGTTTCGCTTCATCCTGACGGTCGCACCGGGCTCTTCGGGCGCGATCACGCAGGACGATGTAGATAACATTGTCCAGACGGTCCAGCCGGTACCCATCGCCGAACGTTGAGGAAATCGCTGCCAGTTCAGTAGCGAATCGTGAGTCCGCTCGCTAGCTCTTTTCCTCCTCGATGCTTTTAATCCGAATCTCATCCACGTGTCCATCCAGTACGCCGATCACCTGGACCTTCTTTCCCGCGAATTTTCCAGCCCTGTCTTGATCGTCCAGGTGGTACCAGACGTTGTTGGTGTCGTCTCTCAATACAAAAAGCTCGCCGTTCATGGAAACGATTGTTCCGAGGAATTTTTGAGGCTGATCCTTGGCTTCCGCCTGCTGCTGGAATAAGAAGTTCGGCGCTGCCAAAAGCGAGGTCATGTTCGATTGCGGGCTTGCTGAGGGAACCGCGACAGAAAACGCAAATCCGAGAACCATGACGACCGCCAGTAGATGCTTCATATCCTCTCCATTGTCTCCAAGCGGCTGGAGCCGTCGTTGAAAAGAGCACGGGCCTTGCCACAACGGGAGGGTTATCTTCTTATCTGTGAATGAACTATGTCACTACAGAGAATCGTGTAAACGTGCAGAATGTGCTCGATGGTAAGAAAACTTACATTCAGGCGGGTGTCGAAACGGTCTAGTGTGCGGACATCTGGCCGGCGAGATCCGCGTGCTCTAGTACCTTCTCGTAATAGCTTTCGTATATTGGAATTACGTCATTTGCACAATACTTCGCTTTGGCATCGATTCGCGCCTGTTGCCCCATGGATCGTCCGCGGTCGGGACGGGTCAGGATCTCCAGCGCGTGGCGGGCACCCGCTTCTACGTCTCGCACCGGAATCAGATAGCCGTCCACGCCGTGCGTTACCACCTCTGGAAGGCCGCCGACATTGCTGGCAATCACGGGAACTTCACAGGCCATGGCTTCCAGAGCCGCCAAGCCAAATGATTCTTCATCGCTTGGCAGCAGAAACAAGTCGGCGAGGCCCAATTTTTCCTGCACGCGATCCTGTTTGCCCATGAAAAACACATCTTTCGACAGGTGCTTTTTTCGCACGATATATTCCGCCGCCCCACGATCGGGGCCGTCACCCATCAATACCAGCTTTGCGGGAATTTTTTCGCGCACCAGCGCGAATATCTCGACGACATCCGTGATCCGCTTCACTGGCCTGAAATTCGAAAGGTGCATGAGGATTGGTTCGCCATTCTTGGCCCACTGGTTGCGTTGCGATTGATCGTCACTGCGTTTATAGAGATCGCAGTTGACGAAATTCGGAATCACTTCGATGGGCCGCTTGATTTCGAACTCTCGAATGGTTCGCTCGCGCAGATACTTCGAGATGGACGTCACCCCGTCGCTTTGCTCGATCGAAAAACGCGTGATGGGCAGGTAGCTGCGGTCGTTTCCAACCAGCGTAATATCGGTGCCGTGCAGCGTGGTGATAAACGGCAGCTTCTTCGGTTGCGTCATTAAGCGCGCCAGCAATGCGCTCACCGAGTGCGGGATCGCATAATGAACGTGCAGCAGGTCCAGGGAAACCTGCTCGGCTACTTCAAACATCTTTGTCGCCAGCGCCAGAGTGTAAGGAGGATGGTCAAAGAGCGGGTAGGAGGTGACTTCTACTTCGTGAAAATGAATGCGTTCATACGTGGAACTGAGCCGAATGGGCATCGCATAGCTGATGAAATGAATTTCGTGACCGCGCGCGGCAAGCTCAATCCCCAGCTCTGTAGCTACAACCCCCGAGCCCCCATACGTTGGATAGCCTGTGATCCCGATTTTCATGGGTTCCTATGGCCAGTCTAACAGTCGCTGACTGCGTTGCGCGAGCGAATCGCCTGGCTTGCGCCGAATGGCGGCCGGATGCTAGATTCGCGCCTTCCCGTCTTGCATTAGACGAACGAGCGGGCATTCTCGATGCTGCGACTTTCAGGCAAGGTAGCGCTGATTACGGGTGGAGGCACAGGCATTGGACGCGCCTGCGCGCGGGCATTTGCCCGGGAAGGCGCCCTCGTTGCGGTTGCCGGACGCCGGAAAGAGCCGCCGGATACCGTGGCGCGCGAAATCGAGCTCGCAGGCGGCAAGGCCCTGGCCCTGAGCTGCGACGTTACCGAAACCACTTCGGTCGCAGCGGCTTTATCCCAAACCGAACAGCACTTCGGCCGACTGGACACGATCGTCAACAACGCCGGAGCAGTGGTGGTGGCGACCGCAGAGCACACTTCCGACCAAGACTGGGAAGTGGTGCTGGCTGTCAATCTAACTGGCACGTTTCTGGTCTCCCGAGCCGCGTTGCCGGCGCTTCGCAGAGCGCGCGGCGGTTCAATTGTCAATATTGGTTCGGTCCTAGGCCTGGTGGCGCGCAGGGAACGCGCAGCTTATTGCGCGGCCAAGGCCGGAGTGTGCGGGCTGACGCGGGCCATGGCGATAGACCACGCCCGCGACAAAATCCGTGTGAATTGTATCTGCCCCACAATCGTCGAGACACAGTTGGGCATGGAATCCATACGCCAAGCGCCCAACGCGGAAGCCGAGATTCAAAGAAGGATTAGCGAAATACCGTTGGGCCGCATGGGCACGCCGGAGGACGTGGCGCTGATGGCGGTGTACCTCGCTTCGGACGAAGCCTCCTGGGTCACGGGAGCATCTCTCCCGCTCGACGGCGGCGTAACCGCTTACTGACATGGCCCAAACCCCTAAATCCAAATCCATTGAGCGTTTGGCTGCGGAAGAACTCCGCCGTCGTTTAAATGAAAACAATACGGCGAAACAATTTGGATTTGTGCTGCTGGAGGCGCAACGAGGCAGGGTCGTACTGCGGATGAACGTCAATGATTCGCACCTGCAAGTGCACGGAGTTGTGCATGGAGGCGTGCTGGCCGCACTGGCGGATACGGCAGGAGGACTTGCATCCTATATGGCGTGCCCGCCGGGAACGCGGGTGGCGACGATTGAAATGAAAATCAATTATCTGGAGGCGGTCGAGGGAGGCAGCGTCACAGCCGAAGCGAACGTCGTGCGAGTCGGGCGCCACATTGCCGTCGTGGATTGCGATGTCCGGGACGGCGCCCGCCGGCTAGTGAGCAAGGCTCTGATGTCATTTTTCGTCGGCCCGTTCAGAAAAAACCGCAGGAAGCGCCACTCCTAACGCACACGAACACGCCGCTCCGCGGTTTATGCCAGCCAGCTTGTGCCTAGTGGTCGTCCGAGCCGTTTGTTCCGTTCGAACCGCCAGTTCCATTCGCGCCGTTGGGTCCACCTTGCGCGGCGTCTTCGCCTTCTTTGTAGAGGTACTTGATGCAGTGTTTGTAAACGAGCAGGTTGGGGGTGCCGTAGCGCGTGAGCTTGATGCAATCGCGATCGTACCATTCGACGCTGCCGCGCAGAATTTCGCCGTCGGTGAGCACCACCGCGACCGGAGTTCGCGACTGCATCTGTTTCACGTAGTAAAAGTTTTCGGCGTGCGTCTGCTCCGGCGGCGCGGGCTTCTTGCGCTGCGGGCCTTGAGGCTGAACCGCCTGAGGCGGGCGCGCGGGGAACTGTTCCTTTACGTCCGTGAGAGTAGGGCGAAAAAGCTTACGATTTACCATGAGGACTCCTTGGATTCGCTACTTCCTTTATGACTGTCCGATGAGCGTTTGGGTTGCAGTATTTTTACAAAATTATTAATTCGCTCTTCGGCTTCAGCGAGTGCTCAATGCCAGCAGTACGGCGTCCAGCCCCAACTGGCGGCTCACATTGCGTTTCAGGCGGCTTTCCAGGAGATCCAGCCTTTGAGTTGCTTGCGAGACCCACTCGAAGTTTACTTTCTTGCTGAGCGCTTCCAGGTCGCGCTGTAAGTCCGGGTTACGAGAAAGACTGATCTTCGGACTCTGGGAAAGTTCGAGAAGGTCTGTAAGCAGACTATAGAACAGCGTAACGATATTTTCAAACGATTCCTTCTCTTGTTTGGCAAGCTGCGCCGTCGCCGCAAAAATTTCCGCGGATCTGCTGCCGTCAATGGCCCCTTCCAGCAGATTCAAAACGGTTCGGCGCAGCCGCGCCGACTCCTCCAGGTTCAAGGCCAGCGCCATGCCCGGGCTGCCGCTGGAAAGTTGCGCGGCTAGTTTTCGCTCCGGCGGCTTGGCCTGCGTACGCTCTTTTAGAAACTCTTCGATCTTTGCAACTGGCACCGGCGCGAAGTGGAACTGCAGGCAGCGCGACCGGATCGTTTGCAGCAGGGAATCCGGCGTGGGCGCCAGAAGGATGAGCGTTGCGTATTCCGGCGGCTCTTCCAGGACTTTCAGGAAGACGTCCGCATCATTCCAGCGCATGGTATGTGCGTCGTCCAGGATAAACACCCGACGCCGGCCCTGCGGTTTGAAGTACGCTGCGCGTTGCACGGCGCGCAGTTGGCCTACGCGGATCATCGGCCGCGCCACGGGCGCCAGCCGGCGGACGGGATCGGGCACGAGCAACCACACGTCAGGGTGCGTTTCTATGATCAGCGGCATGCGCTCGACAGCCGCCGCGTCCGCGCTCTCGCCGCGTTCGGTCAACCCGGCCGCTATCAGCAGCGCCGGATTCCCAAGCGGCGCCATGCGCTTGCAGGAATCACATTCCCCACAAAAATCGTCGTTCAATCGCTCGCAGTTCGCCGCTTGCGCAAACATCCGCGCGAGCGTGTACTTGCCGATTCCGCGGGGCCCCGTGAATAGCAATGCGCTCGGCGCGCGGTCGCGGCGAAGCATGCCCCGCAGCGCGGTGACGATCCGTTCGTTGCCGAGAAATTCGCCGAAACCCATGGTGCTAGCGGCCCGCGTGCAGCGCGGGGAAGACCCGCGCCTCAATCGCGGCCAGAATCTCCTTGTGAATATCTTCGGGCGGACGCAGCGCGCGGGCGGCCGCGTCATAACATTCAACTTTCACCCAATTGGCCTGCTGCGCAAGTTCGTCATAGACATCGGAAGCCGCCTGTAGGTGCGCCAGATTTGACTCCTGCAAATCGCGTTGGAGTTTCGTGTAGTCACGTTCCTTTTTTTCGCCGACGAGCCGCTGCGCCTCGACAGCTGGCACCCGAAGGTAAACCACCAAATTCTCGACAGGGAGCTCGTAAACCTGATATTCAAGCTGCTTCAGCCAGGCCAGAAACTGCGCGCGGGTTGCCTGCGGCGCCCGCGCTCCCTGATGTGCCAGATTCGAAGCGATATAACGATCGGCCAAGAGCGTTCGGCCGGCGGCAAGGTCCCTTTCGAGCGCCGTCCGCGTCTCCCAGCGGTCCCCCGCGTACAGCAGCGCCGAGAAATGCGGGTCCACGGCGTCGAGCGAGCCAAATTCGCCGTTCAGAAAACGCGCCACCAGCTTGCCGAAGAATCCATCGTAGCGAGGAAAGCTTACCTCTGTGAAGGCGATTCCGCGCGAGGCAAACGCGCGTGCCAGCATTTCCAGCTGCGTTGCTTTTCCGGAGCCGTCAATCCCTTCGAGGACAATAAGTTTTCCGCGCCCAGGCATCGAATTGCGGACCAGTCTATCACAGCGTTCCTGACGGAGGACTCGCGGCCCAAGATTTCTGAACTCGCTGCCCTCCACCTCCGTCGTCCGACATAAAATTTCCAACAGCGAACCTCCAACTTCGAACCTCTAGTGTTTGCTAGAATCGCTGCGATGGAGAATCTTCCCCAAACGATCGCTGCCAACCTGGCCAAGGTTCGTGAACGCATGGCGCGCGCCGCGGAGCGCTCGGGACGTCGCGCAGACGAAATCACGTTGGTGGCGGTTTCTAAAACACATCCGGCGGAGTCAATTCGGGCCGCCTACGAAGCAGGGGTCCGCCACTTCGGCGAAAATCGCGTGCAGGAGTGGGAAACGAAACAACCGAAGGTCGCCGACCTGGACGCAACCTGGCACCTGATCGGCCACTTACAGAGCAACAAGGCCCGCCGTGCCGCGCATCTTTTTCGCCGCGTAGATTCGCTGGACGATCTGGCCTTGGCAAAAAAGCTTCACGCAGCCGCCGATGCCGAAGGGAAATGCCTGCCCGTGTTGATCGAGGTCCACTGGGGCTCCGAGGAAACGAAAAGCGGAGTCGTGGAGGCCGATCTACCGTCGCTGGCTGCTCGCATCGCTCCGTTTGCTCATTTGGATTTCGCGGGATTGATGACTATTCCGCCCTTTTTCGACGCCCCCGAAGGCGTGCGGCCGTATTTCCGCAAGCTACGCGAACTACGCGACGACCTAAGCCGGCAGCTCGGTCGCGCTCTGCCGATTCTTTCCATGGGCATGAGCCACGACTTCGAGATTGCCGTCGAAGAGGGGGCGACCGAAATCCGCGTTGGCACTGCGCTGTTCGGTGCTCGCAACATTCAGGCATGAGCTTGCGGGCGCGCGGGACCGGATCATTTTCGTTTGGTGCTCGAGCGTGAAGGGGAGACGGGAGAGTTTTTCTTTTTTGACGCAGCGACGGCTTTCTTCTTCGCCTCGCTCCTCGAAGCTGCGCTGCCTGCCGAGACAGCGTGCCTGTTCAAATCAAGCGAAAATTGATCCAGCGTCGAAACCGCACCGGAAGTTTCATTCACGCCCAAGGATTGGCATGTAATCGCAGCGGAATTCACGGTCAGCCGCAGAAAGCCAAACAGCTGGTCGTTGTATGCCTCCAGCGTGAGCTTGTTGCCCTTGCCGTCGTTTCCGGCAATGCCCGGTTTTGGCAGCGCGCCGTTCTGGCCGGTTCGCACCGCGCTTAAATTAAAATAGCCGCCATTTCCCGCGACCAAATAGGGAATTTCGCGCCCATCGCTAGCCATCACGCGTGTGTAGCGCTCGTACAGATGCGCGTGCCCGGAGAGCACCAGATCGGGCCAAATTGCGGCCGTCTTGCAGGCGTCATCAATCTCCTGCAGCATTTGCGGGCTGGGGAAATGCTGGCTGCTAATGGTGAAGGGAGGATGATGCACGACAATGATTAACGCGAAAGGATCGCTGCCCTGGGACGCTCTCTGAGCTGCTGCAGCTTGCAACTGCGCCAGCAGAAAGGCGGATTGCTGCGTTCCGGCGGCTCCGCCGCTTAGTACGCCCGTCGTTTCGCTCGTATTGGAATACAAACCGATGATTTTTACGAAGGGGGCGTTGAGGGTGAAGTAAACGCCGGGTTCGGTCATGGTCGTCCGAGCGAAACCTTTGGCGGACGGATCTTTCGATGGCTGTTTGCTGCAGAAATTTTGAAAAAACGGCTGTAATGAGTACTGCACAGGTTCGCTCGCAAACAGAACTCCATCGTGATTCCCGGGGATCGCGAATATGGGCCCGGCAAAATCGCGATAGGGGTCGTAAAACTGATCGTAGTAATAGCGTTCCTGCCCGAAATAGTAGACAACGTCACCCAGATGGAACAAAAACGCCGGACGTCCGCTTCCGTAGTTCTTACCGGCCAAGTCCGCGCTCAGCGCATCGGCTACGGCAAATTGATGCGAAGGCTCCTTGACGCCTCCTGTGTCGCCGACGGAATGAAATACGATCTCGCCTGATACTTGAATCTGCTGCACAACGCTCGTGCCTAGCACGTCAGCCAGCGCCATCACCGGCGGGTTCTTCCACGGAGCGGGAATCGCTTCCGTCACCGGCGTGGTTTGAATCCCGGAATCCGCGTAAACATCTTTCGGGTCAAATGTGTTGAAGTTGTCAGGAGACGGCTGCGGGTTAGCAAATGCAAAACCGGTGCTGGACATATTGTGATCTCTCCTTCTGCCGCGAACCATTACGAACCTTGACGCTCTACGCAATCTAATATACTTGTGTTGCGCTATCCTTACAGGACCTCGAAATCTGCGATGCATAGCGTGAGCGCGTTGTCTGCACGCGATCAGGCGAATCGCCGCAACGATAGAGAATGGAAATCACTGTCAATGTGGACGCAATCTTGGCGCCATTGGAAGGCCGCGCCAATGAATCGCTCAAACGCTTGCTGGCCGGTCGTTTGAACGTTCCCCGCTCGGCTGTTAGAATCGTTTCCGGCGAAAACAGCCGCAACAAGCGCGTTTCAGTCGCGGGCGTCACGCGCGCGCAAGTGCAGGCGCTCTGCTCGCCGTCAGGGAGCGCCAGCAGGAAAGCCAGGGACTGACTTCATGCCGGACATTAAAGCGATCCAATCCGAACTGCGCGCGAACAAAATTGACGGCTGGCTGTTTTACGATCACCACCATCGCGACCCCATAGCCGGCCATATCCTGGGCCTCGACGGTCATGCGATGATTACCCGCCGCTGGTTTTACTTCATTCCCGCCAAAGGCGAGCCGCGCAAGCTGGTGCACAAGATTGAGCAGGGCTCTCTCGATTCCCTGGAGGGCAAGAAATTTCTCTACGCAGGATGGGAAGAACTGCACAAGACCCTGCCTAAAGTCCTGTCCGGCAGCAAGCGCATCGCCATGCAATATTCGCCGGAAAACAATATCCCGTATATCGGGCTGGTGGATGCCGGAACCATTGAACTCGTCCGCAAGCTGAAGAAAAAAGTGGTCAGCTCCGCCGACCTAGTGCAGAAATTCGAAGCCAGTTGGACGCCGGAGCAGCTCGAAAGCCATTTAGAAGCAGGCAAAATTGTGGATCGCATTACGCGCCAGGCCTTCCAGCGTGCGGCGGTCTTTGTGCGTGAGGGGAAGCCGCTGGCTGAAGCCGAATTGCAACAATGGATTCTGGAGCAATTTCGCCTGGGTGGATTGACCACCGCCGAGCCGCCCATCGTCGCGGTGCAGCCGAATAACGGCAATCCGCACTACGAACCGAGAGCGGGCTCATCTCGTCCCATCCGTGCGGGCGATTTGCTGCTGCTGGACATCTGGGCGAAATTGAATCGCCCCGAGAGCGTCTATTACGACATTACTTGGGTCGGCTACCTCGGCGAACGCGTGCCGGATTCCTACAGCAAGATTTTTCGGATCGTAAAGAGTGCCCGCAACGCCGCAATCGAATTCGTCAAGGCGTCTGTAGCCAAGAAGTGCAGCATTCAGGGTTGGGAAGTGGACCGTATCACCCGCGAGACGATCCGCAAGGCTGGCTATGGAAAATACTTCGTGCATCGCACGGGACACAGCATCGGCCAGGAAGTTCACGGCAACGGAGCGAATATGGATGATCTAGAGACGCGCGACGATCGCAAGATCGTGCCGCATACCTGTTTCTCGATCGAGCCGGGAATATACATGCCGGAATTTGGCATTCGCAGCGAAGTGAATATGTATATCGGTGAGAACGAAGCGCGCGTTACTGGCGCCATCCAGGAAGAAATTCTTCCGCTGCTGGCCTAGGTGACCGTGAACGAAGCTCCGGTGAACGACACGCCTCTCGATCCTTCGGCGCCTCTGCCCGTCCCCACAGCCGCCCGGAAGCCTAATGCGCTCGCTCCTTTTGTCGCGATTGCCGCATGGCTTGTGCCCGGCTTGGGACATTTGCTGTTGGGCCGTTGGGGAAGAGCGCTCGGATTTTTCGTTTCTGTGGGAGGGCTCGCGATTACCGGATATTTGCTGCGCGGAAATGTATTTCCCCCGCATTCGGGCGACCCGTTTGGCACGCTAGGATTTCTGGCCGATGGCGCTTCAGGCGTCTTCTATTATTTTGCTCACGTTTTTGAAGCAGCTGGTCCGAACGTGTCTCGTGCGGCGGGGGACTATGGCACGCGTTTTATCGCGGCGGCAGGAGTCGTGAACGTGCTTGCCGTCTTCGACGTCCTAGAAATTGCGTCCGGGCGGAGGAGCTGAGTGCTCGCGAGTTTCTTGATCGTGAATTCATGGAGCCTTAGTCACTTCGGTACCATGCTTTTGTTCGCTCTGCTCGTCTCCATGGCGCTTGCCTGCCTGACGCAGCGCACGGCGCCTAACTGGATCAAGTACACGCTGTGGTCATTCACTCTTTTCGTGGTGATCAGCGTCGGCGTGGCTTGGTTGATGTACCCCATCTCACGTTGAAGAGCGCCAGACGCGACGTGTCTCCGTAGGTTGGATCGTACGGGTTAGCTTCGCCTTTGACCTTGACGTGTCGTTTGGTGGCCTTCCGGTTCCGATGCCACTCTTACGAATGTGGGTCCATTGTTCGAGGGCTTCGAACGGTCTGTTGCCTCGCCACTCCAGCCTCGTAGGCTACGTGCGATGGGACGCACGGTCCGATCGATTTCCTCCTTGTCATACGCTCATTCCAACAGCTTTCAGGTCGCAGTCCGGTTTGACGATAGCTCGCCTAGAATCGCACGGTGCGGTTCGCGTATGCAGTCTTGGACATAGAACTGGGCTAGAACCATCCGCTGATCGAGCTCCTCTGTCACACCGCTGTTCTCCACCACATTGATCAAACCTCTGTTCGCGACATGAACGTGATCGATCAACGCCTGTTCAATTCCCGAGCACGTGACGACTGCTATTCGGAAGCGACTAACCCCCAGGGATAGCGGGCTCGCGAAACATTCACTTGACTCTCAGGCAGCGCGGTCGTTCAATATGTTGTGAGCCCATATATGGAGAGCACAACTTCACAGATGGATTGGAAAAGAGGCAGCGCCGAACTTCTTATTCTTTCGCTGGTCGAAGCTCGCCCGCGCCACGGTTACGAGATCAGCAAACTCATCGAGCAACGCTCCGGCGGCACGGTGCGTTTCCACGTGGCCTCGCTTTACCCGATGCTCTACCGCCTGGAACGACGCGGCTGGCTGCATGCTCGCTGGGTCGAAAAAAGCGGACAGCGCCGTCGTCGTTATTATCGTGTGACTCGCCAAGGCCGCAGAGTCCTCGCTTCGCAGCTTCGCGGCTGGCGCGAATTTGTCGCTGGCATCAATCGCATCACGGAGGCAGAAAATGCCTGAATGGAAACCAGAAATTCTTCGTAGGCTCGTTCCGCTGAGACTTGCACCAACGCGCGAAGCCGAAATTGCCGACGAACTCGCGCAGCACCTTGAGGATCGCTACCAGGAACTCCTTGCGACCGGACAGTCCGAAGACGCAGCTTTCCGCGCCGCCATCGACGAACTGAAGGGCGAAGACTTGCTCGCGCGAGGCCTGCGGCCCGTCGAGAGGGATTGGTATCGCGAATCCATTGCGGTCGGCAAGGTCAGCAACAATGTTTTCTCTGGCATCTTTCAGGACGTTCGCTACGCACTCCGTATGCTTCGCAAATCCTCCGGCTTCACGGCTGTCGCCGTCCTCACTCTCGCCCTCGGCATCGGCGCGAATGCCACGATTTTCAGTTGGGTCAATTCCACCGTGCTCAACCCAATCCCGGGTGTCAACCATACAGGCGAATACATCGCCATAAGCACCGGCGGCACGGGCGATGCGAATCCGATTTCTTACCCCGATTACGTTGATTTGCGCGACCGCAACCATACTCTCTCAAGCCTGATCGCCGATTCGCCACGCGCCATGAGCCTCACCGCCCGAGCGAAGCCGGAGCGCGTGTGGGGATTATTAGTCTCGGCAAACTATTTTGAAGGCCTCGGCCTTCGTCCGGTTCTCGGACGGTTCTTTCTTCCATCAGAAGAAACGAAGCCCGGCGGCGCGCCGGTTGTGGTAATCAGTCACCATCTGTGGGAAAGGCACTTCGGCGGCGATCCCTCAGTGATTGGCCAGACTGTGGAGATTGACCGTCATCCTCTTGCGGTCGTCGGTGTCGCACCCCGGGCTTTTGTAGGCGCACAGACTGGCCAAACTTACGACCTTTGGATTCCCGTGATGATGGCCGGTGATTTCTCCAGCAGCAAGGACGCCGACCCTCTTCTTCACGACCGCGGCGCGCAATGGCTCATTTGCACCGGCCACTTAAGGCCCGGCGTCACCGATGATCAGGCGCAGGCAGACTTGAATGTTCTCATGCAGCAGAACGTCAAGCAGTTTCCCAAGGATCATATGGGCGATTACAGCGTCACCGCCAGTCCATTATGGCGTGCGCCTTTTGGCGCAAACTACTATCTGCACACAATCCTTTTCCTCCTCCTCGCGATATCGGGTGTGATACTCCTGCTCGCCTGCGCCAACGTCGCCAATCTTCTCCTCGTGCGCTCCGTCGTGCGTCGGCGGGAAATGGCGATTCGTCTCTCCATCGGCGCAACGCGCTGGCGCTTGCTGCGCCAGTTGCTCGCCGAAAGCTTGATTCTGGGGATTTGCGGCGGCGTCATCGCCATGCTTTTCACTTTGCGAACCGCTCGTTCGTTGAGCGATTTCATTCCACATGTCGCGGAAGTGCCGATATCAATCACCGCGACTGCAGACCGTACCGTCCTGTTCGTCACTTTTATCATTTCGATTATCACTAGCGTCATCTTTGGCATCCTCCCCGCCCTTCGCTCGTCTAGTCTGCAACCCGCGAATGTTCTAAAAGAAGAAGTGGGCAGCGTCTCCGGCGGTCTTCACAAAGCTCGGCTTTCGAGCATCCTCGTCGTCGCTCAAATTGCCATGTCGCTGCTCCTGCTCGTATGCGCTGGGCTTTTCATTCGCAGCGTCCGCTCCAAGGAACAGTTCAATTCCGGTTTCAATCCCCATCACGTTTTGCTCGACTATTACGATCTTTCCGGGTTGGGTTATGACAGCAAGTCTGGTACGCAATTCAATCGCCAGCTTTTCGATAAGCTTCAGACAATGCCGGGAGCTGAATCGGCGACGATCGCGGACTGGATTCCGTTGGGCTTTGCCACCAACGTCGACAGCATAGAAGCTGGAGGCTATGTTCCCCGGCCACACGAATCGATGAATGTTGAGTATGCAGACATCGGCCCGAATTTTTTGCGTACGCTGCAGATTCCGCTCGTCTCCGGTCGCGAGTTCACTGTCGCCGACATCAATGGTTCGCAGCCCATTGCCGTCGTCAACGCCGCGTTCGCCAATCGTTACTGGCCGCATCAAGACGCCGTGGGTAAAAAACTGAAAGCCAACGGAACATGGTTCGTTGTCGTAGGTGTCGCGCAAAACAGCGATAACGACGAGATCGGCCAGAAGCCCACTCCATTCCTTTACTTGCCGCTTTTCCAGGACTACGCGCGCCGCATCGCCATTTATGTCCGCACTCCGGGGAATCCGCTTGCGTTCGCCGGCCCCGTGCAAGATACCGTGCATTCGCTCGACGCCGAATTGCCGCTCTTCGATCTCACCACTCTCGATTCGCGCGTGCAGCTCGTTGCAACCCCGCAGCGAATGGGCGGAGTTTTCGTGGGTGTCTTTGGCATTCTCGCATTGGTTCTCGCGGGCATTGGCATTTACGGCGTTCTCGCCTACACCACGCGCCAGCGCGCTCACGAGATTGGAATTCGCATGGCGCTGGGTGCCGAGCCTCGAAATGTCTTGCGCCTTGTCTTGCGCCAAGGTCTGACACTGGCTCTTGTCGGTCTCGCGATCGGCCTCGCTGCGTCCTTTGTTCTCACACGCGCTCTGTCCAGCGAGCTGTTTGGCATCTCCGCGACCGATCCCCTGACGTTCACAGCAGTCGCAATCCTGCTTCTTGCCGTCGCCCTGCTCGCCTGTTACATACCCGCCCGCCGTGCCATGCGCGTCGATCCCATGGTCGCGCTGCGTTACGAGTAGCCCCACGCGCAAACTCGCGGCTACACTTTCTGAGAGCGGCTCCGAACAGGAGTGCGGTATTTGTGGACATTTCGGGCGCTCCTTCCCGAGTGACGTTAGTGCTCTTTGATGCAAGAAACTTGCGGAAGCCTTTTCAGGATGCATGCGTTAAGGTAGGATTGGGAGTCAAGACGGGGCTCAAAGTTTGGCAGTACAAGGGCCTGCTTCTTCACGACTTTGGCCGGAGTGGCGTCAGGAATCTGGTCTGGTCCGGAGTTCCACGGAGAATCGCCCTGAAGATTTCGGGGCATCTCACCGAGCCCACGTTTGAAAGGTACAACATCCTGGACTCGACGAACTTGCAGAAGGCAATGGCGAAGGTCGAGAAGTACTTTGATTGGTAATTTAATGGCGGTCGAGGAAAATCAGCAGCGGGGTGCTCAGCAAGTCGTTTCTTCTTAACAGGGCCGAGGTATCTCAGTTTGTAGAGCAGCCGATTCGTAAAGTAATACGCTAGGTACAGTACGTCATATTTTAAACAACTTACCTATCTTTTCTGTGGGTTTGTTCCATCGATAAAGGGGTTGCGGCGATTTCCTAGGACTCCATTTGGA
>CAWCGE010000023.1:0-356319 GCA_963795005.1 uncultured Acidobacteriota bacterium | reverse complement strand
GAGCTGGATGTCCGTACCGATTTGTTCTCGTTTGGTGTGGTGCAGTATGAAATGGCGACGGGCGCTCTCCCATTTCGCGGGGAAACATCGGGAGTGGTCATCGACGCGATTCTGAACCGCGCTCCTGTCCCTCCTGTACGGCTGAATCCCGATGTTCCAGCGCAGCTTGAGGACGTCATCAACAAGGCTCTAGAGAAAGACCGCGATTTGCGTTACCAGCACGCCTCGGAAATGCGCCTGACCTGAAGCGCCTACGGCGAGACACGAGTTCGGGCCGAATTTCGTTATTGGGGAGCGGGGCGGTTCAGGGTCTTGCTCCAGAGACCGCGACCTCAGCTGTCGCCGTACAGCCTTCCGTGAAACCTGCACGCAAAAAATATGTCCTCGCGGCCGCCTGCTTAGCAATTCTGGCAGTAGCCTTTGCGGCGTATCACTTTTGGTCTCGCTCGAACACTCCAAGCGGCCCCGCAAAGATTACGCAAATTAGTCAGTGGAACAAACCGATGAACAACGCGAGGCTATCTCCCGACGGTCACGCCGTCGCGTTTACCTCTCCGGTAGGCGGCGTCCCGCAAGTGTTCCTCATGCTCACCTCTGGTGGCGAACCTCTCCAGTCAGATCGACGAAGGCGAGAAGCTTGTGAATACATTTTCGGCCGACGGCAAAGAAATCTATTACGTGAGGACTCTGGGCCGCCGTGAAGTGTGGGCGGTGCCAACACTGGGTGGCAGTCCCCGACGTGTGGTGGCATCTGTACCCTATGTGGTCGCTTCGCCGGATGGCGTCTCCATTTTTTATGTGAAGCCTGGGGCCTCCGGAATTTTCCGTGCGGAAAAATCCGGGCTGAATGAAGAATTAGTTTACGACTTCAAAGGCGCTGGCCTCCTCTTCTTCCCGGTTTTGTTATTTCCTGGCGGCAACGACCTGCTCGCTGCTGCTGGTCAATTGTTCTCGCCAAATTTCAGGTTTTACAGAATAAACGTGACCAGCCACAAGGCGGTTGATTTAGGTGCGGTGTCTGGGAATCATGACGTCGTGTGGTCCGAAGCTGGGAATACAGTCCTATTCAGTCGGAACGTAAACGGGCTCACGAACATCTGGAAATACAACTTGGACAACCGGAGTCTGACGCAGGTCACTTTCGGAGTGGGACCGGACTACTCGCCCATGCCAGACCCGGGAGGAAAAGGAATTTACTATGTGAATGGCAAGTCCTCCGGCTTCCTGACCGCGTACCACGTGCATTCAAAGGAATCGACGGACATTGTGTCCGAGGACGCAACTCAACCTACCATCTCGCCGGATGGAAAGCGCGTGATGTACATCACTCTCTCTGCACGCGATAGAACCGAACTCTGGGTGTCTGACATCGACGGCAGCAACAAAGCGAAACTCGCCACCGGAGAAAACCTGGGGACTGGGAGTTGGGCTCAGGACAATTTTCACTTGTCTTTTGATGAGTCAGAAGCCAGTGGGGACAAAGCCTACATCGTCGGGGCCGATGGCAGCGGTCTTCGTCAGCTTCCACGGACGGAGAATATTGTCTGGAATTTGGTGTGGAGCGCGGACCAGAAATCCATTTACGTGACTGGCCCCGAGAAAGGGAGTGCGATACCAGCCGTTTGGAAATGGAACGTGGACGGTTCAAATCTGGAGAAGTTCGTCGATAACTGTGGCCAAGTTTCCGACGTGGACCCTGGCGGGCGATACTTGCTTGGCGTCGTACAGAATGGAGAAAACGCTGGAATTTTCGAGGTGTCCATCTCCGATAGGAAATGCATCCCATTGCTTCCAGGTGTGGTAACGTTCAATGCAACTTTTGCTCGCGACCGCAAGTCGTTCTTATATGCAGTTGCGTCTCGCGGTGAAGTCACGATTTACCGTCAGCCCTGGAAAGACGGTAACAACGTCGGAGCGCCCCAGGTCGCGTTGACGGTCCCTTTTGTTTTTCCCCTGGAATACGCCACTGGCAACGCCTACGATTTTTCCGGGGACCTTTCCACCATCGTCTATGTGCGTCCCGGCGGCCACGCCGACCTCTATCTTCTGAGCCAGAAATAAGCCCTGGTTGCGAAAATAGATTTCTGCTGGGTTTCTCGTGGCCATCGGCAACGGTAGTGCAACCAGCCGCGATTGACTTGCCTGTTGACGCAGCCTAACATCCGTCCAAATACAACCTTGCCCCAACATGATTGGTCAGGCCCCCGTCTATGTGCGCGGCGAAGCCTATCTAGCCACTCATCAAGGCGCCGAAGCCGCCGCTGAGTTCCAGAAAATACTTGACCATCGTGAGATTGCGCAGAACTTGCCCATCGGTGCACTGGCGCATCTTCAAATCGGCAGAGCCTACGCGATGCAAGGCGACACCGGCAAGGCCAAGGCGGCCTATCAAGATTTCCTAACGCTGTGGAAAGACGCTGACCCAGACATCCCCGTGCTCATCGCTGCGAAGTCCGAATATGCGAAACTGCAGTGAATCCGTGTCGCCAACTGGTATGCTAATGTGCGGCGAGTCCGCTGGTCCAATGCTTCCGATGGACCACAACAGTTAATCCATGGTCGCGCTTGCGTCGCGAATCCTGATCATCGGCTCGCCTTGTATTCCTTCCTTCAAGTCAGGGCCACCACTCCACAGAATGCCCCACACCCCTGCCGGGATAGCTGCCCAGGTGCTCTTCGCCGTTCAACTGCTCAGGGGCATCCTATTCTTTCTGATTCCCTATTTTCCCGAGGCCGATCACTTTGGGTCGCGCCGCCTGGCGGATTCGAAAACCACTGACAATTAGCCCACGAACGGTCGTGCGGTGTCGCAAGTGAAAAAACGGTTTTGGCGGAAAGCAATTCAGCGAGACGAACGGAGAGCGTTAGCTGCCTACCTTGAGTTTGGCCTGGCGAGCTTGCGAATTTTGGGTTCGAGTAACTCCGCCAGAGCCACGTTTTTTTCGCCACGTTCTTCAGAATGGTCCAAGGAGTCCGGTAGTTCGTGAAGTCGGAAAAATAATGCGGATTCTGCCGCAAGCACGTGGTAACGAAATTTATCGATGTCCAATTCCGCCGCTGCTTTTTCAGCGGCAACTTTCCACGGCAGAGGATGAGGCTCGCACATGGGAGTCCTTCGGTGACGCAACTTCTATCCAAACCTGCTGAGCAGAGTGTGGGCGGGCTACTCGGCTGGCTCTGGAATCCCAGAAGTCGCCGTCCTCGGAGGGAGAGGGGTTCGCGCATGCCTCTCGTAGCCCGCAACTCCGTCAATCGCAATTCGGACTCCAATGTCACGGGGAACGCTTAGTGCCCTGCTGAATCGCTCGATACGAAATACCTTTGCTATGCTCCCAGGTTTTCGTCCGGTCCGTTTACGACATAACTTGCGTCTGTTCATTACGAAGGGGGACTCTCACGCTTCTAGAGAGTGCGCCGGCACTGATGTCGAAACTCCCTACTCAGATGCACATAATTGCACAGCTAGCGACCGGTGCTCACGTCACCGTATCCGAAAATGGCTAAGGGGCAATTCTGTCCGTCACCATCCGGAGACCATAACCGGCAACCCGTCGCGCTATTGCCTGTCTTGCTCGCTGCAGGTTGTTCTCGGAAGTGATAAGAGTCCACGTGTCGTGGGAACGGCTCAACTCTAAGTAATCTCACGTGGCCGTACGCAATCCTCAGTGACTAGGTCGGACTCTACCCCGTCGATTTTTGGCAAACCGGGCCCGACTATCGTTTCGCCCTTGAGTTCCTTGGCAAACAGAGCCTCATTCAGGTCCATCAGAGAAGAATTCGACGATAGGTCGTTTTGTCACACTCCCGCAAACTATATAACGCGGCAGCTTCTTGATAGCACCAATCATCTCGGTTCTTTCCCACGAGAGTTGCCACCAGCGCTTCAGGAATATCTCATGGTGCTTGTTTGGTTTCGCATTCTTGTTCTCGGCCAATAGATTCTCTGCCGCTTCCTCGTCCGCCGCTTTTTGACGAGTAGGGAGGACTTTCTCCTTTATCCGTTCGAAGTCGGGACCGTATCCGCTAGCCGAAACAAGGTCGTGGATGGAAGAGCTGTTTGTCTGATGACAAGCCAAGAAATCGCTGACTTTGTGGATGTCGCCTGAAGTCTTGAGCAGAGCACGCGAAACACCGAGTACGCATCGATTTGCAGTTTGTTTGGCGAATTGGCGCGTACTCAGCCGTTGTTCGTCGAACGAGTCCCTGAACTACTCGTCAGGCCCCTTCCCAACGGTTGGCGGCTTCTCCCCGCTCCGCGAGGTAAGGTGTTTGCCATTTCGCCAGTTGCGACAAAAGCGGCAGTGTCGACCGGCTGTCTGTGGCAATTGAAATTTGAAAAGCGTCGCGAGGATGAACAACGCACGACGTATTCGCTGCGCGCCTGCCCTAACGTAGACGAAACTTGACGGTAATCGACGTTCTGACTGGAACGGGTTTATCGTCGAGGTAACCGGGCTCATACTTCCAGTTGCGTAGCGAATCGAGCGCGGCTTGCTGCAGCAGCAGCGCACCTGAAACCACCTTCATGTTTGTTAGTTTCCCATTTGTGTCGATCACCGCATCGATGGAGACTTGACCTTCAATGCGCGCTTGTTTAGCCACAACCGGATAGATTGGCACAGATCTAGAAACGAGATGCGGCTCTTTCGTCCGGCCACCCGGAACCGGGGAGGCCGCAAGAACCCCTTGGATCGCAGTTGCGCCCATATTCGAATCGACTCCAGTCAGATCGGGTGGCACGTTGCGACCAATCGCTGCGGCCGAGCGACGTGCCACCAAGGGTGGGGCGAGAAGCGTTCCGTTCGGAGCCTTCCGTTCCAAGCTTGGCATTCTTACCGCCGGCTGAGAAATGCGGGCATAATGAGCCAACTCCCGACCATGGGTACCTGGAAAGCTATCTGTCTTCGTGATGATGGGCAGCTCCGGTACGACCGAACTGGAATTGTTTTCGGGTTGCAAGCTCTGCGTGGTATTCGCTATTGACGAAACCGCGGACGCTACGAGCGTAGGATTTGTCTGAGTAGTTGCGGCAGACTGCGCCGTGCCATGATGTAGAAGAAAAATTACGGCTGCGCTCATCATGAAGAGACTGGTCACAATGAGACACACGAAAACCATCCTGCGTCTCCGGGAGGGACTCCCGTCCGTCGCAGTTCGAGTGATTACTTGTCCCAGCAATGAGCCCCACAACCCCCGATTCCAAGAACGCGCAGACGGCTCGCTTGCGGACTCGTCCCGCTCATGCTCCTGTGTCGATCGCACGGCGAGCTTGCTTGAATTCGCGATAGCAAAAGAAACAAGAGGATTCGTCTCAGAAACGTTCCGTTTCGTCGCATCAAATCGCGATTCACAGGCGGTTACCACCATGGCCGCGCGCTGCACTGGCTTCTCAACGAAAGGAGTCTGGATTGCACGAGTTTCGATTGACTCAACTTTGTTCTGGACAATCGGGGAGGCACCGGCGAAGCAGTGGCAGCGTTTGCAAAAACAGAGATCGCTTCCTTCGGGAAACTGCTGCTCAAAGAATCCTCAGTAGGCGTCGATGCTACTGCAGGCGGTTTGAGAGAAGTAGCAGATGGGGTCAGAATCCGAGCCTGGGTCGATCGTGGCCTCGGGGCGTCAGGGCCGGGCTTCGGTAGTTTCTCCTGTGCTGCCGACGGGATTCGTGCCGTTAAATTCAACGTACCGTGCGGAGTGTAGCTCCCCCAAAAACCGTTCACAGACTGAAAGAACTCGATTTCGGCATAACCTCTCACGTTCGGATAATTTCTAACGTTGACGACGCGGCAAGGTACGACCTGATGGGATTTGCGATTCGTAACCATCATCATTTGGCCTGGAGCAACAGCGGCTGATAATCGGATCACTGCGCCGTGTGGAAAGACGATGACGGTGCATGTTTCCTCTGCAAATACATCAATCCGTCCCGGCTGGGATACGACGGGTCGGGATCCCCAGACCTCAACAGGAACTTCAAGTACGCCGATCGGGACCTCAGCAGACACCGCGCGAGTCTGCGATGCAAAGGTTTCCGCTGATTGGACGATTGATCGTGTTGCTGAATCTTGCATGGGCCGATCTAGCGCATTCAGCGGCTGTTTGCTTGTTGCCGACATGGGCCGTCGCTCACAGAAGACGTTCCCCGATTGGAGCGCCTCGACAAAATACGATTTAGAGATCTTGTTCCCGACCGAAAAGATCGACCTATAGTACTTTCGTACCAACGCTGTTGCAGTCTTGGAAACCGTACGGTGCGGCACAACGGGAGAGGACTAACCTCCCACCTACCGACCACGGAAGGGTGCCACGAGCAGTCAGTTTCTCTGTATTGCGACAGCTGGACGACAATCCGGGTCACAACGTCGCAGCAAGCCGGGAACCAAGTTCTGAGGAAATGTCGACTCCGGTCACGAAAAATAATCCTTGACACTGTATATCCGCCATTGATATATCGGTAGTGGATATTGTCATGGCTACTGCCGATCGTGTTCCAGATGACCTGCAGCACCTGCTCCCCCTGACTCCTGCGGTGTTTTTTATCCTTTTCGCGTTGGCCGACGGGGAGAAGCACGGCTACGCCATTATGCAGAGCGTCTCGCGAATCTCTGACAACCAATTCCGGATGGGCCCTGGCACTCTCTATACGACCATCCAGAGGCTACTTGATCTGGGCTTGATTAAAGAAACGGAGAGCGCCGCCAGTCAATCCGACCACGAAAAGCGGAGGAGGTACTACAAGCTGACCCGCACGGGAAAGGCAGTCCTCGCCGCCGACCTCAGCCGGATGGAATCTGTCGTGCGCTTGGCCCGTGACAAGAAGCTGGTGCCGAAAACATCTTAGTGACGTTATGACTAGCGCTGTTCGTGCGAGCCGTGGCCTCTACAAAATGCTGTTGTTCGCGTATCCGGGCGATTTTCGCCTGCGCTTCGGGAGCGAGATGGCAACCATATTTTCTGATCTGATCTGCGACGAGTGGGAACATAACGGCCTATCGGGAGTCGCTCGAGTATGGCGGTCCGCACTCGGGGAAGTGTTTTCTGTAGCTGTCCCACTTCGACTGCGAAGCCCGATTGTGATTGCGACGTCGCTATCTTTGCTTTTATCGATTGTCTTATTTATGGCGGTATTTCAGGCAATGGCGCATGTTTGCAGCGGCGAATAGTTCACTGATTCTGCGGGTGCAAGACGATTTGGAATCTCACTCGCTGTGACGGGTCGTCAGCTTGTGATGAGGTGCGATCCTCGAAATAGCTTCCAGAGTCATGCCATAGCTAACGAAATCAGCATTTCGTTTTGAGCACTGGTCGAACTTTCATTATCCCACGTTGGCCCGATGGGCCATGTCTCGATGAGAGAGTACGCAACGACTTCCGCATCGATCGTCAGTCGACGCCGATTGAGCTTCTGGCGCGTGTCGAAATGGCTCATCATGTCAGTGGCATTGATTGTTACTGCCGGCGCTGTATTTCAATTCTCGATGACGCAATGGGAAAGCCATCGCTATCCTCCTCCCGGCAAACTCGTGGATATCGGCGGGCTGCGGCTTCACATCAACTGTACGGGCGCGGGGAGCTCCACCGTCATCATGGAGGCCGGTCCAAACGACTCTTCTGTTGTTTGGCAACTGGTTCAACCAGCGATCAGTAGATTTACCCGTGTTTGTTCCTACGATCGCGCTGGTTTTGGTTGGAGCGACGCGCCCAATGAGCCGCGCACGAGTTGGAATATTGCGGACGAACTGCAGCGCCTGCTATCCCGCGCTGCGGTTCCCGGACCTTACGTTCTCGTTGGGCACGACTTCGGCACCCTCGACCTCCGTGTGTTCACTGTGCGGCATCGCCAGCAAGTCGCGGGCATGGTGTTCGTCGATTCCGTTCATCCTGACATACACAACCGGCCACCATTCAACGTCGCTGCTCAATCCACCATCACAAACGTTTATTACCGCGTTATACCTTGGACCGTGCCGCTAGGAGCGCCCCGAATACTTGGCTGGTGCCGGGAGAATTTCACGTTCCCGAACCAGCCCAAGGAATGGGCTCGGTTGGTGCCCGAAGCATCTGCTCAATATTGTCGCCTGAAATCCTGGCGAGCTGAGATGGCGCAAGTAACCGATATGACGCACGCAACTGATGAGGATGGCGCCCTGGCCGCGACGCCGGGACTCTTCGGGGATATGCCGCTTGTAGTGCTCTCTCACGATCCGCAGGTTAACGATTTCGGGGGATTTTTTTCTCCGGCCGATTTGGTCAAGGCAGAGCGATCGTGGATGGAGATGCAGGACGAATTACGGGGGCTCTCATCAAGAACTCAAAGGATTGTCGCAAAAGGAAGCAACCACTGGGTGCAAATCTTCCGCCCGGAGTTAGTGGTCGCCGCAGTCCACGAAATCGTCAACGATGCCCGTGGGACCGCGCCATTTCAAGCTGCCCCAGAGACAGAGTACAAGTAACCCGTCGCCATCAGGAGCACCGTGAAAAAGACGTTCCTTTGGCTACTCGCATTTTTCGCGCTTGCTGTCGGCTTGGCGCAGCAGCGCGCAAACTCCGCGGCTGATGGCGCTCCCGGGTCCGGGCAGTCGCAGCAAGCTGAGGACGAAGGCAGTGCAGCCCGTATCGCGCGCATCGAAAACGGGCTGCTTCCCGCCGTTGTCATCAAGGGCCAAGCGGCTCGCGCAATGAAACTCAGCGAGCGCATGCGGTTCTACAAAGTTCCGGGCGTAAGCGTCGCGTTCTTCGACCACGGAAAGATTATCTGGGCACGCGCCTACGGTCTGGCTGGCATCGCCACGAGACGTGCAGCATGAACCCAGCAAAACTACCAAACGCCATACAGATCGAGGCAGGATGCGCCAGAGCGGCTAGCCCACATTGTGCGTTTTGGGGCGAAATGACGTCGGTGCAATTTTATTCCATGCCATCGAATCTCGCGGTGAGTTAAACGTGGAGCTATTAATTGTTCTGAATTGGAATGAAGACACGTGAACGGGTAGAGATCCCCCGTGTCAGGTCCGCGTAGAATTGCTCCGAGATTGGTGATTAAGCTGTTGCGGCCTTGCCGTAGCCCTTTACAGCTCGCTCGATGCCAGGACCAGCGTTGGCTAGGTCTTGCAAATTCATCGCCGGACGGAGTGAAATCTTCGCGTTGAAGGCGAGAAACCACGGTTCTGCAATGGCAGGTACCTGCGAAGATTCCTTCATATCGAAGAAAATGTACCCAGTCCGTTCGCCGTTGTCTTCGGCGAAGTAAGCCGCTTCTGGTTTGAGGTCATCGAGGATGCTCTTAATCGTGGTCCCTAAACTGCCATTTCGTGCCGCAGCATTGCCGGCTTCGACAGGAATCGATACCTTGAGTATCATGCGCATTTTATGCCCTCCTCAGGCGGCTGCATTATACATGCGTGTTATGTTGTCGAGCTTGCGGAAAAAGATCTGACCCTGTCACTAGGACCTCGAGCGATTCCTGTCTTCGACTCCGCTCGATCGCGCGCACGATAAGTGGATTTATCAGCCGCGATCGGACGGTGAGCGCTTGGTTTGAATCCCACACGTTCTGGCGTCGAAACGAGAATTCAGGTTGACTTGCCCAGCGAAGACACCTAGCATGGCGCCAGTTTTTTCCCGAAATCACTAAGGAGACTCTTCATGGCAAAAGTCCTTCGCTGCAACGATCTCATGCCCGGATGTCCGTTCGAGGCGCGTGGCGATTCAGAAGAATCAGTCCTGGCGCAAGCCGCTGAGCACGCCAAGACGGCGCATAACTTGACTGATATCCCGGAAGAAATGATTTCCAAGGTGCGCGGCGCAATCCGCGAGGACGAACAGGCCAGCGCACAGACAGCTTGATCGTAGTTTCTCGTCAGCTCCTCTCATCCTTTGCTGTCACGATGACTGAGGCTATCCCTGTTCGCTTTTCCCTTCGAGGAGTTTAGAGATCGCTGACTTTGTGCATGCCGCCCCAGAATCTTGCGCAGAGCATCCAAAACACCGCGTGCGCGTCGATTTGCGGATTGTTTTGGCGAACTAGAGCGTAATTAGCTGTCTTTCGCTTAAATAGTCGCTGTGTTTATTACCGAGAGAATTTCTTGGACGACCGGTTCGTAAGCATGGCTTGTGAAGGCCAGAACGCCGAGGTGTGGGTCGGAGAGCTGGACCGCGAATTTAGAAGATACTTTCAGGCGCGGTTCGATGCTCGAAAAAAACTGGGTGAACGGATTCTGGAAGTGTACTCGCAGAATTGAGGCGGCGATACGCGAACAATCATTGTGCCGGGAACGGCTCCGCCACTTGTTGCGTCGTTTCAAGAACGCCATGAACAATGTTAGGTGCTACTGGCCTTAAAACTGGTATGAGCGGCGGTGAGAAAGCGCTCAATTGTGAAGGACGTTCGAGATCATTACCTGCACCATTCAAACAGATTACCTAATTCACGCAAAAATGGAGCGGCAATCGAGGAAACACCTTTTGGATGAGCCAAAGTGCATCGAAAAGGGCTTAAGAAAGGAGGCTAGTAAGGCACGGTTCAGTTGCAACCGGTGGAGCAAATCACCGGGAAAGCAGTAAGGGTCGATTTGAGATGTTTTGCTCATCGACTGCATATTCACCTGTATTTCCTAGGAGGACGCCGCAGAACGCTCGGCACGCGCGGCAATAGGTGTCCTAAGTCTGCTCGCGAGCAGCAATTTGCGATAGTCAGTTGGGGTTCGAAAATCCGTTTTGTGCGATTCTGATAAGCCATAGAGGGACAGCGTCGTCGGAAATCGGTAGTGGGTCAGTCTGATCTCCACAGGACTTCCCACGTCCATGACAAAGCGGATTGACAAGGGGCCTATCCTGAAAGCACTCGGCGAAAAGATAGGTGCATGACAACATTTAAATGGGGCCTGCTCTGCTGCGAATTGCGTTGTGGAGGGGGCAGGAGAGAGGTACGATGGGCCAGAAATTGAGCCAAATCGGAAATTCCGGCTAGGAGGCATTCAATATGAAGGGCAGCCACCTGTCTCGGAAGCACTACTTTTTGGCACTCGCCGTCGTTTTCATCTCCGTCACATTCGCGGCCCTTCTCGTTTTGTGTGTCGCCATCGGCCGCCGATACGGTTCGAACATTGCGATAATCGAGGCCATTGGAGCCGCTATCCTAGTGGCGATGTGGATGGCGATGTTCCCGCGAAAACGCTCCCAGCGGGCGAACTATCCGCGCATTGAACATCTTCGAATAGCCGGAAAGTATGCTTCGACGGACGCAGCGAAGATTGGCGTCTCTCCTCTGCACCTCCGGTAGCGATTCCCCCTTAAAGCCATCTGGTTTGTGGTAATGATTCTTGAATTTGCGGTCTGTGGTTGGCTGTGCGTATTTAGGACGGACATGCTGGTGACGTGGGGACGGAAGAACGCGAAAACGAAATTCGCATGGTCTCCGTTTTCAAGCATACCCATGAAGCCTCTGTACCCCCCATACACTCGTTGCGCTGGAATATTCCTTTGGCTTTGGGCAATCGCCATCATTTACGCAGTGGTTGTCCTCCTTTTCCGTTAGCCTGTGGAAATCAAACTGACCCACTAGCCAGAATTCGCTGGAGATTATCGCGTGGCACTCATCTTCGCGTTGGGCATTGTTCGGCACGTGCAAAAAAGTATGACACTTTTATGACACTGCACTGTTTTAGGGCATAGTGCGGCTTGGACACCGACGAGTCAACTTGATGAAACTAAGAGGGTAAGGCTGGTGGGCCTGGGGAGAGTCGAACTCCCGACAAACGGTTTAGGAAACCGCTGCTCTATCCATCTGAGCTACAGGCCCTTGAAGGGAAATCCCCGACAACTCGTAGGTTAACATATAGCCCAGTCATCGTTGCCGGCGAAGGTGCGCCCGGAGGGGGAGCAGCACTAATTGGGCTTGAAGACACGGCGACGCAAGTGCCCAGCGATAAGGCTAGTATACGTTTTCGTTGAACTTGTCGCGCCTGCTGTAGGCCAAGTAAACGATGCCTGCGGTGATCAGCACGGGTGGGAACATCAAGATCAGGATGCCGGCCTTCAGGGCGTGAATGGTACGGGGCCCTGAAGCAGCCGCGCTCTGGTAGCACATCACGCAACTCTGGGCGTATAGAAACGATGGGCTGAGAACCACCGCTGCGCAGGCAGCAATGCGCGCCAGCATACTCGCCGTATTGCGCTTCAGTCCTTTCACACCGGAACTCCCCGTCCAGCCTAGCCCACTGCATGCCGCGACGCAAGAACACTTTCGGCCGCAGTGCCTTGGAAACCGATCACTGAATCGGAACTCTCATACTGGCCATACGAAACGCATCGGGCCAAACGTGATTCATCATGAACAGCACGAAGACAACTGCCGGTATCAGGCTCCAGAGCAAGCTGTGCTTTTCGTACTTCAGGTGCATAAAATACAGAAGGCCAATTGCAGCCTCGATGAAAGCCAACACCAACAGCGCGGCAAGCAGCTCGTGAGTCGGTAGTTTCATTAGCGTGAGAAATACTTCGATGCCGACGATGCACAGTAAGCCGATCCAGATTCCGACATAACCGGCCATGGTTGGTTCGTGATTCGCTTCCATACTGTGGCGCCTCCAATCCTTTGGGCAGACTTCGTGCTTAGCGGCCCAGGTTCATCAAATACAGCAGCGGGAAAATAAACATCCACACCAAGTCCACAAAGTGCCAGTAAAGTCCGGTGGTCTCCACGTGTCCGGCATCCAGCCAACTCGTGTTGTATCCGATGGCGATCACGATTAGCGCGATGATTCCCGAAATCACGTGCATGAGATGCAGGCCGGTAATGCAAAAGAACGTCGCGCCGAACATTACCGTACCGCCCATCGGATTGTGTGACAGGCTCCATCCCTCGTGGAACATGCGAAACCACTCGTGCAGGTGGAGTGCGGCGAAGATGATCCCCAGCACGACGGTGGCGCCCAGCCACTGCATACAGGTGGATTTGCGGCCCTGTTTTGCTGCGATCACCGCGCCCAGCATCGTAAGGCTGCTGGTGAGCAGCACGAACGTCATGATCACGCCGTTCACGAGGCTACCACTCTCAAACGGAGTAGGCCAGTTCGGAGTTCCCGCTCGCAGGTAGGAATATCCAAAAAGAATTGCTCCAAACGTAACCGCGTCCGAAGCGATAAACAGCCACATCGTTAGTTTTTTTGACTGGATGCCGTAAGGGGAAGCTTCTAACGCAGCCCCGTGTTCCGCACCCATTGTGATTTCCGCTTCGCTCACGGCCCCTCCTGAAAAAACTACATGCGAATCGCGAGAAGCAATAGCAGGTATACCCAGAGAATGTCCATGAAATGCCAGTAAATCGAGAAGGCTCCCAATCCGCTGGTTTCCGCGGAGCCATTCGTGCGCACCAGCTTGCGCAGCACGTAAATGAGGCCGCCGATGCCTCCTAAGAGATGCACCGCGTGCAGCGCGGTGAAAACATAGAAGAACGACGAACTGGGATTGGTCGCCAGGAACAGGCCCTGGGCCGCCAGATTGTGCCACGCGAGAATTTGACCTAGGACGAAGGCGAATCCCAGACCGGCCGTGACGTACAGCCAATACGTGCCATTAGCAAGCAATGCTTGTGCCGATGCAGACGCCCTGCGTGCAGCCTCGGGGATGCCGGCAATGCGCTGGCGTGTTAATTCCAATGTGACGCTGCTGGCAAGAAGGATCAGTGTGTTGAGGTAAAGAATGCGCGGCAACTGGAAGTGTAGCCAATCGGCCGACGCATCCTGCCGGACAATCATTGCGCTGGTGAAGGCCGCGAAAGACATGGAGATGGCCGACACGGCCACCCACATGCCCGTTTCAGACTTTTGTGCCTGTGCGCCTACTCGTGATGCCAGGGCGAGATGAGACTGAGACAAGACCACGCGGCGATCAGCCGCGTTTTCCAGCGTTGCTTCTGCTTGCGTAGGCAAAGTTGAAGTTCCCAAGGATTGCGCCGCCTTCTGGCGATTAACGCGTCACGACTTTTTCGGGTGAGGTCTGCATCACGTAATCCTTCGCCGCGCCCTGAACCCCATATTCTTCGGGGCCGTTGTATACGACCGGATGCTTTCCGCCGAAGTTATCGAACGGCGGAGGGGAGGTGGTGGACCATTCGAGCGTAGTAGCCTCCCAAGGATTGTCAGAAGCGATGGGGCCCTTGAAACGGCTCCAGATCAAGTTAAAGAAAAAGATCAGTTGAGCGGCGCCCGTAAGCAGAGCCGCGACAGTGATGAACTTGTGAACGGGAATCAGGGGTATCAGATAGTCGTCGGTGAACGATGCGTACCGGCGCACGTTGCCAGCCATCCCCAAATAATGCATCGGCATAAAGATGCAATAGACGCCGATGAACGTAAGCCAGAAGTGCAATTTTCCCAGCCCCTCGTTCATCATCCGCCCGAACATCTTGGGGAACCAGAAATAGGTGCCCGCAAATACTCCGAACAGCGAGGCCACTGCCATCACGAAGTGAAAGTGGGCCACGACGAAATAGGTGGCGTGCAGATAGACGTCAATGGAAGGCTGGGCTAGAAAGAAGCCGCTGATGCCTCCACTGATAAACACGGAAATAAACCCCAGACAAAACAGAGAAGCCGCCGTGAAGCGCATCTTCGCCCCATAAACCGTGCCAATCAGCAACAGAGCCATGATGGTCATCGGAATCGTGATAATGAGAGTCGGGACTGAAAACAGGTTCGCGGAGAAAGGGCTCATTCCGCTCACGAACATGTGATGTCCCCACACCATGTAGCTCAAGAATCCGGTGGCGATCAAGCAACCAACAGCGGCACGCGGGCCGAGGAGCGGCTTACGTGCGAATGCCGGCAGGATCGTGCAGACAATGCCGATGGATGGCAGAACCGCGATGTAAACCTCCGGGTGGCCAAAAAACCAGAACAGATGCTGCCATAACAATACAGAGCCTCCGGCGTGCGGCTGCAACCTGTCGCTCACGACCAATCCTGCTGGGATGAAGAAGCTGGTTCCGGCGGTGCGATCGAGAATAAGAAGAATGCAGGCAGGGAGAAGAACGGCAAATGCAAGCAAAGCGATCACCGCAGTTACGAACCAAGCCCATGTGCTTAAAGGCATGCGCGCCAGCGACATTCCCTTGGTACGCAGGTCCAGCGTGGTGGCGATGAAGTTCAGCGCACCTAGAAGAGATGAAATGCAGAACAGTGCAATGGATATGGCCCATAACGTCTGGCCCACCTTCAAGCCGGGGCCCGCGTCACCACCGACGGCGCTGAGCGGAGCATAGGATGTCCATCCGGCGATCGGTGGGCCGTCGGCAACGAAGAATGCGGCCATCATCACGAGGAAAGCCGGGAATATCGTCCAGAAGGACATCATGTTAAATCGTGGGAAAGCCATGTCCTCCGCGCCGATCTGAATAGGCAGGAAATAGTTCCCGAAGGCGGAGAACGGCGCGTTGGTCAGCACGAAAAAGATCATGATGGTGCCGTGCATGGTCATCAGGGAGAGGTAGTACTCGGGAGTCATCACGCCCCCGGGCGCGCCAACAGCCGAGAGCTTATCCAGCAGCGGGATGGGCCATGCGGGCCAGCCGAGGTGAATACGCATCAGCCAGGAAAGCACCATCCCAACGAATACGGCGACGAGCGCCAGGCCGTAGTACTGCTTTCCGATCACTTTATGATCGAGGCTGAATACATATTTACGGATGAAGCTGGTGGGCGCCGAGTGTTGATGCACAGCGTGTTGAGCAGAAGTTTCATGCATGTGTTCGCCTCGAAGAAAGCAACTTAATATCTCGCGCGAGAGGCGCGAACCAGAAATTTATTGCCCCTCTTGAGTCTTCAGCCACTGCTGGTAGTCACCTTCCGACATCACTTCCAAGTACGCTCTCATGCTGTAGTGACCCAAACCGCATAGCTGAGTACAGACGATTTCGAATTTGCCTGTCTGCGTGGCGGTAAAGTGTATGGGAATTTGCAAGCCGGGAACAAAGTCTTGCTGGATCCGAAGAGCGGGCACATAGAAAGAATGCCCGACATCCTTCGCGTGCAGAGTCAATAGGATTGGGTGGTTAACCGGCACGACCAGCGAGCCGACCACAACGTCATCCCTGGCGGCGACATCGTTTGCCGGGTCCAAGCCAAAATAATTTCCGTTCGCCTCATCGATCTTCTCGGGATGGAGTCCGCCAAACTTGCCATCCGGACCCGGATAGCGGAACCAAAAAGCAAACTGTTCCGCCTGTACGTCTACTGGCAGTGAATCCGCAATCGCCGGGGCCTCATTAATAGCAGCCCAAGCTCTGGAGCCCAGAAAGGTAAGAGCCAAAACCTCGATACCGACCACAATTATCGCGGCCGTGACCAAGGGGGTGGGACCACCGGGAAATATCTTAATCTTGCGCGCAGGGTTCTTATCACTGGCCTGCCACACGAAAAGTGCGAGAAGCAGTTGCCCTGCCAGAAACAGAATCCCCGTCTCAACAAAGGTTTCATCCAGTTGACGATCAATCGCTAGACCGGTGGTGGAGATGTCGGCGGGCAGCCACCAAGTGTGCATCACAAAGAAAGCGGCGGAAATCAACGTGATCACTGTGACGACAACCGCGAACAATTTACCCATGTTCGATCGCCTCGGTGAATTCAACAAAAAGTTGGGGCCCCGAAAATCGTGCTGTGGCCGGTTCAATAAAGCTAGTACGGCGTTGCAGTAAAGACGAAGTTCGCCGTCTTCGTCTCGCTTCCGCTGATGGTCACGTCTTGCGTCTTGGTCCCGTACTGCTCCTGCCAAGCCGTTACCGTGTATTTACCCGCAGGCAGTCCCTTGATTTCGAACGACCCGTCGTCGCTGGTGACCGAATAGTGAGGGGTCTTCAGCACCACAAAGTACCCATGCATCCAGGGATGGATATTGCACTTCACAGCAATAAATTCAGGCTTTTCCCACTTGGTGTCAATGGGAGGCGAACCGGGGGGCTGCGACTTGTTCCACTCCTGGTTTGCCTTCGGCAGCGGATGGATATTGTGGGAGGTCTGGTCGTCGTTATAAATCATGAGCTGCTGGTCGGCCTCCATGGGCAGAACATGTGGAATATATTGGCAGCCTCTTTGGTCGTACCGAACGGCTTGAGATGGAGCTCCAGAACCTTGCTCACCTGCCGAAATATAGACCACGACCCACTCCAGCGAGTTACCCGAACCGGTGACAACATTTTCGGTCTTGACAGGAGTGGCGTGCTGTTTGGCACATGAAGGTTCCTTGGACATATCAATCGGCTTCATCTTGGGGGGTGTGCCGGTGTAGGTTACTTTTCCAGTGATCGAGCCCGAGCCAGCCGGTGGCTCAGCGAACATGACCATCGCGGCGCTTACTATCACTATGATTCCCAATGCTACAAAGTACTTCAGTCGCATGAGATGAGTCCCTCCTTCTTTGAATGAATCACTGTGCCCCGGCCGCAGCATCGGGACCAATGGGCTTGATGTCTTTGCCATGCGCCGACACATAGGCCTGCCACAGCGAGGCTTCTTGCGTGTTGAGCGGCTGCAAAGTCCTCAGGAAATGAACCAAGTCCCAGGCTTCGTCGGGCTTAACGACGTCCGCAAAGGACGGCATCGGTGAGCCGTCCAGACCAGTCATGAAGATCCGGTACAAGTCCTGGTTCGTCTCGCCGCACATGAATCGCGTTCCGGTGGAGAAGTTGTAAGGCCTTATTGGATTGCCTTTGTCGTCCGTGAGAGTGGAAGCCGACGGCCCATCTCCGTGTCCCTCCGGGCCGTGACACTTCCAGCATTCCAGCTTTTGAAACTCCCCACGCCCGCGGAGAATGCTGTCAATCGTTATCGGCGTTTCCGGCGGAATAGCGAGAGGCGTTCCAGGTTTCTCTTTCGCCCACCGAGGCGACCATGTCTTGATGAAGGCAACGAGATCGGCGCGCTGCTGAGGTGAGAGCGGCCTCCACTGGGGCATATTGGTGGTGACAAATCCCCGCGTGATGGCGTTGTACAAGTCCTCATCGGTCGGCAGAGTGCCGGTCGGGGTTGAACGGCACTTGAAGGTGGCCTCAGTGAAATCCCTCGGTTTGGGATCGATCCACTGGGCGTTCATACCTTCACCATTGCCGTCGGGTCCGTGGCACCCGATACAAAAGCGCCGGTACAGTTTCTTACCGTCGTAGGCATGCCCGGTGACGCCGTCAACATGGCTTTCTTCGGTTTCGACACTGGGGGTCCCCAACCACGGAGCTGGCGAATTGACGTGCGACTGAGCCATTGTGGAGGCCGCGCCAAGAGTAAGAAGGGCCATCGAGCCCAGAGCAAATGTCACTGCGAATTTGTTGGGTATCATCGCTGGTCTCTCCCTTAGAAGTCGAAGTCAAATCCGAAATAAACGCTGCTGCTCCAAACCGCGTCCCACGGAGCCGGGCTCAACAGCTCCGACAGCCGTCGGCGCTTTCTGGCTCGATCCCAATCGATTTCACGCGCGAGTATTCGGCGTCGAGGGCCAATCCCGCCCGGCTGAACATGATCGGATACCAGCGGTAGCCAAAGGAATACGCGGTGACGTTGCCAAAACTGCCGGGGACGCCGGCAGAAGCCGCCACGAAACCCTGCTGGCCTACGTTGACTTTTTCAAAGCGGAAAAGCGCGACATTCTGCGGATTGAAGTAGTAATGCGCCTCTAGAAATCCGCCGTAAAAGGTCGGTGCCTGAGCACCCAGGTGGAAGTGGTTGAGTCGAAGGCACGCCGGCGCCCAAATATGCGTTGTCATGTCCGTACATAAACAAGGGCAGGACTTCGAGGTTCTTGTACGACAAATCGCCCGCAAAGCCTACGCGGAAAAAAGGTTTATTGCCGAGTCCGACCTCGGGCGTTCCGCTTGAAGTTTCGAAATAGGTTGGACGTTTGCCGATGTATGCAAACGCGCCGACCCGTTCCAAACTGTAACCGCTTTCACTGAACCCCGGAGCGTTGAAGGCTTGGCTAAAAGCCAGATTCACGTCGTAAGTTCGATTCGAGGGGCTAACCGCGGGGAGGGGCCACCGAAGTCGTGAGGTTTACACCACCTTCATTGCTGCTAAGCACGGACACAGAATAGCGCGTGTAGCTATTCTTGGAGTGGCCCAGCAGTTCGACGCCAATTTGATTGTCGCCGTAGCCGAAGTCGTTGGAGTCTCCCGGGACATTGAAATGGTAAATTTGGTAGAGGCCACCGTTGGCCGACAGGAACAGGAATCGCTTTTCTGAAATCAGATTGTCCAGTTCAAATCTGCCGAACTTGACGTTGAGCCATGGTGTCCCCTTGATGTTGTCCCATCGCACCCAAGCGCTTTCAAAGTGCCACGTTGCTGTGGGATCCGAGGACGGCAGCAACAGAAACGAAATGTTTTTGTACAGAGTCCCGGCGGACCACAAGTCCATTCCGGAGAGATCAAATCCCGCCTGTGTCAAGGTGCCTGAAACTAACGTGGAACCTGCTCCCCCTCCGGGAATGGAATCGATCGCCTGATGGTCAGTGCTCTCACGGTGCCAAGCTCGGCGTGATGCGGAAAGTGATCGGGAAATAGGAGGGGTTCTGCCAAATCGGTGAATCACGGTCGTTCATCAATTGATAGCCGTTATCTCGAAACACCTGGCCGAAGTTGTTCAGTTCCGGCCATGCGGTATGACAGGCCGAACAAGGCAGGCCATACTTTCGCGCAAACGCCGGGATCGCCATCACCTTGCTGGTGGGCAGAGCGCTCGCCGCTTGAACGTCACAGAGAACCATTGCCAAGACAATGAACACACTTGCAAGCAGGGTACTCGATCGCGACCATTTCGCAGGATTCGCACCCTTAAGATACTTTCTAGACATACGCCCTCCTGTTCCAAGCGGTGGGAATGACGGTCCATGACTCGCAATCGGATTTTGAATAAAGGAAGGAGCGACTCTCGCAAGATGCCAGGCGGTACCGAGAACGAGTTGGTTTTTATGTCCAAACATCCCAGGAACCCGGGATAACCTCTGAACGAGGCCTTCCCGTCACAGCACACCCCAAACGGACGGAAAATACCTCTAGGGATTTGAGAATGCAAGACAAAAATTAACAAATCTTTACAATTGTTTTTGGCGCGCTTTTAGGGCATCTTGCCCCAGGAAGCGCCTTCGCGGTCCGCTTTCGCTTCCACGCGCGCTATTTTTTGGAATTGACAGTGGAATCTGGCGGGCGTACGACTTGATTGACTGAAAATTATACTGGATGCGAGGGAGTAGATGTTTGGCCGGGGAGACTGTGGGGTGACGCTGGTTGCAATTCTTACTGCAAGAGATGGCTGTTCTCCGAGTCTTTTGCCGCGCGGATTTATCGCTTTACGAAGCCGTTCCCTGCTCTGTTGCGCGTTCCTGTTGATGGCCGCTGCCAACACCATCGCGTTTCCCGCCACTTTTCCGCAGCACGACAAGAAAGCGGATGTGCCGGAGGGGTTCGCAATTGACTTGAAAGCCTCGGAAGCCGATGTGACCAAGGCCGTCCAATACGTCATCCAGGATCAGATCATTCACGGGACGCGGGTGTACGAGAGAGAGGACGAGTTAACGGATGCGGAACCAGCGACTTCTTCGCCTTACTACGGACCATGGACAGGCGAGGGTCACGCATATTACAAGATTCGCCGCGACGCGCTGGCTCCTCGCCACTTCAAGAACAGCGCCGATATCGGCGTTATCACAGTGCGCTACATCGTGCTGGGCGTCGACCCGAACCGCACGCACTTGCAGATTGACTCGGTGTTCGTGGAAGACGGATCGAAAAGAGTGCACGAATCGGATACGACCGTCGAGACCAGCGAGTTCGCGGAGATTCAAGGCCAGATTGTTCGAATCCAGAGGGAGGAACGACAAACGGCGGAGGCGCAGCAACGGCAGCAACAGCTGCGGGACGCGCAAGCCAGCGCCAAAGAACGGGCCGAGATAGCCGCCCGGCTCCAGGACGCGGATGCTTCCGCGAATAGCTTGAAGTTGAGGGCGCATGAACTGGAGCACGACGCCGAAGTACGAGTAAAGGACAAAGCCGACCTGAAGTCGGCGCCCTTCGAGCGCGCGGCTACGATCGGATCGGTGCCGGCGAATTCGGACGTTCTCGTGGAAATAATCACACCCTATTGGTATGGGGTGGAAACTGTGGACGGGCATCGCGGATGGCTGCACCGCGATCAGGTGGAACCGCTGCCGTGAGGAAGCTCCGTCGGCCAATCTCCAGGTTCTGGAAACTGCTCATTCTGGCCACGCTTCTAGGCAAATTTGCCGCCGCGCAATCGGTATACGAGCGCTCCTTCTCCAAAAATGTTTCCGACGTGCAGAGGGCGGTGGACGAGCTTCGCGAATCGTCCAGTGGACGGTTGCCGACTCTCGAAGGGTTCGTCGAACCCGGAGATCAGCCGATCGATCGCTACGAACGGGGATACTACGAGTGCACCTTTCACGTGAGTGCGACGCCCGCGGGGGGCGCGGTGGTGCAAGCCACCGCGAAGATCACGGCATGGTACAAGGATCCTTCGCCAGCGAGATCCGGCTATCGCGTGTTGGTGTCAAACGGTCACGTCGAAAACGATCTCTTGGATCAGATCGCGGAAACGCTGGGGCCGAATTCCACAGTCAACACCGGCACGGGATCAGGAGCATCGGCTTCTAGAGCCCCCGCGTCTACCGGTGGGCTGCGCCCGCAGGCCAACATCGATCCATCTGACGCAGGTACGGGCGAATCTTCCTCAAATAAGAGTGGCGCGGCGAGCGGCCCTTTGATTCCAATGCGGGCGCCGGCCGCAACTTTTGCAGCGGCGGCGCCGGCAGAAAGTATCGAGTCAATGAAGGCGCGGCGAGCGGCGGACGAAAAGCAGGTCCAAGACCTCACCGCTGAAATCAAGGCGCTCGAGGATGTGTTGCACAATCAGGTGCGGCCGACGGACCTTGTGGCGGTGAAAAAAGGAGGCGCGCCTGTCTTCTCAAAGCCTTCGGAAAATTCGCAAGTGCTTCTTACCGCCGCTGCGGAGGACGAATTTCAGATCATCGAAGTCGAAGGCGCGTGGGTGCACGTGCAAATTTCGGGCGCCTCTCGCGGATGGATTCGCCGCACTCATCTGGAATTGCCCGCCGACTATGTGCAGGCCGCTCCCAAGGCCGCCGATTCGGCGCCCAGCAACAGCGAGCTTTTCAAGATAAGCCGGCAAGAAACCAATACGTTCGGCGGTAGTTGGGAGCCGCTTAAAGCGAAGACCGTGAAGGTGATTTGGATCGAGCCAGAGTCTCCGACCGCGACCACGACGCCAAAGCAAAAACTGGCGTTTGCAAAGAGCCTGTTCGAGAAGGCGTATCCAGAGGTGGACTCAGCGACACCACGGGTCGATGGCGTGGTTATAGTTTTTGATTCTGCAGACGGAGGACAAATCGCTGCCACGCTGTCGAGCTTGAAACAAATAGTGGACGGGGATTTGCCGGAGGCCGCATTCTGGAAACAGTGCTCTCTTGATCCGCCGGAATCATTCCAGGAGTCGCCAAAACCTTAGGGTAACCAGCAACAACGATTAGTTCGAAGTAACTCATCGTCCCGCCGACCTTGGGAATTCCTTTCGTCGCAGCCGGCTAGCTTCCGGCGTCGCCGCTACGTCCACGGCTCTGGTGTTTTTCAACTAGTTGTCATCGCGCTCTCCGCTCCAAAAGCAACATTAGCGAACAGAGACGACCCGGTAAGCTTGTCAACGAGCCGGCAGGAGCAGGCTAGCTCCGATGATGAAATTGCGACAATACAGCAAAGATAGTAATTTCCTTCGGCCGACAAGATTCCCGGGAGCCTTTGATATGCTCAGATGCCGGCCGACACAACACGGCCGCATGGGCGGTATGCCAGCGGGCCCGGACGTACTTTATGACACATGAAGGAGACCTGATGAAATATCGCAAGCTCGGGCGAACCGGATTCGAAGTGAGCGACATCGCGCACGGACTGTGGGGGATGAGCGGCTGGAGTGGCTCCGAAGACAAGGAGTCATTGCAAGCCCTGCAGTTGGCGGTGGATCTAGGGTGCAATTTCTTTGATACGGCCTGGGCTTACGGGGAAGGAAAAAGCGACGGACTACTCGGCCAGATTCTGGCGAAAAACAAGGGCAAACGGCTCTACGCTGCGTCGAAAATTCCGCCCATGAACGACCAGTGGCCGGCGAAGCCCGAATACAAATACCGCGAAGTTTTTCCGCGCGAGCATGTTTTCGAATACGCCAACAAGATACGGGAGAAGCTGGGGACCGGCCCGATTGATCTGTTGCAATTCCATGTGTGGGACGACAGCTGGGCTGCCGAGCCTGAATTTCGCGAAACGGTGGAGAAGCTGAAGCGGGATGGAACGGTTCGTTACTTTGGGCTTAGCCTGAATCGCTGGGAGCCTGAAAACGGCATCGAGGCGCTGCATACGGGCTTGGTGGACACGGTGCAAGTGATCTACAACATTTTCGATCAGGCGCCGGAGGACAAATTGTTTCCGGTTTGCCGGGAACTGAACGTCGGCGTCATTGCGCGAGTCCCCCTGGACGAGGGCAGCCTCGGCGGGAAAATGACGGCGGACACCAGGTTTCCTGCGGACGACTGGCGCGCAAAATATTTTGGGCCTTCCAACCTCGCCAACACCGTGGCGCGCGTAAACGAACTGAAAAAGTTATTGCCGGCGGGGATGACACTGCCAGAAATGTCGCTGCGGTTTATCCTTTCGAATCCCGATGTCAGCACCACCATTGTCGGTATGCGGAAGCTCGATCACGTCAAGGAGAACATTGCATACAGCGATCTTGGTCTCTTGGACCCAGGGTTGCTCCAGAAGCTAAAAGCCCATCGCTGGGACCGCACGCCGGAGCAATGGTCGGACTAAAGTTCGGCCTTACTTTCTGCGCAAGCGAGGCGATCCTGTCGGGAGCAACTTCGGGGATATGGCATAATCATTAGCGAGGGATGGGGCGCTCCGGGGGGATGATCCGATCGCCGGCCTTCCTGAAACCGTGACAGCACGCAAGAAAATTCGCCGAAAATTGCTCGCGGCGCATCGCAAACTGCGCGAATTTCGCATGATCGCGAAGGGGCTCGTCTCCACACGCCATCCGCTGCTCGTTCATATCATTCCCATCCGCCGGTGCAATCTGGCCTGCACATACTGCAACGAGTTTGACGATTTTTCGAAGCCGGTGCCGACGCAGGAGATGTTCCGGCGCATCGATCGCCTGGGTGCGATGGGGACTTCGATCGTTACGATCAGTGGCGGCGAGCCTCTGTTGCATCCGGACCTGGACGCCATCGTCGCGCGCATCCGCAAAAACGGCATCATGGCCGGGCTCATCACTAATGGTTACCTGCTGGTTGCCGACAGGATTGAAGCGCTGAATCGCGCCGGGCTGGAATACCTGCAAATCAGCATAGACAACGTCAACCCGGACGAGGTTTCGAAGAAAAGCCTGAAAGTCCTGGAGCAAAAACTCAAGCTGCTCGCCGAGCACGCTGAATTTCAGGTGAACATCAATTCGGTGCTCGGCGGTGGGGTTGCGAATTCCGAAGACGCTTTGACGGTCGCGCACCGGGCCATTGAGCTGGGGTTCACGTCAACCGTCGGGATTCTGCACGATCATAACGGCCAACTTCAGCCGCTCGGACCTCGCGAACAGGAAATCTTCGAAGAAATCATGTCGCTCGGCAAACAATCGTTCACGCGTATCAACCAGTTTCAGCACAACATCGCTCGAGGGCATGAGAACAATTGGCGTTGCCGTGCCGGCTCGCGTTACCTCTACATCTGTGAGGACGGGCTGGTGCATTACTGTTCGCAGCAGCGCGGATACCCTGGCATACCGCTCGTCGACTACACCATGGAACAGCGCCAGCGCGAATTCTTGACAAAAAAAGGCTGCGCTCCGCGCTGCACCGTTTCGTGCGTCCATCAAATCTCCACGATGGATTTCTGGCGCGCTCCGCAGTCGCTTGAATCCGGTCCAATTCCCCCAATTCCAGCGACCGAGAACCTGGTGCAATTGACGGGATCGCCCAGCCGCGAATAACGATTCGTTCGTCTCTTTCGCCTGCATCCGCGAAAACTCACGCTGATTCCGTCAGATTTCCTGGTTCGAGCGTGACCTGCTAACCGCTTGAACAATTTCTATCCAACACAATAAAGATTCTTATTGCAATGGGTTAGGCGCGGGCGTAGAAGTCGCTCTTCAGTAGCTCGGCGGGGGCCGGAGCAAAGTCCGTCTTGCCTTCCATGATGCTATGCGGGTTGCGCCAGCGGTCCGCGTTCAACGTGAGGAACGGGGGTATGCAGATGGGTGTGCGTAAGTTTGCGATATGCGCATTGCTGATCCTTGCCGTGCTGGTCGCCGCGACATCGCGAACTGCGGCGCAGGTCAACACTGTGAATTTGTCCGGCACCGTGCTGGACCCGCAGAACCTGGCCGTGAAGGACGCCAAACTAACACTGCAGAATTCGGCAAAAGGCGTGATGCGCGTGGCTACGAGCGACTCCAATGGAAGATACGAATTTGTGGGAGTGCCTCCGGGAACCTATTCACTCACCGTTGAAGCTTCGGGCTTCGCAGTCTTGACTAGCACTTCGCTTACCTTGACGCTCGGGCAAGCTTCTGAATACAACCCGCAGTTGCAATTGAAGACGACAGCGGCATCGGTGAGCGTTTCGGCTGCGCCCGAACTCGTCGAGACAACCAAGACGGACGTATCCATGACGGTGACGCAGAATCAAATTGATAATTTGCCGATCAACGGGCGCAACTACATTAACTTCACGTTGCTGGATTCGCGCGCCGCGCGCGATAACACACCCTCAATCGGCGCGGCGCCAAATACGGGCCTGAACCTCGGCGGCCAGCGCGGGCGGTCGAATGAAATCTCCGTAGACGGCGCCGATGCCATAGACAGCTCCGTGAATGGCGTGCGCGCCACCGTGTCTCAGGAAGGCGTGCAGGAATTCCAGGTCATCACGAATAGTTACATGCCAGAATACGGGCGGGCCATGGGCGGCGTCGTCAACATCGTGACGAAATCGGGATCGAACGAATTTCATGGCGATGCCTTTGGTTTCTTGCGGAACGGCGCGCTCCAAGCACGGGATCCTTTTTCGGTCACGGCATCGTGTGATCCAACTACCTTCCAGTGCGGTACCACGCCGGTCAAGCAATCCTACACGCGCGTGCAATCCGGACTCACCCTGGGCGGCCCGATTCAGAAGGACAAGACTTTTTTCTTCTTCAGCTATGAACTTACGCGCCGCGAAGAAACGGGATTCACTGCCATCGGCCAGGACAACTTCGGATTCATCAATTCCAATATTTTGCCTCGCCTGGCCGGGCCCTGCCCGCTCCCGGCATATCTAGTGACGCCTACTCAGGAAGCGTTTGTCGCAAGTGTAGGCAGTTCAGTCGGCATTCCGTATCTTTGTGCGGCGGCGGCAAGTTCGTTCACGGCTATTTTCGGGAATACGGCGGTCTATCCTGGCGCCACGTTTCCCAGCACCAGCGCCCCCGTGCCTGCTTCCTTCACAGGCCTGCTTTCAACCATAGGAAACTTTCCGACTTCGGAGAAAGGCAGCATCTATTCCCTGCGGCTCGACCATATCTGGAACTCCAAGAACGATACCTTTGTCCGTTTCATGATTTCGCCCGACAGCGTGACCGGCATTCAGGTAAATGCGCAGAATCAAACGTACGGCCAGAACGCCGGCAATCGCACGTCTACCCAGCAGACCCACGATTGGGCTTTAATTGCACAGCATACGACTGCCATCGCGAGCAACCTGTTCAATGAGGTCCACTTCCAGTTTGCGCGCCGCAGCCTTTTTTATGGTTTCTCTGACCTTCCGGGGGGTTCCGATCCGGCCGTGAACATCGCGGGCGCCGCCTATTTCGGACGCGAGCCGTTCTCCACGGAAGACCGCCTTGAAAAACGTTACCAGCTCACCGATGACCTGACATGGATCAAGGGAAGGCACTCGCTCAAATTCGGCGTTGACTTCAATTTTATCCAACTGGAGTCCCCAGCAGCGCAGACTTTCACGCTGAACTATGGCGGCGTCTATGATTTTGGAAGTGTGTCCATCGCGAACGGAGCGCCGAGTTTGACCCCCGTTCAGGCCTATGGGTTCGGCACGCCCACGATTTTCTTCCAGGGGATCGGGCAATCGAACAACCCGTTCAACAACGAGTTGTTGGGAGTCTTTGCACAGGATAGTTGGAAGATCAGTCAGAGGCTCACCCTCAATTACGGCGTGCGTTACGACATCGGGTGGCAGCCCACCTTTGCGCCCGCCACCGCGGCAAACGCTGTGGCCGAAAAAGCCTTTGGCGTGCAGGAAGGAGTTCCAGTGGATACTAACAACGTCTCTCCACGCATCGGTATTGCTTGGGATCCCTGGGGAGACGGCAAGACCGTCATCCGCGCCGGTTATGGGTTCTTCTACGATAATCCGGCGCTGGCGCTCACGTTCCTGGCCACAGCGGAAGATGGCGCGCGTTCCGCACTGTTGCAGTTTCCCGGCGGCACGCCGGATGGTTCATTGAACGCGGCATCGATTTTTCAGGGAATATTGAATGTGCCGAACATGGGCTGTTCGACAGCTACTCCAAACATGTGCTACGAGCCGAATCAGCAACGGTTCAACGAGTTCCAACCCAATTCCTTGTTCATCAATCAAAACTATCTGACTGTGCCAAACCCGCTTGTTCCCGGAGCCCTGGGGTATCCGCTCGTGGGCATCCCCTACACAATCCCGATCAAGAGCAATTTCCAGTACGCACTGGCGCAGCAGGCGAACCTCTCAATCGAACGAGAGATCACCAAGGACTGGAAGGTTAGCGCAGGTTACAACTACACGCACGGCACGCACCTCGATCGAACGATCAACATCAACGTCACCAATCCAGCCATCCTTGATTCCAACGCCGGCAATGCCCTTGCGGCAGGGCTCATCACCCCCGGCACAAACCCGCTCACGGTCGAAGTTCCGGCCAATGGAGGGGTGCCGGGCTGTGTTGCCACCGGCACGGGAAGCGTGTTCGTTGAGGCTCCCGGCGTCTTCGGAATCGGATCTTCCGCCCCGGGGTGCGGGTCACCTGTGGGACCGATCGGCACAGCAGCTGCGTTCAACTTCTTCCGGCCCTCGGGGCCGAATCCAACTTTCGCCGGATTGGTTGGCGGCTACGCCAATCTGGTTGGACTCGCGCAGTTGGGTGGGTTCCCCACGGGCTTTCCGGGCGTGCAGGTGCCTTGGAGCGACGTGAACCCTCAGACTTCCACCGGAAATTCTCTTTATAACGGGTTTACGTTGACGGTTACGAAGCGGTTTTCCCACGGGTTCGAGATGGTGTCCGGCTGGACCTGGTCGCATACCATCGACGATTCGACCGACCTTTCCACTCTTCTGAATCCGCAGGACAACAGCAACCCGAACGGCGAGCGAGGAAACTCGGACTTTGATCAGCGGCATCGTTGGATCACCAGCGCGGTGTATCAGACGCCCTTCCGCCAGAGCGATTCAGGCTTTTGGAAAAAATTCCTGGCGAACATCACCGTTTCGCCGGTGGTCGAAGTGGCCTCGGGCCGGCCCTTTAACGTGCTGCTCGGTTACGATACGAATCTGGATTTCGGGTCTTCGACGGGCCGACCGTCCGCCCTGCCCAAGGGTGCCTCGGTGCCAGGGGGTTTCCCGGCAGCTACTGTGTCGCCCTACATTCACAACGCCGAATTCATCATTCCGACGGTTTGCTTGGGCAGCGACGGATCGCAGATCCCGCCGAATGCCGCCATTCCGACGCCGCCGACCGGCTGCACGGGCGATCTGGGCCGCAACGCCTTCAATCAGCCCGGCTTTTTCCAAATCGATCTGCGCATTGCCAAGCAATTCCCGATTACCGAGCGCGTGAACCTCCAAGTCATCGCCGACGGATTCAACATGTTGAACCGCTTCAACGTGAGTGGCGTTAATCCCGTCTGCGATTCCACGGCCGGTGCGACGACCTGTGCTGCTGGCCAGCCGACGTCGGCATACGACCCGCGGACGTTCCAGTTCGCGTTGAAATTAAGCTTCTAGCGAAGGGCTGCAGCAAATTTCGGGGGAGAGTTCCGGCATTTTTCGCGAATCGCGAACTCCCTTCTTTCATTGGCGCCTGTTCTGCTTCCAGGAAACAGCTTCTCGCACTCGCGCGTTCGCGTTAAAGTAAGAAGAAGGACTCAGAAAAGCGTTAAGTCCGTGAGGAATGCTGTCGATGGTTTCAATTCTCTGGGTGGTGACTGGCCTGGCTGCGATCGTCGTCATTGCAGGCATCGTGTGGTCCGCCGCCCGGCGCTCGGATGCGCAACTTTCCGCTGTTCGCCAGGAAATGCAGAATTCATTGGCGAGTCAAGGCCAGTCCGTCAACGTGCAAATCAATCACCTGATGCAGGCGGTGACGACGCAGCTGGGCCAAGTGCGCCAGGAACTGCAGAGCGGTGTGGCCTCATCGGGGAAGCTGGCGAGCGACGCGCAGATTGCCATGGGGCAGCAGCTACAATTTTCGAACGAGGCAATTCGACAAATCAGCATGCAACTGGCGGAAGTGCAACTTGCAGGCCAGGAGATGTCAAAATCAACTCAAACGCTGCAAAACGTTTTGGGCGGCGCAAAAACCCGAGGAATGCTGGGCGAAGTCGTCCTGGAACGCCTGTTGCAAGACGCGCTGCCGCGCAGCGCCTACCAGACGCAATATCGTTTCGATTCCACTGGCGCGATTGTGGACGCCATCGTGCGCATCGGCGACCGCATTCTTTCCGTGGATTCCAAGTTTCCGCTGGACGCCTACCGCAGGCTCATGGAGACCGGTGAAACAGCGCGGCGCGAATTCTCTGTAGCGGTCCGCAAACATGGCGATTCCATCGCGGAGAAATACATTCTGGAAGGCGAGCATACCTTCGACTACGCGCTGATGTTCGTGCCGTCCGAGGGCGTCTATTACGAGCTGCTGATGACTCAGGATTCCAAATACGGACAACTCGATGAATATTGCCGCGCCAAGCGCGTCTTCCCGGTTTCTCCAAATACTTTTTATGCGTGTCTCAGCGCGGTGGCGATCAGCCTGCAGGGCCAAAAAATCGAGGAAAACACGCGGCATTTGCTGGCTGGCATGGCCGGACTGAAAAAACAGTTTGAGTTATTCGCGGACGTGTATGAAAAGCTTGGCACGCATCTTCGTCATGCGCAGCAAAGCTATGAAGATGCGGATAGCCGGCTCGGGCGGGCGCGCAACTCTCTGGAGCAAATGGCGCAGGGAGCATTGCCCGAGGCACCGGCAAAGATACTCGCTCCGGCAACCGACGAATAGGAACTCAATTCTGACATCAGGTCCGGCACTCCCCTGCCTCACGAATCAATTCCCGCGGACTATTCCAGCGCGGAGGCTGCGGCTTCAAGCAAGGTGCGGAAATCCCCAGCCATCGTTGTGGATATAATCTGTTCAACTTCGCGCCCGACCTTTTGGGTGTCGCGAGGGTGGTGCGTGAGCCGGTCTGCGAGGTTTCTAATAACGTGCTGAAGATCCTTGGGAGCGAGCGGTTCTGCCGCGGACAGATAGCGGCGGGCCGCATCAGCATCTGGCGCGGCAAGAATGCGCGCGTGAAATGAGAAATCCCCAGTGATGATCGCCTGCACCGCGATTTCCGCGGAATTCTGCGGCCCACCTGAAGTAAGCAATTCCTGACGGTCGCCTCGACCGAATCGCAACACGCCCGGGGTTTTGTTCTCCACCAGCACGCGCAACGCCTGATCCGAACCCTGCACGTGCAAAATCAGCTTGCTTCGTTTCTCCGGCACCAGCGGCGGCAATGGCGGATCAAAATGCAAGCTGACCAGCGTGGTGTCGGTGTTCCATTGCGCGCCCGGCGTTGCAATCGAGATTTTCGCCGGGCCGGGAATTGCTCGCGGGCTGGCCAGTACGGCCAAACATTCCGGTGAAGCTGCCAGCACAAACGCTCTATCGTCATTCAAGCTCACGTGATTCGCGTCGGCATCCCCGCGAAATTTGCCGCCGCAAATCGGGAACTCGTCGAGTTGCGACACGACGGGCGCGACAGTCGGCGCCGGTGTACTGGCGACCGGCGGAGCCGCATCCACAAGAGCTGCGGCCGAATTTCCCGCGGCGGTCGCAATTAACACTGACGAGCCGGTCGGGGCGATGAAGGATGCACGCCCCGTCTTGTCGGTCTTGACGTGCTGGTCCTTTCCGATGTCAACCATAACTCCCTGCGCGAGACGCCCATCCACACCAAGTACGGCAAGGGTTGCGGGCTGGCCGGAAACGATTCTGGATGGCAGCACAATCGAAACGGCCCAAGTGGTGGAAGCGGGAGATTGCGGCGGTGAGTCTACTGCAGCACCTAAGAAGGGCAAACCGAGGAAGACGATTATCCCAAGAACTCCAGCCCTTCGTTTCGCCATCGCCGCTCTCGCTGCCAAAGAAAGCAACCCGCGGCGCATTACTTGGAAGCGGGCGGCAACACCCGCTCGTAGATCTTCGATTCGCGGAACAGGCGGAAAAGTTCCGGGTCAATTTCGTTGGCCCGGACGCAATCGTCCAGTATTCCGAGCGCGCGATCGATGGGAACAGCGCGCTTATAGGGACGGTCGGAGGCGGTTAGCGCGTCAAAAATGTCGCAAATGGTCATCATCTTGGTCGGCAGCGGAATCTCGTCGCCGCGCAACTTATACGGATACCCCTCCCCGTTCAGTTTCTCATGATGCGCTCGCGCGATCTCCGGAATGCGGCGCAATTCCCGGGTCCAGGGTATCTGGCTCAGAAAATTAAACGTATGAACGACGTGCGACTCGATTTGCTGGCGTTCGGATGCGTCCAGGCTTCCTTTGGGAATCGAAAGCAGCCGCACTTCGACCGGATTGATATACGGCTTTTCGATTCCCGTGGTGTCTACGAAGTACTGCTCTGCGATTTCGCGAAGTTTCCGGAATTCGCTTTGCTCCATCACGGTGGGCTCGTTTGCTTCGGCGATGAAGTCAAGATAGTCCTGCAGGCGGGCCAGCCGCTGGTCGAAATCCTCGCTGAGCCGGGCGATTTCCGCCAGCGCGTCGCCGCGATCGCGTTCCAGAAACACCTGAAGCTTGCGGCGGACCATATTCGCTTCCATTTCCTTGCGGATGTAGTCGAAGCGCTGCTTCACCAGGTCCATCTGCATCGGATAGAGCTTCTTCGCCTTGACCAGCACATCTTCCCGGACGCCAACTTTTCCGAAATCGTGCAGCAGGGCAGCGTAGCGGATTTCCTTCATCTGCTCGGGATCGAAACGCGCGACGCTATACGGTCCGGACGCGGTGCGATCCACGATCTCGGCCAAACCCACCGTGTAAGTCGCCACGCGAAGCGAATGCCCGGAGGTGGTCGGGTCCCGTTGTTCAATGGCGGTGACGGCCGCGCTGACAAAGCCTTCGAACAGCCTTTGGATATCGTCGTATAGCTTGCTGTTCTGGTACGCAACGGCCGCTTGCGATGCCAGCGACAGCGCGAGCCGCACCGAGCGCGGATGGAATGGCTGCACTTGTTTAGCGACATCCGCGTCGCTGTGCAGCCGCGCGGCAGGATTGCGTTTGGAATTGATCAGTTGCAGGACGCCCAGCACTTCGCCCTTTGCATTGCGCATCGGCAACGTAAGCAGCGACCGGGTGCGATAACCCGAGTCGCGATCGTAGCGATCGTTGAAATGGAATGGCAGTTCGGGCGGAATCGCGTGGGCGTCGGCAAAATTCAGAACTTCACCGCGCAACGCGGTGTATCCCGCCATAGAATCTTCGGCGAGCGGCAAAATGAATTCCTTGAACGGAAACTCCAAGCTGTCGTTTTGCGTCAGCATAAAGCGCAAATGGCGCTGCCCTTGCCCCTCGTCCTCTACCAGGTAGAGCGAGCCGGCGTCCGCCCGCGTAATTTCCCGCGCTTTGGCAAGAATCAGATCGAGTAGCGCCTGAATGTCTCGTTGCGACGATAGAGCCACGCCAATTTCGTTGAGCTGTTCGCGCTCGCGTTCGGCGTTGTCTAACGCTTCCCGGCTGGCGCGTGCGCGCTCCGCAAGTTCGATGTTCTCGAACGCAAGGGCTAGAGTTTTCTCCACCTCTTCTGGGGAAGCGTTCGCGGATACATACGCTAGAATCGCCGGAGCTCTTTTCGGCGCCGGAGAACCCGGTCCAGTTGAGGAACGGACCGAAGGCGGCGACACGCCTATGACGCGAAAGTTGGCGCTGGAACTGCTGCATAGTGGCGGCAGGGCCAGCACGCCGTCCTTAGCGTCGGACAGCACCACAAAAGCGCCTGCGGCCGATTCGCCGCGCGCGGCAGTGGCTGAATCATCTTGCTGGCCATTGCGGAAGGGCTGCAAATCATAGCTTGCGCCCAACGACGCGACGAGCTTCGCCGCCGTCGAGCCTTCCAGATACCAAATCTGTCTCTTTTCGCCCATGAAGTCTTCGGCCGTGCGGGAATACGCTTCAGTATATCGGAACCTATCCGCGCCGCACCGTTGGCCGATTCTACTACCTATTGGCCGCTCCGCGCATAGCACCGCTTCCGGACTCACATCTTGAATCGCCCGCAGGCCTTTGTTAGCCTTCCTCGGATTCGATCGCTGCTCCGGTTCATCGTTGTTCTTGGCTATCATGGCCGATCGCTCGACAGGCAAACTTTTCGGGCTGCTGCGCGAATGGTGGCGACGCAAAGTCTCGTTCGGAATCAGCCTGGGGGTCACGCTCGCCGCTCTCGCAATTTACGTGACAACATTCGTGGGCGAGCGGCCCATGCCCCTGTTTGACTTCGTGAACCGGCTGGAATTGAGCAGCCTGGACACGCGCTTTCAATTGCGCGGACACACGCCAACCGACCCACGCATCGTCATTGTGGACATCGATCAAAGGTCCCAGGAAGTGCTGGGGCATTGGCCCTTCCCGCGCGTCTATTTCGCCCGTATGCTCGACGCACTGCGCGAAGATGGCGCGCGCGTCGCGGCCTTCGATATCACCTTCAGCAAGCCGGACCAGTCGGCTCTGCCACTACAGGATCTCTCGAGCGATCTAACGCAACAGCGCGCGAAGGGCGCAGCTGTCAGCTCCGAGGTTCTTAGCGAAGTCAAACGCAAAGAGCAACAATACAACTATGACCTGCAATTCGCAGATGCCATTCAACGCTTTGGCGGCGTGGTGCTGGGGAATTATTTTCTCTACACCCAAGTGGACCTGGAAGGAGTTTCAAATCAGTCGCTCGATGAATATGCAACTTTGATTGCTTTTTTTCCTTTCCCGCAGGTGCGGGCTCTGAAATCTGTGAACGGATTGAAGGACCGCCTGGGTTTGATCCAGCAATATGAAGATGCATATCTTGTCCCGCGCGGCGTAGAGGCGAACGCGGCAGTTTTCACGGGCGCCGTGGCATCGGACAACGGAGGCGCCGGCTTCTTCAACGTCCCGGTGGATCCGGATGGTGTGGTGCGCCGCATGTTGCTGGCAATTCCGTACGGGCGCGACCCCGATCTTGCCAATTGGGACATCTATGCTTCGCTCGATGTGCAAACCGTGCGCTTGTATCTCGGCCTCTCCAGCCAGCAGACCGTGCTGAACTATGGCGGAGGAGGAATCGTCAGCGTCGAATTCGGGCCGAAGCTCATCGTGCACCCTGACGAGATTAGCCGGCTCATGGTGAACTACCACGGTCCGGCGCGCACGTATCCTTACATTTCTTTCGCCGATGCGGCACTGAACAAATTCCCGAAAGGAACGTTCCAGGACAAAATCGTCTTGATTGGCGCCTCGGCGACGGGGATCGGCGACGCGCGCGCCACGCCTTTTGGAGGCATCATCTTTCCAGGTGTGGAAATCCATGCCAACTCGATTGACAACATTCTGAACCAGCAATTTATCGTGCACCATGCTCCGCAAGTGCTCACCGATATCGGCTTCATTTTTCTGTTTGGCATTCCGCTGGGAATCTGGCTTGCCGTGGTACAGCCGCGTTGGATGGCGCTGGGTTTTGTGTTGCTGCTGCCGTTCGCGGGCATCGTGTATTGGGCGTTTCTGCACGGTTGGTGGCTGAACTTTGTCGTGCCGGCGATATTCACGCTGATTCCCAACGTCAGCCTGGTGGCACTGTACCGCGTACTCTTTGAAGAGCAGGAAAAGCGCAGGGTGCGCGGCGCGTTTCAGCAATACGTAAGCCCCGAAGTAATCCGGCGCTTGCTTAACGATCCCGAACGCGTGAAGCCGCGAAAGACGGACGTCACCGTCCTTTTCAGCGACATCCGCGGCTTCACCACGATTTCCGAATCGCTCGACGCGCAGGAACTCGCGGACTTGCTCAACTCCTATCTCACCGAGATGACCAGGATTATCTTTCAGCACCGCGGCACTCTCGACAAGTACATCGGTGACGCGGTGATGGCTATTTGGGGCGCTCCGTTTGACGAGCCCAATCACGCCGACCGCTGCTGCTTAGGCGCGGTCCATATGCTTACGCGCCTCGCCGAATTGCAAACGGACTGGCGCGCGAAGGGAAAACCAATCCTCGACATTGGAATCGGGATCAACACCGGCGTCGCGTCGGTGGGCAACATGGGTTCGTCGCTGCGCTATGGCTATACGGCGATCGGCGACGCGGTAAATCTGGCTTCGCGATTGGAAGGCCTGAATAAGCAATATGGCACGCATATACTGATCAGCGAGTCCACGCTGAGAGAGTTGCACACCGACCAGCTGATGCTTCGGGAGATTGACCTGATCCGCGTGAAAGGCAAACTGCGGCCCCTGACGATTTACGAAATTCTGACGCCGGAGGTGGTCGCGAACAATGGGAAGGAACTCGTCGAATTATTCAGCGAGGCGCGGGAAGCCTATAAGCGGCACGACTGGCTCGCGGCGATCGCCGCCTTCGAGGCAGTTCTTGGACGCTGGCCCAATGATGGCCCATCGCGAATTTTCCTGGCGCGCTGCGGGGAGTATCTTGCCGAAGCGCCCGCTTCGGACTGGGATGGCGTCTACGTGATGAAAGGCAAATAGACGTGAAGGAAACGATAGCCGGATCTACTCGTCGAGGCGGACGACAAAAGTTGTGAATTGGCCCGCGCTGCGCAATTGACTGGCGAGCTGGCGCGCCGCGTCTTCGCTGGCCAAACGGCCCACACGCACGCGGTAGAACGTGCCGTTTGGCGAATCGTAAGGCGCAATGCTTACCGGCGAATAGCTCCCTTCCAGCTGCGCTTTCAGCCGTTCGGCGTTCTCCTCCGCTTTGAACGCTCCAATCTGAACGCCGAAGAAGCCGGTTTGCAGGCTCGGCCCCGACACGATTTCCAGACGCACGTTGGCGGTGCCGGGCCCGACCATTTCAATGGCTTGCGCGGCGGACAGCGACAAGTCAATCACGCGGTTCGCCACGAATGGGCCGCGATCGTTGATGCGCACCTCCGTCCTTTTGCCGTTATCGAGGTTCGTCACGCGCACGATGCAGTTAAACGGCAGCGTGCGATGCGCTGCGGTAAATTCATGCATGTCGTAGATTTCGCCATTCGAAGTGCGATGGCCGTTGAATGGAATTCCGTACCACGACGCGACGCCTTCCTCGAGGTATTCGCCGGGGATTGCCGGTTGCTGTTCAATTGCTGGAGGCGCTCCAGAAGGTCGCGAGGGTGCTCCCTTCCCGGCGGACACATTCGGTTGCGACGCAGGCTGTGGTTGTGCAGCCGGAGGGCGCGTCGCCACTTTGTGCTGCGCGCATCCTGCAACGGCAAGTAAAGCCGAGGTCAACGCCAACACAAACCCCGTGACACGAATTCTCTGGTGCCCCAATTCGTTCACTGATCTTGCGGATAATCCCCGTGGCAGGGCGGTGAGCCTCACGCAGTTTCCTGATTCACTGGTTTGCTCCCAAGTTCGGTATTATAGAAACGCACCTACATTCTCGCAAGGAACCCTATTGGATATTTCGCCGCGCCTGCGCTGGAAGTTGGATCGCTTTCGCGAACAGATGAGCGGTCTTTTTGGCGGCACGCGCAAGGAGGACGCCCGTCCCAAGCTGTGTCCTGCGTGCGGCACACTCGTCGGCGCAACTGCGACGAGATGCCATCAATGCGGCGCGAGCATGACGTTCGGCATGGCGGCAGCTACTCGTTCGCTCAGCCGCCTGCTTCCCACCACATCGCCCGCGACCTACGGCATTCTGACCTTGAGCTGTTTGCTCTACGGCGCCAGCTTGCTCGCCACCATTCGCGCGAGCGGCCTACAAGCCCCCGCAGGCGGCGGATTCTCCGCGCTCATGAGCCTGGGCGGAATAAGCGGGCAGGTTTTGTTTAAACTAGGGGCGTCTCTCCCATGGCCCGGGGATTTAGTGCAGCCGTGGCGATTGATAATGGCGTCTTTCCTGCACGGTGGCTTGCTCCACATTGGGTTCAACATGTGGGTGTTGATGGATATTGGTCCGCAGATCGAAGAACTTTACGGCTCGGCGCGATACCTTTTTATCTACGTGGTTACGGGAATCGGCGCTTACCTCCTAAGCAGTCTGGTTGGCCACTTCAGCGTCGGCGGTTCGGGCTCGCTGCTTGGTTTGATCGGCGTTCTTCTCGCGATCACAACCAATCGGCGCAGCGCCTCCATGCAAATGTTGCGGAGCCAATTAATCAAATGGCTGATCTACATCGCGATCATGGGATTTGTATTCTCGGGCATCGATAATTTTGCGCATTTGGGAGGCCTCGCCACCGGCTTCCTGCTCGGCAAAGTGATGGTGGATCGCGCTCCGTCCTCGCCCGAAGAACGCAAGCGCGCGAGCTTATTGGGCTGGACAACCGGTCTTGCGGTGGCGGCGAGTTTGGCGGTGGTGGCTTTCGGTGTTCTTCACGCAGGTTGAAGCGCCGCGCTTCGAATGCCCGCTGAACTAGGATCCCGCGTGCAGCCGCCGGGACACGACGATACTGTAGTGAAAACCCGATAGGCAGACAAAAACGGCAACGCAATAGGCACAAATTCCTTTCAAGACCCAGAGAGCGTGGTTGTCCCATATCGCCAGAACCAGCACCAGAAAGATCATCACAATTTCAAAGAACGTGGTGGCTTTGCCGTAAATGCTCGGCGGAAGGGACATGTAGCCCACGGTAATGATAATCACCGCGCTGGCCACGAGCAGCAAAACGTCGCGGCCCAGAACCAGAATCGCCAGCCACCAAGAGACTCTCCCGTGCAGCGCCAGTACCAGGTAAGACGAAGAAAGCAGGAGCTTATCCGCGATGGGATCGAGATAGGCTCCGAGCGGCGTTTTCTGATTGAGGCCACGGGCGAGCAGGCCGTCCAGCGCGTCGGTAAGGCCCGCAACAATCAGGATGGCGAGCGCCCAGTTGTAACGCTCGTAATGAATAGCCATGATGAAAAACGGGAGGAAAGCGAGCCGCAGGAAGGTTAGTTGATTGGGGACCGTGAGTATTCGGCTGGGCATGGATTGCTAGTTTCAGAAAGAAGACTGAGCTGCCTACACAAATTGCGCCAGATACTCCGCCAGTGACCGGCCTGTCTTTCTTTCAAAGACCTCTGCGAGCGACGGTATCGAACCGCGCGCCTCGTCGAGAGCGATGCGCTCGATTCGCAACATGGGGAAAAACAGCGTCGGCAACCCCATGCGGTCGCCCTCGGGATGGAGCACCTGGCTGACGAAATCGTCAAATGAGCTCAGGTCAATCCCGCGCACGGTGATTCCGGAGTTCGAGATATCAATCAACTCCCCCCAGAGCTTTTCCTTGGGCGTGTGCAGACTGATTACGACAATTGAATGCGGCTCCATCGCCTCTCCTGGAAGATCCCGTCCAACGATGTTAGCTCAGTTTATGCGCTCGCGCAGCCTAGCCGTCCGAAGAGTTATCTTTGCCGGCGCTCTTAGACGGACATCGTTTTCAGATCGGGCGCGCGGCTCAAGACCGGCTCGGTGAATTTTTGCACTTCTTCCGGCGTGACGCCCGCAGCTACTTCGCGCAGCACAAGGCCCTGCGACGCGACTTCAATTACTCCGAGCTCAGTCACAATCAGTTTTACGACACCAACACCCGTCAGCGGCAGACTGCATTTTTTCACGATTTTCGGTTCGCCGTCTTTGGTGGTGTGTTCCATCGCGATGATTACGCGCTTGGCGCCAGCCACCAGGTCCATCGCGCCACCCATGCCCTTCAGCATTTTCCCGGGGATGGCCCAATTCGCCAGATTTCCCTTTTCGTCCACTTGCAGCGCGCCCAGCACCGTCACGTTGATGCGCCCGCCGCGAATCATGCCAAAGGATTCCGCGCTCGAGAAATACGAGCAGCCGGGGATTTCCGTGATCGTTTCCTTGCCGGCATTGATTAAATCCGGATCTTCCTCGCCTTCGTATGGGTACGGGCCGATGCCGAGCATTCCATTTTCGGACTGCAGAATCACTTCGATGCCGGGAGGCAAATAGTTGGGGATCAGCGTGGGCAGCCCAATTCCCAGGTTCACGTAGTAGCCGTCGCGCAACTCCTGCGCCACGCGGCGCGCGATTATTTCGCGCTTGTCTATTTCAACCGGCATTTGTAGCTCCTAACGCCTTCGCAGCGTGCGACGTTCGATACGTTTCTCATAATTTGCGCCCTGAAAAATCGCGTCCACGAAAATTCCCGGCGTGTGCACGCAATCGGGATCCAGCGCACCCAGGTCCACAATTTCCTCGACCTCGGCAATCACGTAGTCCGCTGCGGTGGCCATCACGGCATTATAATTTCGCGCCGTCTTGCGATAGACCAGATTCCCCCAGCGATCGCCCTTCCAGGCCTTGATGAACGCAAAATTGCCGCGCAAGGACGGAACCAGCACGTGCGGACGGCCGTTGAACTCGCGCACTTCCTTCCCCTCCGCCGCCATGGTTCCGTAGCCGGTCGGCGTGTAGAACGCGGGAATTCCCGCGCCGCCACAGCGAATGCGCTCGGCCAGCGTTCCTTGCGGATTCAACTCCACCTCAATTTCCTTTTTTAGCGCGAGTTGTTCGAAGGTTTTGTTCTCGCCCACGTAACTGGCGATCATTTTCCTGACTTGCTTGCTTTGCAACAGCTGGCCAATGCCAAAATCGTCCACGCCCGCGTTGTTTGAGACCAACGTCAGGTGCTTGGCGCCTTTGCGACGCAGCGCCGCGATCAAATTTTCCGGGATGCCGCACAATCCAAAACCTCCCAGCAAAATGGTCGCGCCATCTTGAATGCCGGCAATGGCTCGATCCGCATTGGCCACACGCTTATCCATCCGGGCTCCCAATTCTGCGATTGCATGAAATCAGTGCGACAGAAGTTTACTGCAATCCGGGAAAGCTGTTGCAAGGTTCGTCGGGTCCTGGAAGTCAATCTACGATGCCTCGCCGCTGCGCCGGCTGACTCCACTGCGCGCTGCAGACTTCAACGAGCGAACGAGGGTAGCGACCGCGCTCGCAGCTGCTTCCGCTGTACTGGCTTTCTCAACTTCGGCCATCAGCGCAGAGCCGACCACGGCAGCGTCCACGATGCCCCCGAGGACCGTCACGTGAGTCGGCAATGAGATGCCGAACCCGACCGCGATGGGCAGCGAAGTGAATTTTCGCGTACGGCGAACGAGCGCGGGCAATTCCGGCGGCAATGCTTCTCTTGCTCCCGTGACGCCTGCGCGCGAAATCAAATAGAGAAAACCGCTCGCAGCCTGTGCGATCAGCGCGAGCCGCGCGTCCGTGGATGTGGGCGCCGCGAGAAAAATCGTATCGAGCCCGTGTGCTTGCAGAATCGCGCGATATTCCTTCGCCTCTTCAGGCGTCAAATCAGTGGCCAATACTCCATCCGCGCCGGCCGAGGCCGCTGCTTTAGCGAACTTCTCCAGTCCCATCTGCAGAATTGGATTGAAATAGGTGAACAGCACGAGCGGCACATCAGAGCGCGCGCGAATTTTCCGGACGAGTTCGATAACGGCTGTCAGCGTGGTACCGCTGCGCAGCGCGCGTTCACTGGCCCGCTGAATCGTAGGACCGTCCGCGACTGGATCACTGAACGGCACACCCAGTTCAATTACGTCCGCGCCGGCTTCCGCAGCAGCGAGAACGATCTTTTCGGTCGTGGCAAGCGAAGGATCGCCCGCCGTGATGTATGCGACCAAACCCAACTCGCTCGCTTCGGCGAGTTCGCGAAACCGCCGCGCGATGCGCCAGACCCCCTGGGTTCCGACGGCACTTTGCGAAGCCGCTGGCTCAGACATAGCGTGATAGGATTTCCATGTCTTTGTCACCGCGGCCGGAAAGATTCAGTATTACGAGTTTGTCCTTCTTCATCTGGGGCGCGCGGCGAATTAGTTCCGCCAACGCATGCGCGGACTCCAGAGCCGGGATGATGCCTTCCAAACGGGCCAGCGTTCGCGCCGCGTCCACGGCTTCTTCATCGCTCACGGCGCAGTATTCGGCCCTGCCCTGTTGCGCCAGCCAAGCATGCTCCGGACCCACTCCGGGATAATCCAGGCCGGCGGAAATGGAATGGGTGGTCGAAATCTGGCCATCGGCCGTCTGCAAAATATAGGTGTACGTGCCTTGCAACACCCCCGGCCGCGCGCCGTCGAATCCGCTGGCCGCCGCGAGCCGTGCCGCATGTTCGCCGAGCGACTTCCCTCGACCGCCTGCCTCGACTCCAATCATTTTCACGGAATTATCGGCGATGAACGCGTGAAACAGGCCGATCGCGTTTGATCCACCGCCCACGCAAGCGATCAAAGTGTCCGGCAAGCGGCCTTCCGCTTGCAGAATTTGCGCGCGCGCTTCTGCGCCAATCACTTTTTGGAAATCGCGCACGATTTGAGGATAGGGATGCGCGCCAAGAACCGAGCCCAGCAAATAATGCGACCTCCCGACGTTCGTGACCCAATCGCGCATGGCCTCATTGATCGCATCTTTCAGAGTACGGCTGCCGGAATCCACGCCGATTACTTCGGCGCCCAGCAAGCGCATACGAAACACATTCAACTTCTGGCGCTCCATATCTTCCGTGCCCATGTAAACCGTGCAGGCAAGTCCCAGTCGGGCTGCCACTGTCGCCGTCGCTACACCATGCTGACCTGCTCCGGTTTCCGCGATGATGCGTTGCTTCCCCATGCGCACAGCCAACAGACCCTGGCCGAGCGCGTTGTTGATTTTGTGCGCGCCGGTGTGCAACAAATCCTCACGCTTGATGTAAACGCGCGGGCCGCCCAAATGCGCCGTCAATCGTGAAGCGAATTGCAACGGCGTGGGACGCCCGGCGAAATTGTGCAGCAATGCATCGAGTTCAGCCTGAAAGGCGCTGTCGCCGCGTGCTGCGGCGTAGGCTCGTTCGAGCTCTTCGAGCGGCGCCATCAATGTTTCCGGGACGTAGCGTCCGCCGAACGGACCATAGCGTCCGCGTGAATCCGGCACGATTTGTGCGATAGCGCTCATCACTTCATACTTCTCGGTGCGCATCGTACTGCCTGCACGAAGGCTCTCATTCGCACGGCACTTTTCTTGCGAGGGTGCGATTCGACCCCGCTACATACGTCAACAGCGTACGGCTGGGCGACCATCACGGCTTCCGCGGCATTTTCCGGCGTCAAGCCGCCGGCCAGAAATATGCGCCGCTTGTGTCCCGCGCGCTTCGCCAGAGTCCAGTCAACTCGCTTGCCGGTGCCGCCGCGCAGCTTGCGATCGAACCCGTCGAGCAATACGGCCGAGGCTTCTTTGCAGCGCGCCAACTCTGCGGCGCGCAAGGTGCCGCGCACTCGCAGCGCTTTTATCACCGGGACGCTTCGCCGCAGGTGCGACACCACCTCGGGCGGCTCATCACCATGCAACTGCACAAAATCGAGACCCACTTCGCGCGCAATTGAAAGAGTGCTCGCCTCCGACTCATTCACGAACACTCCGACGGATGAAACTCGGTCGGGCAAGCGTCGCACAATCTGTCGAGCGGCTGCAGGAGCGATGTAACGCGGGCTCTGGCGATAAAAATTGAACCCCAGGAAGTCAGCTCCGGCCTCGCACGCGTTGCGCGCATCAATCCAATTGGTGATGCCGCAAATTTTCACTTTCACCATGGCGGACTTTTCACGCTGTAGAGTGCCCTACTCCCGCTGGCTCACGAAGAGCTCGCAAAGCCGCGGCTGGGTCGGCGCTCTGCATTACATGCTCGCCGATCAGAAATGCGTCAAAGCCAGTGCGCCGCAACCGCACAAGATCATCGTGTGAGCGCAATCCCGATTCGCTCACCGCGACGCATTCATCCGGAATCGCTTCGGCCAATTCGAGCGACGTTTCCACGTGGACCTGAAAGTCGCGTAGGTCCCGGTTGTTGACGCCGAGGATTTGCGCGCCGGCAGCGAGCGCACGCTCAAGTTCTTCCCGTGAATGAACCTCCACCAACGCTTCCATTTTCAGTGAACGCCCCAGTTCGAGCAACTCCCGCAGCTTGGAGTCCTCCAGAATTGCAGCGATTAGTAGAAACGAGTCGGCACCGGCCGCGCGCGTTTCCCAAACCTGCCAGGGATCCACGATGAAATCCTTGCGCAAGATCGGAATCTTCGTAACTCTACTCGCCTCTTTCAGGTCCGCGAGCGAGCCAGAAAAGAAATCCTCTTCGGTCAAGACCGAGAGCGCGGCCGCGCCTGCTTCTTCCAGGCTCGCAGCGAGCACTGCAGGTAGGTACTCTTGGCGAATCACTCCGCGCGATGGGGAGGCTTTCTTCAGTTCAGAAATAATGTTGATCGCGCTCCCGCGGACGAGCGCACCAGCGAAATCGCGCGGTGCCGCAACCTTTTTCTCAACCGCAATCTTCAGCGCCACTTCCGGCAACACGCGCTTGCGGTGCGCGATGGAAGCAAGCCGCGCTTCGACAATTCGGTGCAGAATGTTTTGTGAACGCGAACTAGTTTCCATATGCAATAAGTGCGGTCGTACCGGGTCCGGTAGGCACACCTTCGGGGACGCCCGAAGGAACAATCGCTGAAACCATGCTAGCCGTGTGCGCTGCGCTATGTCAATTTCGTCAGGATGGATAGCAGAATGACGCGCGCGCACGGCCTTAGTGCTTCAATAGCGGCTCCGAGAACCGTATAGGAATCCCGAAGTTCGAGCCGCCGAAGCCTTTCAACACTGCGTATGTGACTCCAATGACTTTTCCTTCACGGTTGAAGAGCGGGCCGCCCGAACCACCGGAGGTCGTCTGCGCGTCGAACACAATCTTGTCCGGTAAAATGTCTCCGATGTGACCCTGCGTGATCAGCGGGCGTATGAGATTGCGTTTTGCCAATTCGTCGAGCACCTGCGAAACATCGCTCCCGCTTGTCTTAAGAATTTGCTGCGCCGAATCCTCATCGGTGCGCGCCAGAATCGCCGCGAGCCCCGTGGCGTAGCCCATCAAGATGATCGGTTGCCCGCTCACCGTCGAGCCCTTGGCCGTTTCGATCGACAGAACCGAGCGTTTCAGCCCCTGCATATCCACGCGCATCGCCGCCAGATCGGTTTCCTGGGAAATTCGCTGAATTTCGGCATGGAATGCCCGGGGGTCGCCTGGGAAGTAGGCGCGAATGGTGGAAATCTGCGGCTGCAATCCCTGGCTGGTTAGCGATGAAAGGTCATCTTCCTTCCACCAGGGTTCGGCGACGTGTCGGTTGGTGATGACGGTTCCGTCCGAGCCGGCCACGAAGCCCGTGCCAAAAACGTCGAGCTTGACCTCTGGCCCCGTGCCGTCGAGCGTCAATATCGGGTTGCCGTCGCTGTCCTGCAGCGGTTCGCCATCCTGATTGAGCCCGCCGTAACGCAAGCGCTTGCCCGTTTGCTGGTCGTTGAACGCCACCGCCACATGCAACAGACAGACGGACTGCACATCCGCTGGAATGATGCTCTGGGCTGCTTCCCCCTGCTGCTCAAGGCGCTGCAGGCGAGCATTCGTTTCTTCTAGTTGCTTCTGCAGGCTGGCCGCATCGTTCGGACTGGCGTTGGCCATTTTCTGCTTCAAGTTTTCGGCCTGCTTCTTCAAATCGTCTTTGCCAGCGGGCGCAGCGTCCACGGTTCCTTGTTGAGAGCGAAGCTTGCGGGCCTCGGCGATCAAATCCTGCTGCCGGAGAATGCCGCCTTCGAGCTTGGTAAGAATGGAATTAGAACGCTGCGTCACTTTCTGGGCGCTGCGCGCAAACAAGAAATAAATTCCAGCCATTAGAATTGCAATCGTGAATACCGCCGCGAAACCGGTCTTGAGTTTGCGGTCCAGCGAAAACGCGTCGCTGGTCATTTTCTCGGTGACGGCCAGCGCTTCGAAAGCGGTATGTGCGATCTGCTGGCCTTCTTCCGCAATGCGCATCTTGTCGCGCAGATCTTTTTCGAGCCTTTGAACGCGCAAGCGCGCACGCAGACGCGCCAGCACTTCCCTTATATCCAAGGGCTTGGAGATTGCGTCGTTCGCCCCCAAGTCCAGTGCCGCGGCTCGCTCTTCTGCGCTCGGCCCCACCGTGAGCAAAACTCGGGTGGCCGTCGTTTTGGAGGTGCCGCGAATGGCTGCGATCAATTCGCTCGCGCTGGGATTTTGTAAAGTAGCATCCATCAGCACGATGTCAGCGCCGTTCTGCAGGACTGCGTCGAGCCCTTCGCGGCTGGTTGCGAACACCCCGACATCGTATCCAGCAGCCTGCAAGGCGGAGCGCATTTCTTCCCGAGCACTTGGGTTGGGGTCCAAAAGGACAATTCTTTCGGGTGCGGTATCCATGGAAATCGAGCGGCTCCAGTAGCTTGTGCGCTATTGACCCTGGGGGGGAATCTGCCAATTACAAACGAGCGGCCCCCTGCGCGCTGTCAGTACAGTAGACGTATACACCGCCCGCGAGGATTCATGGTAGCTTTCTCGCAGAGACCGAATTTGAACGAATTAGATCAACTCAACCAGGAAATCATTCGCTGCCGCAAATGTCCGCGCCTGGTGCGCTACCGCGAAAAGGTAGCGCAGACCAAAAGGCGGTCGTTTCTGGGGTGGGAGTATTGGGGCAAGCCCATCCCGGGCTTCGGCGACCCTCGCGCCGAGTTGCTGATTCTGGGTCTGGCTCCCGCCGCGCATGGAGGTAACCGTACGGGGCGCATCTTCACCGGCGATCGTTCCGGCGATTTTCTTTACAAGGCGCTGTTTCAAGGCGGCTTCGCGAACCAGCCAACTTCTACGCATCGCGGTGATGGCTTGGCTCTTAAGAATGCCTATATGGCCGCCACGGTGCGTTGCGCCCCTCCCGCTAATAAACCATTGCCCTCCGAACTGGCGAATTGCCGTCCATTTTTCGAACGCGAACTGGAAATTCTCCGGCCGCGTGCCGTCCTGGTGCTCGGCAGCATTGCCATGCGTGCTTATTTGGGGCTGCTGAAAGAGCGCGGCCAGATTGCAAGGCTAGCCGCATTTCCCTTTCGCCACGGAGCAAGCTACCAGCTTCCCGGCGGGCTCCCCCGCCTTTTCGCTTCCTATCATCCCAGCCAGCAGAACACCTTTACCGGCAAACTCACCGATGCGATGCTTCTGAAAGTGTTACGCAATATCCAAAAATTTCTAAGCAACCAAGAAGCCTGATAGCCTCGTATTCGAAATCGCGTTGCTCTTACGCCGAGTCACGCGGAATTCTGCGCCGGCGCATCAATAAAAAGTAAACGAAAAACGATACCGCAAAACCGACGAACCAAGCATACGGATAGAGGCCACTCAGCGCGGGCAGCACGAAGCCGCTCAATGCCACGGCAATTCCTGCGGCGAGCGCTCCAATTGCCCACCCGTTGAATCCCCGCGAATATTCGTAAATGCCTTCGTGCTTGAATAAATCGTCGGTGACTATCACGCGCTTTCTCACCAGGTAGTAGTCCGCGATCATCACGCCGGCAATCGGTCCCAGAAAACTTGAATACCCGACGAGCCAACCCATCACGTAGCTGCCGTGACTTGAGAGCCATCGCCAGGGCTGCATCAGGAGCCCGATAAAGCAGGTAATCACGCCCCCGATCTTGAAGCTGATCTTCCGCGGATACAGATTCGAAAAATCGTTCGCCGGCGACACCACGTTCGCGGCCACATTCACGTTGAGAGTCGCCAGCAGCAACGCCAGCATGGCAACGACTACCGCGATGGGATTCCCGAGGTGGCTCAGCACCACCACCGGGTCCCAGATCGCGTGCCCGAAGACAATTACGGTCGCTGAAGTGACGGCTATTCCGATGAACGAATAAAACGTCATCGCGGTGGGCAAGCCCAGCGCTTGGCCAACCATCTGTTCCCGCTGGCCTTGGGCGTAGCGAGTGAAGTCTGGAATGTTCAGAGCGACAGTAGCCCAGAATGCGACGACGCCCGTGAGCGACGGAATGAAAAATGCGAAAAACTCGCCAAAGGAATGGAATTGCGACGGGGCGGAGAGCATCGGACCCAGGCCGCCAGCCTTACTGTACGCCCAGCCGAGCATCGCAAGGCCCAGAATCAAAAGCGCTGGAGCCGTGACTCCTTGCAGGAACCGGATCGTCTCGATCCCACGCAAAATCACCACCAGATTCAAAAGCCAGAATCCGAGGAAGCACAACCAGGGGTGGTTCCAGCCTGGCATAACCGCAGCGAGCAATGTATTGATCGCTTCCCCGCCGATCCACGTTTGGATTCCGAACCAGCCGCAGGCCACCAGCGCGCGCAAGACCGCCGGCACGTTCGCTCCTAACACGCCGAACGAGGATCGCGCGAACACCGGAAATGGAATGCCGTACTCTGCGCCAGCATGCGCATTCAGCAACATCGGAATCAGCACAATGACGTTGCCTAGAAACACCGTGCAAATTGCCTGCTTCCAATTCATTCCGCCGGCAATCATTGCGCTGGCTAACATGTAGGTGGGGATGTTGACGCTCATGGCCACCCAGAGCGCCGCATAGTTGTAGGTTCCCCAAGTGCGCCGGTCGCGCGGAATCGGCGCCAGATCCTTGTTCCAGAGCCAACTCGACGCGGCATTCCGCGGTAGCGCGCCCTCCGCGGGTGCGGCGCCTGACGCGGCAGATTTCGTCCCCGTCAGCGGCGGCTCCATATTTCGAATTTTAGATGACTCCGTCATCGTTGTTCCGTTCGCACTAACACTGCGCCGCGAAGAATTGCGCCGCTTATACTCTGTGTGAGCTTGTGTCGGCAAGCGCTTTTGACAACTGCCTAGCAGCGACCGGGCGACGCTTGGTTTGACACATCCATCGGCTGCTTGCTAGCCTGCGTGCGACGCGCCCTTGCAATCCGCCGTCTCGATCGAATGCCCGCCGAAAATCATGGTAGTCCCGTGGCTGACCAAGAAACGGTCATCGAATTTCGCCATGCGGGCTACCGTCTCCCGTCCGGTCAAGTTCTGCTCAGCGATCTGAATCTATCCATACCTAAAGGCGAAACAGTAGCGTTATTGGGCCGCAGCGGCGCCGGAAAATCAACGGCTTTGAAACTCATCAATCGCATGCTGGAACCAACCGACGGCGAGGTGCGCGTCAACGGGCGTTCCACTCTCGATTGGAACCCCATCACCCTGCGGCGCCAAATCGGCTACATCATTCAGGATGTGGGGCTCTTTCCGCACTACACGGTCGAAGAGAATATTTCCCTGCTGCCTCGACTGGAGCGCTGGCCCGAAGAGCGCATTCGTCCGCGTGTCGCGCAATTGCTGGAACTCGTCGGCCTCAACTCCGGGCAATATTTGCGTCGCTATCCCCACGAACTTTCCGGCGGGCAGCGCCAACGCGTCGGAATCGCCAGGGCGCTCGCAGCCGATCCGCCCATTCTGCTGATGGATGAACCTTTCGGCGCGCTCGATCCACTCACGCGCGCCGAAGTCCAGTGTGAATTTCAGGAAGTGCAGCAAGACCTCGCAAAGACGATCGTAATTGTGACTCACCACGTGGGCGAAGCCCTGCTGCTCGGTACGCGGATTGCCGTACTGGATGACGGCAAGCTCGTGGGCATCTATGCACCCAAGGAATTCTTTAGCGCGACCGAGCCCGTCGCGGCCGCCTACGTCGAAAATCTGCGACTGTATGAGGGCGTGGAGGGGAAACGATGAGCCTGCTGGATTTTTTTCTGCGTCATCACCGTGAAATTCTGCAGGGCACGCTCGAACATATCTGGCTCGTGGGCATCGCGATGCTGCTCGCGATTGGAGCGGGAATTCCGCTGGGCGCATTGGCTGCGCGCCGTCCTTGGCTTTCGACGCCAATCCTCGGCGGTGCGAACATCGCCGAGACCATTCCAAGCCTAGCGCTTTTCGGCTTTCTTCTGCCCATTCCCTGGCTCGGCGGCCGCGCCGACCGCCTGGCCATCACTGCGCTCGCGCTGTATGCATTGCTCCCGATCATTCGCAATACGGTTGCGGGCATATCCGGCGTGGACGCGCCCGTGCGAGAGGCCGCCCGCGGTATGGGAATGACCGACGGCCAGATACTTCTCAAAGTTGAATTCCCGCTGGCGTTCTCGACGATTCTCGCGGGCGTAAGAGTGGCAACGGTTTTGACCATCGGAATCGCCACCATCGCCGCAGCGGTGGGAGCCGGAGGACTGGGCGAATTCATTTTTCGAGGGTTGGCAATGGTCAATAATCAGTTGATTCTGGCCGGCGCGATTCCAGCGGCGCTTCTCGCCATCACCACCGACTTTCTTCTTGGCATCCTGGAACGCCGCCTACGACCCGTGCGAGCATGAATCGTGGCCGGTTGCTTTTCGCTCTGCTGGCTCTTTGCGTTCTCGGTCCGATGGCCTCATGCAACCCCGACGGCCATTCAGGAATTGTTGTTGGCTCGAAGAACTTCTCGGAGCAGTCACTGCTCGGAGAAATCGTTGCGCAACATCTGGAGGTGCGCACGCACCAGCCTGTGACGCGAAGGTTTTATCTCGCCGGCTCGTACATTTGCCAGCAGGCGCTGCTCGCGGGCCGCATTGATGCATACGTCGAATACACGGGCACGGCGCTAACCGCAATCCTTCACGATCCCCTCGAATCGAATCCTTCCGCTGTGTTTAGCCGCGTACAGAGTGAATACAAGCGGCGTTTCGGGCTGGAAGTGCTGCCATCGCTCGGATTCAATAATACGTTCGCGATTGTCGTGCGCGGCGACGACGCTCGCCGCTTGAACTTGAAAACCATCTCGGAGGCGGCACTGTACAGTCTGCGCTGGCGCGCGGGCTTTGGGTACGAGTTTATGGAGCGCCCAGACGGCTACGAAGGCCTTGCTCGCATCTACAGTCTACGGTTTGCCGAACCCCCCCGCATCATGGATCTCGGCTTGCTCTATCGCGCGCTGCTCGACAAACAAGTGGACCTCGTTGCCGGCAATTCCACGGACGGGCTGCTCTCCGCTCGCGATCTCGTCGTGCTCGAGGACGACAAGCACTATTTCCCGCCGTATGAGGCAGTCCCCATCGTTCGTGGCGACACGCTCGCGGGGCATCCCGAGGTTCGTACGGCTCTTCTGGAATTAAGCGGCAAGATCAACGACGCGGAAATGCGCAAGATGAACTACGAAGTGGATGGGGAGCATCGTGACACTGCCGATGTCGCGCGGGAGTTCTTGCACGCGAAGGGACTCGACTGAGCCGCGGCATTGCAGTACGAAAAGCCAAGTCCGCAACACGGGGATTTGTAATCGGGGAGGGCGGGAGAAGCGCTAGCTATTTGCATCTTGCATCGCCTTAAAATGAGCCTCGAGCGCACCGCAGTATTGCTTTTGCGCCTCGAGCTCTGCCTGCAGTTTCTTCACCAACAATTCCAGGCGCAGAACCTCGTTGCGCAATTTTTGCATTTCAGCCGGGGGAACAACCGGACCGCGGGGTGCCGAAGCAGGCGGTGCTGATGGATAGGCCCGTGGCGCCGGTGCGGTCGCGCGCGGCGGTGCGAAGGCAGCAGGCGGTTCGCTCCGAAAAGGGGACGCTTCAGGCGGATTGGCAGCATTTCCGGCGTTCGGGGAAAATAAACTTCCCAGGACTCGCGACGCAGCATGCGTCGCATTCACATCTTCCTCGCGCAGAGAACTGCTCGCCTTGGCGGCCCCCGGATTCAGAAGGCTCTTCACGCGCGCGATCAGATCCTGCGGTTGGAAGGGTTTGCGGACGAGCTCGTCGGCCTTCACGGACATCGCCTTTTCAGCGACCGTGCGATTCACGACGCCCGACATGAGAATTACGGGAGTCTTGCCAAATTGTTCGTGGTCCTTGATGAACTGGCACACTTCGTAGCCGTCTTTGTCGGGCATGATGACGTCTGTGATCACGGCATCCGGCGCCGCTTCGCCGAACTGGGCGAGCGCCGATGCGGCATCCGCGCAGGTGATGACGTGGATATTCTCTTTGCGGAAAGCGATCTTGATGACCTCGCGCATGGTGGCGCTATCGTCAATGAAATACACTGTCGGAGTGCGGGCGGCCGTGAGTGTTTGCGTTTCGCTCATGACAATTCGTTCTCCACTTTATCGCGTTCGGATTCATCGAACTCACGCATCGCATCCAGCAGCAGGTCGGTAGCCGAACGCAGTACCGTGCGCTGCGCAGCCGTTGCGCCATAAATGAATTTGTACACGCCCTTCTCGGCGCTCTGGCACGCGGCGACAATCTGCGTCACAGCTTCATCCCCAAACAAAGGGCCGTACTCTCCGTGGGTAATTTCGCCGCCTTCGAAAAAAATGATCCCGTCCAATTCGCTGGCGTTGATATGCAGGGCGCCTGTCTGTCGCGCCTGCCCGAGCATCTGAATCACTCCGGGAAGATCGAGATGCGAAAGATTGCCGCTCAAATCCGTTTCCGCGCTCGTGAGCATCTGGGTCGGCTGAAAACCGTCCTGCCGGCTCACCAGAAAACTGCGCACGTGCGCGGCGATGTCGGTTGGCGTGCGGCGGCGATCCACAAAATCATCGCATCCCGCGCGATACGCTTCGAGCAGCGCCTGGTCTCCGCTTCCCCCACCGACTGCGATGAGTGGAATATGCGCGGTCTTGGAATCAGCGCGGAGAATGGGCGCCATCTCGAGCGCGCCCATCTCGCGCAGGTTTGTGGCGCACAGGATCGCGGACGGCGCGTTCCATTCCAGCATCGTCAGCGCATATGCGGCTTGCGTGCACGGAACTACTTCGAAACCGAGCTGCTGCAAAGCATCGCCAACCCGCTTCGCAAAGTAGACGTTGCTATCCACCAGCAAAATGCGCGGTAGGTTGGTCAGGGTGTTCATCGCTGCCCCTCGGCGCGGTGCTGCTCACTAGCCGGGTTCCGTGGAGCGCTCACCAGCTTTTCCAGATCGAGCACAGCAATCGCTTCATCCTGAATTTCGAGTTTCCCCGCGAAGTAGTTCGGACTCTCGCTCGCGGGAGGAAGCATCTCCGCGGTCGCGAGCTCACATTCGCCATTTACAGGGATCGCGGTGGCCTCTTTGTTTTTGCCGAACGTGCGCTGGGCAATCAGATAAAACCGGTGCAACGATGATTCTCGTCCGCATAAAACCGGAGCAACGTCGTAAACCGGAACGATTCGTCCGCGCCGTACAATTACGCCTGCGATCGGCGGCGAAGTGTGTGGGAAATGATGCAAGCGCACAGGCGGCGCCAGTTCCATCACGGACTGCGCGGGCAGAGCAAAACGGCGATTGCCGATTTGCAGCAACACCCAGGACTGCGGTCCGCGATTTTCCGTTGCGCTCATGCTTGTTGCGCCGCTCCTTCCATCTCCGCGCGCGCCAGGGCCGCTTTTGAAGCGCTGTCGAGTCTGCCGAACTCCTCCGGGGTCAGAAATCCCGCTGGATCGATCACTGGAATCACGCGATCTTCCAAGTAGATCAAGCCACGATACCATCGTCGCTCCTCGCCCTGAAACCCGTGCGGGAGCGGATACACCTTGGGGATCTCGGCCATGCGTTCGATGGAATCCACCAGCACCGCAGCGCGAATCTGCCGCAAAATGAGCACCAGAGTGGGTCGCGTGATGCGCAAACCGAAGTGAGCGCATCCGCTCACGACGTAATATGTCCGCTGCCCGCGTTCAACCAGATGGCGCACCTTGGGAACTTCTGCTTGTGCGATTTCCACAGCGGCACCCGCCAAACTGTCGGTGCTGCGAATTTCCTGCACGGCTTCCGCTGTGATTGCGAACGTTTGGTTCGCAATGCAGAAGAGAATCACAGCTTCAGCCGCGTGCGAACCCCGGGGCTTGGCTGCGTCCTGACTCGCGATTTTCATCGAGCACCCGCGGGCACGAGCCGGCAGATTTTTGTGATTCGTTTTTCGATTGCGGCGCTGATTTCGTCGAGGCCGAGCACTTCGTCAACAACGCCGGTCTTGATTGCTTCCGCCGGCATGCCAAAAATCACCGAAGTTGCCTCGTCCTGCGCGATCACGTAGCCGCCCGCGGCTTTTACGGCCAAGACGCCCCTTGCTGCGTCGTTGCCCATTCCTGTGAGCACCACCGCCACTGTGAGCGGCCGCGCGTAGGCTGCCACGGTCTCCAGCGCGACGTCCGCGCATGGACGATAGCCCTCGATTCTCGGTCCACCGTCCAAATTGATTTTCCCAATCGAAGAAAGCCGCAGGTGGTTCGCCCCAGGACAGAGATAAATCATTCCCGCTTGTAGAGGTTCGTGTGATTCTGCTTCCTTCACGGGCAACTGCGCGATTTCCGCAAGTTGAATCGTGAATTGCTTCGTGAACGCCGCGGGCATGTGCAACACCAGCAGTACCGCCGCCAGCAAATCTTTCGGCAGTCCGGACACCACGCGCATCACTGCCGCGGGCCCGCCCGTGGATGCGGCGATCACCACAATGGGAACTTTGCCGCCGGTGCCGTTCAATGCTGTGGCGCTCACCGGATTCGCCGGCAAGGAAACGGGCGCATGCGGAGCCGGCAGCCTGGAAAGCGTAGCGGTGCGAACCACGCGAACCTTTGCCGCCATCTTTATCTTGCGGGTCAACTCCTCGCGCACGCTGCGCATATCCAAATCAATTCCACTCGAAGGCTTGGGCACGAAATCAATCGCGCCCAGCTCGAGCGCGCGCAACGTCCCGGAAGCGCCTTCGCGCGATTCCGAGCTGACGATCACGATGGGCCGCGGATGCTGCGACATGATCAATTCCGTCGCCTGCAGGCCATCGAGGTGCGGCATGTTGATGTCCATCGTGATCACGTCCGGGCGCAGCGATTCCGCCAGCGCCACGGCCTCGCGACCATCGCGTGCGGTACCGGCTACTTCCAGCTGGGCGTCCGAATTGATGATTTCCTTCAGCACCTTGCACATGAAGGCGGAATCGTCGGCCACCAGCACGCGAATTTTCTTTTCGGGCGCTTTCATCATCTCAATCCTGCCGCGCCGGAACGTTCATCGCCGGCCGTGCCTGCAGCGTTTCGGAACCAATCAACTCCTCCACTGCCGCGACGAGCTGATCTTCCTGCACAGGCTTGGTCAGGAATCCCGACGCGCCTTCTTTCAGAGCGCGATCGCGATGCTTCGCTCCCGCGCGAGAAGTCACGACCAGCACGGGTATACCCCGCTTCACCGGGTCTTGGCGCAGGTGCGCCATCAATTCGTATCCGTTCATGCGCGGCATTTCGAGGTCGGTAATCACCAGATGGCAGCCAAACTGGGTGACAATCTCTGAAGCCTCGAGGCCATCCGACGCCAGCTTCACTCGGTAACCCGCTTTCTCCAGCATTCTTGCTACGAATTTGCGCACGCTGATGGAATCGTCGGCCACAACCACTACTCTGTCGCTTTGTACCGAGTCCACGGCCTCCGACGGAATGCTGCCGGCTGCCACCGCTTCCGCACCCGGTGCAAATACGCGCGCCGCAGGCGATGATGCCGGCAGCGCGTGTCGTTCAGCCGTGTCTGCGGATGCCAGCCGGTTCAAATCAATCAGCAGAATCAAGCTGCCATCGGGCGCAATCGTGGTGCCGGGGAAAAGTTTGACGCCCCGCAGATAGTCTCCGAGGTTCTTGATGACGATTTCGTCTTTACCCAGAACCTCTTCCACCACCACTCCCACCTGCTTTCCCGCAACCTTCACAATAACCATGTGGAAATAGCCATTCAGCGGTTCCAGCGGCGGTAGCGCGAGTTGCAGGTCGAGCCGCACAACTTCCGTCACGACGTCGCGAACCCTGGTGAGCAGCTTTCCACCAACATCCTCGATTTCTCCGGGCTTCAGCCGGCGAATTTCCTCCACCACCGTCAGCGGCAACGCGAACACCGACGTGCCACAGCGCACGAACAGCGCCTGCGAAATGATCAGGGTCAGAGGCACCTTTACCGTGAAACACGCGCCTCGAGCGGGCTCAGACCGAACTTCGATTTCTCCGTTCAGCGCATGAACATTAGCGCGTACCACATCGAGTCCCACGCCGCGGCCGGCCAGTTCCGTCATCGCCGAGGCCGTAGTGAATCCAGGCCGGAAGAGAAATTCGCGCAGCTCCCGTTCGGAAAGCTCGTCGGCCGCAACGGAAGACATCGCGCCCATCTCCACCACGCGGCGGCGCGCGCTCTCGTAGTCAATCCCGCGCCCGTCGTCCTCGACCTCAATGAAAATGTGATTCCCGCGGTGATAGGCCCGCACGCTGACGCGGCCCTTCTCCGGCTTGCCGGCTTGCTGGCGCGCGTAGCGGTCCTCCACCCCGTGCGCCACCGCATTGCGCACCAGGTGAATCAGAGGATCGGACACATGTTGAATGATGTTGTTGTCCAGCTCGGTCTCCGCACCTTCCAATGACAATTCGACTAACTTGCCCGTCGCGTTTGCCGCGTCCCGCACCGTGCGCGAGAGCCGCGTGTAGAGATTTCCGATCGGCACCATGCGGGCTGCGGTGATTTCGTCCTGCAGGTGGTGGGCGAGCTTCGTGAATTCGTCAATATCCGAATCCACCCGGCCCATGAAACCCTCGAGCTGCGTCAGGACCACGTTGACGTCCGCCGAAATTTCCGTGAGCGACCGCGAAAGAATGTTAAAGTCGTCGTAGCGATCCATTTCCAGATCGCTGAATTCCAGCAAGTCATTCGACATGATCGCCGGCATCCCCGAAAAATTCGGGCGGAAAGTATCCATCTGCGGCGGGTGGCTTCCCGGAACCAGCGAAGGACTGATCCGGCTGAATTCGTGCTTCTCCTGAAATTCGGAAATCTTGCCCGACAAGCGGCTCTTCGAAAAATTCAGAACGTCGACAAGTTTGGCCAGCTCGGCGAGACGCCCCACCATGCGCGTCCGATTGATGACCAGTTCGCCCACAGCGTTCATCATGCGGTCCAGGCGCTCGAGGGAGATGCGCACGGATTTGGCTTGCGGCAGGACTTCCGGCGTTGCGCGCCGTTGGGTGCCCGATGGCGCTATCGCTTCGCCAGGGCCTATTTCCGTGCCAGTTCTTTGCGCCCTTGGTTCCTCTGACGCTTCTTCGGCGGCTTCCTCCGGAGCAAACTCCGCGATCTGGGCAAGCAGAGGGTCCACAGCCGCGCGCATTTCGTCGTCGTCAGTCCACTGCTTGTGCAGAAACTTTTTCAGTACATCCACGGACTCAAGGCAAATATCCACAATATTCGTATTCGGTTTCAGCACGCCATCGCGCAATTGCCCGACCAAGTCTTCCACCCGATGCGCGATTGCGGAAAGACGATGCAATCCCACCTGCGCGGCCGAGCCTTTCACCGTATGCATCGAGCGGAACAGACGATTGATGTCGTCCGCATTGGGATTGGCTTCAAGCGACAAGAGGCATTCGGTCACGGCCTGCAAGTGTTCTTCCGCCTCGGGAACAAAAAATTCCAGGACTTCGGCGGGGATCTCACCATCTTGCGGCAGTTGATCGACGAAAGAGTATGCGGGGATTGCCTCGGCGGCGGGCTCCTCCACTTGCGCCGTCTCTCCGGCGCGCTCACTTGGCACGCGCGCGGAAGGTGCAGCGGGAAACGCGAACGAATAGCGCTGCTTGAACGCCGCGATGTCACCGTCCGTCTCCGCCCCGCTCGAACTGATCTGCAACAGATCGAATTCCAGTACGGAAATTGCGTCGGAGATAAATTCCGTCAGCGGCCCATGCATGTCCGGCGTAAGAGTCGCGTTCATGGCGTAATGGAAAATATGGGCCATCTTCGCGGCCACTTCGGAAAATTGCGGAAAACTGTAACTTGCCGATGTGCCCGCCAGCGTGTGCGCGGCAATGTAGAGTTTTTCCAGGTCTGCGGGGCTGGTCTGCGGTTCCTGCAACATCCCGGAATATTCCCGTAGATATTGGAGGTGTTCAGAAGCCTCCTGGAGGAACAGTTCGACCGATTCCTGGTTCGGCCCGTTCACAGACTCTCCTCCACAAGTACCGGCGTAGTGCGCGGTTCGGCGGCGACGGGCTTGCGGTAAATCCTGCAATCGCCCATCACAATGGATTCAAACTTCATCGGCACGCGCGAGAGCGTTTCCGAGTGGCCCAGTAGAAAATATCCGCCCGGTTCCAACGCATCGTAAAAACGCCGCAGAATCGCTAGCCGCCGGTCTTCCGAGAAATACATCAGCACGTTCATGCAGAAGATGCAGTCCAGTTTCCCGACGTATACCGGCTCGATCAGGTTCATTTGCGCAAACGAAATCATCTTGCGAATTCGCGGCCTTACCTGAAATCCGTGTTTCGTCGCGGTGAAATACGTCTCCACCTGCCGCAGCGACAAGTCTTGCAGGCTGCGTTTCGCATACGCTCCGCGTTCCGCGTGGCGCAGCGCCCGTCGGCTGATGTCCGTCGCCAAAATCTCGATTTCCCAGGCTTCGGCGAATTTCAGCGCGTCGCACAATGTGATTGCGATCGAGTACGACTCTTCGCCCGTCGAACAGCCGGCGCTCCAGATTCGCAGCGCACGCGGGCTTTGCCAGAATTTTCGCTCCTGCACCTCCGGCAAAATGCGCCTTTGCAGCGCTTCATACACCGCCGGATAACGAAAAAAGGAAGTCTCCTGGGTCAGCAATCGTTCTAGCAGCCCTTCGTACTCGGTGCTGGAGCTCCTGATCTGCTGCAGTAGTTCCCTTGCTCCGCCGAGTTCTTTCTCGTCGAGATATTCTCGTATGCGTCCTGAAAAAAATCGCTCACGCGACGCGTCGAACAGAATCGCCGAGCGCTGCTCGATCAGCGTGCGGATTTCATCGAGTTCAGACTCGGTGAGCGTAGCCGTCGTTGCTGGATGTGGTTTCATGTTCGGCGCAAGTCAGCGGCCGGCTGAGATCTCCGGCGCCCAGAACCACTTCGCCTCAGCGATGCGCACCCACCGGCGCGGCGGGACGCGATTCTTCCGCAGCCTCCGTCGATCGGCCGGAGCGGAATTGCGCCAGCGCCTCGTTCAATTGCTCTGAGAGCTTCACCATGTTGCCGACGGTCGAAGCGGTCTGTCGCGCGCCCTGCGTGGTTTGCCGAGTGATGCCCGAAATGATCTGCATCGCGTTCGCGACACCTTCCGTGCCACGCACTTGCTGCTTTGACGCCAGCGAAATCTCCTGCACCAACTCAGCCGATTGCCGCACGACGCTGGAAATCGCTTCGAGCGCTTTACCGGCTTGGTCGGCTAATCCGGCTCCCACTTCCACTTCGCGCGTGCCATCTTCCATAACGACCACCGCTTCATTCGTTTCCGCCTGAATCGCTTTAATCAGCGCGGCAATGTCTTTCGTCGCACTGCGGGAATGTTCGGCCAGCTTTCGCACTTCATCCGCGACGACCGCGAATCCGCGGCCGGCATCGCCGGCGCGGGCCGCTTCAATCGCCGCGTTCAGCGCGAGCAGGTTGGTCTGTTCCGTAATGTCGTTAATCACGTTGATGATTTCCGAAATCTCCAAGGAACGATCGCCGAGCGATTTGATCTTCTTGGCGGTCGCTTGCACCGAAGCGCGGATGCGCTGCATGCCCTCCAACGTATCGCGCACGGCGCGGTTGCCTTGCTCCGCGGCGTCGAGCGCACGGCGGGCCGCTTCCGCGCTCGCTTCCGCGTTGTTCGAAACCTGCTTCATCGAAACCGTCAGCTCTTCGACGGCCGAAGAAGTATTGGTAATTTCCTGGTCCTGTTGCGTGGCGCCGGCGGTCATATCGTCCGCCGCGTCCAAAATCTGATTCGCGCTGCCGCTCACGTCCACAGCCGCCTTGCGCACGCGCTCCAGAACCTTGGTGAAGTTGTCGAGCATGAAGTTCACCGAATCCACCACATTGCCGAGGGCGTCGTTGGTCACCTTGCCGCGAATCGTCAAATCGCCGCGCGCCACCTGGTTGATGGTGTTAAGCAGGTCCGTGATGCTGCGCTGCAGCGAATCTTGTGCCTGTTGGCTGGTGACGGCATGCGCCACTTTCGCCGCGCTGCGATTGAAATTCTCCGCGATGAATCCAAACTCATCGTTCGAATCAATTTCCACACGCGCGCGCACGTCGCCGGAAACCACGCGCTCCGAGAATTTCGCCAGTTCTTCCACCGGCGTCAGCACCCGCTTGCTCATGACGTAGATCACGGAGATGGCGGCGATCAGGGCCAAAACAGCTGCGCCCAATAACGCTCCATTCGCGCCGCCTGGGATGGACGACACGTCGGACGCGGCTTGGCTGCCGGAATGCGCGCCGGCGTAGTAGGAAAGGCCCAAGACTCCGAAGAGCGCCAGTGTCACCCAGAACACCAGCAGCCATACCGTGGAACTCAAACGAGCTTTCATGACTTCCTCCCAAGAACTTGTGCGCTCAGCGCCCTGAGCGGCCCGTCAGGCGACTCAGAATGCGCGCAGCCGGCAAAACCAAATACGAAAGACCCCACCGTGCGAACCGAATTTAAATCACCGGAACTGGAAAAACGTCAATCAGACGCCGCAGATCCACCACCAGCGCCAGGCGGTCGTCGTGCCGCAACATCCCGCGGCAATGCGGCACGTCGTTTGGCGCCTGATCCAGCAGCGCTTCTTCCGTCGCCGAATAGGTGCCAATCACCTCGTCCGCGGCAATTCCCAGTCGCATATCTTCGCGTTGCCCGTCGCCCTTCAGGACGGCTACGACCACGTGCTTGGGCAGCAGCCCCGGCCGCCTGCCCTCGGTGAACGCGATGTCCACCAGCGGAACGATGGTCCCGCGCAAATTGAAAACGCCCATCAGGAACGCCGGCGTCAGCGGTATCCGGGTTACGATCGGCCAGTCCACCACTTCCTCGACCTCGAGCACCGAAAAGCAAAAACGCTCGCGGCCGGCGCGAAACACGCAGTACTGCCGCTCCGGCAGCCGCTCCTCTGAAAATATTTCGCTTTCGAGAAACCCTCCGCCATCCAGCTCCAACGGCGCCGCCGCATTTTCCCGCTCGTTCGGCATCAGGCGAACCTTTTCACCGCGTTGATCAGTTCTTCGGGAGTGAACGGCTTGGCCACGTACCCGTTCGCGCCCTGTTGCTCGCCCCAGTAGCGATCGCTGGGCGCGGTCTTCGACGTGACTAGGATCACCGGAATGTTCGAATAATGCTCCTGGCTCTTCAGATCGCGGCAAGCTTGAAAACCATTTCGCTGCGGCATCACCACATCCAGCAGAATCACGTTCGGCCGCTCATCTTCAATCGCTTCTTCGATTTTCGTCGGATCGGAAATTCCCACGGACTGAAAGCCGCCTTGCTGCAGCATGGATTGCATCAAGTGCAGTTCCGCCTGGGAATCATCCACAATCAGGACTTTCTTCATTACCGACGCACCTCCACAGAAATGTCCGCTAAGAGAATTGCAAGTCTGCAGCCAAGGCGCTCGCGAGTTTCGCGCCTTGCGACTGGTTCGCAATAGCCTTTGCTTGCTGTAGGTTACGAGTCGCAGGCTTATCGTACGGAGCCGGTCAGAAACCGCTGGGAGGCGTCTCCAGTCTCAGCCTGAGATTCTGTCTCACCGGCGCGCATCTCCGCCGCCAACGATGAGAATCGCTGCATGATTTCGTTGAGACGCAGCGCCATGGCATGAATCGTCCGTATCTGGTCGCGGCCCTCTGCCGATATTTGCCCCGGGTCGAGCAGTAACAAATCCGCATTGCCAATGACGGATGTGAGCGCATTGTTTACGCTGGGCCGCACGTCAATCATGTAACGTCCCAGCGCCGCATCGCGTTGGCTTTCGATGCCCGCTCGCTCCGCGCGCTGTGCGCGAGCAACTGCCTCGGAGCGGCGTAACGCTTCGCCAGCGACAAGGATCAGCGTTCCAATCCAGCCATCTTCGCGAGGCAAAACCAGAATGTGCGAGTATTCGGCGGAAAGCGCACAAGCTTCGCGAGCGTCAGCAGAAACACACAGGGTTGCCGTGCCGGGGTAGGCCGCCAGTGCGGACAGAATCGCGGAAGTCTTGCCGTCTCGAACGGGCCCGACGATGACGAGGTTGTAGCCATCGGCCGGACCTGCTTGCCACACGTCGCTCGTCGTCAGCGTGATTTCCGGCACGCGGCGCTCGGACTGCCAGCGCGCCGCTACGGTGCGCGCAAATTCCGTGTCGTCCGAGACAATCAGGACGCTAGCGTAACTCAAGAGCTGACCCCCAAGACTTTGCGTGTTTAAGGCTGAAGTTTTTCCGCTTCCTCAATGAAGGAAAGCAGCCGCTTGGTGCTGATCCCAAGGTTCACCGCGGCTTCCGTGTTCTTGGCGCGTTTGGCCTGCTCCACGCGTCCCTGAAAATAGGAGACTTCTGATTTCGCCAGGGTCAGTGCAGAAGCGAGTTGATTCAAGTCACCAGAGCGCTTGCGCTGGTCCATCGCCACAGCCAACAGAGCACGCGCCACGACCGCGCGGCGCAGGTCCTCGGCTTCTTGATCGCCCTCGGCGACGAACGCCGCAACTTCCCAAGATGAAAGCAGGACTTTCGTGTCTTGCAGCACAACGGTGGACATCGAACGTCCGCGAGAAGGTGGCGCAGCAATTAACTGCTCCCAAATCGCTTCTAAACATTTCTCCGTATCCATGGCGCCGGTTAACGACAGCGGCTGATCGCTGGACGTTTTCGCGGAGTTGTCGGCAGCCGGCACACTCGACGGCACTGTTGCCGAAGGCTTCTCCGTGGAGGTCAGAGCGGGCTTCTTCGATGTCTGCGCATCAGACGAAGACGCCTGTGCATGTGCCACGCTCGATGGCTCGGTCGCCCCTGACGGCCTTGCGGTCTGTGTCCCAGCAGACTGCGACGCCTTCGTTACGTCCGTCATTGAGGACGCACCGGATTGCGAACGTCCCACGGCTTCCTCGAGGTCGGCCCGCAATGCAAGAAGTTGCTCAAAGGCACGGCTCACCGACGTTTCTGTGTAGTCCTTGTGAAACGGCTGCTTCCAATTCTCGGTGTAGTAGCGCAGCTGCGTGGTCGTTTCCGCGGCTGAGAATCCCGCGCGGCGGCAGTCCACGGTTTTCACGCCGGCGGTATCCAGAGCCTCCACGGCCTGCCGCACGGCGCTCAAATCGGTGTGCAACATGCGGATGAACGCGCGCCGCAGCAGAAAATTGAACCGGCAGAACGACGCCAGAGCCGCGGGATCGTAGAACATCGCCCCGGCGGATTCCTTCAACAGGCGACCCTGCTCCAGCAGGCCGCTTTCCATCATGTCGCGCAGACTTTCGCAGTTCGCTATTTTGTCCAGGATCTGATCGAGAGGCTCGCACCATTCCAGGCGGGTGGCATCCGCTCCGGCCAGCACGGGTTGCAATACAGCCGCGACGTCCTCCAGGTGAATTTCCTTGCGGTACAATTCCTCGGGCGCCGACAGCGCAAAATACTGCACCAGCAGCAAATCAATCTTGTCGCGGTCCGCCGTGGTCTTTTCCGGTTTCCGCAATTGCCGTTGCAGGAACGCGCGCAAACTTTCTTCACTCGCGTTCAGGATTTCCGAGGGCAGCTGGCGAATCTGGAAGGCCCGAACCTTTTCGTCTATGGTGTCAAGCCATTTCAAATCGCCATCGAACACATCGCGCGTCGGCCGCTGCGGAGGCAATTCGCTCGCTGGGTGGGGCAGCTGCGCAAGATTAAATTGCGTCGCCAGTGCCGCGTACAGCGGATAGGCGCTGCGCGCTTCAGTCCATTGCGCCACAAAATCGTCGGGTCCAGACTGCGCAGCGGGGGGCTTCAGGGTCGTCACGTTCGATTTTAAGGTCATCGTTTTATGATCCAGTTGCCCACTTCACCGATAAAACGGGCAGCAACGGCCTTCCGTCCTTGGTGGTATCGCACCGCTACGACCGTCGCACGCGCGTCCAGCGAACCATCTGAATTCAGCACGCGTACGCCGTCTTCGAATTCCAGAGGCAGCGTCGAAGAGAACAGCACTTCTTGTTCGGTTCCGAATTCAATTACGGTCTGTTCTTGGAGCGGCCGGCGCGAGGTGGAAAGGGTCATCACCCGCACTGGTATTCTCGTCGGCGAGGCGCTCGGGAAAAGCTGCGCTAGTTTCTCAACGCAGGTTGCCGACGACAGGCCAGCTGGAGCAGCTACAGTAGCTTCGCTGAACACGGATTGGGTCCTTCTCCTCTCTCATCCCAGACACATGTTTGTCGGAAACAGGGATCAGATACTTGAAATTCACATAGACACAAATAGACGCCCGAAGAATGATTTGCACGAGAGCGGCCAAAGAGGGCCGCGCCAGTTCTCTAATAAGTTTTTTAGTTTGTTTGGACTACGGATGGGGCGCTCATGCGGGAGTCTTGCAATCGTCTCAGGGTGACACACGGCCGTCTCACGGCTCGCCTCTTGCACCATTTCCGGAATCTGCTTGAGTGGACTCTACGATGCCATTTCGACGTCGTGTTTATGTCCGGGGCGTAGTGGAATATTGTAGAGTTTCAATTTGCGATAGAGAGTGGCGCGGCTGATGCCGAGCATTTTCCCCGCGAGCGCCTTATCGCCGCCCGCCTTTTCGAAAACTCGCAGGATCGTCATTCGTTCCAGGTCCGCCAACGCAGTTGTGGATACTGCCGAACCACCGCTGGCGGCTCCCTCGGAGTCTTGCGCGCTCCGGATCGAGGGCGGAAGGTCTTCCAGGTCAATCGTGCGATGATCGCCCAGCGCCACGGCGCGCGCGACGCAATTTTCCAGTTCGCGCACGTTGCCGGGCCATTCATATTGCAGGAAACTCTTGATCGCCGCAGGAGTCACTTGAATATTTTCGCCGGGCGCGTAGCGGTCCAAAAAGTAGTGCGCGAGTTGCGGTATATCCGAGCGCCGTTCACGCAAGGCGGGTACGTGGATGGTGACTACATTTAACCGGAAGTAAAGGTCCTTACGAAACGTTCCGGCGCGATAAGCAGCCTCCAGGTCACGATTCGTCGCGGCAATCACGCGCACATCCACCGGCACCTTGTCATTGCTGCCGACGGGCCGCACTTCCTTCTCTTGCAGCACGCGCAGCAGCTTGGCCTGCAATTCCAGCGGGAGTTCTCCGATTTCGTCCAGGAAGATGGTTCCTCCATTGGCGGCCTGGAAAAGACCCGCCTTCGACTTTAGCGCCCCGGTGAAGGACCCTTTTTCATGTCCAAAAAGCTCGCTTTCCATCAGGGTCGGCACCAGCGAGCCGCAATCCACGGCGATAAAGGGCATGGCCGCTAACGGCCCGCGAAAATGAATGGCACGTGCGACGAGTTCTTTTCCGGTCCCGCTCTCTCCCGTGATCAAAACGGGAGTTCGCGTCTCCTTGAGTCGCGAAATCATCCGCAGCACATCTTGGATTTTCCCGGACGTGCCGACGATTCCATCCAGTTCCGTCTCGGTATTCACGCGCTCGCGAAGAAACTGGTTCTCCGTGACCAGGCGCACCTTTTCGGCCATACGTTGCAGGAGTTGCCGCAACCTTTCGACGCGAAATGGCTTTTCGATGTAGTCATATGCGCCTTGACGCATAGCATCTACAGCGGTTTCCACCGATCCGTGCCCAGTCATGATGGCGACCTCGGTTCGCGGCAACAGCTCCTTCACTTTTCGCAATAACTCCACGCCGGAAAGGCTGGGCAGTTTCAAGTCGGTCACCAACAGGTCGGGTGGATTGACTTCCAGCGTTTCCAGCGCCGCCTCGGCGGTTTCGGCCTCGGCGCACAAGTAGCCCAGCCCTTGGCCGACCGTGATGCACAGGCGGCGGATGCTTTGCTCGTCATCCACAATCAAAAAGCGCAGTTTCAATTCGTCTGTCATGGTTTCCCGATCGTCTTCTCCACCGCATCCATTAATTGTTGAACGCGGAATGGTTTCTCCACGCAGGGAGTGCCTGCCAAAGCCAGCAGGGCAATGGTTTCGTCGCTCGCGGTATCACCGGTAATAAAAATAATCCGCGAGGCCATCTCCGGCCGGTGACGCACCAGCCAGTCGTGCACATCCGATCCCGTGATTCCTCCCGGCGTGCGAAAATCCGAGATCACACCTCGAAAATCATGCAGCGCCAGCAGCCGCAGCCCTTCCACGGCAGACGACGAAGCGGTCACTTCGTAGCCGCGCCGCTCGAGCGCAGTCTGCAGAAACGCGGCGACCGACGGTTCATCTTCGATCACCAGAATGCGAACCCTGTTCTTAGTAGCCGACGCTGGAGCGCTGGTCATTCACCCGCTCCGGCCGCGTACATCTCCGCGGCTTTTTCCGCTATCGGCAGCCGCACTACGAACGTGGAACCGTGTCCATCTGGATTATTCTTCGCGATGATTTCGCCGCGATGCGCGCGAATGATGCCGTAACAAATGCTCAACCCCAGGCCGGTCCCCTTCCCCACCTCTTTCGTGGTGAAGAATGGATCAAAAATGCGATCAATCTGCGAGATGCCGGGCCCGTTGTCGCGAAACACAATCTCCACTTGGTCGGAGCGATGCAGCGTTTGAATTTCGATCTTTCCCGTGCGGCGCGTTTCCTGCACCGCATCATAGGCGTTGTTCATGATGTTGAGAAACACCTGTTGCAATTGGTGCGGGTCGCCTATGACTGCCGGAAGTTCCTCGGCGTATTTCTCGATAACCTCGACGCCGTGGTTTGAAAAATCATAAGCGCGCAGCTTCATCGTCTGCCGCAGGATCGTATTCACTTGCACCGGCTCTCTTTGTGCCGGCATCTGACGCGCAAAACTCAAAAGGTTCTGGACAATCACTCGCGTGCGTTGCGCTTCCTGCAAAATCACCTGCAGTTCTTCCTTGGCGTCTTCCGGAACGCCGGAATTCTCGAGCAATAGATCCGTGAAACCAACAATCGCAGCCAGAGGGTTATTGACTTCATGCGCCACGCCGGAAACAAGTTGGCCTAGCGCCGCCATCTTTTCGGTATGCATCAATTTCGCCTGCAGATCGGCGGCATCGGTGACATCGGTCATGACCACGACCACACTATTGATGTCGCCCTGTTCATCGCGCATGGGATTGAGGCTGATGGAAAACTGTCCCGCGCTTCCATTTCCTCTAAATAGTGGAATCTCCAGGTTATCGAGTGCCGCTCCTTGCAGCGTTCGTTCGAGTGCCTCGGCAAATAAAGGCCGCCGCGGCGGCGGCACCATCTCGATCAGCGGCTGTCCTAGCAACTCATGCTCTCGATAGCCCGCTTCAAAGCATCGGCGGTTGGCGTAGCTGACCAGGCCCGCCGTATCGAGCACCAGAATCATGCTCTGCGTGTTGTTGAGAATGTTCTTGTTGAAATCGCGCTCGCGTCGATAGCGTCGCTCCGCCAGGCGGCGATCCGTGATGTCCTTCATTACGTGAACGGTGCGCAGATCGTTTGCAGGCATGTTCTGTATGCGTGAAGCCGAGATCAAAAACGTGCGCATGCCGGCTTCGTAGATGAATTCTTCGTGCGGCAGGCGCGGATTCCGGCAGAAGGGACAATGCCCTTCCTTTCCGGGCGCGGAGAGAATGTCCAGTTGGTCAATTTCGCGGCCGATGGCTTCGGTGGGCTTCAATTCCAGCACGTCCGCTAGCGCGCGGTTCAATCGCAGAACCCGATTGCCCGCGTCATGGACGAGTATGTAGTCAGAGATTGCGTCAAAATCTTCCACCCACTGTTTGCGTGATTGCTCTACTTTCGAAAACAGCCTGACGTTCTCCAGCGCGACGGCTGCGTGTCCCGCTAAGGCTTCCAGCAGCTGGCGCTCGGTTTCTGTAAGCTCGTGAGGTAGATCCGCGATACACAGAATCCCCAGTAACTCACCTTCGCTTCCGGACAAGCGCGCGAGTATTAATTCCTGCCATCCCAATGCTTCTGCCAGGCCGCGACCGAGCAGGAACGCGGCCGCGCCTTGACGTAACTCCGTTCCCGGCGTGGCAGCCTGTTCCGCCAGCAAGTGCGCCAAGCGATTCTGGGTCATCGGGTCCCAGCGATGCGCGGGTCCGCTCAGGGCGGCAATTTCCCAGTCGTGCTCGTGTCCCAGCGCGAGGACAGCGGCGCGGGCGCCCAGCATCTCCGCCGCTCTGGTAGTGAGACGAAGGGAGAATTCGATAGTTCCCAGCGATGGATTCAATTCAAGTGTGGTGGCGGAGAACTGCGCCAGCAGGCTCTCGAAGGAGCCCGTGAGACCGGAAGACACTTCGCGGCTTCGTTTGAGTGCACGCATGGAGGATGGGGGGCACTGCGCGCGCTTCGCCTTTACAAGAAAAGACGTTAAGGCGTCATCTCAATTTGAGTCAAGCAAACTGCAAACCTCTGTTGCCGTATTAAACAATCTCTCGTGTCGCAAGCTGAGACGTACCAGCATCACTCCGGCCGCCTTTGAGACGAATCGTTTGTCCTAGTGAAGGGTATGTCTACAGGCAGTCATACAGCAAAACGCCTGTAATCAATGGGATACGGCTGGCAGATCCCAATTCCGGCGGGTCGTAAACAATATTCCCGGCATGGCATCGGCATTGCAATTTCGGCGATGGGACCCGTCCCCTCGAAGGAGGAGGTGTGTTGATGAAACGAAATGCGCGCCTGCTTGCCATGGGCATGGCAATGATTTTGGGCGGAACGGCGACGGTCACACCCAAGGTTGCGGCGCAAGAAAATTCATCGGACACCGCCAAGCGCAAAGTACGCACTAGGGTGATGCCGGATTATCCGGCACTCGCCAGGCAGATGAACGTCAGCGGGAAAGTAAAGATCGAAGCGACCATCTCGGCCGACGGCCGCGTCACAGCGACTCGAATTGTGGGCGGCAGCCCGCTGTTAGTGACTTCCGCTACCGACGCACTCAAAAAATGGCGCTACGAACCAGGACCAAAAGAGACAACGGAAGTGGTCGAATTCGATTTCGCGACGCATGACAAGAACTAGCGGGCTGCGAACGGGGGACTGTCGGGCTGTTCAGAGGGAGTGGAGGCGTTGGCTATGACGATTGGCAAAAAGCTTTACCTGGGGTTCGGCGCCATCTTGGCGATCATGTTCTGTCTGTTCATCATCAATCTGTTCACCGTGCGCCGCGAATACACAGCGCAAGACACCGTGCGCGCCACTCTTTCCGTCGTGCAGACCATCGAAAATGTGCGCTTCCAAATGATGGAAAACCGGCTGTTTCTGGGAAATTACCTCCTGAGCGGAGATTTGCGCGACGAGGACAAAACCAACAAGGGAGTTGCAGACCTGCTCGCGGCGCTCAAGGACGCAGAAGCGAAATCGAATGACTCCAGCCTGCGCTCGGCACTGGCACAAGTCGGGGACAACGAAAGCAACTGGTCCGAAAACTTCGCGAAACAAATGATGGCGAAGCGCCATCAGGTGGATGCCGGCGATGCCACTGTCTCCGACCTTCAGATTTACTACCTGCAGCACGATCCAGGATCCTGGGTGAGTAAATCCTCCGCCGCGTTGGAAGACGCCAGTCGCGCCGTGCGCAAATCGCTGGACGACTCCAACGCTTCGGCGGCCTCCGCAACCGCCCTCAGTACCTGGATCACTTCTTTAGGGACCCTGGGAGCCATCCTGTTTGGCGGGCTAATCGCCTTCTATACCGCCAAGTCCATTAAGGAACCGCTGTATCACTTGATTGACGTCGCCCATCGCATCGGCGAGTCCGGTGACCTCGAGCAATCCATAGACATCCACCGCAATGACGAGGTCGGCGTTCTAGCCGAAAACTTCAACAAGATGATCGTTCACCTCAAAGACATGGCTGCCGTCTCGGCCGCTATCGCCGAGGGCCAGTTGTCCGTTACCGTTCAACCCCGCTCCCAGCAGGACACCATGGCCAAGGCCTTCGCGCAAATGACCCGCGGGCTTCGTGAACTCGTCCGTCAGGTGCGCGATAGCGCCGCGCAAGTCGCTAGCGGCTCCGGCCAGATGGCCAGCGCATCAGACGAATCGGCGAAAGTGAGCGTGCAAGCTGCCTCTGCCATTGATGAAGTCACCAGCACGATGCATGAAATGAGCATCAACGTGCAAAACGTGGTGAAGAACACGCAGGTGCAAGCTTCCAGTGTCGCGGAGACATCCGCATCGATCGATCAGATGGTTACCTCCATTCAGCGTGTGGCCGATACTGCCAAACTCCTCGTGGACATTTCTCACCGCTCGCGCGAGGAAGCGCAGACCGGTATGGCTACCATGGAAAAGGCCACGGAAGGTCTGAACCGCACCAGCCACGCTATTCAGTCCAGCGCGGAAATCATTGATGTCTTGGGCCGCCGCGCGGACGACATCGGAAAAATCATCGAAGTCATTGACGATCTTGCGGAGCAAACCAACCTCCTGGCTCTCAACGCTGCAATTGAGGCAGCTCGTGCAGGCGAACATGGTTTGGGCTTCGCCGTCGTCGCCGAAGAAGTCCGGAAACTTGCAGAAAAGTCCACACAATCCACGAAGGAAATTTCCGAACTCATCCAGGGCATTCAGAAGGAAGCCCGCGAAGCCGTCGAAAACATGGAAAAGAGCACCACGATGGTCCAGGAAGGGCTGCTGCTCAACAAGGATCTCAGTTTCGCGCTCGAAAAGATTTCCGATGTCGTGTCCGAAGTTTACAAGTTCTCCCAGGAAATCGGTGCGGCCACCACGGAGCAGTCCAGCGGATCTTCGCAGATCGCCAAGGCCACCAATCGCTTGACCGAAATAACGCAGGAAATCAATTCTTCAGTCGAAGAGCAAGCCTCGGGATCGCAAGCGGTGGTCCGCGCCATGGAAAAAATGCGCGAACTGGTGCAGCAATCCACTTCCAGTTCCACCGAACTGGCCGCGGCCGCCGAGCAAATGTCCAAGCTTTCTCGCGTTCTGCTGGAATCGATGGATCGTTTTGTACTGGACGAAGGTTTCGGGGATGGCCGGCGGCAGTTCGGCAGGCGGCAAGCACCGGGCGGAACGCCAAGCGGTTCCCATGCCGGCGACCGTAACACGCCCGCGGAATACGCGGAAGTCGTCCGGTCTTAAAACGCGACGCCAAATGGAAAAGGAACTTCAAATCGTAGGTTTTCGGATCGGCCGCGAGACATTCGGCCTGCCGATTGGCATGGTCCGCGAAATTGTGCGCGTGCCGGACATCACTTCCGTCCCCAATGCTCCCGCATACATCGAGGGGGTCATCAACCTTCGTGGGCGGATTATTCCCGTAGTGGACCTGCGAAAGCGATTCGGTGAAAAAGTCGTCGAGGCCAGCAAGAAAAATAGAATCGTCGTGGTGGAACTGCAAAATCGCGCCATTGGCCTGATCGTGAATTCAGCATCGGAAGTACTGAAAATTCCGCCGTCCGAAATTGAAGCACCGCATACCGTCTTTCAGGAAGGCGAGTTGAATTACATTACCGGCGTCGGCAAATTGCGCGGTCGGCTGGTCATGTTGCTGGACTTAAACAAGATTCTGCAGCGCGGGGAGCTGCGCCGTCTTGAAGATGCGGCCGAATCCGTCGCCGCAGTCACCATCGGCAGCGAGGCCCGAAACGACTAGGCCAAACGCCGACGTTTCGACGAGGAGCGAATGTCCACACTCACAGCACAGGTTCCCCTCACGGAACCCGAATTGAAGCTCCTGCAGACCCTCGTCTACCAGGAATGCGGGATGTATTTCGACGAACGCCGCACCCATTTCCTGCGCGACCGGCTGCAACGCCGCCTCAAGGCTTGCCAGATCGATTCCTTTTACAGTTACTACCGCTTGCTCACCAGCCGCGAAGGCAAGCAAGAGCTCGTGGCGCTGCTCGAAAACCTCACCGTCAACGAAACCAGCTTTTTTCGCATTCGCCCGCAGCTTGAACTTTTTCAGAAATCCGTCTTGGAAGAGCTGCTGCGCCGCAAACAGGAGCGTCGCGATTGGTCTCTGCGCATCTGGAGCGCCGGATGTTCCACCGGACAGGAACCTTACACACTCGCCATCCTGGTCTGCGATGCGCTGGCTTATTACTACTTGCGGAATCCACTTCCGTTCGACATGCCCACTCCCAAGCCGCTCATCCCGCCACCGTGGAAAGTCGAAATCATCGCGTCGGATATCAACTACTCGGCTTTGCTCACTGCTCAGCAGGGTATCTATACCGAGTCGCAAATGGAAACGGTGGATTACACCTGCCGCCTGCGCTATTTCGATAAAGTCGGTGACAAATACTCCGTAAAGCCGGCCCTGAAGAGCCTGGTCCAGTTCGACTTCCATAATCTGAAGACCGAATACTTGCCGCAGCGCAACGACGCCATTTTCTGCCGCAACGTGATGATCTATTTCGACGAGGCCGAACAAAAGCGCCTCATCGAAAAATTCCATCGATGTTTGAATCCGGACGGCTATCTATTCGTCGGCCACGCGGAGAGCCTGTTTGGACTCACCACCCGATACCACATGATTCACCAGAACAATGCGACCGTGTATCAGCGAATCGAGGCGGCGCAGTGACATTTCTTCCCGATGATCGGGCCTCGGAACTACGCGATCTTTTTTTCGAGAGCGCCGCGGAGATCCTGCAGGCATTGAACGATGCCGGGCTTGCGCTCGAGGACCGTCCGAGCGACAAGGAAAGCCTGCGCAGCGTGCGCCGCGCCGTCCACACGTTAAAGGGCGACTCGGCCGCGTGTGGCTATCGCGAACTCAGCGAATTGGCTCACGAGCTGGAAGATGTGTTGACCCCGGATCTCGCCAAACAGCACACGGGGTTGATCGCAGAAGTTGTTCTCACGGCGGCTGACACATTTCACGAAATGCTGGCCGCCTATCGCAGCAATCTTCAGCCGCCGGCGGGCGGCGCTCTGCGCGAGCATATCCACCGGCTCCTGCGCAAGCCACCAAGCGATCGAACCGAAAAAGCTGTCCCCCAGTCCGCCGCAACTTTCCGTTGGACGGAATATGAACGTTTGCTCATCGCGGAATCCTTCCGCCGCGGCGAAACCGTTTATCAGGTTGCCCTGCATCTAGCGACAGACGCGCTCTTGCCTGCCGCTGCTTATGAGCTGGCCAAGAAAGCGTTGGAGAGTGCGGGAAAAATTCTGGCAATCCGTCCCGAGAACAGCGCCGAGGTGATCACTGGCGGGCTGATCGAAGCCGCGCTCTCGAGCACCAAACCACCTGATTGGATTCGCACACGTTGCCAGGTGCCTTCTGTAGTAGCGCAGATCTCCGTGGATCGAGTGCCCTTGCAGGAAACTGCTCCGCGCGACGTGCTTGAGATTCTTGTGGAGTCCGAAGCAGCCGCGGTATCCGCTGGAATTCCCGGGGAGTGCACGGAGCCCGACGAGGCTCCTGAAGACGAATCGCATCCCTCCGCCGCACCTGGCGGCCTAGCGCACGCTGTGGCCGAAAACACGTTGCGCGTTGATGCCGGACGCATTGATACGGTCATGAATCTGGTTGGCGAACTCATCATCGGCAAATCCATGCTGCAGCGCACCATTACGGAATTTGAGCGTCGCTTCTCAAAAGACCCTCTGCGCGGAAAATTCTCGGATGCTCTGGCGTTCCAGTCGCGCATCCTGAATGAGCTGCAGAAATCCGTGATGAAAATCCGTATGGTGCCCGTCGAACAGCTCTTCCGGCGCTTTCCCCGCGTCGTTCGCGACGTGGCCAAACAGCGCAACAAGGAAATTTCGCTCGAAATCGCGGGGCAAAACACCGACCTCGATAAGAGCATCCTCGACGCGCTGGCCGAGCCTCTCGCGCACTTGATTCGCAATGCGGCGGATCACGGCGTCGAATCCTCCAGCGAACGAGTTGCTGCGGGCAAACAGGCCAACGGCACGGTTCGCCTGGATGCCTACCATGAAGGCGACCAGGTGGTGATCGAAGTCTCCGACGACGGGCGCGGCATTAACCGCGAGAAGATTCTGCAACGCGGCATCGAGCGCGGCATCCTTAAGCCAGACGAAATCTCGCGGATGAACGATTCCGAAATACACCACCTGATCTTCACTCCGGGTTTCAGCACCGCCAACGAGGTGACCGAAATCTCCGGGCGTGGCGTCGGGCTCGACGTTGTGAAATCAGCGCTGGATGCTCTGAAAGGTTCCATCGAAATCGAAAGCGAACCCGGAAAAGGCACTACCTTCCGGTTGGTTGTGCCGCTCACGCTGGCGAGCATTCAAGCTCTGTTGTTCCATGTGTGCGGACGTTTGTACGCCGTCCCCATCGCATCGGTTGTCGAGATTACCCGCATCACCGCAGAGGAAATCCATCGCGTGGACAATCATGAAGTCTTTCAATTGCGCCAACAGGTCCTCACGCTGGTTCGCCTGGATCGGCTTGAGTCGCAGCAGCCGCCTGAGCGAGCCAAGCGCATTTTCGTTGTGGTCATTGGCGCAGGCAGCCGCCGTTTCGGGTTGGCTGTGGATAGTCTGATGGGTGAAGAGGAGCTGGTGATCAAGGCGCTCGAAGATCAATTGGTCACCTCTCCCCTGGTGAGCGGCGCTTCGATTTTGGGAGATGGCACGGTCGTATTGATTCTGAATATCCCTGCCGTTGTTTCGCACCTTGCCCGGATTCCCGCAGTGGGGGCCACCGCATGAGCGACAAAATCCGCGTTCTGGTTGTGGACGATTCAGCGCTGATGCGTAAGCTCATCCCGCAAGTGCTGCAGCGCGACCCTTCCATCGAAGTGGTCGGAACAGCGATGGACGGCGCCATCGGCCTCAAGAAACTTACCGAACTTCACCCACACGTCGTGACGCTCGATCTAGACATGCCGCGGATGGACGGCATCGAGATGCTTCGCCAGATTACTCGCAGACATCGTGTTCCGGTGATTGTCTTCAGCGCGCAAACCGAGCGCGGCGCTTCCATCACGCTCAAAGCTCTGTCTCTCGGAGCTTTCGATTTCGTCACGAAACCGCCAGACGCTGCTTCGGGCCGCATCGAGCAAATCGCGGCGGAGCTGGCGCTGAAAATCAAGGTTGCCGCCGCTTCGGGCGCTCCGAAAATGATCATCACCATGCCGGCGGCCAAGCGCAAAGAACGCCGCCGGACTTCGATGCCGCATTGGCCATCGTCCATCGTGGCGATCGGCATCTCTACCGGCGGCCCCAACGCGCTGCAATATTTGTTCTCGCAATTACCGGAAGACTTCCCGGGATGCATCCTGGTGGTGCAGCACATGCCCGAAGGCTTCACCGAGATGTTTGCCCACCGCTTGGACGAATCGTCCGCGATCGAAGTCAAGGAAGCGCAATCGGGAGACCTGTTGCTGGCAGGCCGCGCCTTGATATGTCCAGGCAATCGCCACATGAAGGTTCGCAAGATGGAACACGGCAATGTCGCGATTCTGGTGGACCAACCTCGCGTTAACGGACACAGACCCTCGGTTGACGTTCTATTCCAGTCCGTCGCGCAAGAGTTCGGCGCCTCTTCCATCGGAGTGCTAATGACAGGCATGGGCGACGATGGAGCAGTCGGCTTGGGCGCCATTCGCTCCGCCGGCGGAATAACCATTGCCCAAAGCCCCGACACTTGCGTAGTGGACAGCATGCCGCGCTCCGCCATCGAGCGTGGCTTCGCCGCGCGCGTTGTATCTCTTTCCAATCTTTCCAACATTTTGCAAGCAAAGTGCGCTCCGGAGCGGCCGTCAGGCGCTGCCGACGCTGAATTTTCCACTGCGGAGACCGTTGCCGGTGATCCAGGGTTACGAAGGAGATTGTCATGAAACAGTTTGAACCGTTGACGCGCAAGAAAGACAGCCAGGCCGTGCGCTACTTGATCGTGGACGATTCCGTCTTCGCCCGAAAGAGCCTCGCCAAAATGGTCGAGTCTTTTGGCGGCCACGTCGTGGGCGAGGCCGGCGATGGTTGCACGGCCATCACCGAGTACTCGCGGACGTCGCCCGACCTTGTTCTGATGGACATCACCATGCCGCAGATGGAGGGCATCGAAGCCGTCGAGCGCATTGTGCAGGAGCACCCCGACGCGCGCATCGTCATGGTCTCCTCGGTCGGCTACCAGGACAACATCCTGGCCGCGCTGCAGAAGGGCGCTCGCCACTTCGTGCAGAAGCCCGTGAAGCCCGACGCGCTGTACGAAATCATCCGTTACGTACTCAACGACGACGGCGTCACCGCACCCGTGGGCGCCGGGGAGAGCTCGCGATGAGGATGGATCTAATCCAGCCGTTTATCGGCTCGCTTGACGCCGTGCTAGCCGAAATGATGAACGCTCCCGCGAAAATCGTGGATCTCACGATGGAAGAAGAGGGCTATCGCCGCAAGGGAGCGGCCGCATCAGTCTCTTTCAAGGGACAGATCGAAGGCCGCGTCATTCTCGATATGGAGCCTCGCGCCGCCGCTCAGGTCGCCAGTTTCCTCGCGGGCGGAGAAGTGGACCCCGGGGAGTCCATCGTTCCGGAAACTGTCTGCGAACTCGCGAACATGGTGATCGGCAACGCCGTCACTCAGCTCAATGACGCGGGCTTCCAGTTCAAAGTCCTACCGCCTGAGATTCTTTCGCAAGATCAGTGCGAAAAAGCGGGGCAGGATTCTGAAGCGACGATTCTGTGTTTCGAGACTCCGAGTGGTAACGTACATCTGAACATCGCCATGCAGTATCTACAACGCCGCAGCGGTGAGCGAGCACCGGTCGCCGTCCGCTGAAATTCAGCGCCAAACGCAAGAAATCGAATTCACTGCTGGGGTAGGCCCGGCCTCCGGTATTCCACTCCGTGCCGGAACAAACCAGCCTTGGGCATCTGTTCGCAATAAACCACCCGCGCTGGAAGAAAAATGTTGGCCGCCTCCGGCGAATACGGCACGGCGACACTAATCGGAGTCCCAGAATCATAGCGGCGCTTGCTCCGAAAACACATTCCTACCGGAGAAATGTCCTCGCAGACCGCCAGTTCATCGTCTTCGTTGGCCTGGCGGATGCACGCCGTCAGCCGCGTCTTCATACGCAAGCGCTGCCGTTCTCTCTGCTCGCCACTCGCCGGGATTTCTCCTACAGCGGCCTGACCGCGGCGCCCGCGAGCCGCGCGCGACGCCAGCTTCTTCTCGTCTTCGTGCGGCGCCTGGGTCCAGATGCTGGGCACGCCGCAAGTCTTGCAATGGCGCGCAATCCCCCGCGTAGTTTCGAAGCCGCGGAGTTCCAATTCGTTCAGGTAAACAACTTCTCTGCTGCGACAGTACGTGCATTCCAGCAGCATCCGCGCAACGGCTTCCTCGGATTCCGCGATGGGCGGAAATTCAATGCCCCAGACATCGCTCTCAGGCTGCAAAATCTCGATTCCGTATACGTAGCCTTCTTTTTGCCGCCCGAATTGCCCCACGATTCGCACTTTAGTTTGCCTGTGCGCCTCGCTTGCAGCCTTCCGCTTGATGTCAATGTGCTGATTGGTGCGGAGATCGCGGTCCAGCAGTATCACGGCGCCTGTCCGGTTGATTTGCATCGTGCGAGAAGGCTCCGCAAATTCCTGGCCGTTGATGTCCGTGCCGGAAGCTTCCAGCAGCAATATCAGCGAAACGCGATCACTTCGACGCTGCGCCGCCGTCGCCATGCGATTCCTCCTGGAAAAGGCCCGTTGCCGGCAGCCAAGATACCATACCGGCTGATTTGCTTTCCGCACCATCAGAAGTCTTCCATCGTTCACGCCATTCTAACTGGGTTATCATACCCGCGCATTTGATCTCCGGAAAAATCTACGATGATCACGCGGAGGAGCTTTGCTCTGTTTTGCGGGCGCATCTTTTCGGCCCACGGGCGGGAGGGCTGCGAATTTCCTGGCGGCTTCCATCCTGTTCTGTTTTTTGCCGTTGTCTGCCGTTCAAGCTCAAAACGTGCGAGTCGAGGGCGTCGTACGCGATGCCAGCGGCGCCTCTGTGGCGGGTGCTCAAGTCGAGCTTCATGCGAAATCGTTTTCGGCTTCGACGGTAACGGACGCCACCGGATCCTTTGCCTTCGAAAATGTTCGGGAATCTTTCGGGATGCTGATCGTCACGGCGAAGGGGCTAGAGCCAACCACCGTGGAATGGAGCTCGTCCGCCGGAGCGCCGGCGCACCTGGAAATTAAGCTCACCCCATTGCCACTAAGCCAGAGGGTTGAAGTTACGGCCAACCGTGCAGCAACGCTCCTCACCGATGTCCCGGTGAGCGATGTTCAGCTCACGCGCGAAGACCTCCAACAGACGCCGGCCCTCACTTTGGACGATGACCTTCGTCAGGTCCCCGGCTTCAGCCTGTACCGCCGCACCAGCAGTCGCGTCGCGAATCCTACCACGCAAGGCGTTTCGTTGCGAGGTCTCGGCGCCAACGGCTCCAGCCGCGCTCTGGTGCTTCAGGACGGAATTCCGCTGAACGATCCCTTCGGCGGGTGGATCTACTGGGATCGCGTGCCGACCGAGTCCGTCGCCGATGTTGAAATAGCGCAGGAGGGCGCATCTAGCCTCTACGGCAGCGATGCGCTGGGCGGCGTGGTGCAATTCGTCTCGCGCCCCGTCGAGCCTGCCGGGATTTCGCTCGAGACTTCCTACGGCAACCAAAACACGCCAGACCTTTCGCTCTGGGCCGGCGGTCAGAAGGGTAAATGGGAGTCTACATTTGGCGGTGAACTGTTTCACACGGACGGCTATGTGCTCGTGCCGGAAGCGGACCGCGGTCCCGTGGACACCAAGGCCGGTTCCGAGCACGGCACCGCCGACCTAATGATCGGACACAAGATCGGTGCGAAAAGCGAAATTTTTGCGCGTGGTTGGTATCTCGACGAGACCCGCGGAAACGGCACGGTGCTGCAGAGGAACGATACAAAATTAGGCCAAGGGGCGCTCGGCGCGAACCTCGATCTCGGCGGTTACGGAGCACTCACGCTGCGTTTCTACGCTGACGCGCAAACCTATCATCAGAGCTTTTCCTCGGTTACTTCCGTCGTTTCGCAGCGCGATACCGAAACTCTCACGGACTTGCAGACGGTGCCTTCGCAAGGTGTGGGCGGTTCGGCATTGTGGTCGCGCCTGGTTGGAAAACGTCAATCCCTGGTCCTCGGATTTGACGACCATGAAGAAATCGGCGCGAGCCATGACGTCCTTTTTACCAAAGGCACGCCCTCCGCGAACCAGTCCTCGGGCGGGCGTCAGCGCACCCTTGGATTTTTCGGTGAAGATATGATCCAGCTTGCGCCGCGCTGGCTGCTTTCGCTCAGCGCACGCGTGGACCACTGGAGCAATTTTGATGCGTCCCTCGTGCACGTCCCTATTTCCACCGGCGTTCCCGCGGTTACCCAATTTGAGGATCGCTCCCAAAACGCTTTCAGCCCGCGAGCGACGCTGCGGCATCAAGTCAATCCTAATATTTCCTGGGACGCTTCCGTCTATCGCGCGTTCCGCACACCGAGCCTGAACGAACTGTACCGGTCATTTCGCCAAGGCAACACCACCACGCAGGCCAACGCAAATTTAACGGCGGAACATTTGACAGGCGGTGACGCCGGGATTTCCGTGGAGGGATTCAACCGGCGCCTGGAGATTCGCGGCACATTTTTCTACAACCAGATCATTGACCCGGTTGCCAACGTCACCTGCATGCCCCCTCCGAATGCGCTGCCCGGTTGCCCGGCTCCCGTGCCCAACGTGATCGCGCGCATCCGCGAGAATCTGGGGCGCATCAGCGCCCCGGGGTTCGAAGCCGGAGTCACCGCGCACATTACGCGCGCTTTCGATCTATCGGCCGGCTATCAGTTCGTGAATTCGAGGGTGGTGAGTTTTCCTGAGGGCACTTCGTTGGTCGGCCTGTGGGTCGCGGAGGTTCCACACAATTCATTCACCTTCCAGGCGAGATATTCGAATCCCAGGATCCTCTTCGTATCGGTTGACGGACGATTCGTCGGGAAGCAATTCGATGACGACCAAAATCAGTTTCCGCTCGGCAATTTTTTCGTGCTGGACCTAATGGCTTCCCGCTCCATTGGTGCGGGGCTGGAACTGTTCGCGGCCGCCGAAAATCTGTTCAATGAAAAATACACGATCGCCGCGACCCCTGTTCCGGAACTAGGCCTGCCCATCGCTGCGCGCATCGGCCTGCGTTATCAATTTCCTAAGCGATAGATTTGATTGTCCAGCGGGCACGAATCAACGCGAAGTAAGGTCGGGCGGTGGATATTCCGGCAACTTGGCGTTCTTCTTGTCCGTTCTCTTCACTTCCAGCTCATCGAACAAAATCGAGGGACTGATCACCGTCGTCGGCACGGCGCCTTCGCGGTTGCTAACCAGCGGGTCATTGCCCGCGGCCACCAAATCGTTTCGCAGCGTGCGCGTATCCAACTCGTCGAAAATGGCGCCGCGAACAAGCTCTTCGTGGCCATCGCTCACGTACAGGCGATAAAGAAGTCGCGGGTTGTTGCCGACTAGCGTTTCCGCGTAGTAGCCGTAAGGCTTGTTCTCCTGCTTGCACATATCAATCAGCTTCTTCTTCAGGTCGTCGGGCGAACTCGCTTCTTTCGCCTGCAAAATAAGATTTCCGATGCTCGGCGAAGGCGGTTGTCCGGGCGCCGCGCGGCCGTGGCCGTTCGAATCGCCGAAATCGCGAATCGGTTCCCGCCCTAGGAGGTATTCCACCAGCATCCCATCCTTAATCACCGGAAGCGGCGCCACGCGTACGCCTTCTTCATCAATCTGGTAGCTTCCCACCAGGGTTTTTCCCTGAAACGTCTTCATCGTCGGGTCATCCGCTACGGACAAAAATGCCGGCAGCACGCGGCCCTTGTAATTTGAAGAGAATTCACCGACGGTACGCGCCGACGCGCCCGGCTTCGGACGTATCCCCAAAACGTTTTCACCGATCATGGCATCCAGAATGTCGCTTGCGGCGTCATTCGAGAAAAGAACAGGCCCCCGGTAATCTTCTTCCACCATGGGAGCCTCGCGCAGCTCTTTCAGCGTCTGCAGCATTTTGGACGTATCCGCGAGAAGCTTTCCTTGCGCCGGCAATTCACTCACAGTAGATGCCACGTAAAACGGCGAGCGCCCCAGTTCCATTCCATCATCCGCCTGTGTCTCCGCGGAAAGATTGAGGGAATACACCGTGTACCCTTGCCTGGTGCTGGTCCCTTCGGTGTTCACGAAGTATTGGTTGACCGCGCGAAATCTTAGAAACGCATTGAGCGACTGGATCTTTAGGTCGCTGCGATAGAGATCGGTCGCCTTCTCCAGTTCGACTCTCCACGGTTCCGACTGGAAATCGAGCTGCGCCAGCGGCCCGACTAATTCCAGCGCAGGGGCGCGTGCAAAATCATCGAACGGTTGATCGGCGGTGTACTGGCTCAGCAGCGCCTTTTTCGATGCCAGCGCTTCGCTGGCGCTCTTGTATGCGCGATCGGTCGCGATCCACAACTCCCGCCGCAGCGCGGTCGCATCATCATCGAGCGGGGCAAAGGTCACTACGCCGGTTCCAGGTCCGTAATAGCTGTCCTGCTTGTAGTCGCCAACCCGCACGACAACTCGCAGACTCCGCGCGTGCCCGCGCTGATCCTGACGCAGCGAGCCAAACGCCGCTTCCGCGTCATATTCATCGACGTCCGACAATCGGTATTCGATGTAATAGGGCGCGGACACATTGTCCATTTTCAGCTGGGATTTCGAACGATCGAGCTCCTCGCGCATTGCCTTCAAAATGGGATCGCGCGAAACCGCCTGCGACGGATTGGCCGCCGCCGCGGATTTCTGCTGTGCGCGCATTGGCGTCGAGCACGCGATAAAAATTGTCAAGAAACCTACAATTAGAAGAAAAGTGAAGGACGACAAACGCAATGATCTCCGCTCCGTTGCGCTCATGGCTTCGCTCCCGACTCGGCTGGCGCGCTGGCGCTGGCATGTGAGGGAACTGATTCCGATGCCGGTGGCGGCAGAATGGGAGGCCGCTCGGTGCCGCGGCGGCGTTTTTGCACTTCAATCTCGGAGAAAAGCATGGCGGGGGCAGCGGCTGCGACGGGGACTTGCCCTGATTCCGCGCCGCAAACTCCGTTGAATACCTGCAACGTGTCTCCTGTCAGAACTATATTGTTCAGCGACAGTAGCGGCGTGCCCACGATGTCCACGCCGCGCACCAGCTCATCCGGGCGCCCGTCGGCATATACGCGATACACCATAACCGGAATCACCTGAAACGCCTGCGGCGAAGCGCGTTGCGTCAGCGTGAACCCTCCCTGAATGTCATCGAAGTACAACCCGTAGGGTTTCCCTTGCTTCTGGATCTCTTCGATGAATTTTCGCCGCAATTCGGCGTCCTTCACGGTGTTGGTGGACGTCACGATCAGGTTTCCCTGTCGCCCCGTCGGCATCAAACCCGGCTGTCTGCGCCCGTGGCCGTTCGATTGGCTGAAATTTTTGATGGGCATCCGCGACATCAGAAAATTCTTTAGAATTCCATTTTCAACGGCGTCCACGCGCTCGGCCGGAACGCCTTCATCGTCATAGTCGTAATGACCCGCAAGCTCCACACCATGGAGTTCCTTCATCGTGGGGTCGTCAGTGACGCTCAGAAACGCCGGCAGCACCAACTCATTCACCTTCTTCGTGAAAGTCTGGCCCTCATTCTCGTCGCGCTGGCGATGCCCTTCTAGCCGGTGCCCGAGGACTTCGTGAAAGAACACCGCTGCCGCGCGCCCGGAAAGCATTGCTGGCCCGGCATATGGCTCCGCGGCGGGAGCGGCGCGCAGCGCCTTGAGGTCGGCCGCCATCCTCTCCACTTTTGGCGCGATTTCATCATCCGAAGGAAGCTGCTCCGCGGTCGCGGCTTGAAACGACTCCACGCGCAGCAATTCCATTCCATCGTCGGCGCGCGTTTCCGCCTGAATCACCAGCCGTGCGATCGCGCTCGGGCGAATCAAAGCCGTTCCTTCACTGGTGGCCAAATAGGACCGGTCGGCTGAAACCGTGAATGAAACAAACGACGAGTAGACCTCAGGATATTTCAAGAATTCCGCCGAAATGGCCCGCGCCCGTTGTTCCCATGCCTTCTGATGAAACGACGCGTGCAACTGCGTCGAATCCAGGTGCTCCTGCGAGGATTCCTTCGAAAAATCCGGCGACTTGTCTTCCTCTTCCGATTGCACGGCGTTGCTGGTCTTAACTTTCAGAAAAGCCGCGGAGGCTTGTTCGTACTCGCGATCCGTCAGCTGCCATAGCACCCGTGCGATCGCATCGGTATCGTTGTCCAGTGGAAGCATGCCGGAGGTGATTCCCGACCCGCGGCTCTGATTGTGCGTATTGTCCAGCGCCACTGAGCCCACCCGCATCATCACGTCCGCTTGGCGGCGATTCACGCTCGTCGCGAAGATCACGCCGCCGTTCGAGGCAACCACTGCGGTGGCATTGACGTCTGCGACGGCATAGCTCAAAAAATAGGGCGCCGGATCGGTCTTCGCCAGCGATGTGGTCGCTCGCTTGAGCTCCCGCTGCATCGTTGCCAGCAGCGCGTTCTCCGGCGCACCTGCCGAAAAGACGCCGAGCGGAACGGCGCAAGCGAGGAGCGCAAGGGCAAAACATGGGAGGACGCACGAAAAGTTTCGTCGCATTGGACTGGTTAGCTCTCTTTTTAACATATCAACTCTAGCATACCCATTCAGCGTCCGCGACGAATCCCCGGCTGCGAGTCATCATATAAATAACAGCCGAAATTCACCGCAGCCGGCGTGTCTGGAATGGGCACCTCGTAGCAATTTTCAGGCGAGCGTGTTCTATTTCGCCGGTAAGCTGTAACTGGAGAATGCACACGGGGAACCATGACAAAACTGACCTTTCTGCTTTCGATCCCAACCGACGATAACGATTACCAGCAGGAACAAGCCGCCGCGGCCACGGAGACGGCGCAGCGGCTCGGCGTGAACCTGAAAGTAGTTCAAGCCGATAACAACGCCATTAAGCAGAGCGATCAGATCCTGAAGGCCATCCAAAGTCCCGAGGCCGTCCGGCCCGATGCAATTTTGTTCGAGCCTTTGGGAGCCACGGCGTTGCCGCAAGTTGCCCGCGCCGCCGCCGCGGCTGGCATCGGATGGGTGGTCCTCAACCGGGGTGCGGATTACTTGCCCGAGCTTCGCCGCGCCAATCGCGCGCCGGCCTTTGCGGTAAGTTCCGACCACCTCGAAATCGGACGTATTCAGGGACTTCAATTTGCCGCTCTTTTACCTGGCGGCGGCTCCGCTCTCTACGTGCAGGGCCCTTCGGAAAATTCCGCGGCAAAAGACCGTACCGTGGGCATGCAGCAGACCAAGCCCGCCAATATCAGAATTCACATGCTGAAAGGGCAGTGGACGGAAGAAAGTTCCTACAAAGCCGTGTCTTCCTGGGTGCGCTTGCCGACTTCCAAGAAGCAAGTGGTTGACCTGGTCGGCGCGCAGGACGATTCCATGGCCATCGGAGCCAGGAGAGCGCTCCAGGAACAAGCCGACGAAGAGGTGCGCGCCAAATGGCTGCGCGCTCGCTTTACCGGTTGCGACGGACTTCCCAACACCGGCCAGGAATACGTACGCAGCGGTTTGTTGGCGGCAACCGTCGTCGTGCCGCCGAATACTAAACTTGCGATTGAGATGCTGGTCGCCGCACTTCAGCAACGCAAAACCCCGGCGGAACTAGCATTGACGGTCCCGCTTCCGTTTCCAACTATCCAGGAGTTGACCAACATCGTGGCTCGAAAGTAATGCCTTTTGGTTGGAAAATTCGCTCACACAAATACCACCGCCAGAAATCCATCACCAGGGTTCGGTCAATTGGTAGCGGTACCGGGAATCGTATTCTTGGCCTAAGACAGGAGTTGAGTTACTGCTGTCCGGTGCTATCGATTGATTCTTCGGCCAAGTTCCAGGAATTAGAAACGGGGATGCGTCTATTTGCCAGCCGCCCGAGAGCTTATGGTAGTCGAACCTCTACTGCCGTTCGTAGACCAACGTGCCCTTGTCAGCTGGATGACCTGGGGTCCACCGCGATTCGGTAATGACTCTTCCATCGCCGCTCAATTCGAGAGAGCTTTGAGTGAGAGCTTTGCCATCGCGCTTCACCAGAATGAAAATCTGTCGTGGTCCACCTATTCGAACGGAGTAGGTCACCCCATCTAGAGTGTGAACCCCGTGCTCCGGCGCGTCGTCCCCGGTGAGTGGTGCGTCAATGTAACTGCCTGAATTCGGATAACTGATATGCAGGAACTGACGATCAAGCCTCAGCGTCAACTCTGGACCCGACTGTTGAAAGTGCACATCCTTCCATTCGCCGGCAAAATCATTGGAACCTGTACTACGCGTGGCGACGAGCTGACCCATAATGACCGGCCCGCTCGGACGATGCGCAGTTGCCGTCATGGTGAAGACCTTCCCGTCAGCCGAAAGCTCCCAATGATATGTGTTCACCTTTACCCCGTTTTCCATTCGGGTGCTGTCTAAAGTGGTCGCGCTGCTTTTCACGCAGGCTTGTGTACGATTATTCCCGATCGGTCGAACACTCCATCGCAGCGAAACGTGTTATTCACAAATCCGTCGTCCATCCGATACTCGCCGTCCGGCGAAATTGAAATCGTGATGGCGTGGCTCTGAAATCTACTTTTTTGGATATCCATTTTCCACATGCCGTTCCAGTCCTTAGAGGGTGCTCGGCATCCCGACATAGCGGCTAACGCCCAGAAAATGATGCAACCAAGCCTTGCGTTCCTCATCGATTTCGTCCTCAGCACATCGAATCAGCATAATATTGCGAGTGTCTCATACCGCTCACCTAAGGTGACTTGCCCTAGGAGCCGCGAGTGTGTCAAAGCAGGCCGCGGTGGCCAGCGTAGTTTTCGCCGACGTCCAGACCACGCTCCTTGATAACCTCGGCAGCAGCAACCAGTGCTGTTGCGATGGCAGGATAGCCAACGTATGGCAGCGCCTGGATGAGAACTTCCTCAATTTCTTTCAATGTGAGGCCGTTATTGAGCCCGGTCCCCATGTGGATGGCGAATTCATGGGGCTGACGCATGGCAATCATGACGGACATCGAAACCAGGCTGCGGGAGCGCCTGTCCAGACCGGGACGAGTCCAGATATCCGCAAAGACCTGGTCGACCGCGTAGGCAGCGATCGGGGCACCGAAGGTGTTTGAGTCAGCGGAAGCGCTGAGTTTTGCGGCCGCCTGGTCGCCCATCATTTCGCGGACTACATTGATTCCGGCTTCTCTATTCGTCATGATTGAGTCCTCTGGTGAAGCTCAAGTGACTTCTCCACCCCAATACTACCCGAACGGCTCGAGGACACATAAGTACCGTAAAACGCGCTGGCGTTTACTGATTCAATGGCCTGATAAGTCGTAGGCCGAACACTGGATACCGCCGTCTTGGCTTCCCAACCGTATTTGGGTTTGTGGCGAACCCAGATCACCGCGCGCTCGGCATCAATGTCGCTTCGCTCCGCGTGCATGATTTCTCCGCGCCGCATTCCCGTGCACAGGGCGAACCGGATTAGCAACTGGTGTTCCCCGGCTACGGCCAACACCCTGCAATTCAGCCGAACGGTAAATGGGCTCACGAACATCTGGAATTACAGCTTGCAGGACAGGCGTCTGAGGCAGATTACTTTCGGAACAGGACCAGACTCCTGGCCCATGCCAGACCCGGGAGGACAAGGGATTTACTTTGTGAATGGCAAATCCTCCGGGTTCCTTACGGCGTACCACGTTCATTCAAAGGACTCGACGGACATTGTGTCGGAGGACGCTACTCAGCCCGGCATCTCGCCGGATGGAAAGCGCGTGATGTACATCACGCTCCCCGCACCCAAGAGGTCCGAACTCTGGATGTCGGACATCGACGGTGGCAACAAAGTGAAACTCGCCTCGGGAGAGTCCCTGAGCACAGGGACCTGGGCGCGGGACAATTTTCACTTATCCTTTTTTGAGACAGGAGGCAGCGCAGGGTCCAAGGCCTACATCGTCGGTGCCGATGGCAGCGGTCTTCGCCAGCTCCCCCCGATGGGAGGTGCGCCCTTCAATCCGGTATGGAGCCCCGACCAGAAATCCATTTACGTTAACCTCTGGGAGGCGGGTTCGATGCCGACAGTTTGGAAATGGAGCATAGAAGGTCCGAATCCGGAGAAGGTTTTCGATGCCTGCGGCACAGAAACCGACATCGACCCCAGCGGGCAGTACATGCTTGGCATAATATCGAGTGGAGAAACATCTGGAATCTACGAGGTGTCCATTTCCGATGGGAAATGCACCCCGTTGGTTCTCGGAGCAGTAACGGAAACCGCAGTTTTTGCTCGCGACGGCAAGTCGCTCTTGTATGCAGTCGCTGCCCGCAGTGAGGTCGCTATTTACCGTCAACCTTGGAAAGACGGTAAAACCATCGGGGCGCCCCAAGTCGCGTTGATGGTCCCTTTTGCCTTTCCCCTGAATTACGTGAGCGGTAACGCCTACGATTTTTCCAGAGACCTCTCGACCATCGTGTATGCGCGTCCCGGCGGTCACGCGGACCTCTATCTTCTGAGCCAGAAATGAATCCTCGTTGTGAAACAGAACTCTGCTGAGTTTCTCATCGCCGTACGCATAGGTCGTGCAATCACCCGCGATTGACTTGCCTCATGACGCAGCCTAACATCCGTCCAAATACAGTCTTCCCCAACATGATTGGTCAGACCATCTCGCACTACCGAATCATCGAAAAGCTCGGTGGTGGAGGTATGGGTGTGGTTTACAAGGCCGAGGACGTCAAACTCAATCGCTTCGTCGCCCTGAAATTCCTTCCCGACGATGTCGCCGGCGACCCGCAAGCGCTTGGTCGTTTCCAGCGTGAAGCTAAAGCTGCATCGGCCCTGAATCACCCCAACATCTGCACCATCTACGAAATCTCCGAAGATAGCGGGCGCTCTTTCATCGCCATGGAGTTCATGGAAGGCGCCACATTGAAGCATCGCATTTCCGGCAAGCCGCTGCCGCCGGAGCAAGTGGTGGAGTTGGGAATTGAAATTACGGACGGTCTCGCTGCGGCCCACAGTAAGGGAATCATTCATCGGGACATCAAGCCGGCCAACATTTTTGTGACCGAGCGCGGGCACGCCAAGATATTGGATTTTGGTCTGGCGAAACTCGCCCCTGTTGCCGAAGGTGTCGGCGCTTCAAAGATGCCGACAGCAGAAGAACTGCTGACCAGTCCGGGCGCAACGGTGGGCACGATAGCCTACATGTCACCGGAACAGGCACGAGGAGAGGAATTGGATGCACGCACGGACTTGTTCTCGTTCGGTGCGGTGCTCTATGAGATGGCGACAGGACGGATGGCATTCCCCGGAAACAGCCCTGCCGTCATCCATGACGCGATTCTCAATCGAGCGCCGACCCCGCTCGTACGAGTGAATCCTGACTTGCCGCCGGAGCTAGAGCGCATCGTCAACAAGGCGCTGGAGAAAGAGCGGAAGCTGCGGTACCAGAGTGCCGCTGATATTCGCACCGATTTGCAGCGGCTGAAGCGCGATTCGGATTCGAGCCGTGCAGCCGCGACGTCACAAGTTGAGCCAAAGCCCGCCGCCACTCGATTTAAATGGGCAGCCGCTGCTACAACAGTGGTCGTCATGGGATTGGCCGTGGGCGGTTGGCTGCTTTTCTCCCGCAAGGCGCATGCGCTGACGGACAAGGACACCATCGTCCTCGCTGATTTTGATAACAAGACGGGCGATACGGTCTTCGATGGCACGCTGCGGCAGGGGCTTTCCGTGCAGCTTGAGCAATCGCCATTCTTGAGCCTCGTTTCGGAACAGCAAATCCAGCAGACCCTGGAAATGATGGGCCAGAAGCCAGACGCCAAGCTCACACCAGAAATTGCGCGGGAACTCTGCCAGCGAACTGGAAGCGCCGCCGTCCTTGACGGTTCGATAGGGCAAATCGGCACGCAGTACCTTCTGACCCTCAAGGCGGTCAACTGCGCAAGCGGGGAATCGCTAGCGAGCACGGAAGTTCAGGCCAGCGACAAGAACCATGTGCTCGATGCACTGGGGAAGACGGCTTCGGAAATCCGCAACCAGCTCGGTGAATCGCTTAGCACGGTCCGGAAGTTCGATACGCCTCTGGAGCAGGCCACTACACCATCGCTTGAAGCCCTTCAGGCCTACAGCCTGGGACGGAAGGCCAGTGCGGGCGCCGACTGGGTCGGCGCCGTGCCGTTCTTCCAGCGAGCCATCCGCTTGGACCCGAATTTCGCCATGGCTTATGCCAGGCTCGGGACTAGTTATGCGAATTTCGGAGAGACCAACTTGGGGGCCGAGAATACGCGGAAGGCTTACGAGCTCCGCGACCGGGTGAGCGAGGCGGAGAAGTTTTACATCGAATCTCATTACTACCAGCATGTCACCGGCAACCAGGAAAGTGCACGCCAAAGCTATGAGCTTTGGGCAGAAACCTATCCGCGAGATTGGCTGCCGCTGCCTCCCTTATACGTAGTCTATAGCGTGCTCGGGCAGTATGAGAAATCCCTTGCAGAAGCCCGGGAGGCCTTTCGCCTCAACCCGGCGAGCGCTATGAACTCTGCCAACGTCGTTATCTCCTATGTCAATCTGGACCGCCTGGAGGAGGCCCGGACCGCAGCCACGGAGGCGAAAAAGCTCGATTCCCCTGAACTACGCGCCATCCTGTACCAGCTTGCCTTTTTGCAGAATGACGCGGCGGGGATGGCGCAGCAGGTGGCCTGGGCCGCGGGCAAGCCGGGAGCGGAAGATGTGCTGCTGGGCTTAGAGGCCGATACCGCCGCCTATTCTGGAAGGCTGGGGCACGCCCGGGAGCTTTCCCGCCGGGCGGTGGCTTCGGCCGAGCGGGCGGAAGAGAAGGAGGTAGCAGCGAGCTACGAAGCCGACGCAGCCCTGCGGGAAGCCCTCTTCGGCAACGCCGCAGAAGCCCGGCAGCGCTCCGCAGCAGCGCTCGTTCTTTCGAACGGGCGGCGCGCACAGTTTGGAGCGGCCCTGGCACTGGCTTTCGCCGGCGATGCGGGACGGGCTCAAACGCTGGCCGATGATTTGGATAAACGGTTTCCGGAACATACTATCGTCCAGTCCTACTACCTACCAACGATTCACGCTCAACTCGCGCTGAGCGGCAACGATTCCTCAAAGGCCATCGAGGTTCTTCAAACTGCGGGGCCATACGAACTGAGTTCATCGGGCGCTCTGTATCCCGTCTACGTGCGCGGTCTGGCGTTTCTGGTTGCGCATCAGGGCAGCGAAGCCGCCGCTGAGTTTCAGAAAATCCTCGACCATCGCGGAGTTGTGGGCAACGCACCCATCGGGGCACTAGCCCATCTCGGTCTCGCCCGCGCTGATGTGATGCAAGGCGACGCCGCCAAAGCCAAGGCGGCCTATCAGGATTTCCTCACGCTCTGGAAAGATGCAGACCCCGACATTCCTGTCCTCATTGCAGCGAAGTCTGAATACGCCAAACTACAGTAATCATCATAGGTCTTCCTATTGTCTTCATTGACGCTATTTGTGTGTCGTCCTAATATGACGCCCACGTCCCCACCATGATTGGCCAGACCATTTCTCACTACCGCATCGTTGAGAAAATCGGCGGAGGCGGTATGGGTGTGGTTTATAAGGCTGAGGATGTGAAACTCCACCGCTTCGTGGCACTGAAGTTTCTGCCCGATGACGTAGCCAAAGACCCACAAGCCCTCAGTCGGTTCCAGCGTGAAGCGCAGGCCGCCTCGGCACTGAATCACCCCAACATCTGTATGGTCCACGAAATTGACGACCAGCACGGTGAAGCGTTCATCGTCATGGAGTTTCTAGATGGGCTGACACTGAAACATCGCATTGCTGGCCGACCGATGGAAACCGATTTAATTCTGTCGCTGGCCATCGAGATTGCCGACGCACTAGACGCAGCACATACGGAAGGCATCGTTCACCGCGATATCAAGCCTGCGAACATATTTGTCACCGAGCGCGGGCACGTCAAGGTTTTGGATTTTGGTCTGGCAAAGCTGACATCGGCTGGCGGTGCTGTCAATCTTTCGGCGATGCCCACAGTGAGCGAGCCAGAAATGCTCACTCGTCCGGGCACGGCGATAGGCACCATCTCGTACATGTCACCAGAACAGGTGCGGGGCGAAGAGCTAGATGCACGGACGGATTTGTTTTCATTTGGTGTGGTGCTCTACGAGATGGTGACCGGGGTTCTGCCCTTTCGGGGCGAGACCTCTGGCGTGATTACAGAAGCGACTCTGAATCGCGCACCAGTTGCGCCAGTGCGACTCAATCCCGACGTTGCCCCAAAGCTAGAAGAGGTTATCAACAAGGCGCTGGAGAAAGAGGCTGCTGCCGCACACGTGCCCACTTAGCTTCCGAGTATCCATCCCGTACCTGTCTTCCCATCAAAGCGAACGCAAAGTTGCGGAGCTCGTTCGCGTTGAACTTTTCAACCACGTTGAATAATTCAACGCTTTGGGGCGCCGTTTCTGCCTGCTGGCCGTACGGCTGAAACGCTAAGTCTCACAATCGGGGCACTTTTCAGCCAAACGGCTATGTCGAGGACTTTGGTAACCCTCTTGCACCTTACGACGGCGATGTCCAGCTGGGCAAATCAAGTGACGGAGAAAAAAATGGCCAAGAAAACGTTGAAGAAGACGAAGAAGCTCGAAGCAACCAAACCGTTGCTGCGAGCGGACATACCCATACCTCACCGGTAAAATTTGGACGCTGGGAGGGCTGCTGCCGCAAGGTTACCAGCCCTCTTTCTTAGTCGAAACTTCACACGCGCTCCCAAACGGGGCGCTCCCACAGAAGGTTGTCGGATGGCACGCAGGGCCGCTGCCACGACGATAGCGGCCCTGTTCGACGGACTTCACATCCAGTGGGAATCATCATTCAAAGAAGGAGATTAGGTCATGGCGAAGAATGCGAAGCCAGTGAAGGGCAAGAAAGCCGGGAACGTGAAGCCGCTGATGAAGCGCGCTGAAATGCCGGCCGTGAAACCCTTAGTGAGGTTGTAGTAGCACGTCTGTACCGGTTCCTCCGGTCGAGCCCGCCTTGGCCGAGGATTGAAGTAGCAACACCCCCAAGGGTCGCCGTCCCAGGAACGGCGGCCCTTTTCCTTTTGTACGCCAGGCCCGCACCATCTCCCTCCCTGGCGACTTATCTCCGGCGAAACCGCAGCGTGTTGTCCCGAGCAACGCCACACAAAAGAATCTCACCAGCCCCAGACTAGCCAACCTTCATTTCTTTTCTGCCAAGCTGTGAGACGGGCTAGTTCTTTCGGGCGGGGTTATTTAGGGGATTACACACCGGCGAAAACAGTCCAACACAGGCTGAGAACGGAGAAAAAGGAGCGAAGATGAGGAAGCGAATGCGTCGGTCTTTTCGGGGTATGGCGTTGTTTGGTTTCTGTGCGCCGGCCCTGATGTGGTCACCGTCGGCTGGCGCTAGTCCCACTCCCACGTGCCTGCCAGGAACAATTGCCTCAGTCATGGCCCAGGGTCCCTGCACTATTGGCGACGCGACCTTCAATTTCTACGCATACAGCTCTTTCGATTCCGGAACGTTTTCTAGCTCGGACGCTGATACCGATGTGACGTTCACACCTCTCACCGCCAATCCACTGGATCCCGGCTTTGAGTTAGGCCCTTTTTCTTCGACGGCTGGCATTTTCACAACTACCGAAGCCACTGTTGAGGACGGGGTCCTGGCCTACACCGTCGCCAGCACCAGTGGGAGGGACGACCTGGATGGTTTCAACGTGAACCTGGTCAATCCTACAGTGGGTGCCGTGGCTATCGGGGCTACTGCTGGTGCGTACGCGGCTGTAGCGGCGGCAAATGCGCTTCGCAGCGGGCCTGTCGGGCCGGGTACTCTCTTGGTAAATGCGTATGCGAACCAACTTCAGTACACGGGCCCGCTAGAATCGTCGTCGTCGTCGCACGGCCCATCCACCACCGGTCCCGTGACGTTTGCCCCGATTGCATCCAGCTACGCGTATGCCGTCTTCCAGTCAGAAGCGTTTGACTGCAACTATTATACTGGAGTCTGTGGCGGTTACGGCACTGCAGAGGCTATGTCCTGGGCTGACTATACATTTGCCGAACGGACGAACGTAGGGGCAACTCCAGAGCCCGGCACGCTGGTGCTTTTGGGCTCTGGATTGATCCTGATATTGGGTATTCTACGGCGGAAGATTATTCCGACCGTGTGAAAACCCAGCCCTCCAAACCTCCACACAAAACAGAAGCGCATCGAGGAGATTAACGATCCCGCCGAGCGCCGAATCTCGCCGCGCCGTGGATTTAGTCTGGCTACACTCAAGTGCCTGTAGCTGGGTCTCTGTAGCCATCAACGGATATTTCGTCCGGTTGCCGTTGTGTTTGATGCTGGGTTTCTGATTGATATTACTGTCGGGAGTGGCCGTTAGTTACATTTTTTCTTGTCTGGAGTTCGGCAGGAATCGACTCGATTCAGGGCGTGAGGGCAGGTCCAAGGGATGCGGAGCACCGGTCATCGTAGTTTGCGAATCCACTTTTCTGTAACCAAGGCGAACAGGGGAACTCCCAGGAACAGATTCAACAGGCCTACCGCACCCACCTGTCTGGGCGAAAACTGGCTCGAGTAACGGAAGATGAAGATAAATACGGGCGTATTCAGGAAGAATGCCGTAGCGACGCACAACGCTTTTTGCTTCGGTGATAGTGGCGCTCTCATACTCGTCACCTGTTTGAAAGGACGCAAACGCGTTCAACGAACAACGAGTCCACGGGATTGCAACGCGCCCCAAATGCGGTCTTGGCTCCGTCTTCTATCATGCCATTGCCGTCCACTTTGTCCGGGCGCTAGTTCCCTCTGCAACCTCGTCTGGATACATAACGAATTGGATAACCAGCGCTATGGCTACCCGCGCGCAGGTAGGGTTCGACTCCGTTTCTCGGTCTGCTGCGGCGAACTCTGGATGAGTTCCATAAAGGGACTCAACAAAAAATACTCCTCCTGTGGCCGGAAGTTTTCTTGCCTTCCAGCCCGCCACTCCCAACTCCTGATTGGTTCCATAAAGGGAGTCATCAGGACTTGAATCAATCTGCTTCAGGAAGGGCGCGCCGCTGGTCACCAGCTTGACCAATTCACGAGAGTGACGAACCATCTGCCGGCCTGCCGCCGCAGTATCCAAAGATGGCTTCCGCTTGACCGTGTTGGTGCGGAATTCTGGTTCAGGGAGAATGTCGTCTTATAGTTCGCGGTCAAGTAAGCAATCTCGTTCGAACCTCGAATGCGACGTTCGCTAATCTCAATGTCGTGAATTCTGGTAGTCCCGCGAGCCATTGAGGCTGAAACTGCCTCAGGCCCAATCAAAGGCTTCGCGTCGGGCGGCCACAACTCAATGTCATCGGCACACAACGCCATCAAGCTGCGAACCTCTCCAGCGGTTTCGAATTCGAGCCACTTTGAATGGATGTGTTCAATTTCTCGGACTGCATCTTCAGTGGGAGCGCTCATACGCTGCATATTACTGAACATTAGCTCTGGGAACGTGTCCGATAACCGCGTTTACCACGTTACAAGGGCCTCACGCGCCGCTGAGGTTGGCTCCCGACAAAATCCTTGGGCAGTCAGAACGAATCTGTTGTCGCAGATATGCACAGATTATTCGGCCCACGCTCTCGGGGTGTAAGAGCGCGGGCCGTGGTGTGCCCCGGTCATCAGCCGGAAACTGGAAGTTGATTCTTCAATCCACGGCGATGCGGGCACCCTGCGCTGATCCGGTAATCTCAACCAGTGGCGTTCCGGTGCAGGTGTAGGTACCGGCGGCGCTTTCGGCGCAGGCACTGGGGAGGTAGAGTTTGAAATCGAAGAAACCGCTGTAGGTTTTGCCGTTGGGCGCGACCTTTTCGGTTTCATCGACGGTGAAGATGTTTGTGAGGTATTCGGGGGGCATGCCAACGTATACGGGGGGATTGCCTTCCGTGCCGAACATCACACCGATATGGTGTAGTTTGACGCGTCCGTCACCCAAGTCCTTCCAGACTCCGTAGCAGATATTTCCGCCGGCACCCGGCAGAAAGGCGTTTTCAAATTCAGTTCCGTCCGCGTGCCAAGTCTTAAACGATTGGTTGAACTGGAAAGGTGTTGGAGGGAAAGCAGGGGGAGGGGGCGCGGATGTTGCAGTGTAAACCACATGCCACAAACCCACGATGCTAGGTCTGTCCCACTCTTCGGCCTCTTGATGGTCGAACGATTTGTTGTCCGCTGTAGGGCTCACGAAGGGAATTGCGGGAGCCGCTCCCGCTTTGTAAGGAACGGGGGCGCAACCAGCTTTCGCTGCGGAAGCGGTGAGCAGAAGCCCCAATCCTGCCAATGCAACGAGAGCGGAGAACCGCCCACTCCGAAGTATGTTCATGGTGATTCCAAGAATCCGATTCATGTTCTTCTCCTCCTAGTTACGCTGTCGTGCACATGCTTTTTCCGAACCCGAAGGGTGGAAGAAAGCAAAGTTCACGCAATCTGATTGAATAGGCGGTCGGATGCAATGCCCGGGTCCTCACTTCGGGTTTAATTTTTTGTCATCAGATAAATCAGTGATACCAGCAGATTTATGAGTCGAGCCTCTGGCTTGACCGGACCTTCGCGGGGGTGTTAGCATCCGCCAAAATACCCGCAGAGGATGCAGTTTTCGAGTAAGTCGCGCGGTAGAGCACCGGGTTCCATCTCAACTAGCGGGTTTGTCCGCCGCTGGCTGGCTGGAATAGAAACGACGCTGCCATGCTTGCGGCCGATGCAAGTTACCCGCGGCGCGTATCCGAGTGGGACTGCCCTATGCCGATCTCGATTCGCAAAGATTCGTCGCCCTCGTCGCGGCCGCAACGAATTGCCTTCGATAATTTCGAAGTGGATTTACGCTCCGGCGAGCTGCGCAAGCACGGCTCTCGGATTCGGTTGCAAGCCCAGCCGTTTCAGCTCCTCGTCTTGTTGCTCGTAAATGCCGGCCAGGTGGTTATCCGCGAAGAAATTTGCCGCGACCTGTGGCCCATGAATACCTTCGTCGATTTCGAACACAGTCTGGCCGCAGCGGTGAATAAAATTCGCGACGCTCTCGGCGATTCCGCGGACAGCCCCAAATATGTGGAGACGTTGCCGAAACGCGGCTACCGCTTCATCGGCAAGGTCAAGTCCGAACCTCCCGTGGTTATGTTCCCTACGGAGACGCAGGAACCAGAAGGGTTAGCAGCCGTTGTCGCGCCCAAAGCCGGGACAAGTTCCACACGAATGCCCGCCCGAGGACTAGCGGCCGTGCTGGCCGTGGCAGCGCTGGTCGCGGCAGCGCTCTTCACTTGGAAAATCGTGCGTGAACGCGGCGTCGCCCTTAGCAATCCGCCTCAGATCCAATCCCTTGCGGTTCTCCCGTTGGTAAATCTTTCAAGCGATGTAGGCCAGGACTTCTTTGCCGATGGAATGACGGAAGAGTTGACGACAGACCTAGGAAAGATCAGCGCTCTTCGGGTGATTTCCAGAACATCTGCCATGCGATATAAAGACACCAAGAAGCCCTTGCGTGAAATTGCGCGGGACGACTGGGATTGGTCCGCCGCCGAAAAAGAATACAAGCAGACGATGGTATTGAACCCCAACCATGTCTGGGCCCACGAATGGCATGCCCGTGGATTGGCCACTCAGGGCCGGACAGAAGAAGCAATCGCAGAGGCCAATCGAGTGCTTGCCCTGACTCCCACACCCTTGGAGTGGGATTACCCCATATGGGTTTTCGTTCTAGCGCGCCGGTACGACCTGGCACGAGAACGTGCCCAAGAGTTGCTGGAAGTAGCGCCGGACTGGGTCTGGGGGCATTTCGAGATGGCGCAGGTCTATGAACAGGAAGGGCGATCAGAAGAGGCCGCTCAAGAATCTTTGAAAGCCGACGAATTATTTGGAATGGACCCCAAAAAGGTCACGCAGCTCAAAGGCACGTTGGCTAAATCCGGAGCGAAAGGATACTGGAAGCGTACGCTGGAAAATTATAAAGAGTCCGCAAAATCAAACTACGTGCCGTCTGTGCTGGTGGCGGAAGCCTGCGTGCGGGTTGGTGATCAGCAGTGCGCATTTGAATGGCTGGCAAGGGGCTTCGCGGAACGCGATGATCTGATGATCAATCTGAAAGTTGAACCGGTATTCGATCGCCTGCATTCGGATCCACGCTTCCAGGACTTAGTACGCCGCGTCGGAATCCCGTGACCTGCCCCCTTCGCTCCACGGGAATTACCCCGCTTCTTCACTACTATAGGGCAGTCCGACCCTGAGACTCCGCATCCGTACTCTCGCCCTCGTGGTTCTTCCACTTGTGGCTTCTCCGTTAGCATCGGTGCCTCAGGTTCCCACGTTCCGCTCAACCGCCTCTGTGGCAAGCTCAGGCCACCTCTCATGCCGGATGCCGCTCCGCCCGTAAACAGGTTTCGTCGAAGCTACTCCCGCAGTAACTAACCCCCCGCGGTTTTGACATCGTCTCTAACGTTTCGACACTTCAACAGTGGTTCCCTTGCGGTCCTCTTCTTGCCTGTCACCTGACCTGGTCGTTGCCAGGCCTTTTCCTTCCGCGTTCACGACCATAGCTTTTGACTACAGCCGCCGAAGGTGGTTTGGAACCTGTTCCTGTAAACCGGTTCCGAGGGGCCTACCCTCATCAGTCGAGCAGTTTCGCACTACTCAGCGTTTCCTCCTTTCGTGCTCGTGGCACACATTAGTTCTATAAGAGTAGTCAAGGAAAAAACACTTCTCCTCCGGCCGGAGTTTTCCTTGCGCCCAGCCCGACCCATGGAGCAGGTTTGTTCTTGCCTTCCGTTCCGTGAGCTCGGGACGCTACCGACACTCCGGTAGCGCTTTTGGGTTTTTCTACCAGCGGTTTTCATCGCTTCTGCACGACGAAGCCAATCAGTTCTGAGACCAACAAGCAGAACGGTTGTCAGGTGCCAACCATGGTTCTATTGGGGACTCGTAGCCCATAGCTTTTTCGGGTTGTCCGAGGCGGACTAGAGTCGCGTGTGAGACTTAGCGGCCCGAGGCACGCAAAGCCTAACTAATCGGCTGAGACTCGCCCTCGAACCCGAGTGTCTCCAGAACCGCTGACCACCACGAGGAGCAATCCTAGGGATGGAACGGATTACCAGAGACACTCAAGCTGTTTGTAGTTTCAGATGCTTGGCGTCGAAGCGCACCCCCTTCTTCCAAACGATCAACGTAATGGCTGCCATTTTGCGCGCCAGCGTCAGGCGCGCCATTTCTGGCCGGACTCCTTTGGCCACCAGTCGATCGTAAAACTCCCGGAACGGACCGTCCTTGGCAGCGGCCACCGTAGCAGCACCTTTGAACAGATTCTTCAGATCGTGATTGTGATTGCGGTTCAGACCACGAATCGAGACCGGCTTCTTCGCTCGCTTCAGCTCTCCCTGGACACAGCGGTGCTCGGCACTGCTGTAGGTCTCGATTCCGAACCCGCTGTACGTCCAGAGCTGTCGCTTGGTGCGAAACCGGTGCGGTGTCTGCAGCAAGGCGATCAGCAGAGCCGCCCGGATGGGGCCGATGAACGGAATCCCGCGCAACAATTTCCAGGCTTCGTGCTTCTTCGCCTCGATCAACAGCTCGCCTCGCACTTCCTGGCGCAAAGGCCTCAGGAAATCCAGCTGCTGGTAGTAGAACTCCGCCCGGCGGCGCACTCCGGCTTCTGCGATTTTAGCGAGCCACTCGGCACGATGGCACGGTGCATAAACCTGCTTCCCCGCACAAGGAATCCCCCAGCTGCGATAGATCGCCTTCACCCGGCTCATCACTCGTATCAGATCGGTGCTGATCGCCAGGTAACTGCGCCCCAGCTCCTTCAGCTTCCGCACTCCGTGCTCTCCGTGATAGACCGAGCGGACCAGGTTCGCGCGCAACAACTCGGCCAGCTTCCGCGCATCGATGCGGTCGCTCTTGCTACCTTCTTTGAGCAAGGCATTCCGGCGGGGATTACATACCACCAGTTCCGTGACGTGCGGCTTGATGAGGTCATAGAGCCACGCCGCCCAGGTGCCTTCTTCCAAAGTGACGTGCAGGTATCCGCGCAATCCTTTCAGAAACTCCAAGATGGTGATGGCTTTGGTTTCGATCGTCGATTCCATCACCAGCTTGCCAGAGGAATTCAGAACGGCGATCGAGATCGCTTCCTTGTGAACATCCATCCCGATATACTTCACGCTATCCATTGAGGGCGCTCCTTTCCGAAGTGGGTTCGAGCCAAGCACTCAAAACCTACTCCAAAGGGGCGCCCTTTTATATCGCGTCGCGTTACCTGACAACGGGTCCTGGTGGTTCGAAAGGGGTAGTTCCTCAAGCTTCGCAAACCGCTGATTTCACTGAGGTGAAACTGGCCGTCTGAGATGGTCCGCCGGGTATAGAAGGTGTTGAAAAACTCTGAATTCGGCACCGATTTTATTTGCGGTGACTAGCCCCTGTTGTGCTACTCAGCACGGCAAGGAGGAAGTCGCCGATGATGGGTCAGCAAACGCGTACCGAATCGTTGTTCTATTACTTCCGTTTAGAAGACCAGATTCCCGAGGATCACCTCTTACGTCTCATTGATCATTATGTGGACTTCCGCTTTGTGCGAGAGCAGTTGAAGAGCTTCTACAGTTCGACAGGGCGTCCCTCGATTGATCCCGAGATTCTGTTGCGTTTGTTGCTGGTCGGCTATCTGTACGGAATCACGAGCGAGCGGCGTCTGTTAGAAGAAGTGCGCATGCATCTAGCTTATCGCTGGTTCACGAGACTGGACTTCAGCCAGGAGATCCCGGACCACTCGACCCTTTCCAAGAACCGGCACGGACGTTTTCGGCAGTCGGGTGTGTTTCGCGAAGTGTTCGAAGTAATCGTGCGGCGCTGTCTGGAAGCTGGCTTGGTGGAGGGCCAGAGTCTGGTCGTGGATGGAACCATGATACGGGCCGACGCGAGTGGAGATAGTCGTGTGCCGCGCGAGCGATTATCTGAAATGGCTCAGGTCTCGCGTACTGTACAGCAGTACTTAGCTGAACTGGAGCAAGAGAACCCGGTACCGAATGCGGAAACTATTTCCACTACCGACCCGGACGCTGCTTGGTGCAGCAAAGGTGGACCTGCAAGGCTGGCATATTACGACAACTACCTGATTGATACCAACAGCCGAGTGATTCTAGCGGTGGAAGCCACTCCCGCACGTTTCCACCAAGAGACCGTAGCGGCGCGACGAATGCTCGAGCAGGTGGAAAAGCTGGGTCTACGCCCGCAGAGCTTAAGAGCAGACAAGGGCTATGGCAGTGGAGAGTTCTTGGCTTGGTTGGTTAATCGTGGGATTCAACCACATATTCCAGTCATCGATCGTCGTCACCAAACCAAGGGGTACTTCACGCAAGAGCACTTCCGGTATGAGCCTACCGAAAACGCATACTACTGCCCCGAAGGCAAACCGCTGCGCTATATCGGACCGGCGCGAGCCAGCCAGGGGAATATCTATCGTTCGACCAAAGCGCAATGCAGAGGCTGTCCTCAGAAGGAGCGTTGTACGTCAAGCACGTGTCGCAAGGTCTTAGTGAGCTGGTACGAGCCGGAGCGAGAGATCGTGCGCTCGCTAGTGGGCACGCCCGCGTACCAGCGTTCGCACCGCGCACGCTATAAAATCGAAGCTCTGTTTGCAGAACTCAAGCAACGAATGCGATTGGAGCGAGTGCGTCTCCGCCGCCTCTGGAATGTCGCCGAGCAGTTTCAATTAGCGGCTACAGCGCAAAACATCAAACGGCTGGTCCGATTCCTCATTCAACGACCGCCGATACGACAGCCGAAAATGTGTTAAGGAGGACGGAATACGGAGGATAAGATGGACAAACAAGAACAAACCCTTCGGTAGCTTCCTCGAGAATCCTCCCTCTAGGCGACAGGTTCATTTTGGTCAGCCCCTTTTTCAACACCTTCTATAGGTTTCTGACCACACTGAAAGCGATTTCCCGCTAGGGGTAAGCCCGAATCGTTTGAGCACGTCAGGGTCCGGCGGGGCCTGATCTCGAAAGCTTCCGACCATACCGAGCCCGACTTCGCTACAGGCGAGTAGTGCATGCTCTACAGCACGCTTCGATTTAACCCCGCGATGAAACCGCACTGCTAACCGATTCCTTCCACCGATTATCGGATGAGCAAGGGATTGGGCCGCGTGATATACGGCATGGGACGGGGACGAGACGTCGGTGTGCGCTCGATCGCGACGTTGAAGACAGAGACGCGCGGGCAGAATAAGGCAAAGGCGCGGGTTCGCCGAGAGAACTGAGATCCACGATGGCTGCCCCGTTTCCACCAGTTCCTGTGATGGCCATCAGAACATTGTCACTACCATCCTTGACGAGAGCATCGTAATTAGTGGACAGCGGAAAACTAAACGCGACTCGATTGCGCAGAGTTCCTAGCCGTCCATCGAAAACGTCAATCCCGCTGGCGGACGGCGTTCAAAACGTCCGGCGAGAAATTGCACGAGTTTGAGATTTCTATGTCATACGCTGTAGATGTTCGCAAGGGACGACGCATTCCGCATGCTCGACATTGGCAAACGTTCGCAAACCTTGTCAGGTTGGTGTAAGACGGCGGCAAAATGCAAGAACTGTGAATGTATTTTCCAAGTTTTTATTAGAAGGCAGACGCTCTTTCCAACTGAGTTACGCGGGCTCCCCTGGTTCTAAAGATTTCGCGCCTTCCCAATTTGTCCCCAAGCTCTTGATTCTGACAACCCGCGGTCGCGGCACCTAGTCTCGCCACATTCCACAAGCACTTTCTTATCGATCACGATTTACGGAACCCGTCGCTTCGCCCGCGCCGAGGATCGACGACGTCTGGCGGGCTTCGATCGGGTCTGGAGTCGCCGACTGGCTTATGACAGTAATTGCCGATGATGCCCATTTGAGCCGTCCGTTGCTACCCGCCACTTCCTCCGCGATTTTCGTGAACAACTGATCTTGCATGGCAGTCCGCTTCGTGTAGTCCACAACATAGCTGACGGTGAATTCGAGCGATCCGGAGTTTACGACCAGCGCGACGGTAGGTTCTAACGGAGGATTTTCGCTTTGATAATATTCGCTCATACTTTTCCAGGAGGACTGCGCCTCGAATAGGTACTCACCAATCGCCTCTTTGGCTACCCTCAAAAGCATCGCCCTGGCAAGTTGGGAGTCGCTGGTGCCTGTAAGCACTACCTTAATCTCGTCCCAGATAAACCGGAATCCCTGCGAGTAGTTGAAGACGGACCCTTTCAAGACGGTGCTGTTGGGGATGCGAGCGATCCGGCCGTTGTATAAGTCCTTGCTGACCCAGTTCCCCGTTTCCATCAACGTGGTTCGCAGGAGTCCGATATCGATCACGTCACCTCGAATATCACCGATCTGAACTCTGTCGCCCACGGCATATAACTTTGAAAAGCCGATCGAGAAAGCGCCGGCAATGCTGGCCAGCACGTCCTGCAGGGCCACGGCCACACCCGCGCCAGCGACACCCAGGGCAAAGCTCAGACGGCCCAAGCGATCTTCAAAGAGGAGGGCGAGGAAAAGTAGAATCGCAAGGTATCCGCAAAAGACCACGAACTTGCGGACCCTGTAACGCGCATCGGCCCGGCCAAAGCGCCTGGGCAGCGTTTGTTCGAGCACCCGAAACGTGGCGTGGATGAACAGGATTCCGACAACTGCCGCAACGCACTTGCCGAGGAGTGAAAGCGAAGCAGCTTCTTTTAGGAAATCATTCATCCAGCCGCCGTCACGCCCCGTCTGCCGCTCCAGGGCGAAGTGAGACTATCGGATCCATTAATTCGTTCGAACAACCACGATTTATGATTCACGGGCGCTTGCCTCATTCCGTCCAATACCGTTCGTCTGTTATTGTGCGAGACGAACGCGTTTATCATTGCGTTCATGCGATCTTCGACCGAGGGGAAACTTCCTTTCGCGCCGTCTCAATTCATGTGCCACATGGCAGTTCCGCCAGAAACGAGAACCAGGCCGTACAATCCGGCATGCGGCTCAAATGTTCGCTTCGTAGTTTTGCGAATAGAGCATGTGCCTTTGCAAGATCGCACATTTCCAAACCAACATACATGAAAGGGCCGCCGGCTGTCTTCAGTGCGACCTGCTCCCGTTTTCTTGCGCGATACGACTCAGCCGGACGACTGCGGCCGAGGCTGAATACCGCACGACGTCTTTCTTGTCTGACATTGCGGGCACGATGTCCACCAGCAATCCGGAATCGCCGCGCTTTGCGATTGCCTCCAGCGCGGCTGCGCGGACGGTCCAATCTTTGTCGGACACCGCTTTCGCAAGCGCCTCGCCGCTACGCGGGTCGGGGTCGCCGGCCAATTCTCGCGCGGCAGCGGCTCGCGTCGGAGCTGTGCTTCTTTTCTTCCAAGCGTGCAGCGCCTCCATCCCATATCCGCCGTACGGCAGGAAGCCAATACCTTGATCAAAAGCAAATCGAATGGCCCTCCCCGGAGTCTTCATTTGATCCATTTCCTGGGTAATCAGCGATGTGTTGCCCTTGCGAACGCCCGCGACGAGGGAATAATAAACGTCGTATCCTGAGTTGCTTTTGAGCTGAACGAGCGCGTGGCCCACCGCGAGCGTCACCGAAATATCTTTGTCCGCCACCAAAAGTTGCAGCTTCGGCACTGATTCGGCGGAACCCAACGCACCCAGAGCTTTCGCCGCAGCGGCACGCACATACGCTTCTTTATCTCCGAGCGCATCTTCCGCCAAGCGCACCGCCGCCGAGTCTCCGGAGTCCAGGCCCAGGGCCTGGACGGCATTCGCGCGCTTATCTATATTCCCTTCGTGCGCTCCTCTCGAGAACCTTCCAAGCCTGCTGCTGAACATCACTCTGCCCCGTTGATTGTTGCGACGCGAGAGACAGGTCGCCCGCCGCTGGCGTGAAGCACAGGAACAGGGCGAGAACTGCCACGAAGATACGCATTGTAACGGGACCGGCCTTTCCGGCGGCCATGCGCGTCAGCAACCAATGCTCCGCCAAGGAAAGGAGGAGCGGCCGTGTTGGCCGCACCTCCTTCTGGTGACGCGCTCTGTGCCGGTTCGACGTGAATGCCGGCACAATTCCTTTTTTCGTTTCACGGCCCGGCGCTCATTGTGCGCACAGGCCGTTCCAAGTTGCAAAGTGCGTGGCCATTTATCTCCGATGGACGATGGGATGCACTTCGACGCGCGGTCCCGGACGCGCGACCCATGGATGCGCGTACGGGTGAACGTAATAGGCGCGATTCACCCAAACGCGGCTCCACGGCGTGCGGTCGAAAAAGATGGCATGCGCACCCCACACAAAATAGGGATGCGCCCACCCCAAGGGGAAAAATCCCGCGGTGATGATTACGGCCGGCCCCCAACGGATTGCTCCACCGATGAAAAATCCTGGCGGAGGCGGAGCAAACACCACGAACGGGTCGTAATAGGGCACATAGATGTACGCTGGATTGACGGGCAAAATTTCTATGTACCCGTCGTTATCAACGACGTTGCAGTACGCATTGGGCAGCAAGTAGCCGTACTGGCGCGCCTTTTTGCGCAGGCGCTGCACGGCATCCATGACGTCCGCGCGCTGCACCAGCACGGCTTGACCGAGCTGTTCGGTCCACGCCATATCTTTCACCATCATGTCTAGCACCGACGGGAACGGGAGCAACGCGAGCACGCTTGGATCCCACTGCAAATTATCGGCGCGAATCGCGGCCGCGAGCGCGTCGCCTTTGAGGTCTCTGTGCTCGTCGGCCCACGCGGCGGCCTCGGGAATTTCATTCCAGTAGGTGGACGCAGTGAAAATTTGCGCGAGCAGCGGGTCGGGATACAGTGCGATGCGGGTGACGAGATTTTCCAGTTCTTTTTCTGTTAGCAGCGGGCCGGGCGGCGCAGGCTCGGGAGCGGCGGGTGCTGCAGCCGGTGGCGGCGGAGGTGGTGGCGGTGCTTCGTTCTGAGCGGTAGCTTGGAATGCGAAAAGTGCTATGAGCGAGAGAAGTATAAGGAGCTTCGCGAATGAAATTGTAAAAATTGGACCGTGGTGAAGGTTGGGACGCGTGCCGAGGTGCGCGAAATCCCCGACAGCGTCATTCAAAGGCACATGATACTTGGCCGATTTCATGCTGTTCCTCCTCTTGGAGTACAAAAGCGACGCGTCTTCATTTTCAAGCTCCGAACTTCTTCAAAATCGCTTCACTTCAGCGTGCGAGCCGTGGCGCGTGGTGAATTCGCTCCTGAAGGTATCGGCGGCAATCGCGCGTGCGGACGAGTCCATCAACTTTGCGGGCGGAAGATACCGTGCCGCCGCATCTTGTAAAGCAATGTGGTGCGCTTCACTCCCAGGCGAGCGGACGCGCCGTCCGGACCTCCGACCACCCAATCGGTATCGCGCAAGGCATCCAGGATATGGTCACGTTCAACCTCGGCGAGCGTTCTAGCCTTTGTCGTCGGCGCCCGGGCGGCGCGGCGGAGCTCGGCGAAGGGAGCGGAATCGAGCACGGGGCCCGATGATAGAATCACGCAGCGTTCCAGAATGTTTTGCAATTCCCGCACGTTGCCGGGCCATTGGTAATCGACAAACACATCCATATCTTTCGCACGAATGGTGTCGATGCGTTTATTCATGCGGTGCGCGTATACCTTCGCGAAGTGCGATACCAGCAGAGGAATATCGTCCGCGCGTTGGCGAAGCGGAGGAACCACGATCGGGAAAACGTTGAGCCGGTAATAGAGGTCGCTGCGAAAGTGGCCCTGCTCGACCATCTCGGAGAGATTTCTGTGCGTCGCGGCAACCAGGCGAAAATCCACGCGCATCGTTCGCGTGCTGCCTAGCCTCTCGAGCTCTTGCTCCTGGAGAACGCGGAGCAGTTTGGACTGGAGTTCCAGCGGAATATCACCGACTTCGTCAAGAAAGAGCGTGCCGCCGTGCGCCAGCTCAAAACGGCCGATATTGCGCGCGATGGCTCCGGTGAATGCGCCTTTCTCGTGGCCAAACAGTTCGCTTTCGAGCAATCCTGCGGGAATGGATGCGCAATCGGCCCTCACGAGGCTGTGTTCGCGTCGGGAACTCAGGTTGTGGATCGCCCGCGCGACGAGTTCCTTGCCCGTGCCCGTTTCTCCCAGGATTAGCACGGTCGAGCTTGTGCCCGCGACGATCTTCACTTGACGCAGTGCTTGTTTCAGATTCCAACTCTCTCCGATGATTTCCGTGTCCGTGCAATCCCGGCTTCCAGCAAGCGAACCGCTTATTTGCGGTCTGCGTGTCACGTCCATCGCCGGACGTTCATTAATGACGAAATTGGTCAGAGCCATCACAGCCTCCCCATGCTCAAAAAAGTCGCTCCTGCTGATTCCAATATTTTCTTCCGGGCTGGGAAGTGAATAAGAAAAATGCAAATGAATGCAAAACGATCGATCCGAACCTACCTCAGAGCAGAATGAACAGTACTCAATAGAGCCTCGCTACTGAACGGCTTATAGAAAAATCCCACGGCGCCATCGCGCAGCACTTGTTCGCGAATGCCGTTCTGGCCGTGGGCGGTTATGAAAATAATCGGAATCAAGCTCTTGCCGGCTGCTAACTGGCGCTGCAATTCCAGCCCACTCATGCCCGGCAACTGGATATCCAAGATCAGGCAGGTCTTCCTGTTTAATCGCCCGGAGTTCACAAAGTCCTCGGCAGAGGCGAACGCCTCCATGCGCATCCCTACAGACTCGAGCAAATTGCTGAGAGCGTCCCGCACCGCCTGGTCATCGTCCACGATTGTTACCGAGTAGATTTCCTGGATTTTCTGCGTCATGGTCCGTTCCCCCTCCGCAGCATTCATGCAAGCTGAGAGTAAAGGCAGCGCAAAAATGAATCTATTACCTGTTCGGAAGGAGGACTAACACCTTTGGGAAGGCATATCGGACTATTCGGGTTGGATTCCTAGCCTTTCGGCCACACGGACAAGATCCGCCAACGATTGGACTTGCATCTTGCGCATGACTTGCCCGCGATGAATCTTGGCGGTAGTTTCGCTGGTGCCGAGCTGGGCGGCCACCTGTTTATTGAGATGACCCGCAATCACCAACGCCATCACTTCGCGCTCGCGCGGAGTGAGGCTATTTAATCGTTTTCTCTCTTCGGATAGCCGAAGTTCCTGTTCGCGTCTTTCGCGATCGCGGCCAACGGCTTTCTGAATTGAATCGAGAAGGTCCTGATCACGGAAGGGCTTAGCAAGGAAATCCGAAGCCCCGGCTTTCATGGCCTGCACGGTCATCGGAATATCGCCATGACCGGTTATGAAAATAATTGGAATACGCACGTTCAGGGAGGCCAGTTCTTTCTGAAAATCAAGTCCACCGGTGCCGGGAAGGCGCACGTCGAGAACTAAGCATCCCAGTGAGTTCTTGCGGTCCGAACTTAAGAATTCGCGCGGGGAAGCAAAGGTTTCAACTCGCAATCCCACGGATTCCAGCAGGTTCTGGGTTGCGGAGCGAACCGCCTTGTCGTCATCAATCACGAAGACCGTGGGTTCGGTGCCCATCATACGGTGGCCTGTGCTAGCCGCGGCAATGTGAATTGAAAAGTGGCGCCGTGATCGTTGTTTGCAACGGCCCATAGCTTTCCGCCGTGCGCCTCAACGATCGTGCGGCTGATGGAAAGTCCCAAGCCCATGCCCTCGTTCTTGGTCGTGAAAAAGGCCTCAAACAAGCGGTCGATAAGCTTTGGAGTGAACCCGGTGCCGCAGTCGCGAACGCTGACGAGGACGTGATCATCTTCGGTCGCTTTTGAGCTGATCGATAATTTTCTGGGCCACTGGGTAATTGCGTTCATAGCCTCGATACCATTGGCAACGAGGTTCAGGATCACCTGCTGCAGCTGCACGCGATCGCCAAGCACGCCCGGAAGCCCCGACCCAAGTTCAGTTTGCAGCGACACGCGATTCCGAGACAATTCGACATTAACCAGTCCAATCACTTCCTGAATCACATCATTGACTGCGAGTGACGTTTTCTGCGGAGGCGTGTTTTTGGCCATAGCGCGTATACGCTTGATGACCTCGCCGGCACGCTTGCCTTCTTCAATAATCCAGCACACCGACTCACGGGCTTTGGCGAGATTCGGTGGATCAAAACTTAGCCAGCGCAGGCAGGCGTCACCATTGGTGACCACGGCCGCCAAGGGTTGATTGACTTCGTGTGCGATCGAGCTGGTGAGCTCTCCCATGGTTAAGACGCGGGAAAGGTGGGCAATTTCCGATTGCGTTTTCTGGAGCGTTTGTTCGAGCTGCTTCCGTTCGGTAATGTCGTGCGTCAGCCCAATCATTCGCAACGGCACTCCAACGCTATCGCAGTATGTCCGGCCCTTGCTCATCACCCATCGGACCTGGCCGTCCGGGCGCTCAACGCGGTACTCAATTTCCAATTCTCCCTCGGGCTTGAGTGCCTGGAATATCAGCGTCTGCACGCGAGAGCGATCGTCAGGATGAACGAGCCCCAAGAATGACGCCCACGTTTGCTTGACTTTGTCTGGCGCGAGGCCAAAGATCCGACAATGGTCCTCAGATAAGGTACAAGCGCCCGAAGCAGGGTTCCAGTCCCATGCGCCAGCACCCGAGGCCTTTTGGGCAATACGCAACTGCTCTTCACTGGAGCGCAGGGCCTCTTCGATGCGCTTTCGTTCGGTGAGATCGCGCGTAATTTTTGAAAAGCCGATCAACGTTCCCCGGACATCGCGCAGAGCGGTGATCACCACGTTGGCCCAGAAATTTGATCCGTCCTTGCGGAGCCGCCAACCCTCTTCTTCACAGCGTCCATCGGCGGCAGCCACTCGGAGCGCCGTCTCTGGCTTGCCCTGGCTTAAGGCCGTTGGTGGATAAAAACGAGAAAAGTGCTGGCCGATCATTTCCTTCGCGCTATATCCCTGGATGCGCTCGGCGCCTGCATTCCAAGTCACGACACGGCCGGAGGGATCGAGGATGAAGATGGCATAATCCTCGACCCTCTCGACCAGCAAGCGAAATCGCTCCTCGGTACGGCGCAATTCCTCTTCCGCGAGGTTCCGCTGCATGATTTCGCCTACCATGTCCTCATTCATCCTGCGAAGCTCCGCGGTACGCTCTTGGACCCGCAACTCGAGTTGACTCTTTGCCTCAGACGGCGCCTCTTGCGCGCGCCTCCGCTCGGCGACTTCGAGTTTTAATTCTTCCGGACTGGGCAGACGAATCGCTTTTGGGAAGAGCTTCACCAACAGGATAGCTGTCGCTAGGGAGGCTACAGCCGTGATGGCTTTGATAATTCCTGCGAGCCAATAATCTCCATGCCAGATATTCCAGACTTCCATCGCGTGCGTCGCGCCACACGCGAGGATGAATATGCCGAAGCACACGAAGATCCAATCGAATGGCAAGTCTCGTCTTTTACGGATGAAAGAGATGAGCATAATCGGAATAGAGAAATAGGCGAGCGCGATCAACGAATCCGAAAGGACGTGCAACCATACCAATCCCGGTTGCCACAAATAGCAATACCCGTGAGGCATAAAATCGGGAGAGAAAAAGCCTCTGAAAATTTCCACTGTGCCCTCCTTGCGTGTCCGGACTGGGGGACCAAGGGGTCAAACTTCGTTGCGGTGAACTGGGACAATGTCGCCGACTACCGGCGGGAGATACGCACCTCGGACGAAGGAATCGGTGTTGCGCTGGAAGGGGCGCTAGCCGACAGTCCTCTCGAAAATGGGCGCTTTTATACCGTAGGCTTACCTAGCCAAGCTGCCTCTATGAGCCGCTTAGTTCAATAAGGTGTTCCATGTATTTAGTCCGCGCAGCACATCCGTGCGGTCTCGCCAGAGATGAAATGTCTTTGTGATTGATTTGTCGCTGTCGGGTCGCTGTCAGGCCTTTGACACGACTATTCGTAATTCGCCGGCTTGAAAGTTCCGACTCTACTCGGCAGCTGAACCTAATCGAACATTCGATGGAGGATACTCAAAGCCGATCGACAAATCTGCCGGTTGGAATCAAATGTGCGTCATCTCCGACTCAGTGCTTCGTTTTCACAAAGGAGACAGAGACATGAAGGCTTTTAGAGTGATGATTGTGGTGTGCTGTGTTGCGATGTTGATGACTGCGTTTACATTGCCTGTGAATGCCGACGAAAGTGACAAGCTAACCGTATTCACGTTCAGCCAGCCGGTAGAGATACCTGGTGGCAAGGTTCTTCCGGCGGGCACCTATGCTTTCAAGCTCCTCGATTCACCGGGTGACCGCAACATCGTTCAGATTTTTGACAAGAATCAAATGAGCAGTTGTATGCCACGGTAATGGCGATTCCCGACTATCGGCCAAACCCATCAGACAAGCCCATAATCACCTTTTCGGAAACAAAGGCGAGAGGTCCGGTGGCAATCAAGGAATGGTTCTATCCGGGCGATCAATATGGGCAGGAGTTTGTGTACCCAAAGAATCGCGCAGTGGAACTTGCCAAAGAGTCAAATCAGCCCGTGCCGTCCCAGCCCCAGCAAACGGCTTCGAACATCAATCGACCGGCTCAGAGCGCCTCTGATCAGAGCGTAAAGGATATGGAGGCGAGCTCCTTGAAGGCCGAACAACCGAGCGGACAGGAAGTGGAGGTTGCGGAAGTCTTCATCGTCCAAGCGCCTCCGGCCGACGACGGAACAAGAACCGTTGCTCAAAAACTACCGCAGACGGCGAGCTCTCTGCCACTTCTCTCCGTTTGGGGCATTTTCCTGCTGCTGCTGGGCGGGCTTTTCTGGTGGTTGCAAGGCGTGCATCCTAACAGCCCAGGACCATTCGTGAACGGGGCGCGGCCCAATCGTGAGTGCGCCAGGGGCAAGGAAGACTGGGAAGGATGTTGGAAACAAAGAATGCGCTGACGAGCCGGGCTCAAAAAAATCGCACCCTGGGAGCGGCCGTTTTTCTAGCGACTTTTCTTGTGGCTTCCGCTTCCTTGCCTCTGCGGGGCTTGTCGGCGCAAGAAAGCGGCCCCGTAATCTCCACGAGCGTCCACCTGGTAGTTCTGCCGGTCACTGTGACGGATCGCAAAGGAGAATTTGTACAAGGGCTTGACGTTGCGAATTTTCGAATTGATGAGGATGGCCGTCCGCAAAAAATCGAAGTGTTTCGTCATGAAGACACGCCGGTGACAGCCGGACTGCTGGTAGATCATAGCGGAAGCATGGCCGCAAAATTAGGTGAGGTGATTCAGGGCGCTATGGCATTTGTGCAGGCCAGCAACCCGGAGGATCGTGAGTTTGTCGTCAATTTCAGCGATACTGTCACCTTCGGACTCCCCACAGACGTGGACTTCACCAGCGACACTCAGGAACTAGAGGCTGCCGTATTGAACACTCCCGCGAGCGGGCAAACGGCTCTCTACGATGCGCTGATTGCGGCGCTGAATCGCCTGGCAAAAGATTCACGCGATAAGAAAGTCCTGCTCCTGGTAAGCGACGGAGGGGACAATGCCAGCAAGCACACTCTTTCGGAAGCGCTCAGGATGGCGCAGAGTTCGAACGTGATCATATATACGATTGGCCTGTTTGACGAGCACAGTTTCGACCAAGACCCGAAAGTGTTGACAAAAATTGCGAAGGAAACTGGAGGAGATGCATATTTCCCGAAGTCTGCGGCGGAAACCGTGAACGTTTGCCGGCAGATCGCCGGAGACATACGGCACCAATACACGCTTGGCTACAGTCCTACGGATACTAGCCGCCCTGGATACCACAAGATTCATGTGAGCGTAACAGCGCCCGGCCGCGGCAAACTTTTTGCACGCACGCGTGCGGGTTACTACTTCTCCGGTGCAACACCGACTCCGTCCGGGGCTGGGCAAACATCGAGTCCGTGATGCGAACAGGCGAACACAATTCGCGTGGAAACATTGGCCTGCGATGGCTCTCGCGGGTTTTTCTTATGGCCGGGGCAGTTGTTCTGGCGTCCTGCGTATATATCTGGGCGGACGCGCACGTTTACCAAGCGCTGGAGAGCCGTCGCTTTGACCGACCGTCGCCGGCTTATACGAATGGCCGTGCTGCCGATTGCAGCACTTCCGCTAAAGGCGATAGTTCTTCGATAGGACAACTTCATATCCCGCGGATTGGCCTCTCGGTGGTGGTTCTTGAAGGTGACGACGCGCGAACGCTGCGCCGCGGAGCTGGCCACATTCCTGGCAGCGCCTGGGCTGGCCACGAGGGCAACCTCGCGATTGCGGGGCACCGCGACACGTTTTTTCGCGGCTTGCGTGACATCCGTAAAGATGACGAGATCGAGCTGACGACGCTGAATGGCTCGTACGTCTATCGTGTGGAGTCCATCCAGATTGTTGGCTTCAGCGACATGCAGGTTCTGGATAGGACTGACGAATCAGTTCTGACTCTCATTACCTGCTTTCCGTTCTCCTACATCGGCCCTGCTCCCAGCCGCTTCGTGGTGCGCGCGGGTCAGATTTCATCTATCGCGAGGGAAGATTTGCGAGAGTGCCGCGATCTTCCACAAAGCGCAGACCATCAGAATGTTAACGCGGAAGTGCGCCGGGAAGCCGCGAATAGTCATGACTAATGCATGCGCAAGATCCCAACGAATCCCGCTCACTGGTCCGCTGTCAGAGCGCTGTCGAAAGACTGACGTGAATTCCTCGTGTTAAGCCGCTAAGAAGCCGTCCCAGCACACCGCTCGCCCGCTAATCCGTTCCATGAGACGGAGATAGTCAAAGTGACCGACGCGCATCTCGCATTGGAATAAAAGATGCTTCGTATGGGTTGCGTAGAGCAAGACTTCGGCGGTCCAAGCGGAGCTAGCAATCTGCAGTGGTGAAGTGGCACGAAAATCCTTCCGATATTGCAGGCGGATGACAACAACGAGGTGAAAAGCAGCATGAGCGCCATACGAACACTTCAGTTGCAGCCTACGGGCTCGTCAGGAGGTCCCGAGATCGCGAAAATGCAAAGGTGGCCAAAGAAATTGCCTTCACGCATCCCAGCGAAACCTCTGGCGGCGGGCGAGGAGCAGCACGCTGTGCCGCGCACCCTCCCAGGAGACAGCACAGCGCTGTCGTTGCTCTTCGCCCGCGAGAGGACGCGCCTCTACCGCGCTGCTTTTTCCATTCTGCGCAACAAGGAGGATGCAGAGGACGCATTGCAAATCGGAATGCTCTCCGCCTATACGAATCTCTCTTTGTTTGAGGGGAGATCGAGCCTTGCGACATGGGTCACACGAATCGTACTGAATACGGCGCTGATGAACCGGCGCAAGCAGCGTGCGCGCGCACAGCTATCTCTCGACGAAGCCATTTACGACCAGCCGCAAACTTGGGCGACGCGGCTGGTCGATCCTCGACCCGATCCGGAGCACTCGTGCGCGCTGACGGAAACCGGAGACATGGTGACGAAGGGTATGGAGCAGCTCTCGCCGGCCCTACGTTCCACCTTTCAACTTCGATACATCGTGGATCTTTCCGCCTTTGAGGCAGCCGAGACAGAAAGCGTCAACGTGAGCGCCACAAAGTCACGCGCATGGCGCGCGCGCAAGCAATTGGCGAGGTTGCTCGTGGCAAAAGGCGTGAATTTGTGGCGCGGCGAAATTCGCCGGACTAACCGATTTTTGGCAGGCGTGCAGCGCAGGCGCCAACTTAGGTGAAAAAGGAGAAATGGCGATGACTGATCTGGAATTGAAGCGAAATGTGGAAACAGAACTGAATTGGGAGCCGAGCGTTGATGCGGCAGAGATCGGCGTGAGTGCTAAAGACGGCGTCGTCACGCTCAACGGCCAGGTCAAGAGTTACTGGGAGAAATGGAGCGCGGAGCGGGCCGCCTCACGCGTGGCGGGTGTAAGAGCGATTGTGAATGAGGTGGAAGTGCATCTGCCAAGCTCAAGCGAACGCACCGACGAAGATATCGCCAAGGCCGCAGTAGCCGCCCTGGACGCGTCCATCACAGTTCCCGCGAAGCGAATCAAGGTAAAGGTTTCCAATGGCTGGGTCACCCTCGAAGGCTCGGTGGACTGGCAATTTCAGAAGAGGGCAGCCGAATCTGCGGTGCGGAATCTGATCGGCGTAAAAGGCGTCATCAATTTGGTGGAAGTTAAGCCAAGGGTCAGCACTGGTGAAGTGAAGGCCTCGATCGAGGCAGCCCTGAAACGCAGCGCTGAACTGGACGCGGGCCGAATCAAGGTCGAGACAGACGGCGACAAAGTAATACTGCGCGGGACGGTGCGCTCCTGGGCCGAGCGCGAAGAAGCGGAACGCGCCGCTTGGGCGGCGCCTGGCGTTCGCAGCGTGGAGAATTTAATCACGATCGGGGCGCTTTCGGCAGCGGCATAGTGCCGGCCGCACGTCGGACCTGAACGAAGCGCTTATTCACGAATGAGAGGCGCACATTCGCTGCGCGAAAAATGATTTGTAGCAAAGTGAACGGCAAAAACTTCAAGAAGCTTCAACAAGGAGGATAGCAATGGCAAATCTCACGAGAAGGGAAAATGTTTTCGACGGGTTGTTCGATTTCAGGCGCGATTTCGACGGCATATTCAACCGCTTGCTGACGAACACGGCTCCTACGGCGCAAAATCCAGCAACGCTTTTTGCCACGGTGCCACCGATTGAAGCCCGCGTGGACTCCAAGGACAACCAATATCACTTGCGCGTGGCTCTTCCGGGCGTGGAACCGAGCGAAGTGCAGATCAATCTCCAGGGCAACTACTTGAACATCAGCGGCGAGCACAAGAGCGAACAGGAGAAAAAGGATTCGGACTACATGCACAAGGAATTCTCCTACGAGCACTTCGAGCGGACGGTCATGCTGCCTGAGAGCGTGGACACGGGGAAAATCAACGCGGAATTCAACAACGGCGTGCTGGAAATCACGGCGCCTCTCAGTGCCAACGCTCTTCCGAGAAAGATCGAAGTCAAGAGCTTGCCAAAGACCAAAGGCGCCAGCGCCTAATAAACGCTGAGAACACGCTGCGCCTCTGGCGACGGGGGTTCGGCGCGTGCGGGCATCTGCTCGCACGCGCCTCCCGGGATCGAGCGTCGGCGGCCGTAGGACAAGTCATCCAGAGTGATGTTGCCGCCCTCGGATGTTCCGAGTTTTCATTTGGTTCCCGGACGGCCAGCACGCCTCTTACTGAACCGCTCCATCGCGGAATCGAAAGCGCCGATGCGAGCCGCGAGAAATAGGATTACGAAGAAAGAAGGTATGGCCAGGCTGACCGCACTTGGCGACAGAGAATTGAGCGAATGGGTAATGGCGCTCGGTGGGGAACGATCGGGACATTTTCTGTGTGCGCTCGCGGAGGCAGTGATGAAGGCAGACGCGGAAGACTATTCCGTCATCCGGCCGGCACTGATGAACTTGAAGCGCAAATATCCCGACGCTAACTCGGAACCGGAACGAATTCCCGAACCAGTCACCAGCAGGAACCGGGCCACGCGAAATTCTCAGGGCGAAAGGAGGAAAGGGCTGTGAAGATGACCAAGTTAGTCAGCGCTGCTGGGCTTCTGGTTTTCTTCCTCGCGCTTGCAGACGGCAGCCGGGTTCTGGGCGCGCAGGAATCGCAGAATGGAGGTCAGCAATCCGGCCAGGAATCCCAAGTCACGGTTCCGAACAGGACCGGCAGCGCACTCTACAAAGGAGAACAAGGCCCGCAAAAATCGGAGGTCACGTTCGCTCCCTTAAGCCGAACCGTAACTATCAAATTTCAAGTGGAAGACCCCAACGGATATTTTTTACCGAACATCCGGCGGGACAACTTTGCAGTCTATGAGGACGGGGTGCGGCAAAAGAACCTGACAGTGGATGTGGAACACGCGCCGGTGACGGTTGCATTACTGCTGGAATACGGGGGCCGGTATCACGAACTAAACCAGTCCACGGGTCGCGAGGTGGCGGAAATTGCCCGACTATTTATGGACCGCCTGCGCAACGACGACAAAGTCGGCATTTTTGCATATGGCGGCACATTGCAAACGCTAGCCGACTTCAATCAAGGCCGGGACGCAGATGAGAAAGCTCTCGATTCGCTCGGAACGCCGCCAGAATCCGAATTGAATTTTTACGATGCGCTTCTGGGAACGATAGAACGAATGCGGAATATCAGTGGGCGGAAGGCGATCATCGCAATCACCAGCGGTCTCGACACGTTCAGCAAGGGAAGCTTCCAGCAAGTGCTGCAAGCGGCGCAGGAGTCCGAGACAACGGTCTACACGATCGGTTTGATTCGACTGATCCAGAGGGAAACCTCCGTCTATGGAAGCGCAGCACCCTTCGCGCGGATTGATTGGAACAGCGCTGAACAGCAATTGGAAGCGCTGGCCAAAGCGTCAGGAGGCCGCGCTTATGTGCCGGATTCCGATTTGGAGGTTCCGGCGATTTACGACGACCTCATGGAAAACCTGCGCGTCCGGTACGTGATCAAGTATGTGTCATCCAACACGTCAACGATCGGACCTCCGCGGAGTATTCGCGTTGATCTGATTGACCCTGCCACCGGCGGACCGCTGAAGATCCATGACGCCAGCGGCAAGATAGTCGCGGCAAAAGTCTATCTTCAAGCGAGCTACACGCCCAAGAACGCGACAGGTGATTGACAGAACTATGTGCTGAGAGATCCGTACGCTGGCTGTGATGGGAAGCACAAAATCATTGATCGAATTAACTTTCAATCATGAAGCAAGAATGAGTGCACATAGATCAAAGACAAAACGTGGAGGACCAAATGCGACTTACGAAGATTATCATTGGGTTGTTTCTTCTTATATCGATGGCCGGCGACGCCCTGGCGCAAAAAATAACCACTGACTTCGATCCCAGGGCAAATTTTGCCCAGTACAAAACCTTTATGTGGATCAGGCCTCCGAAGATCGAGACGGATCCGTTTATGGAACCGCGCTTAGTAGATGCCATAAACGCAGCGCTCACGGCGAAAGGATGGCAACTGGTGACAGAAGGCGCCGACGTAGGCCTTGTCGCTCACGTAGCCACGCGGGAACGGCACACCCTGGAAACGTTCTATGACGGCTTTGGCGGAGGCTGGGGCTGGCATCGTTGGGGCGTTGGTTTCGGCGAAGCCTATACGACAGACCATCCTTACGAGGTCGGCACGCTAGTGGTGGACATGTTTGATGGTCACACCAAACAACTCATTTGGCGCGGAGTGGCCACGGAGACGTTGTCCGAGAAGCCGGACAAGGACACGAAAAAGCTGAACAAGGCCGTCGAGAAGTTGTTCAAAGACTTTCCACCGAGGTGATTGGACAGCGCTCGCGATGCGAGTGGAGTGCGGCAATCGCTTTCTTGGGAATCAATCATTCAGACCCTGAAAGGGTCGCAGGAGGAAACGTCATGAGTGTTGCATCAGCAGCTTCCGTTCCTAGAATAATTAAAAAATCCTTAACCTGGTCAATCGTCCTTAGCATTCTGATGATCGTCGCCGGCCTGCTCTCCATCATCGTGCCCCCGATCGCTGGAATCGTAGTGACCGTATTTGTCGGCTGGTTGCTGGTTTTCAGCGCCGGCGCGCATTTCGTATTTGCTTGGCACGCGCGCGCCACGCGCGGAGCGATTTGGGAAGTGTTGGTAGGTATCCTCTATCTCGCGGTTGGCGGATACATGCTGATAAATCCGGTTCTGGGGATGGTTTCTCTAACCTTCGCCCTTGCCGTCTACTTCGTCGTGGAAGCAGTGCTGGAGTTCGTTCTGTTCTTCCGGCTCCGGCCAGTGCCTGGGTCCGGATGGCTGTTGTTCGATGGAATCATTACTGCGATCCTCGCCGTGATCATCTTCGCGACCTGGCCATTGAGCTCCGCATGGGCGATTGGCACGCTCGCGGGTATAAGTATGTTGTTTAGCGGCGTGGCTCGCCTGATGCTCTCTCTAGCGGCACGGCGCGCAGTTACTGAATTAACCTGAACTCGTGTGAGAAGCGAGCCGGGCCATCTAAAAAAACAGCAAGCGAAAAAAATTATTGCCCCGGGAAATTTTTCTCGGCCAAACCGAGAGTTCCTCTTGCCCCGGCCGAAAATATGATTCCCTACCCTTCCCTGGACATCGCACGTTCGCAACGCTTTCCGACAGACATCGCCACCGGCCACAGGGCCATGCGAGGCTCCGGTTCTCAGGAATTGCCAGCGTGCACGATAACCCACAGCGTGCGGGGCTCGATAATCGTAGGGTGCCGGGGCTTGCTGAGCGGAACGAGTGCCTAACAGGCAGTTCATAACGATTCCCATCAAGAAATATGTGCCCCCTGGTGTGCCCCCTACTCGCCGCCACCCAAGGTTACGGCGTGAGACCTACGAAAGCCGGAGCCCGGCATTCAATTCAGCGAACGATCACGGAAGTCTTTTCCATACATCGGGGTAGCGCTCGGTAACAGTCGAAAGCAATTGGTAGCGGTACCGGGAATCGAACCCGGGTTTCCAGATTGAGAATCTGGCGTGCTAACCCCTGCACCATACCGCCACGGAGGAAAGAAATCGTCGCATCGCTGCCTTCGCAGGGCAACGCGTCCGCTTCTTAGGAATTGTAGCATTGCGATCAACAGGCGGGGAAGTGCCGGAGGGCGACTCTTTATTGGCGTTTGCCCGTACCGACCGTTTCCAAGCACGTTTACCGAGACAAAAAAGGCGTCCCGATTTCTTGGGACGCCTTTTTCTGTTCATGACCAGTCGAATTCAGCTCGTACTCAAATACCTTGCCACGAGCAAAACGGTGCTGCTCCTCCTCCCTCGCCAAGCGGCTAAGGCAGGTAGTAGCGGAACGACGTAAAGAGCATATTGTCGATCGCGTGCGGCGCGACGGTCCCAGCTGAACCAGACGCACCGGAAGCTCCCGACCAGGTGTTCTTGACGAGGTAAGAATACTGCGGTCCCCACTGGAAGCGGCCCTTCGGTCCGCTGTACACGCGGTACCAGAATCCGATGGTGCCTTCGATGAGGTTCCGAGTATCGCCCGTGCAGTTCGAGAGCGCGCCGGGAATAAACCCGTTCGATCCCAGGACGGCGGTGGTGTTCGTTGTGGCTCCCGGCACAGCAATCGGAAGAGTTTCCACTGAGCACCCGTCGTTCCGGAACGTTGGTGAACCGTAACCGACGTTGCCGTTCTTGCCCGTGATGGGGTTCAAGAACGAATACGCCGCACGCCCCGCATACTCGCCGCCGACATAGGCATAAATATCGAGCTTCGGCGTGGCATGAATTTCCAGCGTGGCCAGCGCTTGCCAGTTTCGCAGCAAAGCCAGTGTTCCATCCCCATGGACAGTTAGATCCGAAAGCTGTCCCGTTCCATAACGTCCGATTCCGTCGCCACCCAAAACGTGGAAACCGGCATCGAAGTGGTGACCCAGCGGTACGCGGGCATTGGCGCCGATTCCACCGCCAACCTTCGAGTTATTAAACGCGCCCGAAGTCGGGTTCGTCGATCCGGTAAGAGCGCACGTCGTCGCTGGGATTGGGGACGTCAACGTGGCCGATGGAGTCCAAGGTAATGACCCCGGGAAGGTGAACCCGCCGTTCGCGTAAAAGCATGGATAGACACGATCGCGGAACGTGCTCACGATGCCGAACACCTCATAGTGGCCCCAGCCGGGATCGAGTGCCGCCTTGAATATGAAATCAGGGGTCTTGTTGTACGCGTATGTTCCGGTCGGGTTGTAAACACCACCGCTCAGGCCAGGCGCTCCAACGAGGAAATTGTTGAACGTCGAAGTGGTCAAAATGGTGGTCGTAACATCCGACTGGTTTCCCGCAGCCGTTCCCAACGTCGTGATCGTCGGATTGCCGTGGACCGTCAAAGTTTCAGCGGATTCTTCCACCGCAGCAGCCAGGGTTAGCTTGTCATCAATCGTCTGGGCCACGCGAACTCCATCCTGCCGCGCCCAGCTGAATCCGATCGTATACGCTGGGTCAATCGTAAGTGGCGTCGCTTCGGTACGATTGTCAACAGCCTTCTTTGTTTCCGTCACCAAGCTCCACATTTCGCCGCCGGTCACGCTGAAGCCGCTGTCAAATTTTGCTTGCCCAAAGCCTTGCCGTAGGCGCAGCACATAGCTGTTGCTCTCGTTGTTGTTGGAAGTGATGCCGGTTCCGAGGAAGTCCGTCTCGACGTATCCGGTGAACTTCACGGAATCCAATTTCCCCTCGGCCAACATGCTGAGGCGCGATTGGCGAGCCGTCGCGTTCCATTCCGTTGTTTGGCCGCCGGGATTGCCAGAAAACGGAACGCTATTAAAAGGCGTGTTGATGTCCGCACTCATGGCCTTGTTACGGAAAACCGTTTCTGACGCCAGGAAACCACCCGGAGTGATCGTGATGCCCTTGTAGCGAATCGCGATCGGATTCTCCGGACTGGCGGCCTGCCCGTCGCTGGTGCCAACCATCAAGCTTCCGGCTGGCTTAGGACTTGCGACGGGGGTTGCATTCCCGTTCGGTGTGCGACTGTCCGGCGCTGGCTGATAGGAGGTATCGTGCGCAGCTTCAGCGGCCTTCATCTCCAATTCCATGGCTTCCATCCGCTCCTGCTGTTCCTTCATCTGCTCGTTCTGGAGCTGGATTTGCCTCGATTGCGCCTCGAGGAGATCGCGAAGTTGCTGGAGTTCGTTTTCAAGGCTGGAGGTCGCCGGCTTCGCAGTATTCGATGAAGTCGTCGCCGTCGCTGACGTGTCAGCGGTCTTGTCCGCTGTCTTGTCCGATACCTTGTCTGCAGCGGCGGTCGCGCTACTCGTGTTTGCCGCCGTACTGTCCTTGTCACCCGGCGAAGTCGTGCCCGCCAAAGCTGGCGTCACGACGAGGCCGAGGGCCAATACATATGCCACAAATGCTCGCATCCCTTCCTCCTTGAAATTACTTTGCAAAGTGTTCTTGCCTTAGAAATTGAAACGTTGAATGCAAGTTGCGTGAATCCTTAGAGACTGCCCCCGCGCCGCATCGGCGGATGCGCCCGTCCTGGCAACAAACTGATGACGAGTAGCGAGGCCGGCGCCGCTCATCGGATGCACTTCGAGTGAGAAATATTGGGCCTTTGGAAAAAGGCGACAGCGCACACCTACACTGTTCTAATCCGCGCCTGTGCAAATCTCCACACGCATCGCGGAGGTGGCACGTTAAGCGGCTTATTTGAACCTACTGTGACAGCAATGTTAATTGTGCGTTACTACGGTGGGAGGGGGGCAAACAGCGGTTTCCAACCCTCGTCAGTGAAAGACCAAGTCTAGCAGGCGACTTCCTTGCGAACCTCGGCATCGAGGGTCGCGGGGCGAATGCGCCGAAATTGCCGGGCGCTGAAAAACCGATGGCGGCAGGGGTCGCAGCGATAGGCAGGAAACCCAAACCAGCGCTTCAGCACAATCATCGTCCCGGATTCCACTCGCTCGCGAGAAATATGCTCCAGGTCGAAGTTGCCGCATCGCGGACAATGAGCATAGCGCTCGAACGAGGCGGCCACGCGCCAGCCGTAGAATCGGTGATCGCAAGTATGGCACCGCCAAGGCCTCAGGCTAATCACACTGGATATGAAATCGAATACGCCGCCTCGGTGCGATCGAAAACAATTGGCGCTACGACACTGAGGACAAATCATCGGCACCCCGCGTCTCTGAGCCGCAGAATACCGAAAACCGCGTTCCCCGGCAAGACAGACGCTCGGCGGGTGTTACAGAGCCTGTGGGTCGTCGATTCAACTCGCGGGTGTAGAATAGCGGGCGAAAGGATTCTGAATGTCCGTTTACACATCCGCGCACGCGCGCGCTGGAATTGATGCCAAGCTCCCCACCCTGGAAACCTGGCCCAACCACTTTCCCGGCTACGTGATTACCACTCGTTATCCCGAATACACATCTGTCTGCCCTAAGACGGGCCTGCCGGACTATGGCACCATCACGATTGAATATGAGCCGCGCAAGCTCTGTCTGGAGCTGAAGTCTCTGAAGATGTACCTGTTGGCTTACCGCGATCTTGGAATCTTCTACGAGAATGCTGTTAATCGGATGCTGCGCGATTTCATTGCGGCCACCAAGCCCGCGTGGCTCCGGGTCACCGGAGAATTCACGCCGCGCGGCGGCCTGACCGCGACCGTCACGGCACAGTGGCCGCGAACAAAGAGTAACGTTGCGCGCCGTCGGGGATAGACTTCTCGCTGCTCCTCAGCCATAATTTCGCCCGTACCGCGCGGCCGATGCCGCGTCCAAGGAGGCTCGATGAGTTTGACCCCCCAAACGCCCCAGGAAGAACCGACAGTCGTGGAAAGTTCTGCTTTGCCGCGCTGGGTGACGTTGCTTTTCGTGGTGGCCTTCGTGCTGGTCGCCTACTTGCTGTACGCCGGCTACTCGCAGCGCCAGGAAGCCCGCAAAGGTCTCGAAGACGCCGATAAGAAAACTCAGGCCCTGGCCGCCGAGCTCGACAAAACCAATTCCAGGATTGCCGACCTCAAAGGCCAGCTCGACGTAACCTCTCAAAAACTTGGCCTGACTCAGGATGAACTGGCTCGCGCTCGCAGCCTCGCGCAATCCATCAAGAAGGACCAGCAAAAGAGCGATCAGCAGCTTCGTACGCAGATCGGCGAAGTCCAGGCCGATACGGCGACTAAATTCGGCCAGGTCACCACGGATCTGAGCGGCACCAAGACTGAAGCCGATGCCACCAAGGCGGACCTGGAAGCGACCAAAGGCAAGCTGCAGAGCACCATTGGAGACTTGGGCGTGCAGAGCGGCTTGATTGCCAAGAACCACGACGAAGTCGAGGAATTGAAACGGCTGGGCGAGCGTGACATCTACGAATTCGATCTCAACAAGTCCAGCAAAGGACCGCAACACGTCGGTCCCATTCAGATCACCCTTCGCAAGGTGGATACCAAGCACTATAAATACACTCTCAATGTCGTCGCCGATGATAAGAATATCGAGAAGAAAGACAGGACCGTGGGCGAGCCGATTCAGTTCTACGTTCACGGCGCCCGCGCGCCGTATGAGATCGTGGTATTCGATCTTGGCAAGAATGACGCCAAGGGATATCTGAGCACGCCCAAATCGGCCAACGAGGCGCCTCCGGCGAGCGCCAAGCCCGGCAATTAATTGGACGGTTCAGCGGGCCGCAAGCGGGAGCAGGATGCGACGTTCGTCGGGGTGTTCCGCGTCGCACTACGGCCTGTGTGCGGTGGATCGCCCCGTCATGCTCAGCGCCAGCCGGGAAACGGCGGCATTCACATTGATTCAAACCCTCAGCGGATCAAGATCTGTTCGTTCGCGCGTTTTTCTCGCCTTCATTGTTTCTCTCAGTTTCGCCTCGAATGCTGTTCGAGCGCAGACGGCCGTCGCCCCCACGCAAGAGCCTCTACGCGTGGCTACCGAAATCGTGAAAATCAATGTCAGCGCGATGACGAAAAGCGGCGATTTCGTGGCTGGACTGGAACAGAAAAATTTTCGTGTGCTCGATAGCGGAACCGAGCAACCCATCGTCTTTTTTGCCTCTACCGATGCGCCAGCGCAAATCTTGGTGATGGTCGAGACCAGTCCGGCCGTGTATTTGATCGAGACCGAACATCTCACGGCCGCCTTCGCGCTCGTGAACGGCCTGGCACCCGACGACGAAGTCGCGCTCGTCACCTACGCCGACGACCCGCGCGCAGTCCTCTCATTCACCGCTGACAAGACCGCCCTCACAGCCGCGCTCGGTCAGATTCAATACACCCTGGGCATGGGACAGCTGAATTTCTTCGACTCGATCTCCACCGTTCTCGATTGGATCGCGCCCCTTCCCGGGAAGAAGGCTCTGGTGCTTCTGACTACGGGGCTCGATTCCTCGCCCCCGGCCCGTTGGGACGCCCTCGTGCAGAAACTTCGCACGCAAGACGTGGTGATTTTCCCCGTCGCTCTAGGCGGGTCGCTGCGCCAGCCGCCCGATAAAAAAAAGAAGGGCGCCGGGCCGAACGAGGGCTCCTCGACCTTTCAGAACGCCGACAAAGCCCTGCTGGCCCTAGCCAGCATGACCGGCGGAACCGCATTTTCCCCCGTGACGCCCAAGGACTTCCTTCCCGCGTACCACCAAATCGCCGCTGCGCTTCGTCATCAGTACCTGCTGGGCATCGCCCCAGCGCACGATGGCAAATTTCATGCGCTTAGCGTGCAAGTCCTGGATCGCGACGGGCAGCCGACGCCGAAAGAGAGCAAGAATTCGGTCTATCGGATATTCGCCCGCGAGGGATATCAGGCGCCGGAACCGTAAGCCGCGCCCTAACCCACGCGCCGATGAATTTGTATAATCGACTGGCAATAGAGGTGCGCTCTTAGGAGATCGAATTAAGAAGAGGTCTGATGAATTCGCGCAATACGAAATACTTGCTTTCCTTTGCGGTTTTGATTTTTGCAGCGGCCGGCTTGCATCAGATTCTTGGCGCGCAATCGGCGGATGCTCCGTCGCAGCAGGCAGCCCCACCGGCCCGATTCGCATTCGGCGGCAACGCGGCGCAGATTCCTGCCGCCTTTGTTGGTAACTTAATCTTCCTGCCAGTTCAGGTAAACGGGAGCAAGCCTTTTCTCTTCGCACTGGCTTCGGCTGACGCCACATCTTCATTCGACCCCGAGCGAGCAGCAAAGTTAGACGTAAAGCTCCAGACAGCCACCGGGCCCGACCCTTCAACTGGCCCCATTCATAACGCAGTTCTCGAGCTTCCCGGGCTGCAAGTTCCCATGAACTCCCTCCCAGCCATGTCTCGCCGGAATTTTGCCGAGCAGATCGGCCAAACTTCTCTCGGAGTTCTGGGCAAGGATTTCTTCGATCGTGTCGTGATCGAAGTGGACTACGTCAGGCAGACCCTCCAGCTTTACGATCCGAGCGTCTTTACCTATTCCGGCCCAGGAAAAAGCTTTCCGCTTTCATTTGCCGGGGATGCTCCCCTCATTCGCGCCAGAGCCGATATCGCCGGACACAAAGCTGTAGACGCGGACTTCGTGCTGGACACCGCGCTTGATACAGGGATTCTGTTCTACCGGGCCTTCACGGATTCCGAACGGATTTCTGCTGCGCACTTCAAGACGGTGTCCGCGTCCTATCCGGAAATCGACAATGGCGCGAGGATTCTGCTCGGCCGGCTTAAGGGCTTCCAGATTGGACCGTACCCCGTGGAGACTCCCGTTGCGGTCTTTTCTCAGTCCAATTCCAGCTCAGCGGCCAACAAGAAAATCGCCGGTGCTATTGGCGCCGATTTCCTGCGGCGCTTTACGGCGATTTTCGATTTCCCCCACCAGCGCATCATTCTTGAGCCCAATTTGCAGTTCAATCACTCCGTGGACGAGGACATGAGTGGGCTATCGCTCGTCGCCAAAGGCACAAATCTGAAGATCTTCGAGGTCGTCCAGGTCCAGCCCGGCACCCCCGCTGCCGATGCCGGCATTCAGCAAGGGGACGTCATCGCCGCCGTTGATGACGAAGCCGCGGCCGACCTCACGCTCGCCGCGATTCGTAATTTGTTCCGGCAAATCGGCCACGAGTACAAGCTGCTCATTGACCGCAAAGGACAATCGCTGACAGTTTCCATCAAAATGCATCGGCTGATTTAATCTCGTTACCGCAGCGCTCAAGAGCGTCGTGCGTCGCACGATCGAGGCGCAGAAGAAATGGTTTGCGCTCCGCCATCTCGCTCCTAGCTGTAAAGCGTCCCGGCGTTCACCACGGGCTGCGGGCTTCGCTCACCGCATCGCACAACCAATCGGTTGCTCACCATCGCTGCGCGGCGTTCCGGGTCCAGCTCCACCACGTTGCGCTCCGAAAGTTGGTCCAGAGAGCCATTTGCACGATGCTGACGGCTCCTTCCACGAGAAACAAAGTACATCTTTTCAGGTAGATACGGAGTGTTAACACCGACCCTTCTCGGTGCGTCTTATTCACCGAGGTCCAGTGTGGATGCGGTGCTTGACCAAAGAACCGTAATCTCAGAAGCTCCCATGCCAGTGAACCACAACGTGGGCAGCTTCCCGGAAGACTCGGCGCTCGTAATTGCGGCGCGCGCCGGCGACCGCGTCGCCTTCGGCAAGCTCTACGAACGATATGGCCGGGTGGTGCATGGAATCCTTCTCGCTCACGTTCCTTATGCGGAAGTTGACGACCTCGTGCAGGATGTTTTCCTTATCGCACTGGGCCACCTGGAAGCGCTGCGCGAGCCGTTGGCCTTCGCGGGTTGGCTGCTCGCCATCGCGAGAAACCGGGCAAACGACTTTCATCGCCGGCCGCAGAAGAAGGAAGAGCTTCAGGACGCATCAGCAAGCAGCGAACCAAACGAGTATGAAGCTCAGGCCGCATTAGAGGCGATTCGATCCCTTCCCGACGCGTATCGAGAAACCTTGACTCTGCGGCTTGTCGAGGGGATGACGGGACCGGAAATCGCTCTGCGCACGGGGCTCACTCACGCTTCCGTGCGCGTGAACCTGCATCGCGGCATGAAGCAGCTTCGAGAAAAAATTAGGAAGCAGAAAGAGCCTGGCTCATGAATGACGATTATCTCTGGGACGGTTCCGGCGCGCCGGCCCCCGAAGTGCAACATCTGGAAAAGCTGCTCGGGCGTTTTGAATATAAGCGCGCTTCGCCCCGCTTCGCTGTGACGGTGAGCCAGCCGGCACGTTCGACCATGCAGCGAGCGGGATGGTGGCTGGCTGCCGCAGCAGTCGTTCTGCTTGCGGCTGGAATCTGGCTCGATCGCGCACTGCAGCACCGCGCGGCATGGACGATTGCCAATCTCCAGGGTGCACCGCGCGTTGCAGGTGGCGCGGCGGCGCGCGACAAAATCTGGAAGATAGGCGAATGGCTCGAAACCGACGCCGCCTCGCGCGTGGACTTGCAGGTGGACGGACTCGGCAAAATCGAAGTCGAACCCAATTCGCGCCTCGTGCTGCTCAAAGCCAGCGCGACACAGCAGCAAATCCGCCTGGAACGCGGAACGATCAGCGCCCTAGTGACCGCGCCGCCGTACGTTTTCCTCGTGCACACGCCAACGGCGTACGCGATGGATATGGGGTGCGCGTACACGTTGCAGGTTGCTGACGATGGATCGAGTGTTCTCCGCGTCACGGTCGGTTGGGTGGATCTGCAGCACGGCTATCTCCAATCGCTCGTGCCCGCCGGCGCCTCCGCGGAATCGCGCCCGGAAATCGGCCCCGGTGCGCCTTACTTCGACGATGCAAGCGCGAGCTTTCGCCAGGCGCTCGAAGTCGTGAATTTTGATCTGCAGGATCCACAAGCGCGTTCCGATGCGCTCACCGCGGTCCTGGCCGACGCGCGGCCGGGCGACGCGTTCACCCTGCTAAATCTCTTCCGCCGCGTTGACGGGCAAGATCGCGGCCGCCTTTACGACCGGCTCGCCGTGCTCCTACCGCCTCCGCCGGGACTCACGCGGCAAAATGCTGTCGACGGCGACGACCTGAGTCCGTGGTGGGATGAACTCGGCCTCGGTCACCCGAAAAAAGGATCGAAAGGCCCGCCGCGCGTCGAGGAGTAGCTGGATGTTTGCACCTGTTCATTGGCTTCCCTTCTTCGGGTCCTCTTCGTTGGCTGGTCTGGCCTGTTAACACGAATACCCTCCCGCGCGTCTTTTCGAAGGTAGGAAAGTCATCTCGAAAGGAGGCCCACCACATGAAAAGTCACCTCGACACATCAATGCGATATGCAGCGACCATCCTGGCGGCGCTGCTGGCCTTTACCACGCCGGCGATCGCAGGGCCACCGCTCGTCTGCCATCCGATCAATATTGGGACAGCGCAATCTCTGCCGTGGATCAGCACAACCTGGAATCTTGCGGGTCGCGAGACCTACGACATCCATCATCTGGTCCCCGACACGCTTGCACTGCTGACTCCCAGCACGCCCGTGCTCGTACGCATGGAAACAATTCGTCGCGCCGTGCTATACAGCCAGAAAAGTCCGGCAATCGCCAAGGAGCTGTTTGCCGCCATCGGATCGCACGCCAACGCCGATCAGAACAACGCGCTCGCCGCCTTCGACTTCGGCTACCTGATCGAAACCTACCGACAAGCCGACCTCGCGTTTCGGATGTCGCACATCACAACGAACGCTACTGAGCGTGTCAACCCGGCCGCTGGACTCGATGGCTACCCTTGGGTAAAAAAGGCAATCCGCAAACGCGGCGAAGATCCAGGCATGGAATTTGCTGCTGCGCTGATCACCACCGAAAACTCAAAGCAGGACTACCAGGGACATGTACAGAAGGCCAAGTCTGGGGCAGGCGAAGATCCGCTGCTGGCACAAAACATCGCGACCCACTTCTAGCGCGCCACAGAAGGGTTATGTCGTCGCGAGCGGCGGGACGAGGGATCTGCTTTCCGAGTGGCCCCAAAGCAGCGGCCGGTCCCTCACGCTTTGGTTCAGAAAGAAGGCCGAATCTGTAGAACTTTAGTGCTCGAATTTCTTCACGGTCATCGCCATTTCATGGAGGCGAGCATCCACCTTGCAGAAAACCGTGTCGGGCTCATGCCTTCCGGTGGAAAGCCTTTTTCCCGCGTGGCAGCCAGTTAGAATTTCAATTCCCTGCTCGACAGTCGCGACGGGATAAAGGTGGAACTGGCCCTTCGCGACTGCTTCAATCACTTCGTCGCGCAACATCAAGTCATCTACGTTTTCGGCGGGAATCAGCACGCCCTGCTTGCCAGTCAGCCCTTTCAACTTGCAAACATCATAAAAGCCTTCGATTTTCTGATTGACGCCGCCGATGGGCTGAATGTCACCCTGCTGATTCACCGAGCCGGTCACGGCCAATTCCTGCCGGATGGGCAGCCCGGAAAGCGCCGAAAGAAGCGCGTAAATTTCAGTGGAACTGGCGCTATCGCCGTCCACACCCGAGTAAGACTGCTCGAAACACAGGCTGGCCGACAGTGCCAGCGGCTTGTCCTGCGCGAACGTGCGGCGCAAATATCCGGAAATGATGTGTACACCTTTGTCGTGGAAACGGCCGCTCAGATTCGCTTCCCTCTCGATATTGATGATCCCTACTTTTCCGGGCGACGCCGAGGCCGTAATTCGCACCGGCTTTCCGAACGCATAGCCTCCGATTTCGAGCACGCTCAAGCCGTTCACTTGCCCGACGCGCGTCCCGGTCGTATCAATGAACAAAAGATTCTGTTCGATCATTTCGCGGATCTTGGTTTCGGTCAGGTTGTGTCGTTCGATTTTGGAATCGAGCGCTTGCCGCACGTGCGCGGCGGTCACCACGGACTCACCTTCGTTGCGCGCGATATAAGAAGACTCGCGGGCCAGATCCGCCAGATCGAAAAAACGCGTGGTGATTTTTCCGCGGCGTCCCGCGAGCCGCACTCCATGCTCCAGAATCGCCGCAAAGGCGGTACGGTCAAATGGGCACAATTTCTCGTCGTCGCAAATCTTCCGCAGCCGCCCGGCATACTGGCGGATTACTTCTTCGCTCCACTTCATTTCCTCGTCGAATTCCACGCGCACTTTGAAAATCTTTTTGAAGTCTTCCTCGAAATCGTAGAGCAGCTCGTACATGTCGCGGTCGCCGATCAGAATGATCTTCACGTGAACGTCAATCGGCTCGGGCTTCAACGCCGCCGTGCTGAACGGGAAAAACACGTCCACTGGCTGAATTTCGAGTTTGCCGTGATTCAGCGTGCGTTTCAGCGTGCGCCACACCCCCGTTTCCGTCAGCGTGTCCAGCGCATACATCACCAAGAATCCGCCGTCGGCGCGCAGCAGCGAACCGCCGCGCAAGTCCATGAAATCGGAACTCCACCCTCCGCGGGTGTCATAGCTGCGATGAATCGTGCCGAAAAGGTTCGCGTAGGTGGGAATCGTTTCGAAAATCACGGGACATTTCTCGCGCTCGCCATGCGCCAGGATCACATTCACGCCGTACACCCGGAAGGGATCGCGTTCCTGCCGTTCCATGCGCGGCCCGGGTCCGCCTTCGGACGGCGGCTGCTGATCTTCTTCGCCCTCGCGCTCCTTGAACGGTTCCAGGTTGTCGAGGATGTGGTGGCGGACCTCTTCGAGATATTCAGAAATCTGCGTGCTCGGATATTTTTCCTTCAGCTCTTCGATCACGCCATCCACCAGCACCGACGCCGCTTCCTGCTCCAGGTAACTCATTTCGCTCGCCAGTTCGCGCGACAGCGAAAGGGTCTTCCGGTAAACCACCGTAAATTCCTGGCGAAACTGATCGTATTTTCTCTCGAGCTCCTCCGCGGCCACGCTCTCGAGTTTCCCTTCCTGCACCATTTTGGGGATTTCCTCGATGGGGACCATCTGCCCCTCGAGCACCGGAAAAATCTCCGGCAGCGCCACCGCGCCCACCTGCATGCGGCCCAACGCAAATTGCTCCCGCGCAATGCGACGCGTGAAATCATCCATCAATTCCTTTTCGCGCTGCGTGAAGCGCTCCACGATGCGGGTTTTCTGCCGCTGGAAAGGCTCACCCTCAAAAACTTGTGGAATGCGCCGGCGCAGAAAATCGATTCCGGATTCCACTTCCTTCTTGAAGGCATTCGCTTGCCCTCGCGGCAAAGTCAGCAAACGCGGCCGGTCGGCATTCTTGAAATTATTCACGTAGGCGCGGTCCGGAGCTGGCTCGCTCTGTGGACGCATCTCTTCGATCATCCGGACGATCATGCCTCCGCGGCTCGTGCCGGAAAGTCCGCACACAAAAAGGTTGTAGCCCGGCGCCGTCAAATCCACGCCCATGCGCAAAGCGCGGAGAGCGCGCTCCTGTCCGGGGTCGCCCGTCGAGGCAGAAACCTCCGCGGTCGTCTCAAATGGAATGGTCGCGGGATCGCAGTGCCAGCGGAGTTTCTCTGGCGGAAGAGTTACGTGTTTTGGCTTGGAATTCTTGCTCATACGTACGTCCAAAGGGCGCTACTCTAGCACGGCAGCCTTGTTCTTCCCATTCGCTTGCGATCCGATGTTTCCACCCGGAGCACTCGGCGCATAGAGGTCCAGGAGACTTGCTGCCGTCGCCACCACAATCGGCCCAACTACAACTCCCAGCAGACCAAATACGCTGATGCCACCCAGCACGCTGATGAATACGACCAGTCCGCCCATTTCCGTCCGTCCGCCAATCACCCAGGGACGAACCACGTTGTCCACGAGCCCCACAATGACGCTGCAGAACACCACCAACAGGATGCCGGCACCGATGTGGCCCTGGGCGATCAAGTTGATCGCAGCAGGCACCCAAATAAGCGCCGATCCCACCACGGGAACGAGCGAGAAAAATCCCATCATCACGCCCCAGAAAATCGGCGCGTTGATTCCCGTCAGGGCGAAAGCGATGCCTCCTAGAATTCCGTGAGCCGCAGCCGCCACACCGCTCGATACCACGCTGGCAAAAATCAGGTCATGCGCTTCCTGCATCATCCGGTCGCGATGTACGGCCTCAAACGGCAATATTTCGCGTAGCCGTGCGACGATGGATTCGCCGTCGCGGTAAAGATAGAACATGGCCAGAATCGTGACGGTTAAGTGGAACAAGAAAAGGGCTGTGTTTTTCAGTAACGTTCCGAGTCGTGCGGCGATATAACCGGCGGCCTGTTCGGCGTACCGGCTCACGATCGTGCTCAAGCTGGTCACGTTGTTGTCGGCAAATCGTCCTTCGAGTTCGAGCCACAAACGGTTCACCCAATCGAAATGGCCGTTTTGGATTTGCAGTTGCAGGTCCTGCACTGCTTGCACGCCCTGGCGGACGAAAGCGGCCATCACCAGCAATGTGGGCACAATCAAGATTACGGTGACGCCCACCGTGCACATCAGAGCCGCGGGCGTTGGACGAAAGCGCGCCCGCAACCGCACGTACAAGGGGTAAGACACCACAACGATGACCACCGCCCAAGCCAGTGCCGGCAGGAAGGGCTGAAATACCAGGAACAGGAAATATGCGAGGATCACCACGATCCCGTAAAAAAGCACCGTGCCCAGGCGTGTCTGCGCTGTCTGTTCGACGCTCAAGAGATCTCGCTTTTCGCTGATCGCAAGGAGACTGATAGTTTCAATCGCTCCATTTGTCAACTGCGGCTACGGCAACCTGGTCTGTCGCTGGTGCTATAATTCGCGCAGGTTGCGCAAACGAACATGCTAACACCCGATCCTGCCTGCCAGCATAAGCGAACGCAGCTTATCGCCAAGGATGACGACGCGCAGTATGTGGAGTGCCTCGATTGCGGTGAAATCTTCGAGGTAGGCGAGTTAAAAGAAGCGGACTTTGGCGAGTCCCTGTCCGACGCCTAGTCTGCTGGGCAATTGCTTCCGAGTGCGCGCGCCACAAGAATTCCGCGCCGCCTTCCCGCGAGCGGAGTACAATGCCCCTTAATCCAACGCATGCGTGCACGTCACCTGTGGAGGCCTTATGCGGATAGTCGTTCGCGTTGTCTCGGCCCTGGTCCTGTTGTGCTTCGCGGTGTCGGCGCAGGAAGAATCGAAGCCCGCGGCAGCTGGCGCGACTCCTGCGACCGCTGCTGATTTCAAAATCCCGGCCGAAGCCGCCAAAGCTCCCAACCCCGTCAAACCAACTCCAGCATCGCTTGCGCAAGGCAAGAAAACCTATGGATACGACTGCGCCGTGTGCCACGGAAAAGATGGCGACGGCAAAGGTGATCTTGCAGGCGACATGAATCTGAAGCTTGCCGATTACCGGGATCCCGCGGCGCTAAAGGATCTGACCGACGGCGAGATCTTTTACATCATCAAGAACGGAAAAGGACAAATGACGGGTGAAGGGGATCGCTCCAAGAACGACGAAATCTGGAACCTGGTAAACTACGTCCGCTCGCTTTCGAAGAAGAGTTCGCCCGCTGCGTCGAAGCCCCCTGGATCTTAAGACCTTCTCGAGACAGACTCTGGAAGGACCCTCTCAGCGGATGCCAAGCTTCTGGATCGTGCGGACTACATCGGCGGCAGAAACATCGTAAAGCGAGTGTTCGTCTTCTTGCTCCAGGCGTTCGCGCAAATACTCGGCGGCAATGTAGCTGGCTTCGCGATCGCTCAGATTCCGTCCTGAGCGTGCTCTAAATTCCACGAATCCTGGATGCGCCAGTCCCAGCACCACGCCTTTGCCGTCCACAAAAAACTTGCAATCCATGGTGTCGGCGTGGCGCGTCGCGATTCCATTCCAACAGTGGGAAAATCGGCAGCGATAAACGTAATCGGTCACCTTTGACGGCACATCGAACGCGCCGATGAAATCGCTCATCGCACCGACGTTTGGAATCGCAATAACTTCTGCTTTGGCCATAACACTCCCGTGATTTCGCTAGGCCGCGCCCGAACTTTCGCGCCGGATTCTACTTCCTCGCACCCGCCACGGCGGTCTGGCCGGTCTGCTGATAGCTGCGGATCGCGGCAGCCACTCCCGCGCCGGCGGGCACGCGCAGGCCCTGATCCAGCAGGACTTTTTCAAATGCCGCGAGAAACAGCAGCACGTTCGTATTCTGGCTCGAGTATCCCATCAAACCCACGCGCCAGATTTTCCCCTTTACCGGACCGAATCCGCCCGCGATTTCGATATTAAATTCATCCAACAGCTGCATCCGCACTTTGCGATCGTCAACTCCGATCGGGACTTTCACGCCGGTCACGGTAATCAACCGCTCGGCCGGATCCGCGACGAACATTTCCAGCCCCATCGCTTCCAGCCCGGCGACCAGTGCCTGCTGATTATTGTGGTGGCGCTCCCAGCGCGCCTCCAGCCCCTCTTCGAGCACGATTCGCAACGCTTCGCGCATGCCGTAAATCAACGAAATCGGCGGAGTGTGATGATACGTTCGCTCGCTGCCCCACATCGTCATGATCGGCGTGAAATCGAAATACCAGCTGCCCACAGGGGTCTTGCGCGTGCGCATTAACTCTTCGACGCGCGCGTTCACGGTAATCGGCGCCATTCCTGGCGGAGCGCTCAAGGCTTTCTGCGAACCACTAAAGCAAATGTCAATTTTTTCTCGGTCGATGTCGAGGGGCATGCCCGCCAGCGTTGCGACCGCGTCCACCACCAGCAACGCGCCCAGTTCATCGGCCACCTTGCGATAATCCGCGAGCCGCTGCACCACCGCGCTGGAAGTTTCGCCATGCGCTAGCCCGACAAATTTGATCTTCTTGCCCTTGCCCGCGCGGCGCACATCGTCGGGATCCACGGTGTGTCCGTAAGGCGCCTCCACTCGGATCACTTTCGCAGGACTGCGCTCGGCGATCACCGCCATGCGTTCGGAAAACCATCCGTTCACGCAAACGATGCACTCGTCGCCCTCTTCCAGCGGATTCAGCACCGCCGCTTCAATGCCTCCCGAGCCGGACGCGGAAATGGGAAACGTAATGCGGTTTTGCGTCTGAAATACACGCCGCAGCAACACTTGCACGTCGCTCATCATGGCCGTAAACCACGGGTCCATGTGGCCCACCAGAGGAGTGCTGATGGCGCGGTACACGCGTGGGTCCATGTTCGATGGCCCCGGCGTCATCATCAAACGCGCGGGGGGAAGGAGTTCGCCTATAATTTCATTCATAGTGATATTCCTCGCAGCGCCTTTATCCATTCCCTTCGCGGACCGCCCTATGTGCAAGTCGGATAGCCGCCGGGGCCGGAAAGGCGCAGACACCCAGGAGCTTTAGTCTCCCTAAACTCTCGGCCCTGGGTCAACCTCCAAAATGGTAGCAAAACCTGAGCTTGCGACCGAGCGCCCGCTGCTTTTCGCACCTGCAGTTAACTGATTGGAATCACTGGGAGTAGCAGTTTCCGCAACTCTCGCGTCGTCGAGTTGAACGCCCCATACCCCTATGCTAGATTTTCTAATTAGCCTCAAATTAACATGAGCGATAGCAAACCAACGACTGCGCCCGGCGCCAAGCCGAAAATCTCCCGCGTGGAGGTGTACTGGCACACGGTTACCTACAAGACCGTGGCTTTGTACGTTCTTTTGATCGGGACGATCGTTGCCTCCGCCACTTACCTGGTATTTCCGGAAACGTCCGCCAGTTTGGTTCGCCGAATCACTGACACGATCACCCCGCACGACACTGGCGTAGCAACCATCAGCGCACGCCAGGCTCGCTTCGTTAACCTCGACGGCAAAGTTCAGGTGAAAAAAGTCAACTCGGTAACCTGGGAAAATGCCGACTATCAACTTACGCTCGATAAAGGCGATTTGATCCAAACGGCTTCCGAAGGAGTTGCGCGCATCCAATTCGCCGATGGAACCACGTACACTGTGAAGGGAGATACGCTCGTCACTGTAGAAGAAAACCTCGTGGAACAGGATCACGCATCTTCGGTCGGCGTGCACATCTCGTCCGGCCAGGTGGATCTTGCGACCGGCGCGTGGGAAGTGCCTGGTTCGAAGGCCGAGGTTTCTTTCGAAAACGCCGTGGCGTCGCTGCAAGCGAACAGCCGCGCAGTGGTTCGCAGCGACCCGCAAACGCAACAACAGGAGTTCACAGTTTCATCAGGTAGCGCGGAATTAAACCGGGGTAGCGAACATTTGGACATCGGACAATATGAGCGCGTGACTTTCCCCACCGGGGGCCCGATTACGAAATCGCAAGTTCTTGCTCCGCCGGACTTGGTGCAGCCTCTGAACCTGCAACCGATTATCGTCGCGGATCCCAAGCACGATCCGGTTCATTTCGCTTGGAATCCAGTGGCCACCGCCAAGACCTATGATTTTCAAATCAGCACAACTGCGGCGTTCAACCATGTCTTGATAGACAAGAAAACTCCGAACGAGAGTGTGGACATTGCCGGGCTGGATCCGGGCGATTATTTCTGGCGCGTGCGCGCCATTGATGCGGACAATAAATCCAGCGACGTCAGCGATTCATTCAAATTCATTCTCGTGATTCAAGGCAAAGAGCAGGAAATGCTGCTCGAAGTGGATTCAACCGAACTGCAGGGCAACGTCGTGGAAGTAATCGGGCGCACCGAGCCCGGCGCCGCGTTGATCATCAACGGCGAAGAAGTTGCCAGCATTCAAGCGGACGGGCATTTTCGTCATTTTCTGCAGCCCATGGCCAAGGGCAGCCATGAAATCGTCATCACCGGGCAAAATCGGCGAGGTGGCACGGCAACCAAGCGCGTTGAGGTTGTAATTCCGTAGGAATCACCGGCTCGCCAAAAACCGGTCAAATCAAACTCGTCGCCGCAGCGGCGCGCAAGTGGAATCTGGGGGAAGCAAGACGTGACGAAAAACGGTTACAACATGCGGTCGGTTTTCAGTCTGTTCTCATCCGACCTGGCCATCGATTTGGGCACCGCCAATACCCTCGTATTCGCACGCGGAAAAGGTATCGTGGTGAACGAGCCCTCTATTGTGGCAATCAATAAGAACAGCGGCGAAGTCGTGGCGGTGGGACGCGAAGCAAAAGACATGCTGGGCCGCACACCCGGCAACGTGGTCGCCATCAAGCCCATGAAGGACGGTGTCATCGCCGACTTCAAAGTCACCGAGAAGATGCTCACTTATTTCATTCAGAAAGCGCACAACCGTCGCGTGCTGGTTCATCCGCGCATCGTGATTGGCGTGCCCAGCGAAATCACTCCCGTTGAGAAACGCGCCGTGCAGGATTCCGCATATCGCGCGCGTGCCAGCGAAGTTTATCTCGTCGAACAGGCCATGGCTGCCGCCATCGGTGCCGGCCTTCCTATTGAAGAGCCATCGGGCAACATGGTCGTGGATATTGGCGGTGGCACCACGGACATCGCCGTCATCTCCATGAGCGGCATCGTCTATTCCCGCTCGGTGCGCGTCGCGGGCAATGAAATGGACGAAGCCGTGATGCATTACTTGAAGCGCAAATACAATCTGCTGGTCGGCGAACGCACCGCGGAGCAGATCAAGATCGAAATTGGTTCGGCGTATCCCCTCGAAAAGCCGCTCACCCTCGAAGTGAAAGGCCGCAACCTGATCGAAGGCGTGCCGCGCACTGTCACGATCGACGACAGCGAAATTCGCGAGGCGCTCTCGGAATGTATTTCGACCATACTAAACGCGATTCGCGTGGCCCTCGAGCGTACTCCGCCCGAACTTTCCGCGGACATCAGCGACCGTGGCATCGTTCTCACCGGAGGCGGTGCGCTCATCAAAAATCTCGACAAGCGCATCCGCGAGGAAACGGGCCTCCCGGTTTCTATCGCCGATGATCCGCTTGCATCCGTCGTTCTGGGAACCGGCAAGATGCTGAGCGATTTCCGGCTGCTGCGCTTGGTCTCGATTGACTGACCCCCATTGCGCAAGACCAGAGCGCAACGGTGCAAGGCTCTGAGCTTATGATTGACACTTATTCCCGTCATCGCCCGCTCGCGCTGCTGGCTGTCGTCGTCCTCGCGCAAGTGCTATTGCTCGCCTTTCAGATCAAGGGCGAGCACGATGTCCGTTTGATCCGCTTCTGGGCCGTTGAGCTGATCACTCCGCTGGAGCGCGCTGGTACCTGGACCTTCTCCAAAGTGGGCGGCGCGTGGGGCGGCTACGTGGGTCTGCGCAACGCTCGCGCTGAAAATGAGCGTATGCGCGCTCAGCTTGACCAACTCGAGTTGCGCAACCGCGAACTGGAAAGTCAATCTGCCGAGGAGCAGCGTCTGGCGACCCTGTTGAAGTTCACCGAAGCCCATCCCGAAGCGCCCATGCTGGCGGCACAAGTGATTGGCTCCAGCGCAGATCCCACTTCGCACACTCTTTTCATCAATCGCGGCGAACGCGATCACCTGCGGCTGAACTTCGGAGTGGTCACGCCGGAGGGGATCGTCGGCAAAATCGTCGAGGTTCTGCCCAACACGGCGCAAGTTCTGCTGATCAATGACAAAGACAGCGGCGTCGGCGCACTTTTTTCTGCCTCGCGCACCCATGGAGTCGTAAGGGGAAGCGGCGATCCGGAACCGCGCATGGATTACGTCGTCAACGACGAGAAGGTCCAGCCCGGCGATTTGATCGCCACCTCGGGTGAGGATCGAATCTTCCCCAAGGACTTCCCCGTCGGCGCCGTGGAAAGCGCCAAGCCGGGAAATCCATTTCAGACGATTCGCGTCCGTCCGGCCGCGCGCTTGGACCGGCTCGAAGATGTGATCGTGCTGCTTTCTCAGCAGCAGGTTGTATTCAAGAAGGCGGAAGTTTCGGCAACCGCAGGCGCTCCGGGCACGCCTGCTAGCGGCTCGGCTCAGGCTTCTCCGCAGAAATCTGCCGCACCTAAACCGTGAGATGGGCTACATGCTAAATGTCGGAGAGCGCCCGGACCCGAACGTCGAGGTCCACAAATTTTATAACGGCGCCGTCCTGGGCGTCGCGCTATTGGCGCTCGTCTTTCAGGCTTTCCTGCACAAATATGGCCGCTGGGCCGAACTGATCGATCTGCCTTTATTGGTCACGATTTATTTCGGAGTGAGCCGCAGGAATCCGGTGACGGGCATGTTTCTCGGCGGCACCATCGGAATTCTGCAGGACGCCCTCAGCCACGATAATCCCATCGGCATGTACGGAATCGCTAAAACAATTGTCGGCTATCTGGCTTCTTCGATCGGCGGCCGCATTGATACGGAGCATCCGCTAAGCCGCTTTGGTCTGGTTTTCTTCTTTTTTCATTTTCATCAGGCGATCCTGGCAATTACGCAGCGCGTGCTGCTGAATCATTCGGCACCTCTTTTCACGCCGCGCCTGCTGCTCGATTCTCTGGTGACCGCCGCCGTCGCGGTTCCGCTCTTCGCCCTACTCGATCGCCTGCGCAGACCCTCCTGAGAAGGCTACGCTTTCGCCTGTCGTCGCATTTCGCCGTCGGTACAGGTGACCGAATAGACATGGTCAACTTGCAGCCCGCACTCTGCGAGTGATAGTTTAATTACCACTTCGAGCGGTTTCCGATTTCGAAGTTTGTGCGCGCATCAGGGCCGAGCGAGACCCGCGCAGGAGCAGAAATTCCGTTGCCGTCGTGGAATGTTAACGATCAGAAAATCCCGCAGGGACGCCTTGCGCTGGTTTCTTATGTCTCCGTAGTCGTCGTCGTTCTGCTCATGATCGGCTTCTGGAAGCTGCAAGTCGTACAGTCCGGACATTTTGCCGATTTAGCGGACCGCAACCGCACTCGCTCGATTCCCATCATTGCCCCGCGCGGACCGATGCTCGATCGCGAAGGCCGCGTCCTGGTCGACAGCTATCCTTCCTTCAGTATTCTCTTGCTGCGCGACGACCCCAAATCTCTCGAAAAAAGTCTGCCGCAAATTGAAGACGGCCTCGGCATCAGCCGTGATGAGCTTCAGCAAGAGCTGGAAGCCGCCAAGAACGAGCCCAAGTTCCAACCCGTGGTCATCAAACCCGCCGCGACCCAGGCGGACATTGCCTTCGTCGAATCGCATCGCGCCGATTTGCCCCTGCTGGAACTGATGATGGTGCAGCGCCGTCGCTATCCCCAGGGCGAGATGGCGGCCAATACCATTGGCTACGTCGGCGAAGTCTCGCCTCAGCAAATGGAAGATAGCGACGGCCATTATCGGCCCGGCGACATCGTCGGAAAAGCCGGCCTCGAGCGCGAGTACAACGACCAACTCGAAGGCACCGACGGCATGCGCCGCGTGGTCGTCAATAGCGTCGGCAAAGTAATGCGCACGCTCGACAATGTGGAAGCCATTCCCGGCAAGCCCATTCAGCTGACGATTGATTACGACCTGCAAGCCATTGCCGAGAGCGACTTGGCGGGCAAAACGGGCGCCGTGGTGGCCATGGACGCGCGCACCGGCGAAGTCCTGGCGATGGTCAGCAAGCCCACCTTTGATCCCAACGATTTCGCTGTGCGCATTCCGCAAGATGAATGGCAGAGACTGAATACTGACAAGAATACGCCGCTCTTGAATCGCGCCATTCAGGCACAGCTCGCTCCCGGTTCCGTCTTCAAGATCGTAATGGCCGCGGCGATGCTGGATTCAAAAGCCATTCCCGAAAACTTCTCCGTATATTGCCCCGGGCACGCCAACTTCTATGGCCGCGAATTTCATTGTTGGCGTCCCCAAGGTCACGGGACGGTCAATCTCCATAGTGCGATCGTGGGCTCTTGCGACATCTTCTTCTACAACGTCGGCAAGCAACTGGGCATCGACAAGATTGCGTACTACGGCTCGGGACTGGGCCTCGGCAAACGCACGGGAATCGATTTACCGAGCGAAGAACCGGGCCTGATGCCTTCGGAACCGTGGGTCGAGCGAGTTTTTCACCACAAGTGGTACGCGGGTGAGACGATCTCGGTCGCCATCGGTCAGGGTGCGGTCACCGTCACGCCAATTCAGCTCGCGCGGATGGCTGCGGCCGTTGCCAGCGGCGGAACTCTGGTCGAGCCCCACCTGCTCAAGAATGACGCGAACGCAAAAACAGAGCGGTTCCCGCTTTCCGACAACGCCGTCGAGCAGGTCACCCAAGGTCTTTTCGGCGTCGTCAACGAAGGGGGCGGCACCGCCTATCACTTGCGTCTGCAGAACATCGACCTTTGCGGCAAATCCGGTACCGCGCAGCTCATGAGCTACGACGCCGCCAACCGCATCGGCACCAAGAAAATGGACGGCTGGTTCGTCGGCTTCGCGCCGCGGCGCAATCCTGAAATCGTGGTCGCGGCAATCGTGCAGGATACCGTCGAGCACGGCGGCGAGGCCGCCGGACCCGTGGTCCGTGATGTTGTAAAGACTTACTACGATAAGAAAAATGCTCGCGCGCAGCAGACCGCCTCGAACGTTCCGCCCGCGCAGCCGGCCGTCACTCGCCCGCTCGTCGCCACTGTGGGAGTGCAACACCCATGAAAGACCGGCCCCAAGTGCAAGACTTTGACTGGACTCTGCTTACGATTGTCGCCGCGATCTGCTCCTTGGGCGTATTGGAGATCTACTCTTCCACGCACGCCAGCGCCATGGCGGGCATGCATTGGAAGCAACTCATGTGGCTCGGCATCGGAATCGCCGGGATGTTTCTCATTTCGCGAATTGACTATCACACGCTGTTGGATCAGGGCCCGCTGCTGTACATGGTTGGCGTCGCCGGGCTGCTGGTCGTGATGGTGATCGGCTCAACCCACCTGGGAGCCAAGCGCTGGATATCGCTCGGTGGCCTCTTCAATTTGCAAGTGTCAGAGATCATGAAGTTGATTATAATTATAGTGCTGGCTCGCTACTTCAGCGAGGTGCGTACCGACCGCTTGACGCTTCCGGATTTAGTGAAAGTTGGAGTCTTGACCCTTATTCCGGCGGCGTTAATTTTGAAACAGCCGGATTTGGGAACTGCCCTGGTCCTGCTGCCCGTCGCGGCGGTGGGTGCTTTTATCGCCGGAATCGAATGGAAGCATCTGGCCATCGGTGTTGTTCTGGTGGCATTATTGATTCCGGTCGGCTGGAACATGCGGCATCATCTGAAGCCTTATCAGCAGCAGCGCATCGAGACCTTCTTGCACCCGGAAGAAGATCAGCGCGGCGCCGGTTATCAGATTCTGCAGTCGGAAATTGCCGTAGGCTCCGGCGGTTTTTGGGGTAAGGGATTCGGCAAAGGCAGCCAGAACCAGTTGGGCTTTGTGCCCGTGCGATATTCGGATTTCATTCTGGCGGCGCTGGCTGAGGAGCAGGGGTTCATCGGAGTTTGCGTCGTTTTGCTTTTGTATTTGGGCCTGATTCTGCGGCTGGTGGATAACGCGCAGAAAGCGAAAGATCGTGCCGGGATGTACGTGGTCATGGGAGTCACCGCCATTCTGGGCTTCCACGTTCTTGTGAATGCGTCAATGGTGATAGGCTACATGCCGGTGACGGGCATTCCGTTGCCATTGATGAGCTACGGCGGTTCTTCTACCGCGTTTGTTTTTTTGGCTTTGGGTCTGGTGATGAACGTCCGCATGCGGCGCTTCGTCAACTGAGCCCGTGTATTTTATGAAGTACCGATGAAATCAGTTGATTCATTGCCCGCGCCGCGGAGAATCCGCTGGCCGGAAATCTACTTTTTTGAGTCAGGTAAGCGTCGGGTGAGGAAGGCAAGCACACAGTCCGAGGGATTTTTCCTGGGCGGCCCGTGGTGGCCAGTGCAAGGCGTTGCCTTGCCCCACTCCGGTCGAGCGCGCGCCATTGCGCGTGCCGCCGCGGCCCGATGCGCCATGAGGAGTTTCCATGTCGAAGGAAATGGTTATATCGGCGAACCCGCACGAGACGCGGGTGGCCATTCTGGAAGAAGGTCAGCTTTGTGAGTATTACGTAGAGAGGGAAAAGGAATTTGCGTTAGTCGGAAGCATCTACAAAGGCAAAGTCACACGCGTGCTGCCCGGCATGCAGTCTGCTTTCGTCGAAATCGGCCTCGATAGCGACGCTTTTCTCTATGTCAGCGACTTCCTCGAGGAAATCGAGGAACTCGATCACGTCGTCACCGCCGTCGAAGACAAGACCCAGAAGATGGAAGCGGAAGGCGGTCAAGTCTTTCCCGTCAATCCCGGCTCCGCTCCCATCATCGAGCCCGTTGACGTAGAGTCGTCGTCCCCTGCGCCTGCCCTCGAGCCTCTCGCCGGCGAATCCATATCCGGCGGGCAGGCACCGGCCCCGCTTATGGCTTCTGCGCCTCGTCCATCCGGCAATGCCCCCAGCGGGGATCGCGGCCGCTTTGAGAATCGCTCGCGCGGCCATCGGCCCGGAGGAGGAGACCGCGGAGGCCGCTTTGGTCGCCGCGGAGGCCGCGGGCGTAGCGGCGGGGGGGGACGCGGTGGTGATCGCCATTTTGGTCGCGAGCTTCCCTCTGCCAAATACGCTTCATCCCGGCCATCGGAAGATCACACGAGCGAACCGGGAGCGCCCGAAGGACACATCTCCGTCCTGCTGCCTGGAGAGTCTCTCGCGAAGTTCAAGGAGCGGAGTCCGTCAGATCCGATCGCCTCGGATCCGTCATTTGTGGCCCACCAACCCGCACCGCACGAGCCGGATGTACCCATATCGGGTGACGCGGAATCGGTTGCGCAAGATCACGGCGTTGCCGAACCGGAGGATCGTCAGCCGGCGACACACGAATCGTCACCGCGCGATGCCTTCCCGGCGCGCGAAGCATTTACGCCGCGCGCGTCGGCGCCTTACCGCGCTTCCTCGTCTTCGGGCCTGGAGCCGCTTCCCGGCGAATCGCTCTCGAAATGGAAGACGCATCAACATCTTCCGCCTGAACCGCCGGATGCCGAGGCCCAGCGTCTGGACGACGCGCCGGTTCCCGACGCAGTCCGCTTCGCGCCGCTCTCGCCGCTTGTGCCAACCGGACCGGAAGTGGATTCCGTGCGGGCACCAGACACTCATATCGAGGAGCCCGAGGCGTCCATGGAGCGCGAAGCTCTCGATTCGCACAACCCCGCTGCAGCGCTTGAACCAAGACATCACGAAGATCACCCGCATGCGGAGCTGACGGAAGATGAAGCCACTGCCGTAGCCGAGCACATCGCCGAGGCGCAAGACGATCTCGCTGCCCGAGACGCGCAGCAACGCGGCTTCGCGGAGGCGGATGCCATCGCGGAAGCGGCCGGATTGGGCCCGGCCGAAGAAGATCATACGGACGAAAACGATTCAGAGGATTCCGAGGAAGTCGAACTCGAACAAGAGGAAGCTGCGGCCGAAGAAGAAGGCATGATCGCGCATCCTGAGGAAGAACCCGGAAACGGATCAGAGCAAGAAATCGCAGCCGCAGCCGCGGAGAATGGCGCCTCACTGCCCGGTGAAACTTCCGGGGGACCAGCGCCGCAGCCCTTTCAGGCGCGCGTTCGCAATGACTTCCGCTCGCGCATGCAGAACCCGGCGCGCCGCGGAAGGGATCGTGGACGCCGCGACGACCGCGGACGCCGCCCGCAGCACGGGCACAGTGGCGGACACGGCCATCATCGCCCGCAGCAGCCGCGACGCACGCAGCTGATCGCAGACATGCTCAAGCAGGGCCAGGAAATCATCGTACAGATCGCCAAGGAGCCGCTCGGCAAGAAAGGTGCGCGCATCACCAGCCACGTCGCGTTGCCCGGCCGCTTTTTGGTGTACATGCCCACGCTTGATCACACCGGCGTGTCGCGCAAGATTGCTTCCGCCGAAGAGCGCGCGCGCCTGCGCCACCTGGTGAACGACGCCAAGGGCGCCTCCGGCGGCGGCTTCATCGTGCGTACCGCCGCGGCCAGCGCCGCTCCGGAAGAGGTCCGCGCCGACGTCGAATTCCTGACCCGCACCTGGGCTGAAATCAAAGCGCGCTCGGAACAGCGCAAGGCGCCCTCGCTGCTGCATCGCGATCTGAATCTCGTTGAGCGCATTCTCCGCGATTTCATCACGCCGGATTTCACCGCGATCTGGGTGGACACCGAGGACGAATACACCAAGGTCGTTGACTTCATGAGCCGCTTCCAGCCGCAACTCGTGAATCGCGTAAAGCTTTACACCAAGTCGACGCCCGTCTTCGAAGAGTTCGGCATCCAGCAGGAAATTGACAAGGGTCTGCGTCCCAAGGTGTGGCTGAAATCCGGCGGCTACATCGTCATCAACCACACCGAAGCGCTGGTCGCGATTGACGTCAACACCGGCAAGTTCGTCGGCAAAGGCTCGAACCGCCTGGAAGACACGATCGTCCGCACCAATCTCGAAGCTTGCAAGGAAATCGTGCGGCAGATGCGCCTGCGCGATTTGGGCGGGATCATCATCATTGACTTCATTGACATGGAAGAGCGCCGCAACCGGGAAAAAGTGATGGCGACTCTGGAAGATGCGCTGCGTGCCGACCGTGCGCCTTCGAAAGTCCTGCGCTTCAACGAATTCGGCCTCGTTGCCATCACTCGCAAGCGCACCAAGCAGGCTCTCGAGCGCACGCTCTGCCAGCCGTGCCCGTATTGCACTGGCTCCGGCATGGTGAAATCCATTCCCACTCTGTGCTACGAGATCCAGACCGAGGCCCGCAAGATGGCTCCGGACATGGATTCTGGCAGCCTCACGCTGCGCGTCCACCCGGAAATCTCAAAGGCCCTGAAAACCCGCGAGTCCGCACTGATCGAAGAACTCGAGCGCTGGACCAAGAAAAGCGTGATCATCCAAGCCGATCCGACGCTCCACTGGGAACAATACGACATCTACTAGCTGCACGCGGTGGTAGGGCACGGCCTGCCGTGCCCTCGACCGTCCTTCGCGAACGTCTGAGTCTCCGCTGTACCGCTCTTCCTTGAATGGATCGCCGTACATGTTGTATCCGTTCTGCTCCCAGAAACCCGGCGCGTCCTTGGCCATGAATTCCAGGCCGCGCACCCACTTGACGCTTTTCCAGGCGTAGAGATGCGGCACCACCAGTCGGACGGGATAGCCGTGCTCCGCAGGCAGCGCTTCGCCGTTGTGCTTCAACGCAAAAAGTGTGGTTGGCCGCAGCAAATCGGCGAGCGGCACGTTCGATGTGTATCCCTGCTCAGCGAGCACCATCACATATTTCGCTTCGGGCTTCGGCGAAACAAGCTTCATCACTTCACTGAACGCCACGCCTTCCCAGCGCACATCAAAGCGGCTCCAGCGCGTGACGCAATGCATATCCGCCGTCACCGCCGTCATCGGCAGGTGCGAAAATTCGTCCCAACTCAATCGCAGCGGTCTTTCCACCAGTCCCGTCACCCGAAAATCCCAAGTTTTCGGGTCGAGCCGCGGCACAGTCCCTTCCTGCAGCACGGGCCATTTCAACGTGAGAGATTGCCCCGGCGGCAATCGTCCTGCTTCGCGCATCGCGCGCTCCCATTGCTTTCGTTCCTTGCCCTCGCCAAATATCATTTCCTCAAGCCTCCATCAAACGCTCTCGCATCCATTCTAGGCCGTTTCCCCAAAGGGCGCGCGGCCCAGGCCTTCCCGGCCCGGCTCACACTGTATTTTGCTGTGCTATCATGACGACTCCGACAGATTTGAAGCAATATCCAGGAGTTTTCTTGGCTGCGCGCATTTTGAACGGCAATACAATCCGCGATGAAATTTACGTCGAGCTGTCCGGTGAAATTTCCGCGCTGGCCGCCGCCGGAATTCGCCCCGGGCTCGCCGCGGTGCTGGTCGGCGAAAATCCCGCATCGAAGGTGTACGTCAAAAGCAAAATCGCCGCCTGCGAAAAGCTCGGCCTGGCCAGCATTCAAATCACGCCGCCTGCCACGATTACCACGGCGGAATTGCTTGCGCTGGTCCACGACCTGAATCGCCGCGACGATGTGGACGGAATCCTCGTCCAGCTCCCCCTGCCGCCGCAAGTGGACGCCAAGGGAATTCTCGATGCCGTGGACCCCGCGAAGGACGTGGATGGCTTTCACCCGCTGAACGTCGGCCACTTGGTCGCGGGACGCCCTACGCTTGTCGCGTGCACGCCTCTCGGTGTGATGGAAATTTTCAAGCGCAGTAACATTCCGCTCGAGGGTGCAGATGCCGTCGTGCTCGGCCGCAGCGACATTGTTGGCAAGCCCATGGCGCTGCTGCTGATGCATGCCAACGCCACCGTCACCATCTGCCACTCGAAGACCCGCGATCTGCCCGGCGTCGTTCGCCGCGCCGATATCGTCGTTGCCGCGCTGGGCCGTGCGGCGATGGTCACACCTGATTTCATACGTTCCGGCGCGACCGTAATAGACGTCGGCATCAATCGCATCGCCGACGCCGCACAGGCCGCAAGGTTCTTCGCGCATTTTCCCGAGCGCCTCGCCGCCTTCCGCGAAAAAGGCACAGCTCTCATTGGTGACGTGCATCCCGACGTCGCGAGCGTTGCAGGGGCTATTACTCCCGTTCCCGGCGGCGTGGGACCGCTCACCATCGCCATGCTCATGAGTAACACGGTTCGGGCTGCTGCGCGGCGTCGCGGTAGGCAAATCCCAGCCGCGGCAGCGGTGCGCCTCTGATGCTGCGCGTGGGCCTCACCGGCGGAATCGCGTCCGGCAAATCCACGGTCGCATCTCTGCTGCGAGATATGGATTGCCCCGTGCTCGACGCCGACCCGCTCGGTCACGAATTGCTCGAGCAAGGGCAAGAGGCCTACGACGAAGTTGTGCGCGAATTCGGCAGGGAAGTGCTGGATAGCTATGGCAACGTGGATCGCCGCAAACTCGGGCCGATCGTTTTCGCGGACGCGCAAAAACGCGCGCGCCTGAATCAAATCCTCCATCCGCGCATCCTTGACGTAGTGCGCAAATGGTTCGCGGCGCTGGACCAGCCGGGTGGGCCTGATTTAGCTATTGTGGAGGCTGCGCTGATCATCGAGGCGGGTTATCACGAAGAACTCGACAAAGTGATGGTCTGTTGGTGCCGGCCCGAACAGCAAATCGAGCGCCTGAAGGAGCGGGGCCTCACGGCAGAGCAGACTCAAGTGCGCATCGCGGCGCAAATGCCCATGGAAGAAAAGCGGCGATTGGCCGACGAAGCCATCGACTGCTCGGGCTCGATCGAGCAGACCGAACGTCAGGTCGCCGAAGCCCTGAAGCGCCTGATGCAGTCGGCTACTTCGCGCGAGAATGTTTAGAAACATTTCCAGTACGCGCCACGTATCACCTAACAGAGCGCGGCCGCGCGCCATTTCGATGCCGCGCGACAGAACAACCGTGTGGGGAAGGATAGCCATTTTGTCATGACGAGCTCGGGACGCGAAGGACGCGCAGTGCGGCTGTTAGCGATTGGCCTGATTATCGGGCTCGCCGCGTATTGGGCCGGCACGCGCTACGGTGAGCGAAATCCTGCTTCCGTGGATGCGTTGCACGCATTGCTTCCTGCGCCGAGCGCTGCAGGTTCGCTCGATCCCAGCGAAGCGGAAAATGTGCGTATCTACCGCCAGGCTTCTCCGGCGGTAGCCAATATCGTCACGCGCACCGTCGAGTACGATTTCTTCTACAATCCTGTACCGGTCGAAGGGGCAGGCTCGGGCTTCCTGATTGATACCGACGGGCATATTCTTACGAATTATCACGTGGTGCAGGGTGCGCAAACCATAGAGGTCACACTGGGCGATTTGTCGCGCTACAAGGCAAAACTCATCGGCGAGGATGCCCGCAACGACATCGCGCTCATTCAGATTGACACGAAAGGTCATAAACTCACGCCGCTGCCGCTCGGCGATTCGCGCAACCTGCTGGTCGGCCAGCGCGCTCTCGCGATCGGAAATCCATTTGGATTTTCCAGCACGCTCACGACGGGCATTGTCAGCGCGCTGGGCCGCACGGTGCAAACCAGCGAAAGCACTTTCATCGATGAGGCCATCCAGACCGACGCGGCCATCAACCGCGGAAACTCCGGCGGGCCGCTGCTCGATTCGCACGGCCAGGTGATCGGAATTAACAGCGCAATTTATGCGCCAACGGGGACCACCGCGGGCATCGGTTTCGCGATCCCCATCAATACGGCGCGCCGCGTGGCTGAGGACCTGATCAAGTATGGCCGCGTGCGCCGCGCCACGCTTGGCGCCGAAGGCCGCCCACTTTGGCCCGGCCTTGCGGATGCGCTGAACCTGAATGTGCAGCAGGGAATCTTGATCGAACGCGTTGATCCCGGCGGCCCGGCCGCGCAGGCGGGCATTCGTGGCGGGAACAAATCCATGCTGGCGGGCCTGCAGGAATTACGAATCGGTGGAGACGTCCTCATCGCGGTGGATGGCAAAGCGGTTACCAGCCAGATGGACTTGAATCTGCTTCTGAATCGTTCGCAGCCAGGCGATAGCGTTACTCTGACGATTGTCCGCAACGGCCAGAAGATGAATGTACCGGTCAAATTGGGCGAAGGCTAACTTTTCCACAAGACTGCGAACGCGCGCCGCCAGCTATTTCCATTTGCTCCATTCTTCCCGATATGCGTCCTGCTCGCGCGCCGTAAGACGAAACCAGGATTCCGCTGCGTCGCGCACACGCTCGAGGGCTGCCTGCATTTCCGCGTGCCTGGCGTGGAGGATGTCGCTGCCGGCATCCACGGGGAGACGAATCGGAGGCGCGAAGAACATGACCGCGCGCGAAAAGGGCAGCGGTACCTGAAACAGGTCCCACGACTTTTTGAACGTGACGGCGTGCTTCAAGGCGATGTGAAAAACCGAGATCGGACCGCCTGCGCGGCGGGCCAGAATCACAGGTCCTGGCTTCGCGACGTAGCGCGGTCCGCGCGGCCCGTCAATTGTAAACGCTACGTGTTTCCCTTCGGCCAGCCGCTGGCTCATCACCGTGAGTCCTTCGATTGCGCCACGCGACGAGCTTCCCTGCGCTGTGCCGAATCCGAGGCGTTCGATGACGCGCCGGGTCCACTGGCCATCGAAGTTCACCGTGTTCATCACCACAACGCCGCGGTTGCGCCAAATCCAGGCGGCGCTAAAAATGCAGCGATGCCAGAACGCGCCAATTCCCGGTTCGCCGCCGCGGGTAATCTGAATCGCGTTCTCGATGCCGACGATCTCGACGCGCAACGTCGGCCCGATCAGGCGAATCGCCCAGTACACCAGCGACGCAATCACGGGAATCTGCATTTGCCGCCAGCGCGAAAGCGGCGGACCGCTCAGATCGTATGGCGATTTGCTGCTTTCACCGCTGGACGCAGCGGTTGATTTCGCGTCGGTATTCACTGCGGTATAGTATAGGGGAACCTCGCACAGGTCTCGATGTACTCCCTTACCAAAGCCGCCAGGGTGTGCGCCACTTTCTTGTGGCGCAGAGGTTTGCTCGCCTGCACAGCATTGCTAGCCGTGTTGGTGGCGTGTCCAGCGCTGGGTGCACAAGAAGCTCCCGCCAGTGCGATTGGCCGCGTCGAAGGCAACGACGTTTCGCTAGACACCGCATCGGCAACGGGCGCGGCCGCGCGGAACTCAGCTGTGGGTGGCTATGTGTTCAATGGCAGCGTCGTGACGGTGCATGACGGCAAGGCGCGCTTGACGCTCTCTGTCGGCGGCGAAGTGGATGTTTGCGGCCCTGCGAAACTCACGCTACTCGAGTCCGGCGGAGCGATCACGCTCGCGCTGGACTTCGGGCGCATCCATTTGCAGCTTCTTCGCGGCACTTCATTGCGTATTTTCACGCCAACGATCATTGCGACGCCGCTCGACATCAGCGGAGAGGCGCGCGATATTACCGCGGGCTTGGACATGAACGATTCTCTGTGCGTGCTGGCGACCAGCGGGGCTATCCAGCTGGAGCAGCAGTTCACGGGCGAAGAAATCATCGTGCCGCAGGCCGGAGAGTTCTTTTTGAACGCCGGGAAACTGGTACCCATCGCCGGAACGCCGGGAAGCTGCGCGTGCACTGCGATGCACGCGCAATCGGCGCCGCCACCGCAGATCCCCGTGCTGGGGGTTTCTTCGTCGGCGCGCTTAGAACCTCCGCCACAACCGGCCGAGCCCACGCCCGCGGCGGCGCCGCCTGCGCAGAAGATTCCCGAACCCGCGCCCGAACCGGACGTGCAGTTGCGGGTTCTGGCACAAGCGGACGATATTCACCCGATTACGCCGCCGGCCAAAGGCGCCGCGCCGCCTGTGCCGCCCGATGCGATGCCGCAATACAAGATCATTATGCCGCCCCTAGGATTCTCGGCTTCTTCGCCTACGCCTCCTGAGGATCCGCCGATGGATGCGGTCTTATTGGTGCGCACGGTGCACGTCGAACCGGAATATGAATTCACCGGACACGTGCAAGCGCCGCGGGCGGACTCGCTGGACCAAGGCAATGCTTCATCGGCGATGCGTCAGTCGGCGAAGAATACGAATTCGTCCGGGAACAAGAAGGAAGGATTCTGGGCGCGATTGAAGAGGGCGTTCGGCGGCGCGTGACGATATGAAAACAAGGACGAGCAAATCGTCCACCTACCGGCGGCCGCTACACATTCAATAACGCACTGCGCCCTCTTTACATGCCTTCGTAATTCGGGCCTCCGCCGCCTTCGGGCGGGACCCAATTAATTATCTGATACGGGTCGGCTATGTCGCAGGTTTTGCAGTGGACGCAATTGGAAGCGTTGATTTTGAGTTTTGGCGCGCCTTTTTCGGTGACCATTTCGTAGACTGCCGCCGGACAAAAATACTGGCAGGGGTTGCCGTACTCGCGCACGCAGCGGTCGCCGCAAATATTCGGGTCGAGCACGACGAGATGACAAGGCTGGTCTTCCTCGTGGCGCGTGCCGGAATGATAGACGTCCGTAAGGCGGTCGAAGGTGAGTTTGCCGTCACCCTTGAAGCGCGTCGACTGATCCACCAGGGTGTTGCCGCGATTTAACTTGGAATATTCCTGATAGCCGGCCTTGCTGCGCAGCGGATCGGTAAGCCCGCGGCCGCCCGTAACGAATTGCAACCCTGCCTGCAGCAGTCCTGAATACAGGCCGGCGTGAAACGCCTGATGAAAATTCCGGACTGCCCACAATTCTTTTTTGATCCAGCTTTGCTCGATTTTTTGCGTATACGCTGCGAGTGTTTTCGTGGAAGTGTCACCGGCGCACAGGGCTTCGTAGATGGTCTCCGCAGCAAGCATGCCGCTCTTGATCGCGGTGTGAATGCCCTTCAGCCGCTGCGAATTCAGCAGGCTTGCGGAATCCCCGATGATCAGCCCGCCGTCCACGTAACTGCGCGGCATCGAGTACCAGCCGCCGTAGGGGACCGTCTTTGCCCCGTAACGAACGAGCTTGCCGCCTTCCAGGATTCTCTTCACGAAAGGGTGGGTCTTGTATTTCTGAAAGGCTTCGTGCGGATCGAAGAGCGGGTCTTTGTATTCGAGCGCGACGACCATTCCCAGCGACACGCGATTATTCTGCAGGCCGTAGACCCAGCCGCCGCCATAGAGATCGGAATTGAGCGGCCAGCCGAGGGTGTGCGCCACATCGCCGGTATCGATGCGTCCCGGCTGCACGTCCCACAATTCCTTGATTCCGATGCCATAGACTTGCGCGTTCAGGCCGTCGAGCTTCAGTCTATTAACCAGTTCCTTGGTGAGCGAGCCGCGGGGGCCTTCCGCGAGCACGGTGACTTTCGCGCGCAATTCGTATCCCGGCGTGAAGTTGTCCTTGGGCTTGCCGTTTTTGTCCACACCTTTGTCTTCCGTAAGGACTCCGGCGATTCCATTCTTGTCATAGCGCAATTCCCTGCCGGCAAACTGCGTGAAAATATTGATGCCCTTTTTTTCGACCAGCCCGCCGAGCCATTTCACCAGCTTGTTCAACGAGACGACGTAGTTGCCGTGATTCTGCAACGGTGGCGGAGTGATCGGAAGTTTGTAGCTGCTGGATTCGGTGAAGTAATAGGCGGCGTCGCCGGTGACGGGCGTATCGAGCGGCGCGGTCTTTTCGAAGTCCGGGACGAGTTCGCGCAGGCCGCGCGGGTCCATGATCGCGCCGGAAAGCTGGTGCGCGCCAATTTCGCGACCTTTTTCCAGAACGTAGATATTCTCGGCGGAAAGCGCTGGAGATTTTTTCGCTTCCGTATGTTTTTCGATGAGGTTCGCGAGATGTAGCGCGCAGGCCAAGCCGCCGGGGCCCGCGCCGATGATGAGAACATCTGCTTCGAGCTGTTCGCGCTCGATGTTAGAGGTGTCGGTCATCGCGCCATATTACCAGAGGGGCCGCTGGGGGATTTCCCGGGACGCAGACGGCGGTAGCCGGGGTGGACGCCACGGGTCAGGCCTTGGGCATCGGCGATGCGTTGGAGGAGGGCGTAGAGTTGGGCTTGCTCCGCTTCATTGAGCGCGGCGCAGAGGCTTTCGCTGTGGGCGCGGGCTGCGCGGCCGATTTCGGCGAGAGTTTTCTGACCTTTTTCGGTGATGCGCAGGGCGTGGCTGCGGCGGTCGTTTGCGTTTTCCCCTCGTGCGACTAAACCACGAGACTCGAGAGCATCAATGATGGCTACCAGCCGGCTGGCGTGCATGTGCAGTGTCTGCGCGAGCTGGCGCTGGCTCATACTGGCGGAGCGGCCGAGGAGGCGGAGGATTCCGGCGTCGGGAGCAGTGAGGCTTAGGGGAGCGATGCGTTTGGCGAATTCGCCGGCGGCATGAGCCCCTACCTGCGCGAGCAACCATGGCAGTCCCCAGCGAGATTCGGGGGGAGGCAAAGGCGGCGTGGACATACAAATACTATTGCACAGAATAATAGTTTATAATGGTAATGATTACTGATAGTAACGTTCTACGTGGACGGATCGCCGCGCGTCCGGCTGCGGGCCGGGGCGACAGCCGCTCGTTCCTGATTCCTCTGACGAGGCTCCCGGGATTCATCTGGATGATCGCGACCGGATTTCTGCTGCCGAAAACGATGGGCCGAGGAGCCGCCGCGGCTAGCCACTAGGTTAGCGGACGCATTGCGCGAAATCGGCAGCTGGAAATTTATTCGTAGCGCAGGGCGACCATGGGATCCACTCGCATCGCCCGCCGTGCCGGGATGTAGCAGGCGAGAAGCGCGACGAACGTCAGTAGCATGGCATCGGCGGCAAACGTGAGCGGGTCGCTGGCACCAATGCCATAAAGCAGCGCACTCATCAGGCGCGTGAGAAGCAACGCGACCGCAAGACCGATTCCGACGCCAACCAGCGCCAGGCGCGCACCCCGCTTCAAGACGAGCCGCAAAACGTCATCGCGCTGCGCACCGAGCGCGAGGCGGATGCCGATTTCATGCGTCCTTTGCGCGACCGAGTAGGCCATGACGCCGTAAATCCCAATGCAGGCAAGCACGACGGCAAGCCCCGCAAAGGTAGAAAGCAACAGCATGGTAAAGCGCGAACGCGCGACGGAATTGGCGACGAGCTGGTCCATGCTGCTGATTTTCGCCATGGGCTGGTCTTTGTCCATCTGGTGCAAGACGTCGCGAATAGCGGGAACCAGCGACAGCGGGGGCGTGGCCGTGCGCACGAGGACGGTCATCACTGAATAAGGCAGTTCTGGATAAGGCCAGTAAGCGAGTGGATATGGCGCTGTGCTGAGGTTCGTTTCGCGCACGTCGCCGACAACACCGATAATTTCGTCGGGCAGATTCTTGTCCTTCATATCGATGATGACTTTTTGGCCCAGCGGATTTCCCCCCGGAAAATACTTTTCCGCGAATGTCTTGTTGACGATGACAACGTTCGACGCGTCGGCGAATTCACGCGCCTCGAATGTGCGTCCGCGCAGCAGCGGAATGTCCATCGCGCGGAAATAATCGGGTTCGATGACGCGCACGGCTGTGCCGTGAGCTTCGCCAGCCGGCAGTGGAGCTTCACCGACAATCGCAAAATCGGTGGCTGCGCCGACGCCGCTGAATGGCGGAGTCACGTCGGCGCTCGCCGAGATGGCGCCGGGAAGCGCGCCGATTTTTCCAAGCAGTTGCGTGAAGAATGCGGCGCGCGCCTGCTCCTGGAGATATTTCGAATCGGGCAACGCGATTTGAAAAGTCAGCAGACGCGCAGTGTGAAATCCGGGGTTCACTTCCGTAAGCCGGAAAAAACTCTGAATCAGAAGGCTGGAGCTCGCGAGCAAAACGAGCGCGAGGCTGATCTCGGCGACCACAAAAGCGCTTCTGGCGGTAAGGCTCTTGCGTCCTGCGGAAGAGGTGCGGCCGCCTTCGGGAAGGGCGGAGGCGACTTCCGCGCGCGAGGCCAGGAAAGAAGGCAGGAACCCGGCGAGCAATCCGGCGAGCAAAGTAACGCCAGCAGCGAATGCGAGCACCCGCCAGTTGACACCGACTCCACTGACGTCCATAAGGCCGCCCGAGCCGGCCTGAACCAGCACCTCGGTGGCCCAAATGGCCACGAACACCCCGAGCGCCCCGCCGACAACGGCGAGCAACAGGCTTTCGGTAAGTAATTGCCAGACGATACGGCCGCGCGAGGCTCCCAACGCCAAGCGAATGGCAATTTCGCGGCGGCGGCCAGCCGCGCGAGAGAGCAGCAGGCTGGAAATATTGGCGCAGGCAATCAGAAGGACCAAACCGACGGCGCCGAGAAGGATCAAAAGCGCGGGCCGCAGATCGCCGGAGAGCTGTTCGCGCAGCGAAACCAGGGTCACACCCCAACCCTTGTCGTAATCGGGATAGCGCGCGGCCAATCCCGCGGCAATGACATCCATCTGCGACTGCGCTTGCGCCAGCGAGACGCCGGGTTTCACGCGCGCGACGACACGCAAAAAACGCCCCACCTTGCTGTGGTCATGCCAATCGGGCGGCGTGTCGAGAACAGCCCAGATCAGCGGCCGCTGATGCGTGACGGAAAACTCGCTGACGTACCAATCGAAGTCCGGGCCAGTCACGCCAATGACTGTGTTGGATGCGCCGTTCAGTTCAACTGTTTTGCCGATGATGTCCGGATCGCCCGCGTACTTTGATTTCCACAAACCATAACTCAGCACAACGACGCCGCTCTTGGCCTGCTGCGGACTCGATTGCACGCTGTGGCTGCCATCTTCCACTGAGAATCCGCGGCCAAGCATGGGATTCACGCCCAAGAGAGAAAAGAAATTCGGCGAGACAAATTCGACGTCGACCTGCTCCGGCTCGCCGCTGCCGGTGAGATTTAGCGGCTGGTCCAGAAACGCGGCCATTCCGGAGAAGACGCGGTTCTGCTGCTGCCAATCGAGGAAATTGGGAGGCGAAACCGTATTGCGAGCGACTTCATACTTTGGAAGTTTTTCCCAGACGACGGCAATCGAAGCTGGGTCTTCGAAGCGCAGAGGCTTGAGGAGTACGGCGTCCACGACGGAGAAGAGCGCGGTGTTGGCACCGATGCCAAGCGCGAGAGTGAGGACGGCGATGGCTGTAAACGCGGGCGATTTCGCGAGCGTGCGGACGGCGTATTTCAGGTCTTGAAGCAGGGCGTCCATAAGAGCGGTTGCCTCCGGTCAGGCAAGAAGAACTCCCGGATTCATAGCAGACTACTCGCCAAGGACCGATGGCCGTAAACGCATGATGAATTGTGACTTAGCTTCGGACCAGCCAGACGCGGCGCGGCGTCGTGACCGCTGGCGGGATAGGGCGTCGCGAAATTGGACAATCGTTTAGCTGGATTTGGATTTTTCCAGCTCTTCGATCAGGGCTGGGACGATTTCGAAAAGGTCGCCTACTACTCCGTAGTCGGCTACCTCGAAGATGGGGGCGTTCTGGTCTTTGTTGATGGCGGCGATGGTGCGGGCGCCTTTCATGCCGACTACGTGCTGGATGGCGCCGCTGATTCCTAGCGCGAGATAGAGCTTAGGCGCGACGGTCTGGCCGGAGCTGCCGATCTGGCGGTCCATGGGGAGCCAGCCTTCGTCGCAGATGGGACGCGAGGCGCAGATTTCGCCGCCAATAAGTTTGGCGAGCTTTTCGGCCATGGCGATATTTTCCGGGGCCTTGATGCCGCGGCCGACGGAGACGAGGATCGGAGCCTGCGTGAGGTCTACCGCTTGTTTCGCTTCGCGGAAAAGTTCGAGCGGCTTGGTGCGGATTTGGTCGGCTTGCAGACTCACGCTGACAGATTTTATTGGGGCTTTCCCGCCTGCGTGTTTAACGGCGAGGTCTGCGCGGAATGCGCTGGATTGGAAGGAGGCGATCCACGGCGGGTCTCCGGCAAAGACTACGTCTGCTGCGGTGCGGCCTTGAAACATTTGGCGCACGAAGATGAGTTTGCCGTTTTCGTAGCGATAGCCGGTGCAATCACCGATCATGCCTTTGTTCATCGAGGCGGCCAGCTTGGGCGCGAAATCGCGGACCTGATAGGTGTGTGGGAGGAGGACCAGGTCCGGTTTCGCGGATTCGATCACCTGGCGGAGGGCCAGCGAGAAGCCGTCCGGCGTGTATTTCTCGAGCAAGTCATGTTCGATGGCCAGGACTTCGTCGAGTTGGTAGCCCGCCAGTTCGTCGACTCGCGCGGAGATGCCTTTGCCGATTACTATGCCTGCGAGCGTCCCCTTCGTTTGTTGGAGGATTTGTTGCGCGGCGGCGAGCGTTTCGAAGCTGACTTTGTTCCAGGTGTTTTCGCGTTGTTCGCTGATCAGGAGAATTTTCATTTTTTGTCCGTGTGCGAATTTCAGAAAATCAAAAGCGGGCGCAGCAAGCAGCGCCCCTACAACTGCGAAACCAAATGCGGCCACCTGAAGGTGGCCGCTACAAGTTCAACGGCAACGGCGAGTGCAACGACGACGGCACGTGTAACGACAACCGCACAGCGTCGGCGGGACGCCGGCGCGACCAGAAACGGCGTTATAGCACTCTTGCTTCGTGTTTTAGCTTTTCCAGCAGCTTGGCCGCGATTTCTTTTGGTTGACCCGAAATGAATTCGGTTTTTTTGGTTTTTTGCGGCACGTAGATGCGTTCTACGCGCTGCGTGGGGGCGTCCGGAACGCCCAGCGAAGCGCGCTCGATTGTTGCGATTTCTTTTTTCTTGGCGGCCATGATGCCTTTCAGGGTGGCGTAGCGCGGCTTGTTGATGCCGGACTGGATTGAAAGTACGGCGGGCAGCGGCAGCTCGACATGCTGGAACCACCCAGCCTCGAGTTCGCGTTTCAGCTTCATATGATTTTCGACGACTTCGATGGCCATGATGATGGTGGCGTGCGGGCGGCCGAGCAATTCGGCCAGTAGCACGCCCGTCTGGCCGAAGCCCTGGTCGTCGCTTTGCAGGCCGGTCAGAATCAGGTCGAAATTTTCGGATTTTATGGCCGCGACTAGGGAGCGCGCGGATGAAAGCGGATCGAGTTTGAAAAATTGCGCGTCGGAGACGTGAATGCCGCGATCGGCGCCTTTGGCGAGAGCTTCCTTAATGGTTTGCTTGGCGCGCTCGGGGCCCATGGAAATGGCCACGACTTCGCCGCCGTGTTTTTCCTTCAGGCGCAGGGCTTCTTCGAGCGCGAAGCTGTCGGGTTCATTGGTTTCGAAGCCGATGTCCGATTCGCGGATCCAGGCGCCGCCCTCCGCGATGGCGAGGGGCGCGTCTTTGGCGGGGACCTGTTTGACGCAGACTGCAATTTTCAAGAATGCCTCCGAAAATGAGGATGCGAACAATCTGATAGTTTCTATCAGAATTTCAGATTGGGGGCAACGCTAAGAGCACAGCCTGAAGGCTGTGGCACACTTACTCCGCCCAACGCTTAAAGAGCAGTGAGGCGTTGGTGCCACCGAAGCCGAACGAATTCGAGAGCACGTAGGTTACTTCCGCTTTGCGAGCCTGATTCGGAATGTAATCGAGATCGCACGTGGGGTCCGGCTTTTCGTAATTTGCGGTGGGCGGCATAATTTGGTCCCGCAACGCGAGCACGCTGATGCCGGCTTCCAGGCCGCCGGCGCCGCCGAGCAAGTGGCCGGTCATTGATTTCGTCGAGCTGATGGGAACTTTCTTGGCGCGCGCTCCGAAAACGCGTTTCAGCGCTTCGGTTTCGATGGCGTCGCCGATGGGCGTCGAAGTGCCGTGCGCGTTGACGTAGCTGACGTCGTCGGGAGAGATGTTGGCGTCTTTCAGCGCAGCAAGCGAAACGCGATAGCCGCCATCGCCGTGTTCGGCGGGCTGCGTGATGTGATATGCGTCCCCGGACATGCCGTAGCCGGTGATTTCCGCCAGAATTTTTGCACCGCGCTTTTGCGCGATTTCCAGGGCTTCGAGGATCACCACGCCCGAGCCTTCGCCGACGATGAAGCCGTCGCGCTCGGCGTCGAACGGACGGCTGGCGTGTTCGGGATCGTCATTGCGCGTGGAAAGCGCGCGCATCGCGGCGAATCCGCCGACGCTCATCGGAGTGATGGCGGCTTCGGTGCCGCCGGTGATCATCACGTCGGCCGCGCCGCGCTGAATAATCTTGAACGCGTCGCCGATCGCGTGCGCGGAAGCGGAGCAGGCCGTGGCTGTCGCGGAGTTCGGACCTTTCGCGCCATAGCGGATGGAGACGTGGCCGGAGGCAAGATTGACGATCGTTGCAGGAATGAAAAAGGGAGAGATCTTGCCCGGGCCGCCCGCGAGATATTTCGAATGCTCGCGCTCGATCACGTCGAATCCGCCGATTCCGGAGCCGATGTAAGCGCCGGTGGAATCGGCTAGTTCCGGCGTGACTTCCAGGCCGGACATTTGCATGGCAAAGTCCGCAGCAGCGAGCGCGAGTTGAATAAAGCGCCCGGTTTTTTTCAGCTCTTTTTTCTCGAGCCAATTGAGCGGGTCAAAATTGCGGACTTCTCCGGCGATGCGGCAATCGAACGCAGTGGCATCAAAATGCGTGATCGGGCCGATGCCGCTCTTGCCTGCCAGCAGATTGCGCCAGACCTCTTCGGTGCCGATACCGCATCCGCAGACCAAACCAACGCCCGTAACGACAACTCGGCGGTTCAAAAGGAATTTCTCCTGTACGGAATGGGACGAGGGGGGCGGCCTATTTGCCCTTGGCGTGCTTTTCGATGTAGTCCACGGCGTCTTTGACCGTGGCAATCTTTTCGGCGTCCTCGTCCGGAATTTCGATGCCGAAATTTTCTTCAAAAGCCATTACCAGCTCGACGGTGTCGAGCGAGTCGGCGCCCAAATCATCCACAAAGGAGGCGGTCGGAGTCACTTCGCCTTCATCCACACCGAGCTGCTCGACAATGATCGTCTTCACGCGTTCTTCGACGCTGGCCATTCTGATTGTTCCTCCGATTTCAGCGATCTGGAATTTCCGGGCCGCACCGCAGGCAAGTATAGCGTCCCCAGGACAACCTTGCCATTCTATGCGGGGCGTAGTGTGGGGTCAACCTTTAGGCATGCGCGGCAGTCGATCAGTTTCCGAAGGTCAGGAGGTACAGTGCGACGCCGCAGCGCTACTGTTCGAAAAACTGAATCAGGCCGTCTGGTGTGGTGCCTCCTGCGGTTCCAAATAGGCGGTGAAGCGCGCAGGATACTTGGCCCGATGCCGTAATCACGCAGCTTTGCTCACCCAACTGCGTAGCTGTGGCCTGGAGTTGACCAGGAGAGACGGTCTGGCTGGAGAATTCGAATCCACACGCCTGAGCAACCTGCAGAGCTCCATACGCAAAAAACTGGTTGACCGGCTCCAAATCAAGCGACGTGATGACCGTTTGTCCGGACGCTAGACTGCTGAGATCCATATCGAGGTTACTGAACGAATCGTTCGAGTAGAGAGAAGTCGGCCCTGTGGCGCCGGTGGCCGGGTTGAACCCGAAGAAAACCCACTCGCAGTCCATGCCTGAAGTTGTTACGGTGAAGGTTGCGATCTGACCCAACGGCGTGCTCACGGAGGCGGGCTCGGTCACAATGCTGGGCGCCAAGCCGGGAAGACCGCCGCCACAGCTCGACAGGGTGAGCAGGGCGAGCAACGAAACCCCAACAGCCCAATCGAGAGTTCGGAAGCACCGAGCAGCAGCAAAGGACTGGTCTCGCACTGGAGCCTCCTAAGACGCGAGACCTTACAATGAGTCTGCTTAGTATTTTACCTTTTATTCAATTCCCCAGAGCCAGCGTTCAATCAGCCCAGTCTCCGAAAGATGACCCTTCGCGTCCGTCCTGCGATGCTGACGCGCGGCGGTTCAGGGTGCTGCACTTAGCCCATGTGGAGGCCGCCGTTTACGTCAAGGACTTGGCCTGTTATGTAGGCGGCTTCGTCGCTGGCCAGGAAGACTACCGCGGCGGCTACGTCCTGGTCCGAGCCGAAGCGGCCTAGCGGGATCATGCTTTTCATTTTGTCTTTGATTTCCTGCGAGAGCGGGGCGGTCATGGGCGTTTCAATGAAGCCGGGAGCGACGGCGTTGACGGTGATGCTGCGCGAGGCGACTTCGACGGCGATGGCGCGGGTCAGGCCGATCAGTCCGGCTTTCGAGGCTACGTAATTGGCCTGGCCGGCGTTGCCGGTCTCGGCGACCACCGAAGAGATGTTGATGATGCGGCCGGAGCGCTGCTTGAGCATCGCACCGAGCGCTTGCTGGATGCAGAGATGCGCGCCGGTGAGGTTGGTGCGCAAGACGGCATCCCAGTCTTCCAGCTTCATGCGCAGGGCGAGCGTGTCGCGGGTGATGGCGGCGTTGTTCACCAGAATGTCGAGCTTCGAGAATTTCGCGAGAGTTTGCTGAAAGCCGGCTTTTATTTGCGCGGCGTCAGCGACATCCATGGGGACGGCTAGAGCTGCGCCGCCAGCAGATTCGATTTCGGTTACGAGGGTGGCCAGTTTTTCGGTGTTGCGGGCTGCTAGGGCTACTTTTGCGCCTGCGGCCGCCAGAGCTAGCGCGGTGGCGCGGCCGATGCCTTGCGACGCGCCGGTGATGAGGGCGACTTTGTCTGTGAGCGAAAACATAGGAATTGAAACTACCTTAGGTGGAATGGGTCTGGCAACTGCGCGGTCAGACGATCCGTTCGATTGGGAATTTGTAGCGGCGGCCTTTAAACCGGCGACTTTGCTTCTTGCGAAGCAGACCCATATATAGAAGCAAATCCAAGACGCCCACCTGAAAGGTGGCCGCTACAAGGGCAAAGGAGCACGGCCAGCCAGGAGTGGCTGTGCCACAAACTTCAAAGGCGCTTCGTCTACGGTTCGCGGACTTCGGCGCGGGCCTGGGGCAGCTTCTCTACCGTGGATTGCAGCGTGGCTGAGTCTTCCACGTTGAAGACGCGGACGGAGCGGTCAATTTGGCGCAATAGGCCGGCTAGGACTTTGCCGGGGCCGACTTCGACGAAGACCGTGACGCCGTTATCAATCATGTCGCGGATGGATTCCAGCCAGCGGACGGGATTGGTAACCTGGCGGATCAGGGCGTCGCGGGCTTCGTCACCCGTGGAGATGGCTTCGGCGTCCACATTCGTGATCAGCGGAAATTTCAGGTTGCTGAAATGCGCGGCGCGCAGATCGGCTTCGAGGCGCTGCTGCGCGGCCAGCATCATAGCGCAATGAAAGGGCGCGGAGACCGGCAGGATTACGGCACGCTTTGCGCCGCTCTGCGAAGCGATTTCGACTGCGCGTTTTACGGCGGCAGCGGAACCTGAAATGACGGTTTGTTCGGGCGAATTCATATTGGCGGGCGAGACGGTTTCGTTTTCCGCGGCCTTCTTGCAAACTTCGGCGACGTCCGCGGGTGACAGGCCAAGGATGGCGGCCATCGCGCCTTCGCCGGCGGGCACGGCTTCCTGCATGTAGCGTCCGCGGCCGCGGACCAATTTCACGGCGGTAGAAAATTCCAGCGCGCCCGCGGCGACCAGCGCGGAATATTCGCCCAGGCTGTGCCCGGCGACAAAGTCCGGAGCGATTCCCTGCTTTTCCAGCGCGCGATAAGCCGCTGTGGAGACTGTCAAGATCGCGGGCTGCGTGTTTTCGGTTTGCTTCAGAGCTTCTTCGGAGCCTTCAAAGCACAATTTCGAAAGAGAAAATCCGAGCGCGGCGTCGGCTTCGTCGAAGACGGCTTTCGATTCCGGGAACGTTTCGGCCAGGTCGCGGCCCATGCCGGGATATTGCGAGGCCTGGCCGGGAAAAAGGAATGCAAGTTTGCCCATGAGGATTTATTCCACGCTTCCGCCGGAATCAGCCGCGCGCAGCAGCAACGGCGGCAGCGGAAAGCTCCTGTTCGATTTTTTCGTTGAAGCGCGAGCGGCAGAGTTCGCTGGCGACACGAATGGCGTTCTTGATGGCGTTGGGATTCGAGCGGCCGTGGCCGATGATGGTGATGCCGCGAACGCCAAGAAGGGGCGCGCCGCCGTATTCGGAGGAATCGGTGCGTCTGCGGAAGCTATCGAAAGCGTCTTTCGAGAGCACGTAGCCGACTTGGGATTTCAGGCTGCTCTTGATGGCTTTTTTCAACATGCCACCGATGTGTTCGACGAGGCCTTCGCTGATTTTCAGGGCGATGTTGCCGATGAACCCGTCGCAGACGATCACGTCCACATCGCCGCGGAAAACGTCGCGACCTTCCACGTTGCCGACAAAATTCAGGTGGAGGAGCTTGAGGCGCGCGGCCGCTTCACGGACCAGGTCGTTGCCTTTCATTTCTTCCTCGCCGATGGAAAGCAGAGCGACGCGCGGGCGCTTAGTCCCCCAGATGGTGCGGTAATAAATCTCGCCCATCACCGCGAATTGCTCGATCTGCTCGGGCTTGGAGTCCACGTTCGCGCCCACGTCGAGTATGACCGTTACTTTTTCTTTCATGTTCGGAAAAGCGGCAGCAAGCGCGGGACGGTCTACGGCTGCGAGCGTGCCCAAAATGAAGCGGGCCACGGTCATCACGGCACCCGTGTTGCCCATGCTGACGAGCGCTTCGGCTTTGCCGTCACGCACCAATCGCGCGGCCACGTGGACCGAGCTTTCCTTCTTGCGGCGAAACGCCTGGGAAGGCGAATCGCTCATGGTGATCACATCGGTGGCGTTGACGATCTCGATAGGCAGGCCACGATGGCCGTGGCGATTCAGTTCCTGACGCACGACGGCTTCCGTGCCCACCAGAAAAATGCGGACGCCGAGTTCGCGGGCCGCGAGGATCGCGCCTTCGACTTCGGCGCGAGGCGCATGGTCGCCGCCCATAGCATCGAGAGCGATGGTGGTCATCTATACACCACTGGGCCCCAAGAGAACGCCAGTTCGGAAAGGTAAGCGATGGAAAGTTAGGCTGTCTTGGCCGCGGTGTCAATCACTTCGCGACCTTTGTAGTAGCCGCAGTGGGGACACGCGTTGTGAGGCAGCTTTTTCTCGTGGCAGTTCGGACATTCCGCTAAGGACAAAGGCGTAAGAAAATCATGGGCGCGCCGCTTGTTTTTGCGGGCGTGCGAGTGACGTCGTTTTGGATTCGGCATTCCAGCTCCTCAATTGGCAGGCGGCTACGCAGAGCGGCCTGAATGGCAAGCCAATAGTGTAGCGTTTTATTGCTTTTTGAACCAGTCCTGCTTCAAACGAGCGAGGGGAGCCAGCCGGGAGTCGGAGGCGTGTTTCTCGCAACGGCATTCTTCGTTATTCAGGTTGGCGCCGCAGTGCGGGCAGAGGCCGCGGCAATCGCTGCGGCAGATGACTTTCATCGGCAGCGAGAGATTCACCTGCTCGGCGAGGATGTCCGCGAGGAACAGGCCGTCGCCCTCGAAGAAGGCGACTTCGGTATCGTCGAGATTGAGATGAAATTCCTCGTCCACGGCGATGGAGGTCATGGGGCGGTAGTACAGATCGAAATCGCGGCTGATCTCTTCGACGACGGTGTCCAGGCAGCGCGCGCAGATCAGCTCGACACGTGTGTGCAAATTGCCATAGATGCGGATCTGCCCTTCCACTAACTCGGCGGTCGCGCGGACCTCGAGCGGTTCAACCTGGCGGAACTCACCGGAATGGAAATCGAGCGTTCCGGGGGTATAGCTCTTCCGGATGCGGATCTTGCGAACGGCGAGTTCGTTCACGTCCAAGAACATAGGGGTTTCCCCTTCACTGCGGGGCAATTTTAATTATATGTCCGGTGCGAGCGATGTCAAGGAAGCGTCGGGAGCTGATGATTTGGCTGACACCTATCGGACAATGACCATCTTACGCTGGAAAGAGCGTGCACGAGCAAGAGGCGGCGCAGGTTTGCCTTTGTAGCGGTGCACTTCCGTGCGCCACCGGTCTTCTAGCTCCGCGCGGTGACGCTCTAAAGACCGCCGCTACAAAGGCACTGCCGCTATGGGAGAAGCTCCTGGCATTGGCGAAGGAGGAAGTGGTCGGTCATGCCGGCGATGTAATCGCAGACTACGCGGTGGCTCGGCTCGCGGCTGGCTTGCTCGGCGTATTGCGGAGGCATGCGATCGGGGTGCTGCAAGAAGAAAGTGAACAGTGCATCGAGCGCGGCTACGGAGCGATCGCGGTCTTCGGCGATGGACGGGTGAGAATAGACATGCGCAAAGAGGAAGCGTCTCAGGTCGGCGTTTAGTTTGGCTATGGAAACAGAAAAGCTCGCGAGGCGCTGCGACTGGCGGCGGACGTCCTCTACATTTTCGACGCCGGACTTTTCCGCGGCGCGGCTAGTGGTTTCGATGAGATCCGTGGCGAGAACGTCTAGCACGTGCTTCAGGGCTTCGTTGAATTTCAGCTTGGTTTTTCCGCGCGGGTAGCGGCGCTCCACATCTGCGAAGGCTTCTGCGAAGATGGGGGCCTCGGTGCGCAATTGATTCAAGTCAACAAGATGAGCCTCAAAACCGTCGTCGAGGTCGGCGGTGTTGTAGGCGATTTCGTCCACCAGATCAATCAACTGAGATTCGAGCGGTGGGCGCTGATCGAGGAGATATTCGGCGAGCTGCGGGAATTCAGCGGCGGAATAATCGCGCGAATGTTTGATGATGCCTTCGCGGACTTCGAAGGTGAGATTCAAGCCGGGATATTCGAGATAACGCTGCTCGAATTGCTCGACGATGTAGAGCGCGTGCAGATTGTGATCGAAACGCTCGCCGTGTTCGCGCATGCGCAGGTCGAGTTGCTTTTCACCGGCGTGGCCGAAGGGCGGGTGGCCGATGTCGTGGACGAGCGCGAGGGCTTCGGCCAGATCCGTATTGAGTTTCAGAGCGCCCGCGACCGTGCGCGCGACTTGCGCGACCTCCAGCGTGTGCGTGAGGCGATTGCGAAAATGGTCGGAATAGCGGGTCGTGAAAACCTGCGTTTTGGCCTCCAGCCGGCGAAACGCGCGGGAATGGATTACGCGATCGCGGTCGCGTGCGTAATCGTTGCGGTAGGGATGCTGCGGTTCCGGGTAGCGGCGGCCGCGCGAGCGGCGGACGTCCATGGCATAAGAGGCGAGCATTTTGCAATTTGATTCTAGCGCCAACGCGGCGATCTGCCGCTAAATTCCAGAACGGCGGCGCGCTTGCGGAGAGATTGTTGATATCATTTGCCCATGGTTTCGCAAGCGGCGGTCCTCAAAAAGCTGAGAGCGATTTGCCTGCGGCTGCCCGCAGCCAGCGAGGGCGTCAGTTTCGGGCACCCCACGTTTCGCATCGAAGGAAAAATATTTGCGGTGCTCGAGGAGTACAAAAATGAACTGGGGATTTGCGTGAAAGTGGGGACGCTGCTCGAGGGCGTGTTTCTGGACGATTCGCGGTTCTTTCGTACGCCTTATATCGGTAAGCACGGGTGGGTTACCTTGCGCATCTATGCCGCGCCGCTCAACTGGGGCTGAAATTGGCGAGTTGGTGAAAGGCAGCTACCAATTGGTGGCGCCGCAGAAAGGTATAAAGAAGCCGCGCGGCCGCTCGGGATAAGGCCTATAGACCCCGCGTGAGAACAGCCAAATCGGCACTTCACCGGCTAACCGGTTGCGAAACGCACAGAACGGTCATTCCGAGGGCGCATTTGGCCCGCGGAATCTGTTTTTTCTCAGGGTTTCAGCGAAAAGCAGATCCCTCGCTGCGCTCCGGATGACACATGCTTCTGTTCTACGACTTGCCGGGGAGTAGGTTCAGTTCCTGGTCGGCTTGCTGGGCGATGGGAGTGTCGGGATATTCAGATTTGATTTGGGAATACAACTTGCTGGCTTCGGCGGGATTTTTTACGCCGTAATGTTCCGCGAGCGCGAGCATCACCACCGGCTTAGGAACTAGCACGGTGGGCTTGTCGATCAATTGTTGGTAGAGCGTGACGGCTTCATCACCCTGGCCCTGGCGATCGTCAATTTGCGCCAGCTCAAAACGCGCTATGGCGGCAAAGTCGTCGTTGCTGTGGCTGGCGAGACCTTGAAGCCACTTCTTCGCGTCATCCGTCTTGCCCAGCTTCTCATCGCTCAGCGCGGCGTAATACGCGGCGAGCTGTCCTGGACGCGTGTGCGGATACTTGGTGGCCACGTCGGCGAATTTCTTCGCGGCGTCGGAATATTTATTGTTGTCGTCGAAGTACGTGGTTTCACCCGGCAGCGTGGGCTCGCTCGGAGTGCGGATGCGCGCCTGGTAGGACTTCATGGCGTCGTCGTAGGCCGCGCCAGCCTTCATGGTTTGGCGTTCAGTATAAGTTTTCCAGCCGAAGAAACCCAATGCCACCACGAGCGCGGCGAGTAGCAAATACGTCGTGAACATCTTGTGAGACAGAACGGCGTCGGCGCCATGCGCGAGAGTCTCGCGCACCTCGTCCTTCTTCAGCTCTCTACGGGAAATATGTGCCAAGCCTCCACCCCGAGGAAATTCGTGAACAAAGATGTTATCACAAACCCCTGGACGGCGAACAGACGAAGGCCGTCCGCGCGGCCCGGGAACGGCCACGGATTGGCGAATTCGCAACAATGACTGCGGGTTCGGCCACAATGCAAGGCGGCGCTTGCTATGCTCACTCAACGGTTAGGCGCATACACTCGAGCACCGGCGGCTCCTCATGGCGAAATGGATCGTGACGGCTTTTGTTGTGATTCTGCTCACTGCAGCCCTAGGATAGATGAATTGGCGAAACTCACCCTTGCGAGAAATAGAGAGGTCGAGCGCCGCAGTGGAGAACGCGAAGAGCTGGCACTATCATACAGTGCGGACCTATGCCGGCCAGCCTCCCAACACATTTGACAAGGATACGTTCTGTCCTTCGTTTCAACACACGATCCAGAATGGAACGGATCGGAACGGCGCACCCATCACTTTTGACACAATCAGCTACTTCGGGCGTTCCTACAGCCAGGTAGCGGGTCAGTGGGCCTCAAGCGGCGGCCGCCAAGCGGACCTAAACGCCCAAGGCTCCATACCCATATTCGACTGCCCGCACGGCTCCATCGGATCGGACGAGAATTCGCTGCCCTATGATGCGATCTTGAAAGACGGAACGGTACGGCGCGGCGCGGTTCGAGACGTCGAGGGCGATCCCTGCCGCGACTATGAAATTGCCGTGCCAACTCCGCACGATCCGCAGGAAAAGGAATTTCAATTTTCGATGTGCATCAACGAACAAGATCACCTCCCACGCGAGACGCGCCGCACACCGCCAGGCGCCGGGCAGGAAGGCGTCAGTACCTTTACGCAATGGAACGCGATGACCGAGCCGCAGCTACCTGCCGGATTTCCAAGATAGGGTAAAGCCGAGATTTTTACCTCGCGGGCAAATCATAGTAGAGCATAATTTTCGTGGACGTCAGGCGGTAATTGCGGCCCCAAGCGTCACCATCCACATAGTGATCTCTATTCGCGCGCGTGGAAGGGCCGTAATCGAAAACGAGGAAATAATCGCCCGGCGTCACTTTGAATTGGAAATAATCCGCGTTGGTATTGCCGGTGTGATACAGCAGTTCACTATTGGCTGTATTGCCGTTTGCGCCGCTGGGAGAAAGAAGAAAGTCGCGCCAATGCCTCATCCCTGCCGCGGTGATGACGAGCATATCCACTTGGGTTTGCGGGCGAGGATCACCGGTAAACTCACCCTCGAGATGCGCATTCCTGGCATCGTTGGGGATACTGAACCGATGCGAGTAGCCCTCTTTTTCAAATACCTTCACAAACGATGGGAGCAGGTCTATCGCGACGGGACGCGTCGGAACTGCGGGTTGCTCAGGTGTCGAGCTGTACGAGTGCAGCGTTCGTCCCGCCAATAGAAGGATCTCGACCACCGCCAGAAAAAGAATGACGAGAGCGGGCACTGGAATCTTGCGGCGATTGCGTTGTTGTGATTCTCGCGTCATGGCGCATTCGGCGCGCGGCCATCATTCGTGGGCGAGCCGAAAGATTTCGGCCAGCCGCCGCGCATCAGTCCGCCATTGTTTTCGCGGATGGCGTAGAGCGTTCCGGAATGAGGCTTCACGCCGCTGACGCCGGAGGAATCAGTGCCGAAGTACACGGTGCCGTCCGGAGCGATGGCAGGACCGTTCGCAATCGGTGCGTCCACGGTAAGTCGCCATTTCATTGCGCCTTTCGGAGTGACGGCGTAGATCGCCCAAAACCAATGGCTATCTTTCACTGTGCCCGCGTAGCGGCCGGGGACGTAGATGGTGCCGTCCGCCGCGAGAGCCGGCGAACCCGGCACCGCGATGGGAGCCTGCCAGAGCTTGCTGCCGTCCGATGCAAGTGCAACAAGACCAGCGTCGGCCGGACCTCCAACGTATATGGTGCCGTCTGCGGCGATCACGGGGTTCGCGGTCCAATCGCCCGTGAATTCCCATTGCAAAGCGCCGTCGGGATTGTAAACGTGGAGTTTCTGATCCCATCCGGCCACGACAATCGTTTTTTCCGCAGTAATCGCAGGCGTGCGGAACGGTAAGGAACTCCGCCCGTCGGAGAGGCGAACGGTCCAAGCGACGTGGCCCGTGGAATCGAAGAGCGCAAGCGCGCCCCCGCCTTCCAGAGCAGTTCCTGTCTCAGGAATTTCCGGGCTGACTGGGACGCCGACGTCCTTAAATTGACTTGTAGTCGTGCCGGAACTAGGATCCACGGCAATGATGTGACCGCTGGAATTCCCGACGACGAGGAGATCCGACGCAGGCATCGCGGGAGTGGCGGGCGACCAGCAAGGCGGTTGGAGGCCGCTACTAGGCAGCGGTGCGGGCCCGATCTGGGCGAGCCACCGTTTGGAGCCATCCGGATTCAGTGCGTGCATCACGCACGTCATATCCATGATGTAGATCGAGCCGTCAGGCCCCACCACCGGAGAAGTGTTGAGGTCCGCGCCAGGAAAGTAGCGCCATTTCAATTGGCCGTCCGGCGACAGTGCGTACAGAAACTTGGGACTGTTGAAGTAGATGGTGCCATCTTCGCCGAGTGCGGGAGTGGAAACGATGCGGTCGTCGGCGCTGAATTGCCATTTTATTTGCCGTGATTCGTCAGGTGTGGAGCGAGAGGATCTGCAGCCCGAGACGGAAATGAGCACTGCCAGGAGAAGGCAAGCGAGAAAGGCGGCGGCGCTGCGAGGGCGAGACATTCAGCGGGTGCCGCGAGAAGTATTGCGCAGCCCGCCTCCGCGCTTGGGCCACTGCCCGGCGAGCCCGCCATTTTCTTCCGTATCCTGGATGGCGTAGAGCTTAGCTTCGCCATTCTGGACGTAAATGGTTCCGTCATCGGCGATCGCCGGTGAAAATACCTGCCCGCCCGTGGTGAACGCCCATTTCAATTTGCCGTCGGCGCCGACAGCGTAGAGCTTGTTGTCCAGACTCCCGAAATAGATCGTCCCGTTTTTGGTTATTGCGGGAGTGGAGCGGACCGCGCCACCCGTCTGAAATTTCCATTTGAGGCGGCCATCGGGCGCGATCGCGTAGACGTTGCTATCGTCGCAGCCAAAATACACCGTGCCGTCCTTTGCGACCGAAGGAGACATGACGATGTGGTTAGGAACCAGGAAAGACCACTTCCCTGTGCCATCGGAGTTCACGGCGGAGAGCGCGCCATTACCGCCCACGTAGATCGTGCCATCGGCGGCCAAAACAGGCTCACCGGCCGCGGGAATGTCTTTTATCCAGGCGACGTTATGATCCGGCGATTGAGCCACGAGATCTGCGCGAGTGGAGTAAACGGTGCCGTCCTGCGTGAATGAGAAAGAGTTTCCGCCGACGATCCACGATTTCGGCTGCGCAGACTTTCCCGTGATGTCTATGGCAGTCCCGGAGGCAACGATCGTGCCGTCGAATGCTTCGCCGATCTGCGTCGCGGGACCACCACCCAAACCTATGCCGCCTTCATCCTGGCCATCGGGTCCCACCCGGATCACGCTGCCGGATCCCGGGATCGTGCTGGTGGCGTCGAACCAGATATTTTCGTTGTCATCTATCACGACGAAATGAATTGGGATGCCCGTCGGCTGATAGACATTCTCGTAGTACCACTTCTGAGTTCCGTCAGGACGAAGGGCGTACAACCCTCGCGCGCCGCCGGCGTATATGGTCCCATCGGAGCCAATGGCTGGAATTTGCTCCTGGTAATAACAACCCTGGCACGAGGTAGCGGGACGGCCAGTGGAGAATTCCCATTTCCTTGTGGCTGTGGGCCGTGCAGACGAAGCAGACTCAGCGGACCCGCCTGACGAGTGGCACGCTTCCAGAAGAGTCGAGAACGCAGCGATCAGCGCAAGCGCGACGACGGGATTGCAATTCCGGGTCATTGCCCGATGTTAACGTGGATGCTGCCTAAATCGGAAACCAGCGATCGTGCGTTGCCGTTACGGTTAGCGTCGTGATTGCTGCGTCGTGCTCAATTCGAGGCGGCGGTCGCATCCGGCTCCGGGCCGAAGAACGTGCCTCCTGCCAGGATGCGGTCAATCGCAACGATGAGGTCGCGGGCAGCCTGCGATTTCACGACGTAACCGTGAGCGCCGGCGGCGCGCACTTCCATGATGAGGCTCTTGGTTTCGTGCATGGTGAAGATGAGCACACGAGAGGCGAGGCCAAGCCTGGCGATTCGCGAAGCGGCCTCCAGCCCGCTCATGACCGGCATAGTGACATCAAGAATCAGAATATCAGGAGCAAGGGCTGTGGCCGCCTCGACGGCTTCCTTCCCGTTTTTAGCTTCGCCGCAGACTTCCCACTCGGGGCGAAGCCGCCTGAGAAGATTGCGTATTCCTTCGCGTACGATCTCGTGATCGTCTACGATCAAGATGCGCGCGGTGGTGCCGTTGTCCGTAACGTGTTTTTCTCGCGACCGCGTAGCAGATGCACTCATGTTTGCACCGTGATGATCTCCCAGATTCGTCGATCGGCAGTTCGTCAAAGGCGATTCGCTGAACGCAAGAAGGGCCTCTTGCGCGTGTCGGCGCTGACGACATCGTTACTGCAAGGTGGTCAGACTCTAAGGACCTTATAAGAGCCGGAGGAATGTTAGGTCGTATGGCCAACAGTGGCTATACAGGCAATCCTGTAGATGCTCAACACTGCAACAACTGATGACTCAGAGTCAGGGCAATAAACGCTGCAAACGCTCGAGAAACACGCTAACTTGGGCCGGATTCCGCAGCCGGAAATGCGCCTTTGTGGGCCGCCGCAGTCCCACGAGCACGGTGATTCCCTTGCGTGCAGCCTGAAAAGCCGGCTCATCGCTCAGGTCGTCGCCGACATAGATCGGCAGAAACGACGGCCCAAGTTCACGAAGCATATTGCGCACGGCTGCTCCTTTTCCCCGAACTTCGGTCGGCGCAACTTCCCACACGTTTCCAGAACGGATAATCCTCAAATGCGGACGCAGGCGTGCGAGCAGCTTACGAAGCTCCGCGCAGGCGTGGCGTTCCGCGTCGGCCGACGCGTCTCGAAAATGCACGGCGAGACTGATACCCTTTTCCTCGATGAAAATGCCTGGCGCTTTATCTGGAAGACCGGCCAGGAACGCCCGCGCTTTCGAGATCTGGCCGGTAGCTTTCCTGGATAAGCGCATACCGCTTTCGTTTTCCCAGCCGTACAACCCATGAAGGAAAACTCGCGGTGTCTTTATGAACTGCAGCAGCGATGCGTGGCGGCGGCCGCTCACGATCATCACGCGAACCGACCGGTGACCGGCCAATTTCCGCAGCGCTGCAATGGTGCGGGCGCTCAACTGGACGCAGTCCGGGCGGGAACAGAAATCCACTAGCGTACCGTCGAAATCGAGAAACAGAGCGATGTGCTTGGCGGCGCGAACGCGGCCGGAGATGTCGCGCCAAGAATTGAAAACAGGAGATACGCGCCGAGGCGTTCTAGTGCGGGTCGCGTTTTTCTGCCAAGTTTCCGGAGAGCGGAGCACGCTTTATCGGGTCTCGGTGAGTTCTGGAGCGTCCAGGCGAATTTCCGCCAGTTCCAAGATCAAGTCGGCGGCCCAGCGGTACACATTGTGTTCCTTCACTATGGCGCGCATTCTTTGCATCCGGGAGTGCCTTTCTTCGGGTGGCATCTCCAGCGCCCGGCGAATCGATTCGGCGAGTTGTTCGATGTCATAGGGATTGACCAGAAGCGCGTCGCGCAATTCGCGGGCGGCGCCGGTGAACTGGCTGAGGATCAGGACACCGTCCTCGTCTTCGCGCGTGGCGACATATTCCTTGGCCACCAGGTTCATTCCGTCGTGTAGGGAGGTGACCAGGCACAGGTCGGCGGCGCGATAGAACGGGTCAATTTCCTCATGCGTGTGATGCCGGTTGTGAAAAATGATCGGCTTCCACTTGTCGTTCTGAAATCGCGCATTGATGCGCTCGGCTTCGGCTGCCACTTCATTGAAAAGATCCTGGTAACGCTTGATATGAGTGCGGCTGGGCGCGCCAAATTCGACGAAGGTAAACCTGGAAGCATACTGCGGATATTTGTCGAGGAAGCGCTCGATGCCGCGAAAGCGTTCCAGGAGCCCCTTGGTGTAGTCCACACGGTCCACGCCCAGTCCCAGGAAAATCGTGTCCGGGCCGGTGGTTTCCAGAATGGCGGCGCGGGTGAGTTCATTGGGAAAGAGGTCTTGAGATTCGGGAAGGGCGACGCTGATCGGATGCGGCCGCACGATGGTGAAGTGATTATTGCGATTCACGGCGAAGCGTTCCCAGTCAATGCGGCACTCGATGGCTTGATCAACTGTCTCGAGAAAATTATTGCAGTGCGCCTGAATGTGGAAACTAACCAGATCGGCGCCGAGCAAGCCGTCCAGGAGCTCTTTCTGCCAGGGGCAAATTGCAAAAGCCTCCGGATTGGGCCAGGGAATGTGCCAAAAAATCGCGACGCGCGCGTCCGGCCGCGCGGATTTGATCAGCCGCGGCAGCAAGGCGAAGTGATAATCCTGAATCAGGACGAAAGGCTCTTCGGCGGATTCAATCTCTTGCAGCACGGCCTGGGCAAATTTCTGGTTGACGTGCTGATAATATTCCCAGTCAGACGTGCGAAAACTGGGTCGCGTGTGCGCGATGTGGCATAGCGGCCAAATGCCCTCGTTGGCAAATCCGAAGTAGTAGCCTTCTTCCTCTTCCTTGGTGAGCCAGACGCGGCGCAGCGTGTAATGAGCGTGGTCGGGGGGTACGCGCAGGCGGTCGCGTTCGTCCACGGTTTCGCGGTCAGCATCGGCCGAGCCGTGGGCGATCCAGGTGCCGTCACAGGCATTAAGAATTGGTTCGAGCGCAGTGACCAGGCCGCTCGCGGGAACTTGCACTTCGATTCCTTTGGCGCCATGGACGTGCAGATACGGTTCGCGGTTGGATACGACGAAAAGCGAGTTACCACGCAATTTTTTTCGCAGACCGACGCGCAGCCGCTCGGCCGTCCAACGCGTGTCACCTGCGGCGCGCAGGCGAGCTTCCTGCTTCGCGGCCATGCGCGCCTCGGCTAGACTCTGTCCAAGAGATGCAGCTTCGGAGCTGAGAGGCTGCAGAAAATCAGCGGGCGAGGATTCGGGAAACGGTCCGGGCTGCTTGCCCGTGCGCAAATCCTTCATCCATTGCGAGAGCTTGTCGATGGGACCCGTGATGCTGAAACGGACGACCAGGAAGGTGATGAGGACAATCAGCAACAACTGCGCAACTACGTGCCAAATCGCGCTGCGCCAGATCTCCACGCTTTGCGCTTCGATGTAGCGGGCGTCATGGAAAGTGACCAGCACACCCGCGAGGCCGCCCGCGGCGCGGTGAAGCGGCATAGCGTACGCGTAGACGGGCAGCTTGGGGAAGTCGGTGAATCCGCCTGCACCGGTGTCGCCGGCCCTGGCTTCGTCGAAGACTTTCGGCGGAACGTCCGCGTTATGGCCCAACCTGTCGCTAGCGGCGAGCAACTTGCCGTTGGGATCGTAGATCGCGACGCCGGCCAGGTGCTCGCGATCGCCAAAGCGTTCCACGATCCTGTGCAACTGGTTCTCGGAGCCGCGCTGCAATACCGGCTCAACGGTTTCCTGCAGGCTCTCTGTCAGGATTTCGCCGCGACGGGCGAGGTCTGCCCGCAGGCCCTTCTTTTCGGCGCGAACCTGGTTGCGGGCGACGAAAAAGGTGATCAAGCTAATACCGACAACGAGGGAGGCGATGAGTCGGAGGCTAAGCTTCATTCATTACCCCTTGGCGTTCGTCCCGGGCTCGGCGAATTCTTTGGGGTCGAGGTGCTCCCGCCGAGGTGACCGCAACTGGCCGACCGTCGCTTGATAAACTAATTCGCTGGTTGATAATGCCTTAGCGGTGCTCGATAAAGGAAGGCTATGCATTCTTTACACATTCGAGAAGACTTCGGAAGACGTGGCCTGGTTGACCCGCCCCAACGCAACTAGCGCTTTACGGCCGCCCCACCCTACTAAGTGTACCAAATCGAGCGACTCGTGACACATACATGAAATCATGTAGGCGGCCAGACGAAGACTCGAACGCTTGCGTGTAGAGGCGCGTTTCTAGCTTTCACGCACTTCTGACGGAAGAAGTGACGCGCTTACGACTTGAAGCTGCGGAGCGCCACGCTCTCTTCGGACTGCACGTCGAAGACGGTAAAGAGGCGCGTGATTTGCAAGATGTCATGAACGCGCTTCGTGAGATTCAAAAGCTTCAATTCACCGCTGGCGTTTTTCACCGTGGTGTAGGCGCTCACCAGCTCGCCGATGCCGGAGCTGTCAATGTAATCCACGTCGTCGAGGCTGAGCAGGATTTTCTTGTTGCCAGCTTCCACCAACTCGCGCACAGTCTTGCGCAGCGTCGCGCTGCCTTCGCCGAGCGTGATTTTGCCGCTGAAATCAACGATGATAACGTCGCCTACCTGGCGGCGCGTACCTTGAAGAGCCACGGGAACCTCGTGTGCTGATTCTACTCCGATTGGTGCTTGCCGTTGCCGGAAACTGTTGGCGGCAGCTTCTTTATCATTGTCAGCTCGGCCCCGCCCTCGGGCCCGCGCCCCACCTTGAATTCATCCATAAACGCGCGCATTAGAAAAAGGCCGCGGCCGGAGGTGCGCAGAAGGTTTTCTTCCGCGAGTGGGTCGGGGATTTCGGTCAGTTCAAAGCCTTGCCCCTGGTCGAGCACCCGGACGATCATGTTGTCGGGCTCCAGCTCCACCGTCATCATGATCTTCTTGTGGCGGTCCTGCTGGTTGCCGTAGTTGTACGCGTTGATCACGCCTTCGCGCACGGCCATGCCGATCTTATGGACCTCTTCCTCGGGAAACCCGGCGGCCTCGGCAACGCGCATGGAAATACTCTCCGCGAGGTCCACGCTTTCCAGAAGCGTCTCGAGCGTGACTTCGATCCGCTGAGCTTTGGCCGGCATCCGATGTCGGGAAAATCCTTTGAAAGAGCGGAAGTATGGTTATCACAGCGTCGGAGTGCAAGTCAATGCACCGCGGGGGTAGTGTCACCGCGGGGGTAGGGCCAGGCGCATGTCTCTCGACGCATGCGCGAGCTAAGACTCGTTCGCGGTGGTTTTGGTGACTTTGGCGATTACCAGACCGGCGATTAGCCAAGTGATGGTGGAATCGATCAGGTTCACCGCCGTGTATGAACCGGAGAAGCCCCACCAATTCCAATTGGGCAAATCCACGATAACGCTGGCCGCGAGGCCGACTACAGCCAGAAACGCGACCCTGTGCGCATAACTCAGGCCACAGGTTTGCAGCACCAGCCACGTCAACAGGAACGCCGCAGCCATCAGGCTCAGGAGTTGGATGATCAAGCCGCGGGCATACGAACCAAATCCGCCGCGACGCACCGCTGCGAACATAATCGGCCCGGCTTGCATCTTCGCTATCGCGGTCGCCTGCGCTTGTTTCTTTTGCTCGGCAGTCATGCCTTCGCCTGAAGGCATACTGGGCAGGAGGTAGACGCCGTCTTTGCTGGAGTGCGAAGCGATCACCGCGGAGACTTCGTCTTCATTTTGGAATCTGAGCATGTCCTTTTCGTGCCAGCCAAGGAGCTCCCATGAAATCGAGCTCCAGATGAACGCCATCAATCCGCCCAGGATGGTCCCCAGAACCAGTGATTTTGTCATCGCTCCTCCTGCGTGGATCGAACATGCTGGCTGAGGGAAAGCACATTGCCGTCGGGATCCTTGAACCAGGCGACCTTGTCGCCGGTGGGCGCCGTCCAGACGCCGAGCTCTTGGTCCTGAATGAACGGGTACTTCTCGAAAGCCACGCCTCGGGCTCTGAGCCAGCTCACCAGCGTTTCGATATCCGCCGCTTCCCAACCCAGAATGGTGTACGGCGCCGGAGTGAAGTCTTTCGCCTTGGCGATGCGGAGCATCGTGTCGCCGGCCATCATCACCAGCGCGAATTGATCGTCGCTGACAAACTGGAAGCCTAATTTTCCCTCATAAAATTCTCGCGCTCGCCTGGAATCGCGCGTGGGAACGAAACCAATAATCTTGCTGGAAGCCAACATTCCTGTCCTCCGTGGCGCGTTGGGGTGACTGGAAACTAGCACTTGCGGCGCGGGTTGTCTCCCGCTATGTTGACAACAAATGTCGCAGAAGTGCCAGAGCCTTTTGCTCGATCGCCGCGGCGGCCAAACGGCTCAGCTGGCTACCTTAGCGCACGACTTCGCCGGCGAGCACGCGATTCCCGAGCATTTTCATCCCGAGGATCAATTAATCTTTGCATCGCAGGGCGTGATGACCGTCCGCACCAAGCAGGGCATTTGGGTCGTGCCTCCGCTGCGCGCCGTCTGGATTCCGGCCCGCACGCTGCACTCCGTCGCGATGCTGGGACCGGTTTCGATGAGAACTCTCTATTTCGCGCCGAAGCTGGTGAAGACTGAAGCTGCAAAATGTTTTGTGATGAACGTATCGCCGCTCCTGCGAGAGCTGATTCTGCATGCTTGCAAGTTTCCGAAATTGAAGACGGAAGAACCCGTTCAGCGGCGCATTATCGAAATGATTGTGGATCAGCTGGAAGCAATCCATTCCGTACCGCTACAGCTACCTCATCCCAGCGACCGGCGGGCGATGAGAATTGTTCAGGCGCTGCTTGCCGAACCCGGAAAGCAAAGGACGCTGGCCGCGCTGTGCGCGGATTGTGGCGCGAGCAAGCGGACGATCGAACGCCTGTTCATTGCCGAAACCAAAATGACGTTCAGCCAATGGCGCCGGCAGTTAAGATTGCTGCACGCGATGCAACTGCTGGCCTCTGGAGAAAAAGTGACCGGAGCGGCCTTGGACGCCGGTTATCGCAGCGCCAGCGCGTTCATCGTGATGTTCCGGCGACAACTTGGGCAGACACCAACGCGCTACTTTGCGACCTGAAAGTGGTTTGCGGTTATGGCGTGAAAAAACTACGGGGGACAATCCTGGTCGTGCGGAACTTTAGAGAATATTTACGGCGCGCGCGGCTAGCAGCGCGACGATCGTCAGCGAAATCAATGATTGCAGCATCATGCCCGCCTTCGCCCACCGCGAAAGCGCCGCCGTATCTGTCGGCGAGAACGCCGTGCTGGTATTGAAGGCCAGGAACAGGTAGTCCATGAAGTGCGGCGACCACGACGAGTCTTCGCCTTCCTGGGACAACATCTGCGGGAACAGAAACGAACTATCGAGGCGACCGCGCGAGGCCTCGCGCCCCAGCGGGCCGCCCGCGTCCAGCTTCCAGTACCACAGCGCAAAGACCAACACATTCGTAAACCACAGCGCCGTCGCGCCGCGCAAGAGTGCCGTCGGCGGGTCACGATGATGTGGGATACCCTCGATCAGCAAAGCCAGGGACACAATCATGCCGAGCGTGATGGCGGTATTAGCGACCATCGTGAAAATCCTGGTAATGTGAAAATCTCCGCGGCGATTCGACAACACGATCGGAATCATCAGCACGAAAACGACTACGAGCAGCAGCCAGCTTGGTCCCACCGAAAGGCGCTCCGGCAATGCCAGGTACACTCCGCCAGCCGCCACCATGGCGACAAAGGCCGGCCAGCGCGGTTCGCGGATCGTTTTGGGAGTCGCAGGCATGTCAGCGTGATAAGCGGGTGGAGTTTAGTACAGTTCGCGCCGCGGCTCAAAAGGCTAGCGCAAGCGATTGCGCGGTAGCAAAGCAGCGGTAAGGGCAGTACTCTCAGGATCCGGATGTGGGGAGGCGCGACCGGAACGCAGTGGCGAGAGCCAAGCCTAACAGCAACCCAGAGAACAAGCCCACGCCCGCGAATTGCATTCGATTCGGCGCGGCGCGTAGTAAGGGAAGACTTGGGGCGTCAAGCACGCGAAAGGTCGAGTGCGAATCCAGTTGTGGATTGAGGTTTCCCTCGATGAAGCAAGACATAAGATCCTGGTTAACCTGCTGCGCGACGAAGCGGTCCGGGTAATCGAATTGCACGATGAACGTAAGCGCGTCTCGATTCTGTCGGGGATCGCCTGCGATGGGGACTAGCCAAATGTCTCGCCTCATCTTGCCAATTACATCGTCGAGCGGCATGCGAGCGCGCTCGCGCGGGTACAAACCGCGCTGCAAAATGATCGAACTCAGCGATTCGCGGCTGACGACGTTCTGCACGACACTGTTTACTACAAGAAGGGCTGACTCGCCACGCGCCGTAGAATCGCCGCCGGGCGTCACGGTGAGAACCGATTTCGATTGATAGTGTACCGGCACGGCGAAGGAGATTACAGCCGCGGCGAGCATACCCGCCAGCGAACATGCGAAAGCGATTCGTCCAAAGGTCCACGTAGTGATTTGCGCATGCAAAGCACCGCAGAAAACGTCGAAGGCGTGGCGTGCAGACGGTGGTGCGTCTTCCAGCAAAGCATCGAACTCCGCGCCGTAACGCTTGCGCCAGCCTGACGGATAGAGGCGCGCTAGAAATCTGATGGCGCCCTTCATGCCTGCTCCAGTCTCCGCAGTCCCGCCCGGACGACGCGTCCGAGGTTCGCGAGTTGGTCCTCAAGATGTTCGCGCCCGGTGCTAGTGATGGTGTACGGCCGGCGACGATCTTTTGAATTCAGCGGACGAATCCAGCCGCATTTTTCGAGGCGCGTAATCGCGCCATACAACGTTCCAGGGCCGAGGCGGACGCCCGCGAAGCGCTCGATGTCTTCCATCATGGCGTAGCCGTGTTTGTCGCCTCCGGCGAGGCTGGAGAGGACGAGAAGTGTGGGGTCAGACATGATTACTACGCCTCACGTAGTGTATCGTACCGCGTAATAGACCGACTGTCAAGTTGAAGCTTTTTGCGCCGGCGAGCGTGCTATCGGCGGGTTCTTCGAAGAGACTCAGGCCCAGCAGGTGCGGTCTAGTGTGCGGTATTGGATGGCTTCGCTTAGATGCTTGGGCATGAGGGATTCGGCGCCTTCAAGGTCGGCGATGGTGCGCGAAACTTTCAGGATGCGGTCGTGGGCGCGAGCGGAAAGTCCCAGGCGTCGAGCGCGTTCTGCAATCGCGGCGCGCATTCCTGCCGTCGCCTTTCTATGGCCGCATTCGCGCTATGACCAAGCGAAGAATTTGAGGCGGTGCCTTGGATCCTTAAGTTTGACGGCATCGGCAAGGACTTTGAATTGGGTACGGGCGCGGACTACGGTCGTGTCGAATTCGCCTACTACAAAATGGCGACGCAAGCCGGAATCCTCATCCCTTGCCGTCTCCTAGAAGAGAACGGCCGGGCCCACTTCATGACGCGACGGTTTCATCGCGACGTGCTGAAAGGCCGAACGATCAAGCACCACGTGCAAACGCTTTGCGCCCTCAATCACTTGGACTACAAGCAGCGCGGCACGCATACTTATTCGCAACTCTTCATGGCTGTCTCGGAATTGAATCTCGGCGACGAAGCCATCGGCCAAACATTTCGGCGCATGGCGTTCAATGTGATGTCTCGAAACTGTGACGATCACACAAAGAATTTCAGCTTCCTCCTGAAACAGGGCCAGCTATGGCAGTTAGCACCCGCCTACGACGTGACGCACGCGCATAATCCGAGCGGCAAATGGACGTATCAACACCTGATGAGCGTGAACGGGAAGTTCGATGATATTGCGCGCGCAGACCTTTTGGCCGAGGCAGAACGTTTCGGCGTTCGACGGCCAAACGATCTGCTTGCGGAGGTCAGGACCACCATCGACAACTGGTCAAGTCATGCCAAAGAGGCTGGGCTAAGTCAGGCTAGGATCGACAAGGTCGCACGAGATTTCCGCCCACTCTGATTCGTCAAGTGTGTGGAGGCGTAGCTCCAAAAGTCCGGTACCGTGCGCGGCATGCATTGCCCGGGTTTCTGGGATTTTTCTCAAACCTCCAGGCCACACGTTCGTCCCGAAGCTCAGACATGAAGCTATTGAGCATCGCCATCTTCGCGCCAGCCTCCGCCCACGGCCTTCATTTTCTCATTGATTTCTTCGGGGTATGTAACTGCTGGGTGGCCTGGACTTTGGAATCTGACGGCGTACGACTGGTCGAGGTTTTCTTCCAGATACCGTTCGACGCGTTGTTCCCACTCCTGTTTCTGACGGAGCGAATCGAAATTGGTGTATTGCTTCCGCCGTCGGACCCCGATCTCGAAGGCAAAGCCACTATTTCCTGATAGGCCAGCCTTGCTGCGCTGACACCGTAGCCAGAACAATCAACAAAGCGACCGTAGCGGCGTGAAAGATCACATGCAGCGTGTTCACGCGGATGCCATTGCGCGCGGGCAGGAAGGCGTGCGTCGCGCCGAACATCGCCTGATAACGCGCGGCCTTTTCGGGCTCCGGATGTAAGAAATACGGAACCCACCACGCCTGCAATATGCCGCAGAATAAAAACCCGTAGCTGATCCACAGCCACCAGAAAAGCCAGTTGGGATAGGGCCTGCCAAAGTAGATCACGCTGGCGACGAATCCGATCCCGAACGGAATGGCGGTGGTGAGCGTGGCAGCGACGCGTTTGCCGAATGAGTCCGCCGTGCTGACGCCTTTCAAGTCGTTCAGCGTGCCCAGAGGAACCCAATCGTGCAGGAAGAGAAACAGCACCTCGAAACACTGCAGCGCCAGCAACGCGCCGATGGTGACGGGATGCATGAGAGCACGGATTATACAACATGGTTCCCTTTTTCATCGTGCCGTGAAAATGGCTTGACTGACGGGTTGGCGGCGCGGTTTTGAGGTGTGTTACCCTCGCGCTTAAGGGCCGGGAGGGCCGCGGGTTATGCGAGGCGCGATCTGGCAAATCATTTTCCTTGCGGCTGCGATTATCTTTTTCGGAGCCGCTGCGGATGTTTGCGCGCAGTCGCGGGCGCTCGGGAGTGGCGACGCCGTCGCGATAAATAACCGCGGGCTCGAACTTTACCAAAAAGGAAAAATGGACGAAGCGGCCGCGCTCTTTCGCCAGGCCCTCGCGCTCAATCCGAATTTCCCCGAAGCGCTCACCAATTTGGGCATAGTGCTCGACCTCCAGGGAAAAGATGATGAAGCCATCGCGGATTTCGATAAGGCCCTCGTGATCAGGCCCACCGACGGCGTCGCCGAAAGCAATCTGGGGCTGGCGCTCTATCACGAGAAAAAATATTACGACGCGATTTCGGCGTATCAGAAAGCCGTCGCGCTGAATCCGAAATTCGCGCAGGCCTACAACGGGATGGGCGCCGCGCTGTTTGCTTCCGGTAATCCGACGGATGCGATCGCGGCCTATCGCCGGGCCATCGAGCTTTCGCCGAAGTACGTGGACGCCTTGAATAATCTGGGCGCGGCGCTCGATTCCGGAAAGCAGTGGGATGAGGCGATCCCCGTTTATCAGCAAGCTGTCGCGCTCGAGCCGGACTCGCTGGACATCCGCGCGAATTATGCGCTGGCCCTGCGCAATGCCGGCCACGATGACGAAGCGATCGCGCAATACCGGCAGATCGTGACCGAGCATCCGGACGATGCGCCGGCGTGGTTCGACTTGGGTCAACTCCTGTACAAGCAAGGCCAACTGGATGAGTCCGCCACGAGTTTCGAGAAAAGCCTCGCGTTGAAACCGGACCAGCCCGAGGTTGATTTTCATTTGGCGCTTGTCTATCAGGGACAAGGAAAGCGGGACGACGCGATTGCGACTTATCAGAAGGGTCTGGCGCTGAAGCCCGATGAGGCACATGCGCTCTACAATCTGGGCAACGCTTACCTGCAGGCGAGCCAGCCGCAGAAAGCGTCCGACACTTTCAAGAAGGCGCTCGATGTGCAAGGTGACTTTCCACAGGCGGAGATTGGCTTGGGCGCTGCTAAGATGCAGCTCGGCGATTTGGACGGAGCGCAGACCGCGTTTACGAAAGTAATCACGGAGCAGCCTGACAACGCCGATGCGCAATTCAATCTGGGCAACGTGTTTTTCAACAAAGGGCAATATAAGGCGGCGGCGGACAGCTATCGCGAAGCGATTCGCCTGAATGCGAATCTCGCGCACGCGCACTACAATTTGGGAATGGCGCTCAAACGGCTGAAAGATTCTGACGGAGCAAAGCAGGAGTTCGAAGAAGCGAAGCGCCTCGATCCCAGCTTGAATCCGCCGAACTAGGTTTCCGCGATCAAATACAAGACTGCTAAATCTCTTTTATCGTTTTCCCGCTCTTCCGTAGAGGATCTGTAAACATCGCGTGGTAAATCAGGTGCGTGGCTGAATCGATCCACTGATTCAACTCTGCCTTGGGCAAGCGCGCGGCTTGCGCGAGAAGGCTCCAGAAGAAGGCGTTCATAGCGCGCGCCAGGTCCGGAATATCCACGTTTTGCCGCGCGCCGGGTAGCCCTTGCAGGGATTGAAATACGCGGATCACGCGGCCGGTCGTCCATTTTTGTGGATTTCGGCTTGCTTCTTCACCAACTCCGGATTGGACAGGGCCGCTTCCTACCATGCGCAGTATGCGCCCAGGTAATGCAGGTCGTGCGAAAACGCGCGCGCAAGTAGTTCGCGCAGCGCAGCCCGAATATCGCTGACGGCTTGCGCCTGAAAATTGAGCTGGCTTAATTTTTCGAGCAACTCGTCCATCAGCACGAGCAGCAACTGGCGCTTGGAACGAAAGTGTTGATAGAAACTCCCGACCGCGAGATTGGCCCGCCGGACGATTTCGTCCACGGAAGGGCGTGATGCTATGCTTTTGGCCATTGTCCGACGAAGACTCCCACAATCTCTCCAGCGCAGCACCAAAGCACCCATCCACCGAATACCCCGGGCGTCGGACACGTTGATGGACAACGGCGCATCGCAACTCGCGCACGAGGCGCTGGGTTTCGAAGTCGTGGATCGCTGCGTGCACTTTCGCAAGAAATTGTAAAGGTTGGCGAACCGCCCGCGACGCGCTCGCAATGAGCGCGCCAGCGTGAATGCGCAAACCTGTCCAGCGACTTCTGGAATAGAGGGTCCGGCGGGCGGCGTCTTCATGGCGTCAGGTTCCAGATTGAAGCCATAGAAATTTTGAATCCGAGTTAACAAAGTCCTTACGGCGGTTTTATGACTCCCTTATGGCCGAATCGGTAGCGTCGCCACAGCTGAAGTGGGGGTGCTGCGATGAAGCAAATCGGCCGTGTCTCAAAACGAACCATTCTGGCAGTGTCTGTGCTCGTCCTTCTCTTGAACATTTCGTCGTGGGTTGGGCAGATTCTGGCGCAATCTACTTTCGGAAGCCTCCGAAGATTGACGGTAGACGCAACCGGCTCCGCGGTGCCGGCGGCACATATAAATGTGCACGGTCTGGACGACAACACCGACCATGAAGTGATTAGCGGCGACGAGGGCGTCTTCGAGGTCGAAAATTTGAAGCCTGGGCGCTACCGCGTAACCGGCCACGTAGCGGGCTTTGCCGACGCAGTGGTTCCGGAACTCAAACTGGAAGCCCGCCAGGATCTGCGCATCACTCTGACCTTCGCGGTGGCGAGCCAAACTCAGACGGTGGAGGTGAGCGCGGCTGCGGAGCAAATCAACACGGAGAACGGCACGCTCGCAGGCAGTTTGCAAAATCAACAGCTCACCGAACTTCCGCTGAACTCCCGTGCCGTCTCGACGAGTCCGCTGGCAGCGCTAGCGCTTTCTCCGGCGGTGCAGTATGACTCGCAGGGAAATATCTCGGTAGGCGGAGCGAACGCCTCGATGGTGGGCTACTCCGTTGACGGCATTTCCACCGCCAACGTTCGTCAGAACGGAGCTTTGCAAGACGCTTATCCTTCTTCGGAAGGGATCGAGGAACTTAAGATAACCGCATTCAACAACAACGCGGAGTTTGCCCAGATTGGCGATGTAACCTTTACCACGAAGAGCGGTACCAATCGGTTTCGCGGAAGCCTCTTTGAGTACCTGCAAAACGATGCGTTCGATGCCAAGCCGTTGAACTTTGGCGAGAAGGCGCCCAAGCGATTCAATACCTTCGGCGGCAGCCTGGGCGGCCCGGTGGAAATTCCCAAACTGTTCGATGGCGGCGACAAAACGTTTTTCTTTTTCGACTACGAAGGGAATCGCCGGAGCATCTCGACTACCGAGCAGTATCTGGTGCCGACCGCGGCGGAAAGAAACGGTGAACTGAACGGATTCATCACCGCGAATAATCCTACGCCCTTCACAAATCCAACGACCGGCCAGCCCAGCGCTGTTTTGATTGATCCCGTCACCCATCAACAGTTCATGGGATGCAACGGGACCCAACCGAACGTGATCTGCAGCACGGGCGCCGGCAACCGTATGAGTCCGGTGATGCAAAACCTGCTGAATTATTATCCGCTGCCAAACGCGAACCTGGGCACGGCGAATCCATCCTTTAATTACGAAACACTCGTGCCCACTCCCGCGGACACCAACGGCTGGGACGTGCGGCTCGATCGCACCATCACGACGAAACAACAAATCTTCGCGCGGTTCAGCTGGAAGAATTTGCTGACGGACGTAGCCAATCCTCTGCTTCCGAACGATGTGGACAGCGAGCACAATCGCAGTCTGCTGATTTCCTACAACTATGCAATCAGCCCTAAGTGGATCAACGAAGTCCGCTTCGGTTTCACGAATGCGATCACCAGCGTGAACTTTCCGATTCTCGGGGGTACCGCGATTTCTCAGTTGGGCTTGCAAGGAATCGATATAAGCCAGCATCCCACTGGCGAGGCGTTCCCAACTTTCAATTTCAGCGACGGCAGCGGGTTCACGCCCATCGGAAGGGACCGCGCGGGAATCACAGAATCCAAAACGCTGGAGTTTACCGATAATCTGACGCGCCAAATGGGCAAGCACACTCTGCGCTTCGGCGCTGATATTCGCAGAGTCAACTACCAGGACCTGATGTACTTCGAGCCTTCGGACGACTATGGGCTGTTCACTTTCAATCAGGGCGTTTTCACGGGGAGTTCTTTCGCTGATGCGCTTCTGGGCCTGCCCAACACCTCATTTTTCGCGATCACCAGTCCGCAGGTGAATGCGCGGGCTTTCCAATACGGCGTGTACGGCCAAGACGAATGGCAGGTCAATGACCGGCTCACCGTGAATTTCGGACTGCGGTGGGAATTGCTTCCACCGTTTACGGAAGGGATTGGCGATCTGGGAAGTTTCGATCCTCGAAACAACAGCGTTCTCGTTCCCGATGCCCTGCAAAAGACCCTGGCGAATTCGCCGGCGTATCAGCAGGTTTACATGGGTTTTCTGGAGTCCTTCAATGCCTGCTCGCTTGGGCAAGGCGGCGCTTGCACGAACGTGGCGACGGCGAGCCAGGATCATCTGCCGCAGGGCCTTAGGCAGCTGTATCAGCGTGATTTCGACCCGCGAATCAGCGTGGCGTTTCGGCCATTTCGCGACAACAAGACGGTCTTTCGAGCGGGTTTCGGAATCTTTACGGTCTCCACGCTTGGCCCCATGTCGTTCAATAACGCGGGCAACCCTCTCTCGGTCGTCCACACTTACGCGAACAACGCGAGCGGCCAACCGCAATTCCAATTTCCCGCGACGGCGCCGCCGACCAACGTGACCGTATATGGTGGCGGCACGCTGGACCAAGCCAACGATCCGTTGTTCCGGGATCCGCAAGCGACGCAATGGAACGTGACCATCGAGAGCCAAGTCCTAAAGAGCACTCTGCTGCGAATCAGCTATGTGGGGATGAACTCCTATCGCCTTGCGGTCACCGAGGACTTGAACCAGGTCCATCCAAGCACCACACCCTATTCGCCCAGCAACACGCCCTATCCCAATTGGTTTACGCTGCTCTCCACCGAAAACGCTGGTTTCGCCAATTATCAGGCGGTACAGGTGGAAGCAAGTCACCAAATGGCGAAAGGCATTTTCTTCCAGGGCAACTACACTCTCGCGAAAAATCTCAGCGACGCGCAAGGCGACGCTCCCAGCGGATTCACCAGTGAAGTGGCCTATGGCTTGGCGGTCTCTGACCGCTTCGATCTCCGCGCGAACCGCGGCAACGTGGAAGGAACGCCGCGCCATCGCTTTCAACTGAACGGAATCTACCAGCTTCCCTTTGGATCGGGACGCAAGTGGCTCAATCAGTCGAGCTGGCAGAATCTGCTGATCGGCGGCTGGGAAGCCAGCACCGTAACGCTTCTGCAAACCGGTCCTTGGCTGACTCCGATCATCAGCCCGACGCTCGATCAGTCCAACACGGACATCGCCAACCGCGCCACGCTGCTGCGGCCGGATTGCGTGGGAAATCCGATCCCGGCGAAGCACACCACCGGGGCATATTTCAACATCAACGCTTTCGCTCCGACGCCGGCGGGCGCTGGTCGCATCGGGAATTGCGGCGTCGGCATATTGGAAGGTCCCGGGACGATTGCGGTGTCCGCGGGACTGGGCAAGACTTTTCCAATCCACGAGAGGTTGAGACTGCGTTTTGAATCAACCTTCACCAATGTATTGAACCACACGAATTATGCTCCGCCTGCGGTGGACGTCAGCAACCCACAAACCTTTGGCGCGCTGCAAACCAATCAAACATCGGCGAACGCGGGGCCGCGCACCGGACAATTGGCCTTGCGTCTGGATTTCTAAGCGGTCCTTCATTTGAAAATCTGGCGCGGCATGCTGCGCGCGTTGCGCTCGTCCCGCATCTGGTGTGACCCTGAAATTTTCGCCATGCGCGTTTATGCTCTCCTTGACAGTCGAGGAGAGCATTGCTATCTTCTCCTAGACGTTCAAGGAGACATGGTGGCTAAACAGGTAGACCTCCTGCAAGGCACTTTGGACATGCTGATCCTCAAGGCCGTCTCGCTCGGCCCGTTGCATGGCTACGGCATTCTGCTGCGCATCCAGCAAATTTCGAAAGACCGCCTGGAGATTCAACAGGGCTCGCTCTATCCCGCTCTATACCGTCTGGAACACCAGGGCTGGATCAGCAGCGAGTGGGGCGAGTCGGAAAACAAACGGAAAGCCAAATATTACTGTCTCACGGTGGCAGGCAAACGCAGATTCCAGGCGGAAGCTGAAAAGTGGAACCGCATGGCGGATGTGATTGCGGGCATCTTGGGCACAAGGCCAGAAGAAGTATGAAGCTCTGGAGCCGCGTCCGATCGTGGTTGCGCGCAACCATGTGGCGCTCTCGCACGGACAGCGAGATGGACGCGGAGCTGCGTTTCCATCTGGACGCATATGCGGAAGATTTGGTGCGCAGCGGCATGCCGCGGCAGGAAGCGTTGCGGCGCGCGCGGCTGGAGTTCGGCGGCGTGGACAGAACCAAAGAAGAATGCCGCGAAGCGCTTGGCGCGCATTTCGTTGACACTCTAGCCCAGGACATTCATTACGGTCTGCGGACGTTCCGCAAGTCACCGGGCTTCACGGCTGTTGCTGTCCTGACGCTTGCTCTCGGCATCGGCGCGAACACCGCAATCTTCAGCCTGATCAACGCCCTCATGCTACGCATGCTACCGGTAGACGATCCGGGACGACTTGTGGAATTGCTGTTCAAAGCTCCGGGGCAGGATCACTTCAACGCTTTCGATTGGCAGAACTACCAGCACTATCGCGAGAACAATCATGTGTTCTCGGGACTGATTGCATCGTCCGACACACCCTTCGTCATACATGGTGACGGCCTGGAACCGGAGACCGTGCGAGGCGGTTTCGTAACACCGAACTATTTTTCGGTCCTGGGCGTGAATCCCGCGCTCGGCCGCCTCATCGGCCCGGAAGACGGCAGTCCGGGCTCGGCCGCCAACGTCGCCGTCCTCAGCTGGTCCTATTGGAAGAGCAGGTTCAACTCCGATCGCGCGGTCATCGGCAGACAAATCATTGAGGACAACCAACTGCTGACCATTGTCGGAGTAGCTCCCAGCGGCTTCTTTGGCCTGGAACCGGCGAACCGGCAAGACATTTGGTTGCCGCTGACCGCCCAGAACCCCAGCTACGCCGTCAGCGCGCGCTACTGGCTGAAATTGGCGGCGCGGTTGAAGCCGGGTGTATCTATCGACCAAGCCCGCGCGGAAATGGCCGTGCTGTTCCAGTGGACGGTGGAGAAGGAATTTGAAACCAATGATGATCGCAGCGTTCGTGACTGGAAGATTGAGGTGCAGCCAGCGGCTGCAGGGCTTTCGCACTTGCGCGATCGGTTTGGGAAACCGGCGCTAGCGCTGATGGCCATAGTGGCGCTGCTCTTGCTGATCGCGTGCGCCAACATGGCGAGCATGCTGCTGGCACGCGGCGTGGCCCGCGGGCGGGAAATGGCAGTACGGGTGTCGCTGGGCGCTGACCGATTGCGCCTGCTGCAGCAGGGATTGACGGAGTCCGCGCTGCTCGCCGCCGCAGGAGGACTTCTCGCCATTTTGCTGGCGTATTGGAGCACGGGCGCGCTAGTGCAGATCATGGGGAGCGGACGGGAGCGCGTCGAACTTCAGGCACGCCCTGATTTGATAGTGCTGCTCTTCACCGCCGCAATTGCTCTTCTTACCGGCATCCTGTTCGGGCTGGCTCCTTCGTGGCAAGCATTCCGCTCTACTCCAATGACTTTCCTGCGCGAGTCGGCGAAGTCCGGCGAAAGCCGGGTAGCGCGGCTTTCTGGCAAGGGCCTAGTCGTGGCACAGGTGGCCTTCTCGGTTGTGTTGCTGAGCGCTGCCAGTCTGTTTGTACGTCACCTGTCACACCTCGAACACCTCGACCTGGGGTTCCAACGCGACCATGTTCTGCTGATGGATCTCAACGCGGCTAGCAGCGGATATGACCCGGAGCGATTGTCCCGCGCTTACAAAGAGCTGCTGGGCCGCCTGGAAGCCATTCCGGGCGTGCGTTCGGCTACTATGTGCGGCTTCTATCCGATGGCTGGCGTAGGAGCAATGCGTCCCGCGACCGTAGAAGGCTACCAAGCCAAGCCGGGAGAGCGTCGCTTCCTCTCCGAAAATTGGGTAGCGCCGAAGTACTTCATGACCTTCGGAATTCCGCTGGTGATGGGCCGCGATTTCAGTTTCCAGGACAAGGGCCGCCCGCGAGTAGCCATTGTCAATCAAACGCTGGTCCGCTACTTTTTCGGCGAGGGCAACCCTATCGGGAGACACATTACGTTCGACGGCGACAGCCAGCCATTCGAGATCGTGGGTGTGGTGGGTGATGCAAAGTCCGGGGATATGCGCGAGCCGGCGTTGCGCTTCGTTTATTTCAACAGTTTCCAATTGGGGATTGATTCCTCCCAATTTGCGCTACGGACCTCGGTTGAACCGGAGGCAGTGGCGGGTGACGTGCGCCACGTAGTGCGGGGGTTCTTGAAGACAGTGGCCATCGAGAATATCAAGACGCTCGCGGATCAGGTGAACGGCGCGATCGTTCCGGAACGCCTGATGGCCATGCTGGCTGGGTTGTTCGGAACACTCGGTGCGCTGCTCGCGGCTCTTGGCCTGTATGGGCTGCTGGCTTATACCGTGGCGCGCCGTATCAATGAGTTCGGCGTCCGCATGGCCTTGGGCGCGACGCGCACTGATATCACCCGAATGGTGCTCAAAGAGGCGCTCGGGACGAGCTGTGTCGGTTTGATGATTGGGGCGCTCATTGCGTACTGGGGGAAGCGCTTCGTCGCGAACCTGATCCCGGACCTCCCCGCGCAAAGCGTGGTCCCGATCGTCTGTGGCGCTGCCGTGATGGTCGCATTCGCTCTCCTTGCCGCCTACACGCCTGCACGCCGGGCAACTCGCGTGGATCCGATGCAAGCCCTGCGTTACGAGTAGAAAGAGCACACCGCAATTCGCGCAATTCTGCACAATAGCAGTCCGGTAGCTCCCCGCCCTCCCATAGTCTGCTTTACAGGGATACCTGCAGGCCGTATGCTGTGCCGCGGGTGCAGCTACGACCTGCATCCATACTGGAGTTGGAGGTCCGTGATGATCCTGGCGCTGTTAGTCATCGTTGTGCTGCTGGTCGTGTTCGTCATCGGAATGTACAACGGGCTGGTGCGCCTGAAGGTGCAATGCGACAACGCCTGGTCGGACATTGATGTACAACTGAAGCGCCGCTACGATTTGATTCCCAACCTGGTGGAAACCGTGAAGGGCTACGCCGCGCACGAGAAGGGCACACTCGAAGGCGTGGTGGCCGCGCGCAACAGCGCGATGGCCGCGCAAGGACCCGAGGCCAAAGCTCAGGCGGAAGGGATGCTGACTGCGGCGTTGCGCCAGGTGTTCGCGCTGGCCGAGGCGTACCCACAATTGAAGGCGGTGGAAAGTTTTTCACAACTGCAGCAGTCCTTGAGCCAGATCGAAGACAGCATCCAGAACGCGCGGCGCTACTACAACGCCGTGGTGCGCGACCTGAACACCAAAATCGTGCAATTCCCTTCCAGCGTCATCGCCGGAATGTTCAACATCAAGCCGCGCGAATTTTTCGAGATCAGCGCGCCCGCCGAACGTGAAGCGCCCAAAGTGAGCTTTGGCGGCGCAGGCGCGGCGTAAGCCGCCCCCAGCGATGCGCGCGCCGCGCCGCACTCTTGCCGTTTGTCTTTTGGCGCTTTGCGCCGCGCTGCCCGCGGCTGCGCGCGATCTGGTCTTCAAACATTTCGACGCGCAGATTCAAGTGCGCGCCGACGGAACGATTGACGTCACCGAAACGATCGAAGCGGAGTTTATCGGCTCCTGGCACGGCATCTACCGCACCATTCCCGTCGAGTACAGCGACCCGCAGGGTTTCAACTACACGCTCTTTATCGAGGATGTGAACGCGACGGATGATACCGGGCAAAAACTCAAGCTCGAACAAGATCGTCAGGGACGCTATGTTAAATTCAAGATTTACGTTCCGGCCGCCGAAGATGCGACTCGTACGATCGTTTTGCATTATCAAGTTCTAGACGCCATCCGCTTCTTCCTGGACCATGACGAGCTTTATTGGAACGTCACCGGCGACGAGTGGGAAAACCCGATTGATCTGGTTACGGGGCGAGTCGAATTGCCCGAAGGCGTTACTGGTGTCCACGCCATCGCCTACACCGGCATAATCGGTTCGCGTGCTCAAGATGCGCAAGTTCAAATCAACGACAACATTGTGGAAATCCGCGGTCTGCGCCGCCTGGGATATCACGAAGGCCTCACGGCGGTGGTCGGCTTCGACAAGGGATTCGTGCATCCGCCGTCGGCCAGCGAGCAGTTCTTGCGCTTCGTGCGGAGCAATCTGCCGCTCTTCATTCCCGTAATCGCATTTTTCGTAATGCTCTGGGTGTGGTGGACGCGCGGCCGCGATTCGGCGCGCAACGCGATCTCGGTGCAGTACGAGCCGCCGGACAAATTGACTCCTGGAGAGTGCGGCACGCTGATCGACAACGAAGCGGCGATGCGCGACATCACCGCGACGCTGGTGGACCTGGCCGTCAAAGGCTACCTGACCATCGAGCAGAAAGACGAAAGCCATCTGCTCGGCCTGACGCACAGCAAGGAATATATTTTCCACCTGAAAAAGCCGCCAGCGGAATGGACAGCCGCGCGTTCGCACGAACAGGAAATGCTTTCCGCGCTATTCGATGACGGAGCGACCACCGACGTAAAGCTTTCCGATTTGCAAAATCACTTCTACACGCACCTGCCCGCGATTCGCGATCGCATTTTCAACGCGCTGATGAGCGATGGCTACTACCTGCATCGCCCGGACACCGTGAAGCAAGGCTACCTCGGCGCGGGGATGCTGATCGGCTTTCTTATGTTGGCCGGCACGGGATTTTTGTCACGGACCACCGGAATCGCTTCGGTCACGTGGATCATCGCGGGCGTCGCTACCGGCGCCGTGATCGCCATTTTCGGGTGGTTCATGTCTGCGCGAACAATTACGGGCGAGCGCGCCCTGGAAAAAGTGCTAGGTTTCGAGGAATTTCTCGGACGCGTGGAAAAAGATCAGATTGAACGACTGCAAAAATCGCCTGAGCTGTTCGAAAAATACCTTCCTTACGCGATGGCGCTGCGTGTGGAGAAAAAATGGGTGCAGGCGTTTTCGGGAATCGCGGTGCAGCCGCCGCAGTGGTATCAGGGATCGTACGGAAGCTCCTTCACTCCTTATTTTCTGGTGAATGACCTCAACATGATGTCTGTCCACGCGGGCAGCGTGATGGCTTCGGCGCCGCGCAGCTCCGGCGGCTCGGGATTTGGCGGCGGAGGCGGATCAGGAGGCGGTTTCGGCGGCGGCGGAGGAGGCGGTTTCTAGGCTGACTTCCCCGGGGCTCGTGCCGGTTGCTTCGCGGTGCGATCGGAGCGTCGCCATTTTTGTATCCAGCCGTGCTCGCGGATGCTCTCTTCTTCCATCTGGCGCGTCCAGGCGCTCAGCAGGCTCGAACGATTGAAATAGCCGACCAGTTGTTGCGGATTTTCGCGGCTAACCACCGGCAACCGCCCGATATCGCGCTGCAGCATGCGATACATGGCGTCGTGCGCAAGTTCATCCGGATACGCGACGACCGGCGGCTGCGATCCCGCTTCGAGAACCGTCATTGTGCCTTTCGGTTCCCCTTCCAACGCGCGCAGCAAATCTCCCTGCGTGACAACGCCCACGAGCTTGCCGTCGCTTGAAACGATCGGCAAGCCTTGCGTGAGATTGTAGGCAGGCTCGCCGCGCCCCATTCGTTCCGCCAATTCCGACACCTTCATTTCTTCCAGGATTGGATTCACGTCATGCCGCATCACTTCGCCCACTCGCACCATTTTCAGCACGCCCGCTTCGTATTCTTCCGGCACCTTCAACCCGCGCCGCGCGAGCTTTTCCGTCATGATGGAGCTGTGCAAAAAACGGATCGCGATCATATCCGCGATCACACAGCCGAGCATCAGGGGAAGAATGGCGTTGTAATCACGCGTGATTTCGAATGCGAAAACAATGAATGCGAACGTAGCGCGCGAGGCCGAGCCAAAAACCGCGGCCATGGCCACCAGAGCGTAGGCTCCAGGAGATAGGTGCGCGCTCGGGAAAACCATGTTCACGACCATGGCAAACGCGCCGCCCAGCGCTGCACTGGACATGAACATCGGGGCCAGCAATCCGCCGGAAGTTCCGGAGCCGAGCGAGATCACCAGCGCGATCGCCTTGAATACCGCAATTAGAATCAAAAGCTTCAAGGCCAGGTTGTTGTTCAGAATGTCAGAGATAGTGTCGTAGCCAACGCCCAAAACGCGCGGCACGAAAAAGCCGATGATGCCGAGACCCAGCGCGCCAATTGCCGGGTGCCAGAGATCGTTGATGGGCAGCCGCTCGAACTGATCTTCGACCCAGTACAGCAGTTTGGTAAAACCGATGGCGGCCACACCGCTAATCACGCCCAGCAGCAAATAAAATGGCAAGCCATGCACAACATCAAAATTCACATTGCCCATGGTGAACATCGAGCGTTGCCCGAGCAGGGTGGCGCGTACGCTGGTTGCCAGCGTGCATGCGATCACCAGCGGAATGAACGAACGCGAGCGAAATTCGAAGAGCAACAGCTCGATCGCGAGGATGACTCCTGCAATGGGAGTATTGAATGTGGCGGCCATGCCCGCCCCCGCCCCGCAGGCGAGCAAGACTTTGCGCTCGGCGGCCGTGGTGGAAATCAATTGGCCGACCAGCGAGCCAAACGCCCCGCCCGTCTGAATGATGGGACCTTCCGCTCCGAACGGGCCGCCGGTGCCGATAGCAATCGCCGCCGAAAGCGGTTTCAGGATCGCGACTTTGGCTTCGATGCGGCTGCGCGAGGTGAGCACCGCCTCCATCGCCTCCGGAATCCCGTGCCCTTTGATTTTTTCCGAGCCGTACTTGGCCATGAAACCGACAACAAGCCCGCCGATAACCGGCGTCACGATGATCCAGGGACCAAGATGCGTATTTTCTGGACTGCGAAAGTGAAACGACCATTCGTGGTAGTACGCGAGATTGGTGAACAGGCCGATTAGATCGTACAAAACATAGGCAATAAGTCCGGCCAGCACACCGACCAGGGCCGCGAGCAAAGACACAAGTTCAATGCGGTATCCGGCGGATTGCTGGGGCTCAAGAGGCTGATCTCCGAGAATGCGCGGCTTCATAAAACTCTTACTCCTGTCGTGGCGCGCGATGGGCGCCCGTTCAGATTCATCTTCTGTTGCGGGCTTGCCTCTGTTTTGCTTGACGCTTCGGGCCGGTTTTCATTGGCCGCGTAGCACCCTGAATGTGACTTGGGAGACGGTGGCGGCCAATCAGTTTCGTCAGGGCCTCCAGCAGCTTGGAGCGCGCCGTCTGCAATTCCGCGCGGTGCGTCAGCGCCAGTTGCCTGAGCAGTTTTTCTCCGCGGCGCGTGGGGGTCAGCAGCACGCTGCGCCGGTCATTCGCGCCGCGCGCCCGCCGCAGCAAGCCTTTGGCCTCCAGGCGATTCACCAGTTCCACGGCGCTGTGATGCTGGACCAGTAAACGCTCCGCCAGCACGCCCACCGTCGCCACGCGATGCGCGGGCAATCCCTTGATAGCCAACAAGGCCTGGTGCTGCTGCGGCTCCAGGCCGGCCGCGCGCGCGATGCGTTCGCTGGAATGCAAGAAGCGCCGTATTTCAAAGCGAAACTCGGCGATCGCCTGATAATCAATGCCGGATTTCGATCGCCTCTGCATCCGTCCTTTGCGTTGCATTATTATATCGTATCACGATGCTTCTATGAAATGAGGTATCCAGGGACTGGACTGCAGCGTAGGAGACTACTGAAATGGGCCCTTCAGAGCTGCTTGCGGAAACTTTTTTGAGTCTTGACGTGTGCATAACCGTGCCGCTCGTAAAACGCGTGCGCGCGCTCGCGCACTACGTTCGAGCGCAGTCCGATCGTACCGCATCCGCGCTCGCGCGCCCACTCCTCCGCCCGCACCAGCAACCGCTCGCCGATACGTTGTGAACGGAAGCGCTCGTCCACCACCAAGCCGCTGATCTCCGCGCGTGGGTCGGCTTCCAAGGTGCGATACACGAAAACGGCGATCCAACCGGCAATCTCGCCGCCCTTGAGTTCGGCGACGAATACCGCCTGGTCCACGGAATTTTTCATTCCATCGAGGCGCCGCGCGATTTCTTGCGGAGTCGATGGATACGACAACTGTTCCGCTAGATCGGCGATGCGCGCGTAATCCGACTCTCGCGGCGTGCGAATGTTGCCGGTAAACACGCTGGCTGGGATGTTCACTTGCGGAGCCACGCAGTCATCGAATGGCCTTCTTGAGCACCGCGATTTGCCCTGCGTGATACAGGTCGTGCTGGACCGCTCCGTGCAGCATCACGTATTGCGAATGATCCTTGCCCGGAACGATTTCGCTTAACTTGTTCTCCGGCAACTTTTGCACCGCGGCGCGCAAGCGTGCGCGACAATCACGCAAATGCTCGAGCGACCGCCTCCAAGCTGCCTCGCTCAATTCCCACACCGGCGGCCAATCCTGCTCGGCGCTCACATCCACCTTTTCGCCGGACGCGCGATGTTGCACGATCGAATTCCAGGATGCGATGTGATTCACCAGTTCCCAGATGGAATGTGCGCCGGCGACGGGATGCATGGACGCTTGTTCGGCAGTTAGGCCATCCAGCAAGGATTCAAGCGAAGGGCCGTGCCAGGCGTCACCGCCAAACGCGCGGTCCATTTGATCAACGATGCGGTCAATTTCGGTCATAAGGTCTCCGGCAAAAAGCGTAAGACAGTGTGGCGCGGTTCGCAAGGCGGCGACCGAGGGTCCGCGCCGAGGTGATTTGACGCAGTTCGCTCAGAATAGTTTGTCGGAATCGAGCAGAATAGTCACCGGCCCATCATTCACCAGCTCAACGGACATGTGCGTTTGAAAAACGCCGGTTTCGACGCGTACGCCAAGCGCTTGCAGCGCGCGAACGAATTCTTCATACAGCGCCTTGCCTTGTTCCGGTGGGGCCGCTTGAATAAAGCTGGGGCGCCGCTGCCCGCGCGCATCACCGTATAGCGTGAACTGCGAGACGGCGAGAACTGCGCCGCCAATATCGAGGACCGAACGGTTCATCTTGCCCTGCTCGTCATTAAAAATGCGCAAGTTCGCGACTTTTTCGGCCATGCCTGCCGCCGCGTCACTCGTGTCTTCGCGCCCTACGGCCACCAGGACGAGCAATCCGGCGCCGATCTCGCCCTTCACGCTGTCACCCACGATCACGCGTGCACTTGTGACGCGCTGCGCCACTGTTCTCATATTTTCCTTTCGCGCTGGATGCTCGCAATGACGCTCGATTCTATGCAGGCGCACTCGCTAAGGCAAAAGATTCAACACGGAGGGCACCGAGAACGGAAAACAGAGCTCACGGAGAAAATCAGCAACGCGTGAAGGCTTTGCTGACTTCTTGCCGGTGACGAAATGTGTTAGAAACGAGAGCGCTTCGGAAAGGCGGAAGATTGAAACTCGCACTAATCGGAACGCACGGAGTGGGCAAAACGACGCTGGCGTACGAGATTTGCTCGCTGCTGAAGAAAGCGCACTTTAACGTCGAACTGGTGACGGAAGTCGCGCGCCAGTCGCCTTTTCCCGTGAACGCCGCGACGACCATCGAAGGCCAACTATGGATTTTGCACGCGCAGATTGCCGCGGAACTCGATGCCGGCCGGCGCGCTGCGCACGTGATCACCGATCGCGCCGTGCTCGACAACTATTGCTACCTGGTGAATAAATTCGGGCGGCAGCCGCAGCTGGAATCCTGGCTCGCGTGGTGGATGGACACTTACACGCTTCTCGTCGGCGTGCCTACTATCACGGCGGATATTCCAGCGGATGGTTTTCGTTCCGAGGATCGCGCGTTTCAGCGGCGCATTCATGAATTGCTCGTGGAATTACTCGCTGCGGCTCCGTTCAAGAATTTGCGCGCGCCGGTGATGTGGCTCGCTCCCAATGAGCGGCAGTCCTGGGCCGAGCGCATCTTCCAGGCCGCCATCCCGCTCATGGACAGCGCCGCCGCTGCTGCGTCCGGCGAACGGGCGGGGCGCTAAGATTTCCTAGAACCATGCCCAACACCCCCGCGTCGCCATCTTCAAAACGCTGGCTCACTCGCGGAGTCCTCGGCATCGGGCTTGCGAGCCTCTTTTCCGATTGGGGACATGAAGCTGCAACTTCAATTCTTCCCGCGTTCCTTGCGAGCCTCGGAGCGCCGGCATTTGCGCTCGGCGTGATCGAAGGGGTTTCGGACGGCCTTTCGAGTTTTGCAAAATTGGCGGGCGGATGGATTGCCGACCGTCCGAAGCTGCGCAAGCCCACGGGTATCATTGGCTACACTGCTACCGGCCTCTCCACATTCGCTTATGCCTTCGCGCAAAGTTGGCCGGCAATCCTGGTGATGCGCGCGCTGGGATGGGTGGGTCGCGGGAGCCGCGGGCCTTCGCGCGACACCTTGCTTGCCGACGCCGTTGCGCCGGAACAGGAAGGCCGCGCATTTGGATTCGAGCGCGCGATGGATACGGTTGGCGCGGTGCTTGGCCCGCTGTGCGCGACGGCGCTACTCGCCTGGCTGGGGCCGCGCAGCGTGTTGCGTTGGACTTTGGTTCCGGGACTTGCGGCGGCGGTTGCGTTCGCGCTACTCGTGCCGCCGGGACGGCAGGATCACGGCCATCACGCTCCCAGCTTCGTTTCGAGTTTCGCGCAGCTGCCAAGAACCTATTGGCACTATCTTGCCGGAGTTTTCGCGCACGGCATCGGCGATTTTGCTCCAACCTTGCTGATCCTTCGCGCCGGGCAGATTCTCACGCCACGATTTGGATTCGCGCAGGCTTCCACGATCGCGGTCGCGCTTTACACTTTCTACAATTTCGTGGACGCGGCGGCGTCCTATCCAGCGGGCGCGCTTGCGGACCGCATGAGCAAGCGCGCGATTCTGGCTGTGGGGTATCTTTTCGCCGTCGCGGCCTTCGCGGGATTCATTTTCGAACCGCCGACAATTCCGATGCTCGCGATTTTATTCGGCCTCGCTGGGATTCACGGCGCTGTGCAGCAGTCAGTGGAAAAATCGCTGGCGGCGGAGCTGCTGCCGAAAGCAAATCGTGGCTCGGGCTTCGGCGTGCTCGCCACGGTGAATGGGGTGGGCGATTTGATTTCGAGCGTAGTGGTCGGCATCCTGTGGTCCAAGGTCAGCCCGAACGCAGGATTTCTTTACGCGGGGTTCTTCACTTTGCTCGGTGCGATTTTGATTTATTTCTATACGGGCCGGAGCCGCGCAGCGCATGCTTGAGGTGCGTCTTGGCTTTGCTGGCCCGGCCGCGAGGCGCGGGTTGGCAGCGCGGACAAAAATGGCTGCTGCGGCCCGCCACGATGATCCGGCGAATTATGCCGCCGCAGCGGAAACATTTCTTGCCGTCTTGCTGGTAGGCGCGATGCTTTTGCTGGAATTTTCCGCGTCCTCCATCCAGATCCACGTAGTCGGAAACGGAGGAACCGCGTAGCCGGATCGCTTCCCGCAAAATGCTCTGGACGGCGCGATGCAGCCGCCGCAATTCGTCGTCTTTCAGCCGCGCGCCAAGTTTTGCAGGGTGAATCCTGGCGCGCCACAAACTTTCGTCGGCGTAGATGTTGCCGATGCCGCGCACGACGCTCTGATCGAGCAACAAAGCCTTGATGCGCGATTTTCGCGATTGAATCCGCAAGCGAAATTCCTCCGCGCTAATTTCCAGTGGCTCCAGGCCCAACCCGCCCAGGACGCGCTCGTGCGTGCCGTTCGCGAGCAGCGCCATGCGGCCAAACCTGCGCACGTCGTTATAGCGCAGCTCGCGGCCATCATCGAGTGCCAGAAACACGTGCGTGTGCGGGGGCACGGGTGTTTCCGGCGGGCAGACGCTGATTTTGCCGGTCATGCCGAGATGAATCAGCAGCGAACTTTCTTCCGCAGGAGATTTTCTGGGCTCGAGGTCGAGCAAAAGAAATTTTCCCAGTCGCCGGATGCGCGCGATGCTGCTGCCGGGCAAATCCTGCTCCAGGGCCGCTGGATCATCAATGAAGTCGGTCTTGCCCAGGCGAACGCTCAGAATGCGCCGGCCAGGCAGCACATCCCGCAAACCCTGCGCAACAGTTTCGACTTCCGGCAATTCCGGCATTCCTCTATTCTACTGCGTCGGCGGCAGCAGCGCGAACACCCGAACGGGGCCGCCGGAGCCGCCTTCGAGCTTGACGGGCGCGGCGATCAGGAACGCGCCGGCTTCGGGGAGCTGGTCCAGGCTTGCGAGATTTTCAAGGTTATACAGTCCCGCGGGCAAATCGGTGCGGTGAACTTCGAAATCCTTCGACGGCCCGTAATCAATACTCAGCGTGTCGATGCCCAATCCCACTGCGCCGCGCTCGATCAAGAGTTTGGCGGCCTCCACGGAAAAGCCTGGGAAGTGCATCACGCCGTTCGCGTCCATGTTGCGGTAGCGCGCTTGGTCCGGCCAGCGCGACGACCAACCCGTGCGCAGCAGCACGATGGCCCCCGTGGGAATCTTTCCGTGCAGCGCTTCCCATTTTTCCACGCGCATCACGCGCAGGCGATAGTCCGAATCCTTACTGACTTCGTCGTGCACATCGATCACCACCGCCGGGCCGAAAAAGTGCTCCAAGGGAATCTGGTCGAGATATTCCTTGCCAGGAGGAAAATGCGCGGGCGCGTCCAGGTGCGTGCCGTAATGTTCGAGCGTCCAGAAGCTACGCGCGAAGTAGCCGTCTTTTTCCGGCGTCGCGACCACCTTGGCCTCGAATGTGCGTCCGTCGCCGGGCCATGCGGGCAGCTTGTCATTGATTGCGTAGGTCATGTCCACAACGCGCGTGCTGCCGTCCGAAATTCCGCGCAGCCACGCTTCTTGTGATTCGGCGCGTTCGCGCTTTTTCTGCGCCTCCACTGACGGCGAGACTCCTAGCCGCGCAAGTGCAAGAGCCAGAAAAATGCCGGCGAGCGCCACAACCCAATAAATTAATGAACGTCTTCGCATTGAAAAAAAGCCTCCTCGGGCGAACGTCATCTTAGCCGACTTTACGAAGCGGCGCACGCAAGGCGAACATCTGCACTCCAGAATTTTCAATTGGTTTTTCAAAACGCTATCGCTGGCGGCGCGATTCTCAGGGAAGCGGAATGCCGGGCGAAGCAACGATGCCTGCCATGCGCAGGATTTCCGAATACTCCTCGTCGGTCAGCGGACAGATGGTCATGCGCGTGTTCTTGAGGAATTTGATCTTGCGCAGCAGCTTATTTTCGCGCAGCTCGGTAAGCGTCACTTGTCGCGGCAGGCGCTCGATGGCGCGCAGGTCCATCACCATTTTTTTGCTATCGTGCTCGTGCGGGTCGGGGTAGGGGTCGCGGCTCACTTCGGCCAGCGCGTAAATCGCATGCTCAGGCTTGCCGTGATAGGCGAGGGCTCGATCACCCTTGTGGATCTGCTTCAATTGGCGCAGAGCGTCCGGACGGTGCCCGGCGTGACGCCACATTTCCTTGCCCTTCACGAAGAGCGTATCCCAGTGGTATACGCGAGGGTCTACGGCTAGCAGCCAGCGTCTTGGTTTGAGGGGCGGTTGCGTCATCCGTGAAAAAGTGTCGGGCGAACTATACACGGAAGACGGAAAAAATGGCGAACTTTTGATTGTGAATTTTTGCGGGCGCGCAGAACGCGCTATGCCGGGCGGCCGAACGAAGCTAACGCTTTTATTATCCTACGTCTACGAAGATATCGTCGCCGCGGACTTCCACCGCGTAGCAGTGCACGCCGACGGCTGCGTTGGTCGTCAGTTTGCCGCTGGTCACATCGTATTTCCAACCGTGCCACGGACATACGACGATCTGGCCCTCCATTTCGCCTTCTCCGAGCGGGCCGCCTCGATGCAGGCATACATTATTGATTGCAAATAGCTTACCTGCCACGTTAGCTAACGCGATGTTCGTGCCGTCCAACTGAAATTCGCGAATTGTGCCGGGAGGGACCTCGTCTTTCTTCGCCGTTCGCAGAAAAGCCATCGAGTCCTGTTCTCCATACCACTGGTATCAAGACCCGATCAGAGCTCGGGTCTCGCAGCCGCCGCCTCAGCGCCTTTACCTGGGTTCCGGTGACTGCGCGACCATTACGCCGCGCTTGAATTCATCCACCATGCCCGGTTGCAGGCGCACTGCAGTGGGCCTCTTGGCGAGTGACATCTGATCAATCTTGTCCTGCAGCTTCAAGAGCGCGTAGAACAGGCCTTCGGGCCGCGGCGGACAGCCAATCACATAAACGTCCACCGGCACAATGCGGTCCACACCCTGGAGTACGGAATATACGTTGAATGGTCCTCCAACGCTCGAGCACGCGCCCATCGAAATGCACCACTTCGGGTCCGGCATCTGATCCCATACACGCTTCAACACGGGCGACATTTTCAGGGTCACGGTGCCGGCGACGATCATCAGGTCGGCCTGCCGGGGCGACGGGCGAAAAACTTCGGCGCCAAATCGCGCAATGTCAAAGCGCGAAGTCGTCGAGGCGATCATTTCGATGGCACAACAGGCGAGGCCGAAGGTTAGCGGCCAGATGGCGCTTTTGCGCGCCCAATTAAAAACGTAATCGACTGTGGAAAGGACGTAACTGCGTTCGAAGCGGTTATCCAGGACGCCCATCTTTCTCCTGTTACCCCGTGAAGAATCGGAGTATATGCGGGTGTGTGATGCGAGTCAAACTGGACAGGACCTCCCATGGGGCGCTGGTTGGTCTTTTCAAATTCGTCGGTTTTATCTGTGTGAATCAGTGCTGGTCTGTGGTGATCTTGCTTTCTTGGTTCCATACACGAGCAAGGCGCCGATCGCGCGAAAATCAGCTAGCTCTTTCGCGTCGCGGAACCAGCGGCCAGTGTAGACATCCGGATTGGGGGTGGGATCCGGAATCAAACGGTGCGCCACATCTGCGAATCCCGCGTCGCAAAACATTGTTTTCCACTCATCGGCGGATAGCAGCTTCGTAGGAACCGCCAATTTTTCGCCCCACTGGTGCGAGTACGGATTGTCGCGATAATAGTTGATGAGGATCCACGCGGAGCCGTCTTCAGCCAGTACACGATGGATTTCGCGGATGCCTTTCGCGGGATCGGGCCAGTAGTAGGACGACTCCACCGAAATCACCCGCGTGAAGAAATTAGCCTCCCAGGGGATCTCGTCCACAGCGCCCACGACGAATACCAGGTTTTCGTTTTCAACACTCGCCGCGCGCGCGCGATGAATCATCTCATCGGAAATATCCATGCCGACCACGCGGCCCTGCGGCACGCGCTGCGCCAGAATTCGCGACAGCCATCCGGCGCCGCAGCCGACATCCAGAATATTGCCCGTGGGGTCGATCTGCATCAGGCCGAGCACAGGCCGGGTGATCGGCCAGTGCTCATGTTCCATGGACTCGCCCTTGCCTGAATCAGCCCAGCGGTTGAACTCTTCGCGGAGATTTTCGTCGGTCGGGGATTTCGTCACTCAAACACTCGAGAACACAAGTTTACAGATGCCTGCCGCAGGCCCAGCAGAAATGCGCGCCTACAGGTTCCAGTGCGCCGCAGCGGCAGAAGTAACGCGAACTTCCCGCCGGCACCAGCACGGCAGAAACGCGCGGCTCCGACGCGCAAGCCCACAGCAACGCAAGAATCCATCCAATGCCGGTCCAGCCAAACAGCAAATTCATCAGGAAGATTCCCGCGGCGTCCCGTTTTAGGTGCCCGATGATCGTTGGCAGAAAGTACAGCACGATCGCGACGAAAAGAAACGTCATGTTCGCACCTCCTCAGTTTTCAAGCCGGAGTTGACGCATGGCCCGGCTTCCATTCCTACACGGAGATACGATTCCCGGGTTCGTCAGGTTCCCTGGACTTTTCCACTTTCGCAAGCAGCTGGGTAAATTTCTGCTCGCGCTCTTTCTGGTCGAGGCCCTGGTAGGCTTCGGCGATCTGGGTGGTATTCATCGAGCAGAATTTCGGCCCGCACATCGAGCAGAATTTGGCTTCCTTGTAGAAATCATCGGGAAGCGTTTCGTCGTGCATTTTGCGCGCGGTTTCCGGATCGAGCGAAAGCTCGAACTGCTTGTTCCAGTCGAAAAGGAAGCGCGCGTAGCTAAGCGCGTCATCGCGATCGCGTGCGCCCGGACGATGCCGCGCCACATCCGCCGCATGCGCCGCGATTTTGTAGGCGATCACGCCCTGGCGAACATCGTCGGCGTTGGGCAATCCCAGATGCTCCTTCGGCGTGACGTAGCACAGCATCGAAGCGCCGTGCCAGCCAATCATCGCAGCGCCGATCGCGCTGGTGATGTGGTCGTAGCCCGGAGCGATATCGGTAACCAGCGGCCCCAGCGTGTAAAAGGGCGCCTGGTAACACATCTCGACTTCTTTTTTCACTTGCAGTTCAATCTGGTCCATCGGAATGTGTCCCGGACCTTCGATCATCACCTGCACAGCGTATTCCCAGGCTTTTTTGGTCAGTTCACCGAGAACTTTCAGCTCCGCGAATTGCGCTTCGTCGCTCGCGTCCGCCAGGCAGCCGGGACGCAAGCCATCGCCCAGCGAAAAGCTCACATCGTGCTCCTGGAAAATTTTGCAGATCGCGTCGAAATTCTCGTACAGGAAATTCTGCTTCTTGTGGAAACTCATCCATTGCGCCAGCAGCGCGCCGCCGCGGCTGACGATCCCGGTGATGCGGTTGCGCACCAGCGGCAGAAATTCGCGCAGCACGCCGGCGTGGATGGTCATGTAATCCACGCCCTGCTCGGCCTGCTCTTCAATCACTTCCAGCATCAGTTCGATAGACAAATCCTCGGCCCGCCGTACGCGCGAAAGCGCTTCGTAAATTGGTACGGTGCCGATCGGCACGGGCGACGCGTTGATGATGGCTTTGCGAATCATCGGAATGTCGCCGCCAGTGGAAAGATCCATCACCGTGTCCGAGCCGTAATGCACGGAGCGATGCAGCTTTTCGAGTTCTTCGTCGACGTTGGAAGTCGTGGCGGAGTTACCGATGTTCGCGTTGATTTTGCAGAAGAAAGCTACGCCGATGCCCATCGGCTCGAGATTGCGATGATGGATGTTAGCAGGGATGATGGCGCGACCCCGCGCCACTTCGTCGCGCACCAGTTCGGGTGTGAGCTTTTCGCGTTTGGCGACATATTCCATTTCTTCGGTAATGACGCCCTGGCGCGCGTAATGCATCTGCGAAAAGTTGCGCGTTTTGCCGTTCTGGCCGGTATCCATCGCCGCAGTGCGCTTTTCAATCCATGCATCTCTCATCGACATAAAGCCCCCGTGTACACCCCCAACTCACGCGGAAACGTCGTGACCCGCCTCATTATCGCACCGCACTCGATGAGCGGCAACTTGCGCAGCCAAGGAGCTCGCCTTCGACTCAGGCGCGTATCATTTTGGAGTGCGGGGGCTTGCCGGCCGCGGCCGGCGTGCTCCCGCTTTTTCTTCGGCGAAGCTTGCTTCGCCGGTTCCTGCGCAGGCACCAAATCGTCAGCGTGCCGCGCTAGAGGTTGCGACCTCGACCAGCAGTGCTTTGAGTTTGGCGGGATCTGCGACCGGTGGATGGCAGGTGGTTTCGATGCAAACCAGCGCTTGTGCCTTCGCAGCATCGAGATGCGGCAAGGTTTCACGCAACGCCGGTGTGAGCGACGCCGTAGTTAGAGTTTCCGGCGTCACCCGCAAGACGGCCTTGCCGAAGCGATAGATTTCGCTCGCAGCTTTTTCCAGTTCGGCGGCTTTCGGATCACCGGCAGTGCCCATCACCGCGACCTGCAGCGGATGACGTGCGTGCAGCAGCGCGGCGAGGCCGTAGGTCGCGGCAAACAATCCGTATTGCGGCACTAATCCCACGAAAGCTTCCAGCGTCTTTTCCGCCCAATCGCGATAGAGTTTTTCGCCGGTGAATGCATAGAGGCGATCGAGAACGATCACAGCGAGGGAATTTGCTCCCGGCGTCGGCGAATCCTGCAGCGGCTTGCGCCGCACGTCCATTCCGCCGATGGGCACGGCGTCTTTGGCGCGATCGAAAAATCCGCCGCCATCGGGATCGCCGTAGCGCTCCACGGCCCGGCGCACCGCGCGTTCAGCAATATCGAAGTAGCGCCGGTCCAGTGTGGTTTCATAAGCATCGAGCAACGCCGCAGAGGCAAAAATTTGATCGTCGAGCGAGCCTTCGAGGTGCGGGCCGCCAACGCGGTGGCGAAAGCCCTTCGCGTCGTCCCACGCTTCCAGGAGGATGCGCTCTAGCGTTTTCAGCGCGAAGGCGCGGCAATCGTCGCGACCCAGCACGCGCGCGGCTTCCAGAAACGACGAGGCGAACATTGCGTTCCAACCAACATAAATGGTCGTGTCTATCGCCGGAGTGGGACGCCGCTTGAGACGCGCCGCGAGCAGCTTGCCCTTTGCGCGAGCGATCAAAAGGCGCGCGTTCGTTTCGTCCGTCGCAAGCTGTCTGGCAAGCTCCGCGAAAGAACACGCAACCCACAGAACATTCTTCGCCGGATTGTGATGCATCTCCCCGTGGGGCTTCACGTCGTAATAGACCTCGACCGCGCGTGATTCCTCCGGAGTCAGTACCGCGCGAACTTCTTCCAACGTCCAAGTGAAGTAATCGCCATCGTCATCGAGCGTCTGATCGGCATCCTGGCTAGCGTAGAATCCCCCGCACTCGCGATCAGACAAAACCTCGCCGACCCACTCGATGATCCCTTCAGCCGTCTCGCGGAAGAGCGGATTCCCAGTCACCTGGTAGCCGTGCAGAAAATTCTTGAGAAGTTCTGAATTGTCGTACGTCATTTTTTCAAAATGTGGCACGCGCCAGCGCTCATCCACCGAATACCGGTGAAATCCGCCGGCGAGTTGATCGTAAACACCGCCCTGTGCCATGCCTTCGAGCGTGCGCTGCACTGCATGCAGCAGCCTTTCATCGCGCGTGGATTGGTAGCGCTCCAGCAGCAAATCCACCGCGCTGGCATGCGGGAATTTCGGCGAGTTGCCGAAGCCACCGTGAGTTTCGTCGAAAAGATGCAGCGCCGATTCGATCACCGAGTCCACCACGCCTGCATCGAACTCTCCGCGCGCGGTCCGGAATACTTCCGTTTTCGCCACGGCTTCTTCCAGCGCTTGCGCGGAACTGTCCACTTCGGCGCGGCGCGTCTTGAACGCATCGGCAATACCCAACAGGATGCGCTTGAATCCAGGACGGCCCATGGCGTCTTCTGGCGGAAAATACGTGCCACCGAAAAACGGCTTGCCGTCGGGCGTCAGGAACGCGGTGAGCGGCCAGCCTCCTTGCCCGGAAATCGCGCTGATCGCGGATTGATAACGGGAGTCCACGTCCGGGCGCTCGTCGCGGTCGACTTTCACCGGAATGTAGAATTGATTGATCATCGCCGCGATCTCCGGATTTTCGTAGCTCTCGCGGTCAATCACGTGGCACCAGTGGCACCACACCGCGCCGATATCCAGCAGGATTGGTTTGTCTTCCGCCCGCGCGCGCGCGAAAGCTTCCTCGCCCCATTCGCGCCAATCCACCGGCTGGTGCGCGGCGGAACGCAGGTAAGGGCTCGCGGAATCCTTAAGCCGATTCTCAGTAAGTTGCTTCACCGAATCTCCTCGCGGTAGGCGTCGTCACGCGGGACAGCGGGCGTGGAATCTTGTGCTCCCATCGAGCTGTACTACTGGATAGGATTGTTGTAGCCGGCGTCGCGCGGATCGATCGGTTTACGTCCGGAGAAGCCTTCGTCCTGGGCATGATAGAAACGAATGCGATCCTCGCCCAGCTTCCAGCAGAGATACACTTCCTGATCGTCAATTCGCGCGGGAAAATCAAGCAGGCCCACGTCCAGATCCTTCACGACGCAGCCGGTTTCATGAATCTGGTCGAGCGCGGACTGCACGGATTCTTCCAGGCGGTTGCGTTCCAGCCGCACCTTCGCAGCTTTTTCGTAGGACACCGCCAAGCCGCCCGATCGTTGGATGCGCTCGGCCAGCGCGCCGAGCTGCCCATCCACATCATTCATCTTGCGCCGCGATTCCATGGCCTCGATCAGGATCGGCTCCAGCTGCGCGCGGAGGCGTTCTGCTTCCGTCAGCGAGAAATACTTGGCTTCTTCGTCAGCCATTTTTTGCGCAACCTCCCGGGGCCAGAACAAAATCAGCCGCCAATATAAACCATGGTGCGCGAGGGCGGAACGAAATCCGGTTCGTTGATGCGGTGGCTCTTTTCTTTGCGCTCCACGATGGCGGTGATCGCATCGCCGATCTCGCGATCATTGGCTCCGCCGCGCAGCAAACCTTTCAAATCGTGATCTTCCTTGCTGAAAAGGCAGGTGCGCAATTTCCCGTCGGCCGTGAGCCGGATGCGCGAACAATGCCCGCAGAAGGGCTGGGTTACCGGCGCGATCAATCCGATTTCGCCGAGACCATCCACGAAGCGGTATTTCCGCGCCGTCTCGCTGCGTTCGTGCACTATCGGAATCAGCGGCCAGCGCGCCGAAATCCGGCGGTGGACCTCCGCGGCAGGTACCACCATCTCGCGCATCCACGCGCGGTCCGCATCCAACGGCATGAATTCGATGAAACGCATCACGATTTCTTTTTCGCGCGCAAACTCCGCGAAGGCTTCCACTTCGTTGTCGTTCAGCCCGCGCACGAGCACGGCGTTTACCTTTACCGGACGCAGCGGCGATGCCTGCGCCGCTTCGATTCCCGCGATCACATCGGTGAAAGTTTTCGTCCGCGTCACTTGCTCGAATTTTTCCCGGTTCAGCGAATCGAGGCTGATGTTGATGCGGTCCAGTCCCGCCGCCACGAGCTTGTCGCACCGTTCGGCGAGCAGGAATCCGTTGGTGGTCATGGAAAGGTCCTGCACGCCGATAGCTTTCAGCCGCGCGATGAAATCTTCCACGCCCGGGCGCACCAGGGGCTCGCCGCCGGTCACGCGTACTTTGCGAATGCCCATCCCCACCAGGATGCGCACCAGCCTTTCGTATTCATCCCATTCGAGCAGCGCGTGCTCGGCCATGTGATTTTCGGGGTTCGCGGAACGGCAGTACACGCAGCGGAAATTGCAGCGGTCCGTGACCGATACCCGCAGGTCCGTGATTTGCCGCCCGAATTTGTCTATCAGTGCCATCGTCACTTAGATGCCGCTAAAAATAAAAAAGCCCACGTCCAGCTTCGGAAATGGGCGAAAACTGCAGCAGTGCCCGGCGTAAATCGCCACGCCCGCGGGATTCACTCCTTTCCGAACCTGGGAGGACCGGTTTCCGCCCAATCCCTCATCTCTCTCAAGAAAACAGAGCATCGCCCCCGCATGCTTGGGTTGTCTCTCCGTTAGGCCGGGGGGGTCGGAGAAATCAAATTGATTCTACGCCCTGTCCCATAAGAAGCAAACACCGGGAGTTCAAAATTCCGTCCGAATGACGGCGGAAGCGCGCTCCAGGAAGCGTCTGCTGCCGCTAAGTGCACAATCGGAAAGCGGCGGCCTCGAACGGGCATTGCTGCCAGGTGATTGTGATAAAGTTGCCAGCCGATGCGCATCTTCGTACTGGGAGTGGGTGGCGCGGGCTCCTTACTTGCACATTTGCTGGTGCGCCAGGGACACACGGTATGGTGCGGCGATCGCGACCCAGACCGCGCGCGGAAGTTTCTCGGGAAGAAGAGCAAGATTGAAGTCACGGAGGCGAACGCCCGCAACCTCTGGTCCATCGTACGCGCCGCTCGCGGCTGCAACCTGATCGTCAACTCTTCTCCTGCCGTTTTCAACGAAATCATCCTGCGCGCGGCTCTACGCCTGCGCACTCATTACCTGGACCTGAATTCGCATCTCAACCGCAATCCTTTCCGGCCGGAACAATTTCGCTTCCACAAACGATTCATGGCCAAAAATCGCGCGGCGCTGATCTGCACGGGTGCCGCGCCGGGGCTCACGAATTTGCTGGCCAAGCGGGGCACCGAGCTTCTCGATACGGTCGAGTCGGTGCGCATCCGCCTGTACGAGAGCACCGAGAGCAAGGATCCGGTATCCACCTGGTCGCCCGAGGTGATGTACGATGAAGCGATCTCCAGCCCGCGCGTCTATCGCCACGGACGCTTTTTGCTGGCGAAGCGTTTTGCCGAGCGCGAGAAGTTCCGTTTCCCGCCGCCGATTGGCGAGACCACCGTGTACCTCGCGGCGCAGGATGAAGTCTGTATGCTGCCCTACGTGGTTCCCATGCACGACATGGACGCCAAAATCGGCGGCAACGATTTCGATCGCCTGTACCGCTGGTATCCGCCAAGGACGCCTGAACCGATCGCAGGGAATCGTGCGTAAGAGATTTCCGAAAACTCTCACTCCCAAGGGTGTCGCGGGCATGATTCGCCGCGGCGTGCTGGAAAATGCGCGCTTTGCTGCAGCCGTCCTGGTGCAAGGAGTCAAGGACGATCAGCCGCTGCTTCTGCGTTACGACGTAAGTTTCCCGACGCTCTATCAGATTCGGCAGCGCGGATTGATTTCCACGCCCATTGCCTACGCCACCGCCAATCTCGCCGCGATCTTCATCAAGCATTTCCCGCGCGATATGGCTGGCATCATCGGGCCCTCGGAGCTGCCTTCCGAAACGCGCCGCGCCATCCTGGCCGAAGCCCGCTCGCGCGATTTTCGCACCACGCTGAAAATGACCCGCCTGAAGAAAACCGAAGAAGACGAATACTAGCCACAGCCGCGAGGACGGCTGCATGGGATCGTCACGGCATGGTGACCTGCTTGAGCAATCCGAAATCCGTGAGCCCGTTGGCGACGAACTGCACAGCGAGCGCGACCAGCAGCAGGCCCATCAGCCGCATCAGGATGCGAATCCCGGTTTCGCCCAGGTATTTCCGCACGCCATCGGCGCCCGCCAGGATGAGATAGGATACGTACGCGGTCAGGACAATGGTCGCGTAAATAATGACATGCTGCCAAACGGTATGTGATTCGCCGACCAGCACCATCACCGTCGAAATCGCGCCGGGACCCGCCAGCATCGGCATGCCCAGAGGAATAATGCTGGCATCCGGTTTTTCCGCGCCTTCCTGTTGCTCTTCGGCCGTGGCCTTCGTGCCGGACTGCTTGGCCTGCAACATATCCAGGCCGATGCCCATCAGAATGATTCCGCCGGCAATCTTGAATGCCGGAAGCGTGATGCCAAACATTTTGAAGATCAGGCTGCCGGCCAGCGCAAACGAGCACAGCACGATCGCACAAGTCAGGGCGGAGCGCCGCGCCACGCCTCGCCGTTCCTCCTTCGGCGCATTTGCGGTGACCGCCAAAAACATCGGAATCACCGCAAACGGATCCACCAGAAAAAACACCGAGGTAACCGCCAGCAGCGCGAATTCGAGGACCGTGGTGACCGTTGCCATTGATTTAGTTTGGAAACCGCAAGCACCAAAACTTTACGCTACAACGATGGACGACGTCGCGGCCAGTCCAAAGTAGCATTAATTCTCCGGCTGTTTTGGAATTTTGCGCGCGTGCAATCGGTTAAACCGCGCTTGACTGTGACCTGTCAAAGGAGCAAAGTAGCGTTCAAGTAGGTTGGGGCAAAATCTGGGTGGGCATATGAGTTCCTCTCCACACCCCGTAGCCGGGCCTATCCCAGTCAAGAAGGCCCTCTTCATTGATGCTGACCCCGAAGTTCGCGCCTTGCTTCAAGACATTCTCGACCCGGCGCTATGGAGCATTCGGCATACTGCGGACAACAAGGCCGCGCTCGCGTTGGTGCAAGCTTCGCCTTTTGACCTGATTCTCACTAGCGACAAAACCTCCGGCAAGGAAGATATCGAACTGCTTCGCAAAATTAGGCTGGTGCGGCCGCACACGCGTCTCATCATTTTGGCAGACGAAAGCGCGCCGTCCTACGTCATCGATTCCATGCGCGAACGCGCCTTCAGTTACTTTTCTCGGCCGTTTTCGCTGAATGCTCTTTCGGATATGGTTCAAAACGCCATGGAAGGGCCTTGTTGGGACGATGGAATCGAGGTCCTTTCAGCGACTCCGGAATGGATACGCCTGCTTGCTCGCTGCGACCTGAAAATCGCCGACCGCTTAATTCAATTCCTCCACGAAATCGCCGACTTGCCGGAAGCGGAAGGCAATGCTGTCGCAACGGCCTTTCGCGAAATCCTAATGAACGCGATGGAGTATGGCGGACGATTCCAACCCGACCAGTGGGTGGAGATTTCTTACGTGCGTGCGCGGCACATGGTGATGTGCCGAGTGAAAGATCCCGGCGAGGGATTTTCGCTCGATGAAATCGAACACGCCGCTGTGGCGAATCCCGATGACGATCCCATTCGTCACTTCGCCTTGCGCGATGCCAAGGGCTTGCGTCCGGGCGGTTACGGCGTATTGCTCGCCCAGAAACTTGTAGACGAGCTGATTTACAGCGAGAAGGGCAACGAAGTGCTGCTGATGAAGTACCTCACAATGAACGAGCACTAACATATCCATCGGCGCCGCTCTATTGCCTGAATGTTGCGCTGCTGCTACACTGTCGCGGCAAGAGCTATATTGCTGCTCCTGCCATACTTCCCTGAAAAGGTTTACCTATGTCTGGACACTCGAAATGGGCCACGATCAAGCATAAGAAGGCGGCTACCGACGCCAAGCGCGGCAAAATTTTCACCAAAATCATCCGTGAATTGACCATCGCCGCGCGCACGGGCGGCGCCGACCCGGATCACCAACCCGCGCCTGCGCACCGCCATTCTTGCCGCGAAGAGCGAAAACATGCCCAACGACAATATCGAGCGCGCCATCCAGCGCGGCACCGGCACGCTCGAGGGCGAAACGCTCGACGAAGTGACCTTCGAGGGCTACGGCCCGGGCGGCGTCGGCGTGCTGGTGCAGGTCGTCACCAACAATCGCAACCGCATCGTCAGCGAAATTCGCCACATGTTCTCAAAGAATGGCGGCAACATGGCGGAAAACGGCGCGGTCGGCTGGATGTTCCATCGCAAGGGCGACATCATGGTTCCCAAGGAAGCGGCCGACGAAGAAAAGATGATGAGCATCGTGCTCGACGCCGGCGCCGAAGATCTGCGCGACGATGGCTCGGCCTGGGAAGTGACCACTCCTCCCGAAGCTTTCGAAAAAGTGCGCGAGGCGCTGGTCGCTGCCGGCATCACGCCGTCCTCCGCGGAAGTCGGCTGGGTCCCGCAGAATTACGTGAAGCTGAGCGGCGCAGCAAGCGCAGCAGATGCTGCGCATGGTGGAAACCCTCGAAGACCACGACGACGTGCAGCACGTCTACGCCAACTTCGACATCGACGAAAAGGAAATCCAGGCTGCGGTAGCGAGCTAGCTTTTCTTGGAGTGCGGCGGCTTGCCGCCGCTTTGCAACGTAAGATCCGGCGCGTTTTGGTTTTTCTCTGCGGTGACTAGGTTTCTCTGTGCTCTTCAGGTTTTCTCCGCGAACTCTGTGTTTCAAGGTTTGGCAGTTCACCCAGTCCAACCAGGGTTTCTCATCGCGCATCGCCGGCCCGAAAAAATGCTACCCCCCGCTCCCAGCCCGCACGTACACTTGTGCCGACCACGATGGCGCCCGATACATCTACCAATTCGAATTCCAAGCAAAGCCGTCTCTGTGTGCTCGGCGTAGATCCGGCCGCAGCCGGAGCAACAGGCTACGGCGTGGTTGAATTTCTGGCTCAGCCCCGCGGCTGCTGCGTTTTGGCGCATTGAAATTTCCAGCGCGCGCAACCTTCGCCCTGCGCTTGCGCAAAATCCACGATTTGATTTCGCAACTCGTGGATGAATTCGCGCCGGATGCTGTCGCCGTGGAATCCGTCTTCACGGCGCTGAATATGGGTACGGCGCTGAGGCTCGCCGAAGTTCGCGGCGTAATCCTGCTCGCCGCGGCGCAGGCCTCGATTCCAGCGCACAGTTATTCGCCCCGCGAAGTGAAATCGAGCATCACTGGCTACGGCGCCGCATCCAAGCAGCAGATGCAACAAATGGTCAGCTCCGCACTGGGACTGACCGAGTATCCCGAACCGCCCGACGCAGCGGACGCCCTGGCTGTAGCACTCTGCCACGCGCACGTTTCCCGCGCACAGGAACTTAGGGCTATAGCTATGAACGTGCGCCCCGCGACGGGTCGTTCGGCCGCGATTCCGTCTCGCGAAGCCCTCACACGTCAACGCAAGAACTCGCTGCGAAACCAAACACGCGCAGCACGCATCTCTGGTCTGTGATGCTTCCAGTATCGCAACGTCGCAGCGCCCGCACCAGTGCCATCGCCGCCCTCGTTTTGTCCGTGCTCGGGGCGCTCATAGCCACGCCCGGACAACGGACGCCGCGCCGCCATCCGGTTCTTCTTACGTTGCCGCGCCCGCAGGCAGCGCCGAAATCACCTATCGCAAAATTTTCAAGACCAGCTACCCGGAGTTCGTCGAGATCAAGATCAACGAGAACGGCTCCGGCACCTACGACATTCGCCAGCTTGACGAAGAGCCCAATCCGCAGCCTTTTGAAATCGGCGCGCCACTCGCGCAGCGGATTTTTTCACTGGCCGCGAAACTGCACAATTTTCAAGGCGTGGACCTGGACGTACACCGGCGGCTCGCCAATCTCGGCGAAAAGACCCTCCAATACGAAAATGGCGCCGAGAAACACGAAACCAAGTTCAATTACACCCTCGACGATTCCGCTTCGCAGCTAGTGAACATCTTCGAAGGGCTCGCGCGCCAAACGGCGGACATTTCCGACCTGGCGCGCACCATGCGATACGACCGGCTGGGCGTCAATGACGTGCTACTGCAAATTGAGAACGACCTCAACAACAAGCTCATCCCCGAGCCGGAACGCCTGCTTCCGACCCTCGACCAACTTGCCGGCGACGACAAAATCATAGATATCGCCCGCCAGCGCGCCCGTACGCTCGCCAGCCACATACGTTCGGCCCACTAAATCGCTTCTGGCCAACTCGCGCCGTGGCTGCAACGCGCCGTCATTCCACGTAGTCCCGCTAACTCCTTCGCACGGCTGTCCCGAAGGACAACTTGACACATCTTATAACTTGCGGCTATTCTCCCTCGCGTCCCCAGGTCCTAAAAATCGTCTCAGGTGAACATGCGAACCCAACCCGCACGATTCTCGCGCATTCTTCTGCTTTTTGCTTTTCTTTTGCTTCTGCCGCTGCGTACATTCCCACAAACCTCCACGGCCGCGCGCATCACCCAGGCCGTGGATGAATCGCAGCTTACGGTCCTGAGGGGCAACACTTATCCCCTCGCGCGTGCGCAGTACGACCGCGGCCCTGCTCCCACGAGCTTGCCCATGAACCGCATGTTGCTGGTTCTGCAGCGCAGCCCAGCTCAAGAAGCCGCGCTCGAGCAACTGCTCGAACAGCAGCAAGACCCATCCTCGCCGAGCTACCACCAGTGGCTCACGCCGCAGCAATTCGGTCAGCAATTCGGCCCCGCGGACCAGGACATTCAGACCATCGCTTCGTGGCTGCAATCCCATGGCTTCCAGGTCACGCGCATTTCGAATGGCCGCACCGTAATCGAATTTTCCGGCACCGCCGGCCAAGTACAAGAGGCGCTGCACACCACCATCCACCAATACGCGGTCCCCGGCGCAAACGGAATCGAAGACCACTGGGCCAATTCGGCCGATCCGCAAATCCCCACGGCGCTCACGCCCGTAGTCGTCGGCGTGGATACCCTGCACAATTTCCCCAGAAAACCAATGCACGTAGTCGCTGGAGTGTTCAAGAAAAACAGGTCCACGGGGGAAATAAAGGCGGTCAATCCGGAGTACAGCTTTACTTGTGGCACGACTCAAGGTACCGGACAACCGATCACTTGCTACGGGCTGGGCCCTTATGATTTCGCGACGATCTATAACGTGCTGCCGCTTTGGAATGGCAGCCCGGCACCCGTGATTGACGGCACCGGTCAGACCATTGGAATCATCGGCGAGACCGATGTGGACATGCAGGATCTCGCGGCCTTCCGGAGTCTCTTTGGCTTGCCGGCAAATCCCCCGGTCGTGGTCCTGGACGGTGCGGACCCAGGTATTGTGCCCGGCGATGAAACAGAATCGGATCTCGATCTGCAATGGTCATCCGCAGTCGCCAAAGGCGCGACAATTAAATTCATCACCTCGGCGACCACCAACACCACGCTAGGCGTGGATCTTTCCGCGCAATACGCCGTGGATAACAATGTTGCTCCGGTATTGAGTGAAAGTTACGGCATCTGCGAAGCAGGGCTGGGTACAGCTGGCAACCAGTTTTACAATGCGGTCTGGCAGCAGGCCGCCGCCGAGGGCATCACCGCCTTCGTTTCCGCCGGAGACAATGGCTCCGCAGGTTGCGACAGCCACGATAATCCGGCTCCCGCACCCGCTCAATTTGGTTTGCAAGTCAGCGGGTTCGCATCCACGCCTTATAACGTCGCCGTCGGCGGCACGGATTTCAACGATCTTTCGAATCCCAGCACCTACTGGAGCGCCACCAACATCTCCAGCACGACCCAGCAGTCCGCGAAAAGCTACATCCCTGAGGTTCCGTGGAACGACACCTGCACCAGCCCGGCGATGGAATTCTATGGGTTCAGCAGCAACGCGTTGACCAACTGCAACAATACGGAAGTGATCGGCGTGAACGTGTTCACGCTGAGCGGATCGGGCGGAAAAAGTAGTTGCACGACGGGAGACAGTCAGGACGTCACCAGCTGTGCAGGCGGCTACACCAAGCCATCCTGGCAGACTGGCACAGGCGTCCCCAGCGACGGGAAGCGGGACCTTCCCGACGTCTCCTTGTTTGCCGCAACCGGGTTCTTTACCGACAGCTTTTACATCGTGTGCGAAGCGGATCAAACCGGTGGCAACTACTGCAACCAGGATCCGGCCAACTTGGAATTCCTAGGCGTCGGCGGAACGTCCGCATCGTCGCCGGCTTTCGCGGGAATTATGGCGCTGGTCAATGAGAAAATCGGCTCGCGCCAAGGCAACGCCAACTACGTTTTCTATCAGCTTGCGGCGAAATCGGGCAATAGCTGCACTTCGTCCGGCACGCCGGCGAGCACCTGCATTTTTTACGATGTGACCACTGGGACAAATGCCATGCCTTGCGCCGAAGGTTCCCCAAATTGCAGCGCACCAGGCGCGGAAGGAATCGGCATATTGTCCGGTTATAACTCGACGGCTGGCTATGACCTGACCACCGGCCTGGGCTCGGTGAACGCGGCCAACCTCGTCAACAAGTGGAGCACGATCACTTCTGCGCTAAAGCCCACGGCTACAACTTTGTCGCTCAGTCCCACTTCGTCAATCGTTCACGGTTCCGCGGTAACCGTACAGATCAACGTCACGCCTACTCCACCGGCTACTGGAACGGCCACCGGAAACGTAGCTTTGATGGCGACCTCGACCATTGACCCCGGCGTTGCGGATTTTGCGCTGACGAATGGCTCGGTCAGCTCAACGACGGACGTGCTTCCCGGCGGCAGCTACAATGTCACGGCCCATTACCCCGGCGATGGCAACTTCAGCGCCAGCGATTCCGCGCCTGTGGCCGTTAGCGTAACTCCCGAAGGAAGCAAGACCGCGGTTTCGTTCATTACTCAGAATGCTCAAGGCAATGTCCTGCCGTTCAGCTCGGGCCCGTACGGCTCTCCGGTATATCTACGCGCTGACGTTAGCGGCAACTCTGGCAATGGCGTTCCCACCGGCACCGTCACCTTCCTCGATGGCGGAAATGCCATCACCGGCATTCCGGCGCTCACGTTGAATAGTCAAGGCAACGTGCTGCCGACGAACGCAACGTACACGTTCGGAGCCGGCGCTCATTCCATCACCGGTGACTACAGCGGCGATCCCAGTTTCAACTCCAGCACCTCGCCTGCGAATTCGTTCATGATTTTACAGGCTGTGACGAGTTTTCAGGGGGAGTCCGGTAGCACTAAGGCTGACCTCGGCGCCACTGTCCCTTTGTCGGAGGTCCTCAACGCCAGCACAGCGGGAAACCCACCGACCGGGACTGTAACTTTCACTTCAACCTCCACTTCGGGAAGCTTACAGCTGGCGAGCGTAGCTGTTTCTGCTACAGTCAACCCCACTCAGCACACGGCGACGGCTTACATTAACGCCTCAACCACGCAACTTCCTGTGGGGCAGAACACCATAGTCGCTAAGTACAGTGGTGATGCGAACTATTCGGCAGCGACTTCGGCGTCCTACATCGTCAACATCGTGGTCCCGACCACTACAACGCTCTCAGCGTCCGCCTCATCTATTCAGCAGGGACAGAGCGTCACGTTCACCGCGAAGGTTACTTCGAATCAGCCCGGCGAACCGGCACTTACCGGGAGCGTATTGTTTGCCGCGAATTCCGTTAGTTTGGGGACTTCCGCAGTTTCCAATGGACAAGCTCAAATCACAACCAACTCAATGCCATCGGGTACCGTGACTGTCACCGCCGAGTACTCCGGCGATACGAATTTCGACATATCGGTCGGCAGTCTGACGGAGAGTGTTGCGCCCGGACCGGATTTCAACATTACCTTCTCGCCCTCAGTCGTGAACGTCAGTGCTCCCGGCGCGACCGCCAACACCGTTCTTACCGTCACTGGATCGAACGGCTACAGCGGCAGCGATCAATTTCTCCGCCGCATCCTGCTCCGGCTTGCCTTCCGAAAGCACGTGCAGCTTTAGCGCGGCTTCCGTCATCGCCAGCGGCAGCACTACGCTCACCGTGTCAACGACTGCCCCCAGCTCGCTGGTTCCAGCAAGCCGCCACATTGACGTCGGGCTGGCCAACAACTGGAGCGCTGCGGTTGATCCTTTTCAGCCTCGCGCTTCTCGCATTGGGAATTCAAGCGCGGCGGCGCCGATGGAATCTCGCTGGCGCGGCGCTGCTCGTCGCATTGCTCGTTGCAAACGCAGCTTGCGGCGGAGGAGGTGGGGGCGGTGTCACGAATCCTGGCACACCGCAAGCGAAGAACCAGGTCATCACCGTAACGGCGACCAGCGGAACAACCACTCACACATTCACGTTCACGCTCAACGTAAACTAAGGCGACCACGAGCCATCGGCACGACTAATGTCCAGTGCGCCTGCTTGTTGGCCGCGGCTGGCAAGCCAGCCGGCCGGGGCGCCGGGGCCGGCCGTTGAAACAAAAAAGTCTGTCATCCCGAACGAAGCGAGGGACCTCTCTTCCGTTTTTTTGTTCCGGCGGACGCGGAGGCGACAAAAATCTGCAGCGCCGCAGCTGCGGCAGGAAACGCTTTTCTCCGGGTCCTCCAGGTTTTCTCTGTGGCCTCTATGTTAAATCTTTTGAATTTGACTTGATTTTCTCCCCGCGAAGCGTCTTCAGTGAACGATCAGCCCCGCATATCCTACAACTTCGTCGCGGTCACCCGTCACATCCCCGGAAGTTGCGTAACGCACTAACTCCACATCCTTCGCGCCCAAGTCGCGCATCGCCACCAGCATTGCGGTGGTAGCCCCGTAGCCGCACATGGTGATTCCCTCGCCGCGCACCGTGTCGTAGAGTCCGCGCGGATCGAGCGCCTGAATCCGCGCAATCGCGCGTTCATCTTTCGCGCGCGTGATCGCGTCGTTCTCGTAATGATTCATGTCCGTACTGGCAATCACCAAGACATGTTCCGCCGGACGCGCAGCGACAACCTTCGCGACTGCATGCCCCAATTCTTCCAGCACCGAATAACGGTCGGCTGCCAACACTACGGGAACAAATTGGAAACCGGGCGCGAGTTGCTGCAGAAACGGAATCTGCACTTCGAGCGAGTGTTCGCGCCCATGCGCCACGGAGTCTTCGCGCAAACTCGGGCAGGCGCGCATTAGTTCCACAGCCAGCTGCGCATCAATCGGTGCGTCGCCCAACGGCGTGCGCCAACTTCCGTCCGATAAGATCGCCACCGCTTCGCCGCGCGGATAATGCCGCGGCCCGAGCAGAATGCAGCGCGCAGGGATTTCGAGCGAGCCATAAACGGCGCCGGCCACATGTCCTGAATACATCCAACCCGCATGTGGCACCACGCAACCTCGCGCCGAAACTTTCGCGGCGACGCCAGGTGCGTACTCAGCCACCGAGCGTGACAGTTCCTTCGTATCGCATGGATAAAAGCGGCCGGAAACGGCGGGGGAGCGAATCATTTCATAGTGCCGATTGAGAGTGAGAGTCGGTCGCTAGCAGGCGCGAACGGCGGCCCACAGTGCGCAACGCGTGGCAGCTCTCGGTTGGTGTTTCAGTTCGCGAACGGCCGCCAGCTAGGGCTGGCCCTGCCAAAATCAAATCGCCGGAGAAGGCCTTCCCTTGATGTCCAGCGCTTCCGAAGTTCCCGGTACCCAGCGGATCTTCACGTGGTCGCCGCTCTGGTAGCCGCCCTGCTCCAGAACATTGCTCATTTTATACTTGGCCTTCTCCGCATACGTGAAGGTATGGATCTTCATCTCGTTGCCCGCTTCGCGAACGATGATCGTATTCTGATCCGCGTGAATCACTTCCGCTCGCAGCCATTCCGCTCTCGCGGGCTTCTGGCTCACGATTACCGGCGCCGCGGACGAATCGCCATTGATCTGCGCGCGGACGGGCGCGGCGGCCAGCATCGCTCCGCTGGCGCACAAAATCGCGGCTGCAAAAAACTTAGAGTTCTTCATCGAAGGAAATCTTCAGAGACTTCAGAAATTTGATGTCTTGCGCGGTAATTTCCACGCGCGGCTCGATCGTTTCTTCGTCCATGATTTCGTCATCCACGCGAATGTGCAACGATTCCAGGAAACGGCGGTCTTGCGTGGTCATTTTGGCGTCTTGCGCGGAGCGCCGCGCCAGGCCAATCGTGGCGTCCAGCTTCAGCACAATGTCGAAACCGGCCGAGCGCACGCCTGAAATGGCTTCGGCAATCCGGTCGGAATCAGACACGGTGTCGTTGATGGCGTGTCCCAGCTCTCGCAGCAACTGCTTCATGCGATCGTCGAGTTGCAAGGGCATCACCTCCTGTGAACCCTTTCTATACCAATCTTAAAGCGCCCGCCAGTCCCAAAACAAGGCCTAGGTGCCTACAGCGAACCCCTCCAGTTACCTGGTCAAGCGCGCAGGTTCCCGGAGAATTTCCCGCGAGAGCCGTGGAGCGCGGCTAAACACACAGGGCAGATTGCGCGTGGCTCCCAATCCCGGGGCGACGAGGGCGCAATGTGTACTAGAATTAGGCCATGGCCGCAAGCTTCTATTCGATGCTGTGGAACTCCGCGAAGATTGCGCTCCGCGTCGTGTGGCGCGCCGCGCGCCAGCTTTTTCACGAGGCAGTCGGGGCGGTTTTCGCGCTCTTCGCCCTCTACTTCGCGACCATCGCGTGGCGCCTTTGGCATAATCGCCCGGCGGCGTGGCTCTTGGGTTTTACCATCGTTTATGCGGTCACCATGTTGGTCTTTGCATTCACGTCGTTTCGCCGCGCTCGGCGCGTCCGCTGATGACTGACTCCGCCACCAAGTCTCCCGCCCAGCGTGAACGCAAGGCTGCCTCGCCATCCGGTCTGCCCATGGAAGCCGTCATCACTTCCGGCGACCTCGGTGACTGGGACTTCGAGCGCGACCTCGGCTATCCCGGCGAGTTCCCTTTCACTCGCGGGGTTTATCCCACCATGTATCGCGGACGCCTGTGGACCACGCGCCAGTACGCCGGCTTCGGCAGTGCCGTCGAATCGAATCAACGTTATCGTTACTTGCTCGCGCAGGGCGTGAAAGGCCTTTCCGTCGCGTTCGATCTGCCGACGCAAATCGGCATGGATTCCGACCATCCGCTCGCGCAGGGCGAAGTGGGCAAAGTCGGCGTCGCCATCGACTCGCTCGAAGACATGCAAACGCTTTTCGACGGCATCCCGCTGGAAAATGTCTCCACTTCGATGACCATCAACGCAACCGCCGCAATTCTGCTTGCGCTGTACGTCGCGGTCGCCAAGCAGCAAGGTGCGAATCTGAAACGCCTGGCCGGCACGGTGCAGAACGACATCCTGAAGGAATACATGGCGCGCGGTACGTATATTTATCCGCTGCGCCCCGCGATGCGCATCGTTACCGATATTTTTGCCTGGTGCCGCCATGAAATTCCCAACTGGAATGCCATCTCGATTTCCGGATATCACATTCGCGAAGCGGGTTCGACCGATGTGCAAGAAGTCGCGTTCACGCTCGCGAATGGCATCGCCTACGTGGAAGCAGCGGTGGCAGCCGGTCTCGCCGTGGATGAATTCGCCCCGCAGCTTTCGTTTTTCTTCAATTCGCACAACGAGCTGCTCATGCAAATCGCGAAGTTCCGCGCCGCGCGCCGCCTGTGGGCGCATACGATGCGCGAACGATTTCACGCCCGCGATCCGCGCTCGCTGATGCTGCGTTTTCACGCGCAAACCGCCGGCTCTTCGCTGACCGCGCAGCAGCCCGAAAACAATCTCGTGCGCGTTGCATTGCAGTCTCTTGCCGCGGTGCTCGGCGGCTGCCAGTCGCTGCACGCCAACGCGCTGGACGAAGCCCTCGCGCTCCCCACCGAGCAGTCCGCGCTGCTAGCGCTGCGCACGCAGCAAATCATGGCGCAGGAAACCGGCGTGGTGAACACGATCGATCCGGTCGCCGGCTCTTATGCCATTGAAAAATTGACCAACGAAGTCGCAGCCGGCGCGCGGGATTACATTTCGAGGATTGACGCGATGGGCGGAATGTTGCGCGCCGTCGAGACGGGCTACGTCCAGCAGGAGATTCAAAAGTCCGCCTACGAATATCAGCAAGCCGTGGATTCCGGCGAGCAAGTCATCGTCGGCGTGAATCGTTTTCGGGCGGAAGAAGCAAAGACCATTCCCACGCTGCGCATTGATCCGGAAATCGAACGCGCGCAAGTGACGCGCCTCCACGCCTTACGCGCCCGCCGCGACGCACCGAAAACGAATGCCGCGCTCGCCGAAATCGAGCGCCGTGCGCACACCGCCGAAAATCTCATGCCCGCGATCCTCGCCGCCGTCGAAGCTTGTGCCACGGTAGGCGAAATTTCCGACGCGCTCCGGCGCGCTTTCGGCGAATACCAGGAATCCATCGTCATCTAACGCCCGCACCCACTCTGGTCCGAAGCGGTCAGCCCCGAGCGTCCCGGCGCTGTTCCATAATTCTCATTGAAGGAAAGGAGATCGCAACTTCATGTCTCGTCTAACTTTATTCATTGTAATTGGTTGTCTTGGCCTCAGTTTTTGCGCGCGGCGTTCGCAATTCCCTCGGGACTATACACAAGCGAGACGATGTCTTTGCTGTCCTGCGCCACTGCGACTTCTCCATAATTGTGATCGAGGTGCTGGTCACGTTGCGATAGCGCGCGAGTGCCGTAGAATAGGCGCGGATGAGCGCTGGGGCTGACCTCGACAATCTGCGCGTGGTGCTGGTGTGCGCGCGCAACCCTCTGAATATTGGCGCGGCGGCGCGCGCGATGAGCAATTTTGGGTTTGCGCATTTGCGCGTGGTGACGCCGTACGAGCCGGCGTATCGCGAGGCGCGTTCGGCGGTGGGCGCTGCGCCGGTGCTCGCGAAGGCCGAGGAATTCGAGAGCGTGGCCGAGGCTATCGCGGATTGCAGGCTGGTGGTCGGGACCACCGCCGTGGGCCATCGCGAATTGCACCATCCGCTGCGGCGCCTGGAAGATGGAGCGAACATCATTCGCAAGATATTGGCTCGCAAAACATCTGGCGGGCGAGAAGCCCCGCGCAAGAAGGGCGCGCGGAAGCGCGTGGCTTCGAATCGTGTGGCCCTGCTTTTTGGGTCCGAAAAATTTGGATTGACCAATGAAGACTTGAGCCATTGCCACTGGCTGCTGCACGTTCCTACCTCGGCGCAGAATATTTCGATGAATTTGGGGCAGGCTGTGGCGGTGTGTCTGTACGAACTGATTCGCGACGCGAACCACACGGCTAACGGCGCGCCGCAATTCGCGGCGAAGTTCGCCGGCCGATTCGAGAAGGCGTCGGAGAAGCTGCCGCCAGCGACCTCAGACGAGCTGGAGCGATTCACCGCGGTCCTGAGGGAAGCGCTCAGTGCCAGCGGGTTCCTCGATCTGCGCAAGGTCGCGGACGCGGATGAAAGGGTTCGGCGTTTGGTGCGGCGGTTGAATTTGCCGTCGCGTGATGCGGATATGTGGACGGGGATTATGCGGCAGATTGTGTGGAAGTTGGGGCGAAAACCGTGATTCGTGATTTGTGATTCGTGACCCGCGACCGATGGCCCCCCGGACCCATCTTGGCGGGAAAAGATGCGATTCGTGACCTGCATACCCTGTAAAGAATGACGAGTAGACTTCGTTGCTGTGCTTTGTTTTGTGCAAGTTACAGCGTAATTCTGTGATTGGTGGGGAGAGATTGGAAATCCAGACGAGGGAGGGCCACATTTTCCAGAGCGACCTAGTAAACGTTTAAATATATATCCGCATAGTTATCAACTGCAGGTTCCACGGGGGCCTAGCGTGAAAAATACCAGCCTCTCGAAGTTGCGACTCACTCCCAACCAGCGCCGGAGGCGCAGCATAAGTTAGCCCGGTGCGGCAGCGCCGGGAACGGCCGCAAAGAAACCTCGAGCGCTGTAGGTGCAATACTCAGGCTAGCACTCAGCCGAGCACGAATTTCTTCAGCAAAATCACAAATCGGGCGTCGAAGCGCATTTTTCTGTGATGCGCTTCTTGATTTTGAATGTCGCGAAGGACCGTGGGAACTAGCGAAGCGCTCACGCGGAACGCGGCGTAGTTTTCTTGCCACGCGAACTTGTGGCCCTGGTCGTGCGCCCACCGCGACGAATTAGATTTTATGGTCAGAACGGCCTTGGCTAGCGTCACGGTCGGCGGGAGTTGGATGAGAAGATGAAGGTGATCGCTGATGCCGGCGATGGCATGAACGAGAATTTTGGTTTGTGCATATGCCGGCGATGTAGGACCACAAGCTTGATTGAAATTCTTGAGGAATTGATTTGCGGCGGTCTTTGGTGCTGAAGACAACGTGAATCGTGCTTTGCAACCCACCAGGACATGCCAATTCGAAGACCTACGGGCGAGACCGAGGGCGGCCGCTGCAAAGCCAGCACTAAACCAGGAGAGGTCCCACGTCGGCGCAAAACTGCATCGCGCCTCTGTCGGGATGACAACGTAATTCAACGGCCCCCAACCTCGCAGTTCACTCCGAAGGCGCACCGTAATGTGTGTCTGCGCTTTTCACTTCTTGCTGACTTCATGTATTCTGCTTCGCCTATGCTGGATCTTGGATATGTGCGGGAACATCTGGATGTGATCGAAAAGATGGGGCGCGACCGTGGGATTGCGCTGGATTTGGGGCCTTTTCGCGTCATTGATTCCGAGCGGCGGGCTTTGATTACCTCGGCTGAACGCTTGAAGGCTGAGCGCAACAAGGCTAGCGAGGAAATCGCGCGGAAGAAGAAGGCCGGCGAGAATGCGTCGGAGATACTGGCGCGGATGAAGGAAGTTTCCGATCAAATCAAGCGGGACGACGAGCGCATCAATGAGCTGGACGAGCAGCTGAAGATTTTTCTGCTGACGATTCCGAATATTCCGCATGCCAGCGTGCCGGTGGGCCAATCGGCGGCGGACAATGTGGAAGTGCGGCGGTGGGGTAAGCCGCCGTCGTTTGATTTCAAGGCGCGACCGCATTGGGAGATTGGCGAGGGCGCGGGGATTTTGGATTTTGACGCGGCGGTGAAAATCGCGGGGGCGCGGTTTGCGGTTTATACGGGGCTGGGAGCGCGGCTGGAACGGGCGCTCGCGAATTTTTTCCTGGACATGCACACGCGCGAGCACGGCTACACGGAAATTCTGCCGCCGTTTCTGGTGAATACGGCTTCGCTGACGGGCGTGGGGCAATTGCCGAAATTCGCGGCGGACATGTTCCATCTGGAAAACACGGATTTGTGGCTGACGCCTACGTCCGAAGTGGAATTGACCAGCCTGCACCGCGACGAAACTTTGAACGGCGACGATTTGCCGCTGAAAGTGTGCGCGTGGACGGCGTGTTTCCGGTCGGAGGCGGGGGCTGCCGGGCGCGACACGCGCGGTTTGAAACGGCAGCATCAATTTCAGAAAGTAGAGATGTTCAAATTCACGCGGCCGGAGCAGAGTTACGACGAGCTGGAATCGCTGGTTGCGAACGCGGAAGCGGTTTTGCAACGGCTGGGATTGCATTATCGGGTGATGCAGCTGTGCACCGCGGACATGGGATTCGCATCGGCGAAGACTTACGACATCGAGGTGTGGCTGCCTTCAACGGGCGAGTTCATGGAAATTTCGTCTTGCTCGAATACGGAGGCGTTCCAAGCGCGGCGCTCGGGGATCCGGTTTAAGTCGGCGGGCGGAAAGAAATCGGAGTTTGTGCACACTTTGAATGGGTCGGGATTGGCGGTGGGGAGGACTTGGATCGCCTTGGTGGAAAATTATCAGTTGGCGGACGGGTCGGTCGTCATTCCGGAGGCGTTGCAGTCATATATGGGTGTCGAACACATTCCTGGCACAGCTGCTAAACCCTGAGAGAACTTCTACCGCAGGGACGCTGAGGACGCCGAGAAAACCCAACCCGAAAGCAAAAGCTCTACCACAACGGAGATGCATCGCCGCTGAACACCCAGACCGGCTGGCGCTCTACTTGTTACGTTACTGGGCCTACTAGGACCATGGGGCCTGTCGGTTGGGGCATGCCGCCTGCTGGTTCTAGCGAGACTGCGAATTCCTTCGCGGCGACTCCGGCTGGGAGCTTCATCATCATGTGGCTCATCTGGCCGGACTTTGGATTAAAGACGCCGGCGCTGATGGGCGCGCCTTTCATGGGAACGAGCCAGAGCTGGTAACTTTTGTCCGCGGGAGCGGGGGGCAGCGCGCCATCATAGAGCATCATTCCTTCGCGGGCGTTGTAGACGACGCGGGCGCCGACCGTGTTTGGAGTCTTCTGCTCCCAGAGCGGGACGACGACGGTGTCGCGGGCGGCGAGCAAGTCGGCCATGTGGCGTGATTCGTCAAGCTGCTTCTGTTGCTGTTGCACCGTGTTGCGTAGATCGGCGAGCTGGCGATCAAGCTGGACGTTGTGCAACCAGAGCAGGATGGTGGCGAGCGCGAGAGCTGACGCCACGGGAACGAGCAGCGCCCACCAGCGTCCAAAGATTCCGCCGACAGCTTCCGGCATGGCAGGCGCTGGTGCGCCGCTGGCGCCGGAACCTTCGGCGGTCGCGTGAAGCTGGCGCATCAGGCGTTCTTTAACGCCGGGCGAAGGCTCGACGCGAGGCGCGGCAAAGGCAAGCAGAGCCATGCGGCCTTGCCCTTCAGCGATTTTTCGCGCGCAGTCGCCGCGAGTCGCCAGGTTCGATTCGAATTCCTGCTTTTCGGCCTCGTCGAGCGCGCCGAGCGCGTAGAGATCGAAATCTTCCGGCCGATTTGGATTTTGACCGCTCATATTTGCAAATTCCGTTTCAGAGTTTCCACCGCGGTGCGCAGGCGCGTCTTTACGGTGCCCAGCGGATCGCCCGTGCGCTGGGCGATTTCGCTGTGCGTCAGACCTTCGTAATAAGCCAATTCGAGCGTGGCGCGCTGTTCCTTGGGAAGACTCTCCATCGCGTTTTTTACCTTGCCGAGCAATTGCTGCTGCACGACGGCGCTCTCAAGGTTCGCCGGTACGACGATTGTGTTTTCCACCAATTCTTCGCCGGCCGCGGGATTGTGGCTCCGCAAACGCGAGATGGCTCGATTGCGCGCGATCACCAGCAGCCAGCCCGGCAACGAGCCGCGCTCAGGGTCGAATCGCGGCGCGGTGCGCCACAACTGGTAGAAGATGTCCTGCAGAATCTCTTCGGCCGCCTGAGTGTCGCGCAAAATGCGGTTGAGGACGGACGAGAGCATGCCGGCGTAACGGTCGTAGAGCGCGGCGAGCGCTGACTCATCACGCTGGATGATTCTGGCGACGAGCATCGCGTCCGAGGCCTTCAACTGCGCTCGCGTCTCCCCAGTCTGAGTGATTGCGGCTCCTATTTAGTACGCGCGCGGGAGGCTTGCAGATTGCGGCGCGGCGCGCGGTGCCATTACAAACCCCGCACGCTGCGAGGTGCGGGAAACAAGACTGGGGAGCGTAGCTTGCGTGGTGGGGCGCGGTCAATGCGGATTTTGCCGAGATGCTAAATAACGGGGAGGTGACGAGTTGCGGGCCGGTATTGATTTCACGCAAGACTCAAATGGCTTATTTACAATGACTTAACTTGACCTGGCGGCAGGGCCTCGGGGTCGACGGGGTGTGTCGTGGCGCGAACATTTCGCGGTTTTGCGGCGGTTTCCATTGACATCCAGCACGGCTCGAATAAACTTCGATTCGCGTAAGAGTTACAGGCCCCGGAAATACCTTTCAACACATCAGGAAGGAAGACTTGATGGCTACCGTTGCCAAACCGGCGAATATGCAGCCCATTCCGCGGATCGCCCCGCGCGAGGACCTGAACCCTTACCGCATCTCGCAAATCCAGTTCGATATCGCGGCGGAATATTTGAAGCTCGATCAGGGATTGCGGCAGATTTTGCGCACGGCCAAGCGCGTGCTGGAAGTTTCGATCCCTACCAAGATGGATAATGGCCAGATCAAAGTCTTCAGCGGGTTCCGCGTGCAGCACAACATGGCGCGCGGTCCGGCCAAGGGCGGGATTCGCTATCACCCGGCCGTTACGCTGGATGAAGTGCGGGCCCTGGCGATGTGGATGACCTGGAAAACCGCGACGGTGAATATTCCTTACGGCGGTGCGAAGGGCGGAGTGATTTGCGATCCGAAGCGGATGAGCAAGCCCGAGCTGGAGCGCATGACGCGGCGGTTTGCGGCGGAAATTTTGCCGATCATCGGGCCCGAGCAGGATATTCCAGCGCCGGACGTTTACACCGATTCACAGACGATGGCCTGGATCATGGATACGTACTCGATGACCAAGGGACATTCGTCGCTGGGCGTGGTGACGGGCAAGCCAATTTCCATCGGCGGCTCAGAGGGACGCAACGAAGCGACGGCGCGCGGCTGCGTGATCGTGGTGGAAGAAGCGTGCAAGGTCAAGAAAATGTCGCTGCGCGGCGCGAGCGTCGCGATTCAAGGGTTCGGCAACGCCGGTTCGATCGCGGCGAAATTATTCGCGGAGAAGAAAGCGCGCGTGGTGGCGATCAGCGATTCGCGCGGCGGCGTATTCAATTCGCGCGGGATTGATCCGCTAAAAGCCATGCGTTACAAGGAGCGTTCCGGGACAGTGGTGGGGATGCCCGGCACGTCGCGGATTTCGAACGACGATTTACTGGCGATGAAGTGCGACATTCTGGTTCCCGCGGGATTGGAAAACGCGATCACGTTGAATAACGCGGACCAGATCAAGGCCAAAATCATCGCCGAAGCCGCGAATGGGCCGACCACGCCTCATGCGGATGAAGTTCTGGCGCGCAAGGGCGTGATGGTGATTCCGGATGTGCTCGCGAATGCGGGCGGCGTGACCGTCAGCTATTTCGAGTGGGTGCAGGATCTGCAGAGTTTCTTCTGGTCCGAAGCGGAAGTGAACGCCAAGCTGGATTTGGTGATGCGTCGCGCGTTTCACGAAGTGCACGAGGCCGCGCGAAAGCATCACACGCATCTGCGCACCGGAGCCTACGTGCTGGCGGTGGGGCGCGTGGCGGACGCGACGCTGGTGCGCGGACTTTTCCCGTGACGAATCCACGAAATTAAGTTTTTCTCATCCTGATCGTACTCACCATCCAAACTCAAAAATTTTTCTTGCGCGATGCGCAAGAACACGCGTACATTTTGCTTAGCCGGTGCGCCAATGCGGAAAATGGCAGCGCCGGCGTAGTTGTCTGCGGAGGCCTCGCGCGGAGGGCACTTCCAATGAGTAACCACACGAATCACTCGAATCACGCTCCACCAATTCTTTTGACCATTGCCGGATTCGATCCGTCCTGCGGCGCCGGAGTAGCGGCCGACCTGAAGACTTTTGCGGCGCACAATTGTTATGGCGTGGCCGTGGTGACGGCGCTGACGGTGCAATCCACGCAGGGAGTTGTTTCCGTGCACGCGACGCCTTCGGCGACCTTGCGCGCGCAGCTCGATACGCTGGCGGACGATGTGACGGTCGCGGGCGTGAAAATCGGGATGCTGGCGAACCGCGCCAACGCTTCGGTGGTCACCGAATTTCTCGATAAGCACAAATTTGCTCACGTGGTGCTCGATCCCGTTTTCCGTCCCACGGCGGGGAACGCAGAGCTGCTGGATACTTCGGGGCTGAAATTCGTGCGCGATGAATTATTGAAGCGTGTAAGCGTGATCACGCCGAACGTCCCCGAGGCGGAATTCCTGACGGGCATGGAAGTGAAAGACCTCGCGGGGATGAAAGCGGCGGGGCTGAAGCTGGTGGAAATGGGCGCGCAGGCCGTGGTGGTTACCGGCGGACATCTGGATAAGCCGATTGACGTGCTGTGCATCGGCACGGAAGTGGAGACATTCGGCGGCGACCACGTGAAAAGTCCGAATACGCATGGCTCGGGCTGCACTTTTTCATCGGCGATCGTGGCGCAACTGGCGAGCGGCCAGCAGCTTCGCGAAGCCGTGATTCTGGCGAAGGCTTATGTTACCAAGGCCATCGAGAAATCCTACGCGATCGGCAAGGGCGCCGGGCCGCTGAATCAACTTTTCCGATTTCATCAGGAACAACCGCTACGAGGCGTTCACGAAGTTCCGCAGCACGGAATGCATCCCGCCGCGGAACCCGCCGCGCATTAACTCACATCGGACCGCGCCTTCACTTGATGTGAAAGTCTGCCACAATCAGCCTGCTATCCACGGTCACATGCGGCGAGACCGCATGAAAACCCCACATATGCACCCAGGCGTTGCCCGTGCGCATCGTGAGAAATGATTTCATCACTCCAGGAGGGAAAAATATAAGGAACACCACGATCACCGACAGTACGGAATGAGCGAGTGTGTCGTATCGCGTCCAGGCTTCAAACACGTGCAGCGCAGGATAGCTGGCCGCAGCCACCAGGAACGCCGTTACCGGTGCCGTCAACTTGCAGTAGCGCGGCAACAGGATCGCGTAAATAAAAATCATCACCGGCAGATCGGTGCCGAAAAGATGAAAGATAAACGACAGCAGCCCGCCAGCCAGCTGTTGATGATGCGTCAACCGCAAAAAATTCCCACCCAACGCAAGATCCATGAAGCAACCGATCCCCATCACTACGAAGATCACGATCACGTCGCTCTTCAGATTCGCTGACTTCAAGTTTAACTGCTCCTTCGAATAGCCGAGCAGACGGAAGACCACATATGGAATCAACGCGAAAAATATCCCGTTGTAAGCCGCAAAGGCGTAAACCTCGTGCGGAGATTGCACCCGCGTCGCTCCCACCAGCGAGCCATTCAAATGCAGCGCTACGCCAGCCCCCAAATAGTGCACCCCTATGAATCGTCCCGCCAGCAAGACCGAGGCGCCGTAAATCCACAAAATCGCCGCCTCGCGCAACGCGACGCCGCGTTCGGGCGCGCGCTCGGCCAAGTCCGGCATCGGCCGTCGCCGCGTAATCAAGGCGACCAGTCCAACCTCCAGCACCAAAAACACCAGCGCGATCGAACTCGAAACGACCAACGTCACCGGATTGCCCGGGTGCGGCCCAATCGGCAGCGGCATCGTTCCATGGCAAAGCGCCAGCGTTGCCACGCTGATCAAAATCCAAAGAGCCAGCGCAACCTGAAAACTCCGCTGCTGGATTAAATAGTGGAGCTTGGAACCCAAACCAGCCATGCGGAATACTCTCGTAATTTCACCGCGCTCACAACCGGAAACGTCGCGACAGCGACCTCAGTCAAAGAGCCAATTCTGTCGCGACGAAAGATTTGTGGCGGGCCGCTGTGTCCTGTGTTTTCCGGGGCCGCGGCGGGCATCTTTCGTTTCGCACGAAACCACTTCCCCGGCGCGCCTTTGTGCTCATTCGGATTCTTGCTATAGTCCCTTGTCGTCTTGAAACGCAGTATTTGGCCGATCGTGAATGCGGCCATCGAAATCATCGTTGCAGGCGAGGGTAACGAGTGCCCGCAGAGCGTAGTCCGGAGTTCTTCGCATCGAAAAATATCAGAATCGGCATCATCGGCTGCGGTTACGTCGGTCTGCCGCTCGCGTTGCGCTTTGCGGACGTCGGCCAGCGCGTCACCGGCTTCGACCTCGACCAGGAGAAAGTAAGAAAGCTAAACGCCGGACAATCCTACATCCAGCATATTCCGGCGGAGAAAATCCAGCGGCACGTCCAGGCCAACCGATTCGACGCTACCAGTGATTTCGCGCGCCTGAAGGAAATGGACGCGGTGCTGATTTGCGTGCCCACACCTCTGGACGAGCGCCGCGAACCGGATTTGAGTTACGTCGAAAACACCGCGAAGGCGATAGCGCCGAATTTGCAACGCAATCAGCTCATCGTTCTCGAGAGCACTACGTATCCCGGCACCACCGAGGAACTGGTTTTGCCGATTCTGGAAAAGGGCGGGCTGCACTGCCCGCTTGCCAAAGGCCCGGGCGCGGAAAACGTGGCCGCGGATTTCTACCTGGCCTTCTCGCCCGAACGCGAAGATCCCGGCAATAAGCAATACGGCCTGGCGCAGATCCCCAAGGTAGTCGGAGGAATCAATCCCCCCAGTGGCCGCGCCGCAGCGTTTCTGTACGCACAGATCGTGTCGAAAGTCGTGCCGGTCAGCTCCACGCGCGCGGCCGAGATGGTCAAGCTGCTCGAAAATATCTTTCGCTGCGTCAACATCGCGCTGGTGAACGAATTGAAACAGCTTTCCCTGCGCATGGACCTGGACATCTGGGAAGTGATTGACAGCGCGGCCACCAAGCCTTTCGGCTTCATGCCTTTTTATCCGGGTCCGGGCCTCGGCGGGCATTGCATCCCAGTGGACCCTTACTATCTTTCGTGGAAAGCGCGCGAGTACGATTTCGCCACGCGCTTCATCGAACTGGCGGGCGAAATCAATACGGCCATGCCCTACAACGTGGTCGAGGCGCTGGTGGCCGCGTTAAATAACCATGAAAAGAGCGTGAAAGGTTCGAAAATCTTGCTTCTGGGAGTGGCCTACAAGAAGGACGTGGACGACCTGCGCGAGTCTCCTTCGCTCAAATTGCTCGAGCTTCTCACCGCGCGTGGAGCGAACCTCGATTACAACGATCCCTATTTCCCTTCCCTCCACAAGATGCGCCATTACGATTTCTCGAACATGAAATCGGTCGAGCTCACGCCCGAGCGGCTCGCGAGTTACGACTGCGTGCTCATCGCCACCGATCACTCCAGCTATGATTACGACGCGATCGTGCGCCACGCCGCACTCGTGGTGGATACGCGCAACGCGACGCGCAACGTCCAGCAGCCCGCCGGAAAAGTGGTGCACTGCTAGGGTTCCACCCAACCGCGGCCAGTCTCACTGAGGTCGTAACGCTCGGTTCCACCACCCGCAAATCATCCGCTCTTTCGCCTGTACCGATGGCCAGCGAAGGCCCGTTCTCTTGTGCTAGTTACTGAATAACGCGAGTAGGAAGATAGTTCCATTGCCCCGCGCACAGGTGGAGGCTATCGTAGGGGCATGGGCGCACCCACAGCTCCGCACAAAGAAGCGCAAAAGCTGATCACCGATCCAGGCCGGCGCCGCAGCATGCGTGTGCTGCTCAGCGTGCCGATCACGGTGAAGGGCAAAACCACCGCCAATCAGGAATTTGACGAGGAAACGCGCACCCTCGTGGTAAACGCGCACGGAGCCTTGATTTCGCTGGCCGCTCGCGTAGCCGCAGCCCAGGAAATCACCATCGCGAATAGAGCCACGCAGACTACGCGGCAGTGCCGCGTCGTGTACGTCGGAACCGAGCAAGCCGGCAAAGCCCAGATGGGCATCGAATTCGTGAAACCTTCGCCCAGCTTCTGGCAGATTGACTTCCCGCCCGATGATTGGGTCGTTCCGGAAGACTGACCCGCCGTTCCTATCACCTGCAACTCCACCTGAGTGCCTGCCTTCATTTAGGCATTGCCGTAAGTTCCCCGCGCACATTCCCGTACGGCATTTCCGCGAGAATCAAGACTGGCGTGCGCGCAGCATCATGCGCCAGCCACACCGAAAAGCTCGTCTGCGGAACCTCCTTGCTGTGCATAAATAGATGTATCGAAATTTTGGTCGCCTGAAAATCTCCCATCGTAATCGCCACGGTTTCCGCAGGAACTTCCAAGCGCGCGCGCATCTCGTACAGATCGCTGCCGTCGTAGAGCGGAACGCGTACTTCGGGCGTCCGTCTCCAGTCCGTCGCGCGCAAAAGAAAGAAGGCACCCAGAGGATCTCGCGTCCCCGGCTGGACGATTACCGGGGACACATTGCCGCTTGAGGATTGGCCGATGGCGATGAGATGCAGAACTTCGATCTGCTTCTTGCCCATTTCGTTCAGATACATCTCGTATTGATGACTCTCGAGAGTCCTAGCGTCCGTGTAGGAATCGAACTGGTCATCCACCTCGAAGAGAGTGCGCAAAGGCGGCTGCGAGTGCACTGACGCCCGAAAATGCCACGTCTGCCAGCCGAAAAGGTTGCGACGCTCGACGACCGCGGTCTGCACCGAAGCAGCATTCGAAAACGCGGCCCACTCCAGACGATAATTCAAGATTTCGCCGCCGCGAAAAGGCATCGCCGCCGCGGCTTGCGGAGCATCTGCGGAAAATGTGGCAGGATTTCCGGCGCGCACAGTTCCGACCGACAAGATCAGCAGGATAGCGAGAACGGATTCCGTAACTCTGCGCAGCGATTCGATTGGGCACCCCATTGCCGGCTACAAATTCCGGGCCCGGCCATCCAAGTGCCCAGGAAGCTCGGCCAAGCTATTCAGCATCAGGTCCGGCGGATGTGCGCGTAAACCCTCAAGCCCAAAGCCGTAGCTCACTCCGCAAGCGAAAATTCCCGCATTGCGTGCGGTTTTGACGTCCACGTCGGAGTCGCCGATCATCATCGCCTCGCGCGGCGCGGCCTGCAGGTCGCGCAACAAAACCTCCACGCCGATGCGATCGGGCTTCTTTCTCTCGAAACTATTTCCGCCATAGACAAATCGAAAATAGTGCGCGAGCCCCAGCCCCTCCAGAATCGCGCGGCTGAACACCACCGGCTTGTTCGTAAGCACGGCCATCGCATGGGCTGGATCTGTCGCGAGCTCCGCCAGTGCTTCGCTTACTCCGGGATAAGCGATGGTGTTGTCCAGCATGTGCGCGCGATAGTAGCTCAGGAAATAGGCGAGCCCCCGTTCGACTTCCGCGTCGCTGACGCCCTCGCCCAGCGCCCGACGCACCAGCATCGCCGCGCCATCGCCGATGAAGCTGAAAATCATCTCGTGGACATGCGCCTCGCGTCCCAGGTGCGCCAGCATGGCATTCACCGAGTGCGCCAGATCGAGCTTGGAATCAATCAGCGTGCCGTCCAGGTCGAAGATCAGCACGCGCACGCCCGCGAAACGCTTGTGATTCGTGGACATCCCCAGCAGAACCCTCGCGAAATCCTCGCAACATCTCACCGCACCAACAGCACAATTCATTTTATGCGGCAGCTGCAACAATGTCACCCGCCGCGCGCAGCCCGGGAACGTCCAAGACGTCCTGCGTATTGCGGGAGGCACCGGGCAGCGGGGGCCCGGCCCGCCTCCACATCTACAAACCAATGCATGTTGCGCCAACAACGCTAAAGCCCGCGGAAATCGAAACCCTGATCCGCCTCCTCAGTCAAATCGCGGAATTCAAATTCTGAAGAGGTTTTCTAATGGTGTCAAAGGCACGACACTTACGATTGGGTTCGCTGATTGCTGGAGTAGGCCGGCTTGACCTCCCCGCAATCGCCGGCGGCCTGAACCTAGCCCTAGCCGCATCTTCAAAATAGTGGACCTCAAAATCAAGTACCCAGCCACAGAGCAGTGGGAGCGCGCCTTCCAAACTTTTCAGCTGCTGTTGTAGACCGCCAGAAACAGCGAACTGTACGGAATTTTGAGTACTCCCCGCTCCAGTACGACCGATGGAACATTTTGCTCGTACCTCCGCAGAAAATGCCCGGCAGACTCTCACCGCCAAACGAGAAGGCGGCCGCTAGGCCACTCGCCAACCGATTGAAATAACTGGACTAATTTTCTCCGCGTCGCCAACGGCGATTCAAATGCGTCTCACCCAGTCATCAAACGCAATTCGGGCCCCGCACGAACATACAGCCCAACACCATGACTTGAGGTGACGCATGCACCGAACGAGCGCCTTCCTGAATGCTGCTATCATGACCATCGTCTTCGGAGCTTCTGCTCCGGCTGCAAGCTTGGATTCGAAAGAGATCGCGGGGTCTCGGACGCAGCAGTTCGCGAAGCAAGATCAGTCCCGCTTGCCGTCCGAAAATAAGACCGAAGCAAGAGTCTTCACTGGCACCATCTGGATGAATGGCGATCGCTTCGTCCTGAGAGACGAACGCCAAAAACACTGGTACCAGTTGGATGTTGACCAGAAATTGGTCGCCAAATTCGAAGGCAAGCAGGTGAAAGTGATTGGAACGCTGGACCCCACCAACAGCGAGATCCACGTACAACGCGTCGAAGAGAGTTGAATGCGAAGGTAGAAGCAATGAATCTCTTAAAGGTCTCCTGCACACTGCGATTCCTTATGCACCAAAACCTAGGTTCATCGTTTCAATTGCGGAAGGCGATTGTTCTTCGAAAATAATTTTCTTGTCCAGGTACGTCAGGCTACGCTGCCAGTAGCGCAGCCCCAGCCATGCTCCTGCCAACCAGGGAACGAAAACCAGAAATCGCAGAGGATCTTCAAACACCCAGTGTTCCGCCGAAGACGTCAAGCCGCTGAAAGCGAAAAACCCGATGATGTAAACCAGAATAATCACGATTGAGTTGCTCTGGAACGCGGACATCGAGCACGTAAACGGAATCTTGCGGAATTGCGTCACCACAATCCGAGTGAACAGCGCGCACATCGCCGCGACAATCGTGATGTGAATGGACGCCAGTTCCCAACCGCAGAAATGCGCGTACACAGGAAGGCCAATCAAAATCAAACCGGGAAATATCAGCAAGAAAATCAATTTGCTTGCCAGGGGCGCGCATTCGAAAGTATCCGGGCTCACCGTCAGGCGGAACAACCAGTTCGCGCGCAGAGTCGCAGGAACCTCGAACGCACAGCGCATTCCGAGAATTAGAAAGTAGCCCAGCGTGAGCGGAATGCTCAAAATCGCCACGGACGGCACGCGCTCACCCGCCCCCGCCCGTGCGTTGAGCGCGCCAGCGAGTGTCTGTGCCGCAATCACGATCCCCAATCCTGCGAACCAGCCCAGCACCAGCGCCTGACTCTCACTCCGAGCAAGCGCCTTGATAGTGAACCGATAGGATGCGCGCTCGAATGGATTGCGAAAAACCAGCCAGTCCAACAGACGGAAGGCCGTGCGGACTATCACCCCATCGCCCTGCGACCGACCTGCCGTTGATTCCGGGCCGAGAGCGAAACATCTTCGGTAGCTGATGCCATAAGCGCCGATGCCCAACAGGAGAACGACGCCCGTCGCCACAATCGCTCTGCCACCGAGCGATGCCAGCGCGGGACTCGCCCTGCCAAGCATCGATTGATTCAGAGAAATAAACCACACCGGCGGCAGCATTTTGAGCCAGGGATGTTGTGACAAGTCGTGGATCATGGCCGGCACGGCGAAGCTGGCCCAGAGTGTGGCCAACAGCAGCGTGACTATCGTGCATCGAACGTACAACGACGATTTCTGGAACGCGCGAAACGGCAGCGCGCTCATCAGCACACCCAGGCTTGCCAGCACCGCCAGGAAACTGAACACGCTCGCCACCACGACGCTTACAAGATGGGCCCCTAGAAATACGGCGTAGTAGCTGATCGAAGAGCGCGATCCGCAAACCACCAAAGGGAAGAGCGCCGCGGATGCGGCGTTCACATCAAGCGAAACAATCGTGGCCAGAAGCAGAAGCGCCGCAAGATTGGCGGCGAAAAAACGCCGGCTACCGATCGGAAGTGGCGCAAGGTTTGCGTAATCGCGCCGGTCGGGCATCAGGCTGCCCCATTTCCACACCACCACCGACGCGGTTACCACCATCGAAAGCGCTATAAAGAAATACTCATCGGGAAGCGACGCGATGTACGGATCGAAATCGAAATCACCACGAAGAACCTGAAATAACGACCCGTACTTGTCCGCCAGAAAGAGCGACGCAAATACGCCGGGCAGAGCCAGAAGTCCCAGAACGGCGCCAAAGCCGAATTCCATGCCGTCCGCTTCTGAGGTTTCGCCGCCGTGAAACATTCTGTCCACGCAATGGCGGACCAGCCGCAGAAAAGGATTGTTGAGGAGGCTTCGCCACGCCGGATTAGCAGGCGAGGAAATCAAGCGGAGTCCATGACGTCCAGGATATCTCGCGCGGTCTTGTCCGCATCGCGGTCCTCTACCAAATGCACGAACGCGTGCTCCAGATTTGATTGCCCCGACCTTTGCTGCAACTCGCTGGTCGCGTCGTACGCCAGCACGCGCCCTTTGCGCAGAATCATAACGTGTGAGCAAACTTTTTCCACGACCTCAAGAACGTGCGAACAATAAAAGACCGCCTTTCCCCGTTCGCCTAGCAGCTTTAATAAGTTCTTGACGATCAAAGCCGACGTTACATCCAGGCCGGAAAGCGGTTCATCGAAGATCAAAAGGTCGGGATCGTCGAGAAACGCAGAAATGAGCAGGATGCGCTGCCGCATACCCTTAGAATATGATCCGATGGCGGAATGGCGATGGGGATGCAGCGAGAAAAGCTCCAGCATGGCATCAATTTTCTTGGCGAGAATCGCATTGTCCATGCCACGAAGAGTCCCCACCAACTCCAGATATTCCCAGCCCGAAAGAAAGGGATAAAGATTCGCCTCTTCCGGAACGTATCCCAGGCGTTTCCGATAGCCGACGAGGTCGCCTTGTATGGTTTCCCCACAAAACAGCACTTGGCCGCGCGTGGGATCCGAGAGGCCGGTAAGCATGCGCACCGTGGTGCTCTTACCAGAGCCGTTGGGACCCAGACAGCCCAAGACCTCGCCCGACTTCAGCGAGAAAGACACGTCGCTCACGGCAGGGACCGACGTGTAGCATTTCATCAGCCCCCTGGCCTCCAGCGCGATCATCGAGTCACCCGTGCGAAACGCAGGCGCTCGCCTAGGTGCAGAGTCAACACCATACGCTTGATTGACACCGTTCGGACGCAGAATGTTTCCGGTAGCTTAAGCAGAAAACCAGCGAGTGCGCCGCAGCCAAGCCGCGAGCCTTTTGGTCAGAAATCAACGAATCACGGGTGTCTCTGCTACAATGGCGGTTTCTCATTCTGCGCCCACGGTCACCCGAGGCCCACATGGCTGAAATTCAACCTTTTCGCGCCCTCCGTTACGACACGAACCGCGTCCCGCTGGAAAAAGCCCTCACCCAGCCTTACGACAAGATCACCCCGGCGATGCAGGAGAAATACTACGCCGCAAGCCCCTACAATCTGATTGCCATCGAAAAAGGACGCGCGGGCACCGGAGACACTCCCGAAAATAACGTCTACACGCGCGCGGGCCAAAAAATCAAGGAGTGGATCGCCGAAAAAGTTCTGGTGCAGGCCGCGGCGCCGGCCGTTTACGCCTACTCGCAGGAATATTTCGTGCCCGGCACGCATACGCGCAAGGTGCGCATCGGGTTTATCGCGCTGGGGCGCGTGGAGGATTACGACGCGCACGTGGTTTTCCGGCACGAGCGCACGCTTTCCGCGCCGAAGGCCGACCGCATCGAGCTTCTGCGGCACACGCACGCGCAAACCGGGCAACTGTTCATGTTGTACGATGATGCGCCGCGGCGCATTGACAATTTGCTCGAAGAAATCGCCAAGCAGCCCCCACCCCACGAAATGCACGACGAATATGGCGTGACGCACCGGCTCTGGCCCGTCACGGACGTTGCCACCATCCGCAGAATTCAGAGCGCGATGACCGATAAGAAGCTGATCATCGCCGATGGCCATCACCGCTACGAGACTGCCTTGAACTATCGCAACGAATCGCGCGTCCGCGAAGGCGTGAAGGATCCATATGCCGCGGCCGAATTCGCGATGATGACGTTCGTCAACACGCATTCCAAGGGCCTGACGATCCTGCCGACGCATCGCCTGATCCGCAACGTCGGCGATTTCGATTTCGACAAGTTTCGCCAGGGCGTCGCCCAAGCTTTCGATTGGTATTCCTACCCATTTCAAAATCCCGAAGAGCGGCCCGGCGCTTTTGCGGAATTTCGCAAGGATTTGGAGAGTGTAAATCATGGCCGGCGCGCGATTGGGATCTATCCGGGCGGCGGCGCGTTTTACCTGTTCCTGTTGCGGCGCGACGCGGACCTGGAAGCCATGTTGCCGGATGTTTCCGAGGCGCAACGCGGCCTGGACGTGGTTTTGCTGCACCGGCTGATTATCGAAAAAGGGTTGGGAATCAGCGCCGAGGCTGTGGCCGCGGAAAAGAATATCGGTTACGAGCGGGACATGGACGCAGCGCTGGCGGCCGTGAATCGCGGCGAAGCGCAGCTGGCTTGTCTGCTGAATCCGGTGCGCGTGCAGCAAGTGGCGGACATTGCGCTGGGCGGCGACGTGCTGCCGCAAAAATCCACGGACTTCTACCCAAAATTATTGAGCGGCATCGCGATTTATCAGGTGGAAGGACGCGTCGAAGGCCAAGCAGACGCGCGCAGCGGCAAGTAGGAGCGTAAGTAAGTCATCGGAGCGACGCCTGCTCGGTGCAGCGGATTTTGCAGCGAGCGTGCAGGGCGAGTGGTAGACCCGCCCCACATTCCCGACCAGAAAAGGAGAGCCGCCGCCAGAACTACGAGGCGCTCTTCGCGAAGCTCTGGATGGCCGCCGTTTCGCTGTCGTAGGTGTCGAACACGGTCATCAACTTCGTGACCTGCAGCACTTCCTTGAATTTCGAACCGAGGTTGGCGAGCTTCAGGACGGCGCCTTGCGAGCGGGCGCTGTGGAAGGTGGCCACCAGCGTGCCGAGGCCGGCGCTGTCTATATAGCCGACCTGCGCGAGATTCAGCACGATCTTTTTCTTGCCCGCCGCCAGCAGGCTCTTCACCTTCTCGCGGAACGCGTTGCTCTCTTCGCCCAGCACGATGCGCCCTTCGATTTCGAGCACGGTCACGCCATTCACTTCGTTATCAACCATTCTCAGTGCCACGTTCGCGCCTCCTGGAAAATTCGATGCGGTATTTGGAATCAGTGTACGTGAGAAGCCACAGCCCCGGGGGCGGCGAGCTTTCTCGTCAGTAAAAATCCGAGCAGGACATGTAATACCCGCAAGACGTGCAGATCATCTTGCACTTTCGCGGCTCCAATCGAGCCGAACAGCGCGGGCAATACTGTGACGCCTGGGCCGGCTCCGGCTGAACCGGGCGGCCGATCGCGCTCGACTGCGCTGCTTGCGCCACTGGAAAAGCGGCTACCGGCTGTCCCATTTCTAGTAGTCCTTCGGACGGACGTTTATAGCACATCCGGGGGATAGGGAAAAGCAAAGGTCAAATTCCCGACAGCCTTTCGATGCGGCGTGACCGGTTCGAGATATCCCGAGGCCAGGCGATGCCCACCGGCGCCCCCTGTGGCGCGAGTTTATGTGGCGGCGCGCTTCGCGTCAAACTGACGTTTTCTACGCCCGCGAGACCCATCTCATCCAGCGGCCGGCTTCACATCGGCGTACCTAACGCGCGCGTCAACGAAGAGATAAATCCTGTTCTCGGAGCCACCCTGAAGCCGATTTCGGACTTCGGCTGGCAGTTCGTCTGCGGCGATAGGTTCGTTGCCAAAATACATTTGTCCGCGACGCGTGATGACTAGGCGCAACGCATCCTCTCGAAGAGCCCACGGCATGAGCCTGGAGTGCGAGCTCCTGGCTAGGGCTACCGGCGATCCATGGTGCGACTGGGTCGGCCCTGGGATTAGCATGAATATAATGAGCAATGCAAAGAAAACCCGGTAAACACGGACGAGGCAATCCTACAGTAATACTGTGAATGCCCCTTCGCCACCTTTTGGCGCAGAATTTCCGGTGGTCGAAAACTTTGCGCAACGCCGAGTTTCCCCCCGCTGATTAGACACCAACAGAGCGGCAATAGTTCGCGGCGCCGGAGGATTGCGGCAAGGTGATTTCAAGGATGCTGCTAGTCAATCGTGTGAAGTACCAGCAACCGCGCTGTGCTTTGGGGCGTCTTATTAGGTGTGGGGCAGAGGGGAAGCCATGAGACCCAGATTGCTTACCGGGTTGGTCGCAGCGGTGCTGCTCGCGGTTCCCGCAGTCGCCCGGGCACAGCATGGAGGCGGAGGTGGCAGAGCCGCTGGTCCTTCCGGCGCGATGTCATTTGCCGGCGCGGGATCCCGCACCGGGACCATTCGGACCATCCCCAGCGTTAGCCTGGCAAACGGATCATCCGTGGCGCGCCCTAGCAGCAATCCATTCAGCGTGTACGGCGTGCCGACGCCTTATCGGTTTTCGAGCACGGCGGGAAGCCCGAGTTTAGGCATTCGAGCGCCTCGTCGCGGAGCGATCGGGGCCGGCAGCATTGGTGTTGGTAATGGCAACCGTCGTTTGCACCCTCCGAGAAGGACGAATCCCGGGTTCCTTTTCCTCACCGGTGGCGGTTATTGGTATACAGGACCTGATGGCGGTGACGACTCCGAAGGACAGCCGCAGGACGCGGCGGATCAACAAGATGTGACCGGGCAACAGGCGGATAATCGACCGCCGACTGACCACGGACAGAATGACGCCCAGGCAAACGCTGCAACGCCCGCGCCCGAACAGCAAGAGGCCGCGCCGTTGCCGGATGTGGGTTCGTTCACTCTGGTGATGCGCGACGGAACGCAGGTGGATGCGCTGGCGTTCACGCGCGCGCAGGATAAGATCATCTACATCACACCCGACGGCGGGCGCCGCACGGTGGCGGTGAGCGATATTGATACGGATTCGACGGAACGCGTGAACGAAGAGCGCGGAACACCGTTGCAGATGCCGCTATAGAAATCCGACAATTGCGCGAAGGGCAGTATTTGAGTTGCTCACTCTCCTTCCAGGCATACTCATTAGGGAACTTCAGGGGCTAAAGCCCTAACTTACCCTTCGCTTTATTGTCGCGGCTGAAGCCGCGACCCACAAAGATTCCTGAGTCCTCACGCGGCCCCCGCAAGGATCACCAATCGCAACGAAAAAAACGGGACAATATGTTCCTCTCGCTTGGGCAGTTTCTGAGAAGACTGCTAGTCTTCGCTGCGTTGCATGGGTTCGGGCATGTAGAGGCCGGCGTGGGCTGGAAGGCCTGCGCGCTCGAATTGGATGGTGGTGTGCGAGATTTGAAACTCGCTGGCGAGAATTTCGCGGACTTGCGTTAGCACTTTTTCGCTTTCTTCCATGTGCATATCGGGGATGCGTATGTGGCAGGAGAGTGCGTTGAGGTCGGTGCCGAGCGTCCAGATGTGGATGTCGTGAACTTCCTGGATGCCCTCGACGCGCAGTAGCGCGCGCGCGACGCGTTCGAGTTCAATGTTGCGCGGCAGGCCTTCCAGCAGGATGTGCGAACTCTCGCGCAAAATCCCAATTCCCGACCACAAAACCATTCCGCCGATCGCGAGGCCAATCAGCGGATCCACCCAACCCGCGCCCGTGTAGCGAATCGCGAGCGCGCCCACCACAATGGCTACATTCGAAAGCGCGTCACCTAAATTGTGAATCCAGACGCTGCGGACATTAAGGTCGCGGCGGCCACTGTGAACCGCGAGCGTAATCCCGCCGTTAACGAGCAGAGCGAACACCGAGACCCAGAGCATGAGGCCCGTTTTCACTTCCACCGGATTTCGCAGGCGCATGAAGGATTCGTAGAGTAAGCCGAGCGAAACGAGGGAGAGCAGCACGGCGTTAACGAACGCCGCCAAAATTCCCGCGCGGTGATAGCCGTAGGTTTTTTCCGGCGTGGGAGGCTTCATGGCCCAGCGCATTGCCAGCCAAGAAAGCACGAGCGTGGGCACGTCAGTGAGGTTGTGGACCGCGTCGCTGACAAGAGCGATCGAATGGCCCGCGTATCCGGCTATGAGTTCGACCGCGACCAGCGCAAAAGTGGCAATGACTGCTACGCCCAGGGTGACCGTCATGCCCTCGGCGGGAAGAGAAACGTGAGAGTGTCCGCCTAGCCCGTGACTGTGAGCGTGGCCGCCGTGGCAATGATCGGATGCGTGGGTGTGGTCATGCATCAGTTGGATTCTAACCGTGATTCGGCTGCGCGGACAGCGAGGATTCGCGACGGTGCGGCAAGCGGTAAGCGCCCCATCGCTTCGTTGCGGACTCGACGCGGGAACGAACGCGCGGAAGGAAACTCAATTGACTTACCTTGCCGCACCCGCCTACCATGACACAGTTTCGTGGTCTTCAACTCTCACAGGGAGCGCGGTCGGGCAGCATCGCGGTTCACCCGGCGATGACGCACCAAGTTGCCAAACTGGTGTTCTGGGGAGTGCGCGGCTCTACGCCGACGCTGGAGCGCGATACCTGGCGCTACGGTGGCAACACTCCTTGCCTGGAATTGACGGCGCCCGATGGGACAAAGTTCATTTTGGATTGTGGGACGGGGCTGCGGATGCTCGGAAACTGCCTGACCGAGGCGCAGCGCGGGCTGGGAATTGAAGCGCACATCCTGGTCACGCACTATCATTGGGACCACATTCAAGGCATTCCCTTCTTTCATCCGTTCTTCGAGTCGCAGAACCGCTTCCAATTTTACAGCTTTCAATCGAAATATCTGGGACCGAATAGCCTGGAACAGGTGTTTGCGGCGCAGCTCGCGATTCCTTACTTTCCGGTGGATGTGACCATGATGACGGCCGCGCGCGAGTTTCGCGAAGTGGGTGAAAACGAAAAGTGGGAAGTGGGCGGAACACGGATTTCGACCTGTTTCTTGAACCACCCGCAAGGATGTCTCGCGTACAGACTTGATACCGCAGGCGGGTCGATGGTGTACGCGACGGACAACGAGCCGGGAGTTCCGGAGTGCGACCAGAATTTGCGGCGGCTGGCCAACGGCGCCGATGTGCTGATTTATGACGCGCAATATTCGCCGGAACAGTTGGCATCAGAACGCAAAGGCTGGGGCCATTCCAGCTGGCTGGAGGGTGTGAAAGTCGCGCGCGACGCGAAAGTCCGCAATCTGGTCCTGTTTCACCACGATCCGGATTCTTCGGACAAGGTCGTGGACGGATTCCTCTCGGCGGCGCGACAGGAATTTCCCGCGACGTGGGCGGCGACCGAGGGCATGTCCATCACCTTGAGCGAGCGCGGCGTAAATGTGGCCATACGCGAATCGCGGCTCGGATTGCGGCGGCGGCTGAGGTTTGCAGCCACCGTTAGCGGATTGACCGAGGACGGAAAGTCCTTCGAAGAGAAAGCCACAGTGCGCGATTTGAGCTTGCAGGGGGCTTACCTGGCGCTGAACAGCCGGCCGCGGTTGCAGTCGGAAGTGCGCGTGGTGATTGAAGCGTCGGGCGATCCTACGCGGTCGAGTTTGCTCTCGTTGCGCGGCACGGTGGTGTACTTCGATCCGGGCCGGGAGAAAACGCAGAACGGCGTGGGCGTGGTATTCATCGAGGACCCTGATCCCGGACGGCCGCGGGATTAGTCGCACGCGGCGTGCGCACCTGCTCAGGCCGGAACCCGATTCCGACCATGCGGGCCGGAATGCGGCGTAAGAGTGGGAACTGCCGCAGTAAACGCAACAGCAGTGGCAGCCCGTGAGCGGGCGCCTGGTTACCCAAGGCCCGGCCGATAAATCGCCTGTGAACAAAGATCTGCAGCCGCTGGGTCATGCGCGTCGGAAATTCGCGGCGCTCTTGAACCTTCCCGAGCAAGTCATCTTCGAGCGCGTTCTGCAAGAGTGGCTCAGCCAGTATGTTTGCGGCGGCCACTGCATCCTGAATCGCAAGATTAATGCCGACACCGCCAACCGGTGACATTGCGTGGGCGGAATCTCCGATGCACAGAAGTCCGGCGCGTGACCACTGCTGCAAGCGATCCACGGCAACGGACAACAATTTCACGTCGTTCCAATCCTTTAATTCGACTGTGCGTTCGCGCAGGAACGGAGCGATGCTCGCAAGGTCATCGCGAAAGGCCTGCAAGCCCTTCTGCTTGGTGGTCTCGAATGCCCCTTTGGGAATTACGTAGGCGCACTGCCAATAATTACCGCGGTCGAGCGTGACTAAAATCTTGCCCGCATGAAACCGGCCCAGAGTCTGATGCGGGTCATTGGCCTGCCGCGAAATGCGCATCCACAGCACATCAATTGGTGCACCGAGATCCATCACCAGGAACCCGGCTTTCCGGCGAACGATGGAATGGCGCCCGTCGGCTCCTAGGGTCAAGCGCGCGCGCACATCGATATTTCCTCGCGGTGTTCTGGCGCGAACGCCCACGATGCTCCCGTTTTCTTCAATCAGGTCCGTGACCTCGGACTCCGTTCGCAGTTGGAAGGTTGGGTAGGCCTTGGCCTTCTCGGCGATAAAATTCAGGAAGTCCCACTGGGGCATGAGGGCTATGAATTTGCAATGAGTGGGGAGGTGAGAAAGATCGGCGACGATGACCACGTCGCTTTCGATTTGAGCGCCGATTTGCGGGAGTTCTTGATGCGGCCGTTGCAGGAACTCTTGCAGAATTCCCAGTTCGTACATCAGTTCCAGAGTGGAAGGATGAATCGTATCGCCGCGGAAATCGCGCAGGAAGTCGGCGTGCTTTTCAAGCACAACGACATCGACTCCGGCACGCGCCAGCAGAAAAGCCGCGATCATCCCGGCCGGTCCTCCACCCGCGACGCAGCAGCGCGTGTGCACGACTTCCGAGGCGGCATTGTTCTGCGGCATGGCCCGGCTCCCTAGTTCAAATCATATCCTAGGGACACACGGAAAGGCGTTCGGCGGTGAGAGGTTACTTTGTATCGGCGGACAATTCAGCGAGCTGCGCATCGAGGTCGGCCAGCGCGCGGGTCAGTTGTGCGCGATAGCGCGGATCCTGATTGGACTGCAATTGTTTTTCGACGCGGGCGCGGGCGAGGAGCAGCACTTGCGTTTGCCGTCGCGTTTCGATTTGAGCTTGGGTGAGCTGCTTCTTCGTCTGGCGGTCTTCTTTGGATTGGAATTCCTGGACCTGTCCTTCGACTGCCTTGCTTTCCCATCCCCTGGCCATCCATAAATTCTAGATGCGACGCCGCTGAATGCGGCCTTAAATTTTCGGCGAAGTTTCCTGGGCAGGACGCGCATCGGGGCCTCATGCATGAGGGCTTTATTTGACGCGGATGACCGCCGCAAGACACTGATTGCGGGTAAACTGATGCCGCAGTTCTGCGGGTGAGCCACATGAAATTCGATGCGATTGTGATCGGGTCAGGGCAGGCCGGGAAACCTCTTTGTTACGCGCTGGCGGGCCTTGGATGGAAAATTGCGTTTATCGAACGTGCGGAGTTGGGCGGCTCGTGCATCAACACGGGGTGCACGCCCACGAAGACCATGGTGGCTTCGGCGCAAGTGGCGCACTACGCGCGGAACGCAGCGCGTTGGGGCGTGCGGGCCAGCGACGTGAGCGTGGACCTTCCTGCCGTCGTCGCGCGGAAGAATAAAGTCGTTCAGGGTTTTCGCGATGCGATTCAGCGCCGCATCGACAAGATGCCCAATATCAGGCTGGTTCGCGCGCATGGAAGATTCACGGGTCCGCATCAAGTTGCAGCGGGAGGCGAGACTTTCGAAAGCGAGAAAATATTTATTGATGCCGGGACGCGTCCGCAGATTCCGGAGATTCCTGGAATGGATTCAATTCCCTTCCTCACGAATGCGTCCATCATGGAATTGCAGGAAGTGCCCAAGCATTTGCTGGTGATGGGTGGCGGATATATCGGGCTTGAATTCGGGCAAATGTTCCGGCGATTCGGCAGCCAGGTGACCATCATTCATAAGGGCGAGCGGATTTTGCCGCGCGAGGATCCCGACATCACCGAGATGCTACAGAAGGCCCTCGAAGTTGAAGGCATCGAATTCATACTGGGGGCGATAACAACGCGCGTCGAAAATCGCGGCGAGGAAATCACACTAACCTACGAAACGAAACAGGGCGCGAAAACTGCTTCGGGTTCGCACCTGTTGGTCGCTACCGGTCGCAAACCGAATACGGATGATCTTGGCTTGGATAAGGCCGGCGTGGCAGCCGATGCGCGCGGCTATATCAAAGTGAATGGACGCATGGAGACCAGCGTTCCGGGCGTCTGGGCCACCGGTGACGTGAAAGGCGGCCCAGCGTTCACGCACATTTCTTACAACGATTATCAGATCGTGTACGCGAACCTGATCGAAGGGAAAAACCTGACGATCGAGCACCGCTACCTTCCCTATGCGCTTTTTACCGACCCGCAACTGGGGCGCGTGGGAATCACCGAGCAAGAAGCGCGAGCCTCGGGACGAAAATTCAAGCTGGGGACGTACCCTCTCTCGTCGGTGGCGCGAGCGATCGAGCGCGACGAAACCATGGGCTTGATGAAAATTATTGTGGACGGCCAGAGCGATCAGATCCTGGGCGCGGGGATTCTGGGCAGCGAGGGCGGCGAGCTGGTGCAGATTCTGGGCGCAATGATTCTGGCCGGCGCACCTTATACCGTGCTGAAGGGCGCCGTGTACATTCACCCTACGCTTGCAGAAGGATTTTTCGGGCTTATGGAATCAGTGAAACCGGCGAACTAGCGCGCGGGATGCGCAACAGTCTTGTGAGGCTTACGCGCTCACGCGGCGGCATATTTTTTGAAATGGTCGAGCGCCAGCTGAGTATATTGGCCGACCTCGATGAGATAGCCGTCGGGAAAAGGGGCTCCCTTGGCGCGCCATTCTTTGTAGCACGCCCAGACGTCGGCGACCCGCAGGTTGAGGAAGCTGTTTGCTTTGTTGAGGTCGGACGGAGTTTTGAGAAGGACCGTGGGCTTATCGGGCGTGGGTCCGCCGCCGGAGTTGAGAATGATCCAGGAATTGGCCAGCTTGATGTAGCACGGATTTTCCGGCTTGATCACTTTGCCGCCAAAGAATTCGGACGTAAAAGTCTTTCGATTTTTCCTGGTCCCTCACGGTGAAAAAATGTGTGACGAAGAATCCTTCATGGGCAATCGGTGCGTCGGGCAGATTCATGCAGCGTCTCCCGTGCGACACTTGAAATCCATCGGGCGGATTCCGCGAGATCGGGGGAACTAATCGTACATCTACCGCGCGAATTGGCAATCGCTTAAGAAGGACGTCGTGTGCTATGCAGCGTCCGTCACGATCATTGGAGTTGAGCCGGAGCACGCAAGAGAACCGCGGCCAATCGCGCTGACGAAACACGGTTTGTCATCGGCGATGCGCGCAGCGATTAGCCGGGTGCAACCGATGCGGGCGGTTGGGGCCAGAGCAACGATGCCAACGGCGGATATCGCGGCGCGAAGAAATACATGGAATATGCGGGGAAAAACACGACGACCGGTACGGAGATCAGTGCAGCTACAAACATAAAAATGACGAGCGCGATGCAGCCAAAGACTACCGCCAGTGTGATCGTATACACGTTCCAATTCCATCCCGCCGCTTTGCCGCCAAGCACCGCGATGACTCCGGCACCGCCGACGGGGATGAGCAAGATCAGGATGGCAATTACCGTGATGATGCCGAACATAATCGCCGCTCCGATGGCCAGGACGATTTTCATTCCGATGTATCCGGCGTAGCCGGTATTATCCTGTTTGATCGAGGACCATAGCCTGCGCCAACCCTCCAGCACGCCGACGCCTTCCAAGGCCATCTGCGGGACGACGAAGTCTTTGGTCAACACCCCGATCACGGCCGCGACTATGGCAACAGCGAGGAAGAGCGCGAGCAACGCCAGGCCGCCCAGCACAAGCCGCAGCACATGTTCGCCAGGATGCACGAACCAGCCGAAAGCCCACGCGCCGGCCACCGGCCCGCCAATGATGATCAGCAAAGCCGCCCAGGCTGCCAGCATAAGTAAAATTCGCCACAGGAAAAGGCGGAAACCGGGTCCCTGGCGGCGAGACCAGCCCGCGCGGATGTGGCATTCCCTGGAGACGATGCTGTCGAACAAAATAAATCGCATCACGCTGCCTATGTAAATGAAGAGCACCAGCAAGGCCAGCCCGACCGCAACGAGAATTGTGACCAGACCAGCAAGCAACAGCGGGTGAGCCGCCCACTGCGAGGGCAAAAACGCGTTTTGCATGTGCGGCGATCCTTGCTGATGCCCGGGCCAGGGAAGATTTATATTGCTGTTGCATCCTCCGGAACCCATCTCACCCGCCAGCAGGCCGACGAAAGCCAGGCGCGCCCATTGGGCGAAGCGGAACGGCCGCAGCAGCTGTTCTTTGGCGTGACGAAACGCGGGTTCTATGGCATCCACGGCGGAGATGGGCAAAAATGCACCTCGTTTTTGTGACCTACGCGTGTGAACAGAACGTACTGCGAAGATGGTTAAAGATCAATTAACATTCTCAGAGGGTGTGCGGCGCCGGAGAATCGCGGGGGGGGTTATTGGAAGTTGCTGATCAGGACTACGTCACTGGTTTCTTCGCCCTTGGCCAACAGCAATTGCTTTCCGTCGTGCGACCACGCGAAATCGAAGATGCGGCCCGAGGTAAAATTGGTCACCTGGCGGGGCGCGCCGCCGGTTAGCGGCTGTTCCCAAACGTTGGTAGCGCCGCGCCTGGTCAAAAGATATTGCACGCTCTTGCCGTCAGGCGACCAGTGCAATCTATTGGCGCCGATGGGCCGGACGAAATTTCCAACCGGTGCGCCTCCCTCGGCCGGAATGACCGCGAGTTTGGATATCGGCGCCGGGTTGGCCTCCTGGTACCCGCAGGCGATCCATTTTCCATCGGGCGAAATGGCTCCTGTCACGCCCTCCGGCGTACTGAAAACCTCCACGGGATTTCCTCCCTCAACGGGTACGCGGTAGAGCTTGTGACCTGAATCGTAGAGTATCCATTTGCCATCGGGCGAACAGTCGGAATTAAACGTCTCGTCAGTTAGTTTCGTGGGATTTGAGCCGTCGAGTTCGGTGCGCAACAGCGTTAGCTTATTGTCTTCGAAAGAGTCGAAGACGAGATAGCGGTCGCCGCAGCTGGACATGGAGAGGTAGTTGCGGAGACCCGGACGCACCAGCTGCCGCTGGCTGCCGTCGGCATTCATCAGTGATAGATCGCTGCCGCGGCTGCGCACCAGAAGCTTGCCGGCAGGACCGGGCGCGATGCCGCCGTCAGGCGTCTCACCCGAGGTAATCTGCGTTGCTTGGGCGGCCTGTCCCCCCGGCGCAATCCAGATGTGGGAGCTCTGGGTGCCCTCCAGCGCCACTAGCATCTTTCCGTCCTGAGTCGTTTCCAGTGACTGACTGTAGTCGGATAAGTCGTTGGAGAAGCGGTGTCTTTCCCCGCTGGGGTACGAGACGACGAACAATTGCGCGCGATTTTCCGGTATCAGCCCCAACGGGATCAGGAAAGAATTGCCGTCGGGCAACCACGCCGGTCTTCCGACGAGTTCGGAGCCAGCAAACACGTCCTTAACACTGGCATCAGCGACGTTGACCGCAGTCAATGCCCATCTGGTTTGTTTACTTGCTTCTTCCAAGCCTGGCGCCAGAATCGTTTTGCCATCCGGTGACCACGCCGCGCCATACATGAAGGATGGATAGTCCGGCAAGCTGACGAGGAGGTGATCGCCACTGCCATCCGCATTGGCGACGCGCAGATCTATCGCGTTGCGCTCCGGCACGCCGCGCATGTACACGAACTGCTTGCCATCGGGCGAAAAGCTCAGCGGGCTATCAATGTCGCGAACCAATTGTCGGGGAGCGCCGCCCAGGACGGGCATCACGTAGAGGTAGCGGAAATTTACGGTGCTCTTGTCCGAGCGCACGAAATAGACGTAGTTGCCGTCGGGAGAAAAACTGAGGCCGGCGAAGGCCACGACGTCCGCTGGCAGCACTTGCACATCGCTTTTCGTCGCGACGTTGCGAACCCAGAGGCTTTGCTGCTCGCCATCTCTGAGGACGTAAACGATGTAGCGCCCATCGGGCGAGATCGCCACACCCGTGGCTTTGCCGCTGTCCGTCAGCTTGGTGATCTGCATGTTTTGCAGATTCAGTTCGTGAGTGCGATGTAGAAATTTGTATCCGGCAAAGCCCAACCCCGCCAGCACCACGACGATTGCTGCCAAAATGGGTATCGTGAGGTTGCGCTTGGGCGCGATGACCTGCGCAGCGCTCGCTCCGGATTGCGTAGCAGCGGCAGCCGCTCCGGAAATGCAAGCGTTCGATCCCGATTCCTGCGCGGCGGCGACCGCGCCGCTCATCGAACTCACGCGCCCCGAACTGGTGTCGCGCTTCAGCCGTTTCAAATCCGCGCGCATTTCCGCCGCGCTCTGGTAGCGCAGGTCGCGGTCCTTCTCCATCGCTTTGTAAATCACCTGCTCGAATTCGGCGGGCAAGCCGCTATTGAGCCGAACCGGCGCAACCGGATTCTTGTGCAGAATCGCGTCGAAAATCGCGCCCGAGCTTTCCCCCTGGAATGGCAGAACGCTGGTGGCCATTTCGTAGAGAACAATTCCAAAGGAGAAGAGGTCGGTGCGCGCGTCGAGTTCCTTGCCCAGCACCTGTTCCGGCGACATGTACGCAACGGTGCCCATGGAAGTGCCGGGGCTAGTCAGCTGCGCGGTGTCCACCCCCACAGTGGCCATGGTGACGCCGCTGCGGCCGGCCACTTTCGCGCTGGCCACCTTAGCCAGGCCGAAGTCCAGAATTTTTACGTGGCCGCGCTTGGTGACGAAAATGTTGGCCGGCTTGATGTCCCGATGGACGATGCCTTCGCTGTGGGCGGCATCGAGCGCGTCGGCGCACTGAATCGCCAAATCCAGCAGGTTTTCCAGTTCGATGGAACGGCCAATGACAAAGTGCTTCAGCGTCTGGCCGTCCAGAAACTCCATCGCGATAAACGCCTTGCCGTCCGCTTCGCCGATATCGTAAATCGTGCAGATGTTGGGGTGGTTCAGGGCCGAGGCGGCTTGCGCCTCTCGCTGAAAACGTGCGAGGGCTTGCGGGTCTTTCGCGACATTGTCCGGCAGGAATTTCAACGCCACGAAGCGGTGCAGCCGAACGTCTTCAGCCTTATAGACAACACCCATTCCTCCGCCGCCCAGGCGCTCCACGATGCGGTAGTGCGAAAAAGTCTGGTCTGTGAGCGGGTCGTTGGCGGGCATGCGCTGCACATCTTAGGTCGCGAGAAAAGGCAAGTCAACGAAGACGCCGTGTTTATGTGCGGCCGTGCGCTCAATTGCCGGGGCGCAAAATGGGATGCCTGGAAGGCCGGAGCCCTGAAGCAGGGAACAATCTCTCGCCCGCTGCCGTATACACTGTCGTAGCGTCCGCGTGAACCGAAATCCGTCCGAGGAGCGCCTGCCGATGGCCAACGGAAGCTTTACCGAGCACTTGATCGCTGACATCAAGTACGCAGTTCGCGTCCTGTGGCGCAGCCCCGCCTTTGCGGCGACAGCGATTGCCGCGCTCGCGCTAGGTATTGGCGCGAATACGGCGATCTTCTCGGTCGTCAATGCGGTGCTGCTGCAACCGCTGTCCTACCCGCAGCCGGACCGGCTGGTCGCGCTCGAGCGCAAATTTCCGGACGGAAACGGTCCCTCGACTTCGATTCCGAAATTCACCGTGTGGAGCGAGCAAACGCAAGTGTTTCAAGCTGTCGCGGCCTACGACTTCGCAGGACCCGGCATCAACCTCACCGGCGGGGATCGTCCCGAGCAGGTGAAGGGCATTCATGCTTCGGCGGGCTATTTTGAAGTTTTCGGCGCGCCCGTCGCGCTGGGCCGCACGTATACGCCAGAGGAAGATCGTCCCGGCGGCCCGCACGTCCTGGTGATCAGCAACGGATTGTGGCGCGGCCGCTTCGGCAGCGATCCGGCGATCATCGGCAAAACGATCGAGCTCACCGGCGAACCCTACGAAATCATCGGAGTCCTCGGCCCCAGGTTCAAGACGGACCCTCCGTCGGACATCTGGCTGCCGCTACAGCCGGACCCCAACAGCACGAACCAGGGACATTACTTGCTTTGCGCGGCCCGGATGCGCCCTGGCGTGACGGTCAAACAAGCCCAGGCTGCGATGAAGCTTGCCGCGGAAGAGTTTCGCAGGAAGTTTCCGGGCCCGCTGATGGATGCTAAAGAAAGTGCCACCGCGGTTCCGCTTCGCGATCTGGTGGTTTCCGACGTGCGCACTGCCCTCTTGATACTTCTTGGCGCAGTCGGCTTCGTGCTGCTCATCGCTTGCGCGAATGTGGCGAACTTGCTGCTCGCTCGCGCCACACTGCGCAAGCGCGAGATTGCCATACGCTCGGCGCTCGGAGCGGAACGCCGCCGCATCGTTTTTCAGCTGCTCACGGAAAGCGTGCTGCTGTCCTTAATCGGAGGCGTTCTCGGCCTGGTGCTGGGCTATGCAGGCGTGCGCGCGCTGCTAGCGGTGAACCCGGTGGATATTCCGCGGATCGGCGAGCACGGCTCGGCAGTTGTTATGGACTGGCGCGTGCTGGTATTTACGCTGCTCGTCGCGCTGCTCACGGGTATCCTCTTCGGCCTGGTACCGGCCTTCAGCAGTTCGCGCACGGACCTTACCGTCACGCTTAAGGAAGGCAGCTCGCGCGCCGGCAGCAGCTTCCGGCAGAACAAAGCCCGCGCGATCCTGGTCGTGACCGAGATGGCGCTCGCGCTGATTCTGCTGGTGGGCGCCGCACTGCTGATTCGCACTTTTGCGACCATGCGGTCCGAGAAACCTGGTTTCGACGCGCACAACATTTTGACCATGGAGATGTCTCTTTCGGGCACGCGCTACGAGAAAACCGCGGGAGTAGCTCAGGTTGTTCGCGAAGTGGAGCGACGGGTTGACGCGCTTCCCGGGGTAGAAGCGGTTGCCAGCACCTGCTGCCCTCCGATGACAGGCGGCGTAGACTTGCCGTTCACGATCGAGGGGCATCCGCCGACCGACGGGCCGTACAACGGGGACGTGTTCTGGCGCAACGTCTCGTGGCAATACTTCCAGGTATTTCGGATTCCCCTGCTGCGTGGGCGGACCTTCACCGAAAATGATACGGCCGGCTCGGATCTCGTGGTGGTGATCAACGAAGAGATGGCCAAAAAGTTTTGGCCGAAAGGCGACGCGGTCGGCTCCCGCATCACGATCGGGCACGGCCTCGGCCCGGAATTCGACGAGCCCCCGCGGCAAGTTGTAGGCATCGTCGGCAGCACGCGCGACGCCGGCCTCGACAACGATCCGGTTCCCATGATGTACGTGCCCGAGCCGCAGGTCGTTGACGGCATCACGGCGCTTGGGAGCCGCGTGCTTCCCATCAACTGGGTGATTCGCACCAAAGTTGCGCCGTTTTCGATGAGCGTGGACCTGCAAAGAGAGCTGCGCGTCGCCACGGGTGGACTTCCGGTGGCGCACATCCGCACGATGGAGCAAGTCCTCGGAGAATCAACGGCGAGAAGCGATTTCAATACAATGCTACTCACGATCTTCGCGGGGGTAGCGCTGCTTCTGGCGGCGATCGGCATCTACGGCCTGATGGCTTACTCGGTTCAGCAGCGCACGCAGGAGATCGGCATCCGCATGGCGCTGGGAGCAAGCCCGGACAACGTGCGCAAGATGGTGGTGCTGCAAGGAATGCGGCTGGCGGCAATCGGCGTCGTGATCGGCGTCGCGGCGGCGCTGGGCCTGACACGGTTCATGGCCGGCCTGATCTATGGTGTGAAAACTTGGGACCCCACCGTGTTGGTCACCGTCACGGTGCTGCTCGGTGCCGTTTCCTGGTTCGCGACGTACATTCCGGCCCGGCGCGCGTCGCGCGTGGATCCCATGGTCTCCCTGCGCTATGAATAAAATCCGTGCTGCTTCAAATGCCTTTGAATTCGCCACCGTCCATACGCAGCGAAGCTCCGGTCATCCATTTCGCCGCGGCTGACACCAGGTAAGCGAGAAGATCGGCAATCTCTTCCGGCTCGCCAAAACGTCTCGCGCGATCAAGACAAGAGATGAAAAATCCCGCGCCAGTCGGAGCGCAGTGGCCCTTCCGATTCCTTGGCTGGCGCCCGTAACGATAGCTACAGAATTCGACATCGTTGGCTCTCCTCGATGATCTTCATAGGCGACAAAATTCCCGCGGACTCTCCCTGCGCGGATTCCCTCGGCAGTTCGCGTTGCCACTCAGAAACTTCTACTTAGAGCCTTTTCGCTGCTGCCTCCGCGATGACGTCAACCACGAGATTCGGCTGGGTGTACATCGGTGTGTGATCCACCGGATAGGAGCGAATTTTCGCGCGCATCCGCTCGGCCATGAAGCGCTGCGTCGTGGATTTGATCATGCGATCTTCTTCGGCGAGCAAATACCAGGTTGGCTTCGTCTTCCATGTTGGTTGTGGAGTCACTTCTTGAATGCATTTCACGGCAAGCGGCCGTTGCAGCGCAGTCATGATAGCCGTTTGATCGGCGGAGGCTTTGTGAGCGACCGCTTTGCCGAAGCCGTCTTCCGGCATCCAAATGAAGCCGTGTGAGTCAGGCGCCAAATGAGGAGCCTCTGGATGAGGCGGTTCGCGATAGAAGACCTGCGCGACCGTTTCACCGTCTCCCGGCGCCAAAGCCGAGACGTACACGAGCCCTTTGATGCGATCATCGGTTGGCCCGGCGATCACTGCTCCCGCATATGCATGCCCAACCAGCACGACCGGCCCGTTGGTTCGCTCCAACGTTCTAGAAAGAGCCGCTATGTCGTCAGTAAGCGACGTCAGAGGGATTGGCGCGCAGACCACATGAAAGCCCAGTCGTTTCAACGGCAGAATGACGTTCTGCCAACACGACCCGTCAGCCCACGCCCCATGCACTAATACGACGCTGCTATTTTCAGCTGTCATCTCGACCTCCAACCCTTGTTCCGCGGCTAAATTCCGTTAGCCTCAAAGAACTCCTTCATCGCCGTAGCAATCTCCACCGCGTGCGTCTCCAAGGCAAAATGCCCGGTATCGAGCATCTTGACCTGCGCTCTGGGAATGTCCCTTCGGAATGCTTCCACACCTGCGGGAACGAAAAAGGGATCGTTCTTGCCCCAAATCGCGAGCAACGGGGGCTGCGATTTACGGAAATATTCTTGAAAGGCGGGGTAGAGCGCAACGTTGGATGCATAATTCAGAAACAAATCCAGCTGAATGTCTTTGTTTCCCGGCCGCTGCATAAGCGCCATGTCCAATGTGTAGGATTCCGGCGCCACGCTGTCCGGGTTCGCCACTCCGTGCGTGTACTGCCAGCGAGTGCCGTCAAGCGTTAGCACATTCTTCGCAATGACCGCGCGATTTTCAGCATTCGGAAAAGCCCAATATTTTCGGATCGGTCCCCATGCGTCTCCGAGTCCTTCTTCATAAGCGTTGCCGTTCTGCGAAATGATTGCGGTAACCCGTTCGGGATGTGCCATTGCCAGGCGGAAACCCGTTGGCGCTCCATAATCAAAGACATAAAGTGCGTAGCGATTGATTTTGATCGCCTCCGTAAAAGAACCTATCGTCGTAGCCAACGCGTCGAACGTGTACGTGTATTTTCGCTTCTCAGGCACTTCCGTAAATCCAAAACCAGGCAAATCTGGAGCGATTACCCGGTAGCGATCGGCTAGACGAGGGATCAACTGGCGATACATGAATGAGGAAGTCGGAAATCCATGCAGCAGAAGAACCACCGGCGCCTGAGGATTTCCTGCCTCTCTGTAAAAAACTTGAACACCATCGGCTTCGACTTTCCGGATAGAGGTAACAGGTGCCACCAAGCTTGTGTCGGTGGATCGCAAAACCTGCCCGGGCGCTTCCGCACTCGACGCACCGCTCTTTTGCCTTTGCGCTGAAGAATTTTGAGCCATTCGCAAATCCTCCCCAAGTGTATTGGCATCGGATCGCCAACACCAGACAAAGTAACACTCTCAGGTTACACCCAAACATCAGTAACTTGTCAAGACCGCGATTACCGGTTACACTCCTCTTGAGCCCATCCATTTGACTCAGCCCCAAAGGAAGCGATCTTCAGAGTCCGGCCCAGTGTTCTTGGCAGGGCATCTTGCACTGGATTTCCTAAACACTCGCATGCGAGTGAATGGGAAGGTTGTGGACTTCTTTCAGCGCGACGAGGATGTATTACATTGGCTCAAACAAGCAGGACTTCCGGTTCCGAAGGTTAGGCCAAACGCGGCGCGGACGTCTCTCTTGGGTTCTGCGCGAACGCTGCGTGAGAATATTCGCGGGCTTGTAGAGAAACGAAAGGCGGGACAGCGGGGAGATCCTTCAGTTCTCAACCGTTTTCTGTCCGATGCCCAGAGTCATCCTTGGCTTGTTTGGAACAAACCGCACTCGCTCAAAATCGAGAAGGTCCGCCCGAAAGTCTCCGCAGAGGCGATCCTTGGACCCGTGGCGGAAGCTGCTGCTGATTTACTAGCGACGGCCGACTTCAAGGTTGTCAAACGGTGTGAAGACCAGACGTGCGTACTGTGGTTTTCGGACCGGACCAAATCTCATCACCGGCGTTGGTGCAGCATGGTGCTTTGTGGAAATCGCCACAAGGTCGCGGCCTACAGACAGCGACTTCGCGATGAGGCCAGTTAGCGCGTCGATGCAGATTACTAGGAAGGAGTTTTCGTCGGGCTATCTTTGTCAACCCACAGTGTCAAGATTTGGCTGCCGGTAGCTATTTCAGTGGCGGGGCTGGGACTAGCGGGAGGCGGCGCGGTTCGCCGTGGAAGCCGCGGACTTCGATTTCATCGAGCACAAATGACGGTGTTACTACAGTGCTGGGAATGCCGCCCTGCGCGCCGCCGAAGGCGCCGAGCGCGGTGCCAGCGAATCCGTTCTGCGGAGTCTGCATGTAGGGGAACACGGTTTCGTCGTCGCCGATCGCGGTGATATTGCGCAGCGCGCGCAGTTGCAAGCCTTCGATATGCCCGCCGCGCACCATTTCTTCGTGGCCGTCGGCAACGTACACGCGATAGACGATCAGTGGAATGCGCTCGCCGCTGGCAACGCCGCCGGCAATTCCACCGATGAAATCACTGAAATCCTCCTGATGTATAGAAGAAAGAGCGGGATTATCCATGCGCTTCACTTCCAGGCACCATTCGTGGCCGTCATCGCGGCAAGCGTCTATGAACTTCTTTTTTAGGTCGGCGGCGTTCAAGCCGGCTGTCGCTTGCAACAGCAGATTGCTGCTGAGGGGCTGAGGGTCGGAAAGAGTGGCCGAGCGCGCGTGGCCATTGGACGATTGAAAATCGGGGCCGGGCCGACGCGACATCAGCGAATGCCTGAGGATGCCGTCTTCGACGACGCCTACGCGCTGCGCCTTCACGCCCTCGTCGTCAATATCGTAATTTCCCAGCAGCGGCTGGCCCTTGAATTCCGGCAACGTGGGATCGTCCACGAGCGAAACGTTGGTCGGGAGCACGCGTGTGCCCACGCGGCCGGTCCATTCGCTGCGTCCGCCCATGCGCTCCATGATTTCGTCGAACGCCGCCATGGTGGAAAGCGGCGGACGCGCGCCGGATAGCGAGGACGCCAGAGTCTGCGCCAGCACCGAGCCTGCCGCCGGCGCGTCAAAAAGCACCGGGCCGGTGAAGTCTGGAACCAGCGGGCTTTGCCGCAAAGTCATCAGCTCGGTGGCGGTCTGCGCGAGCGACTTGCCTACGGCGGCCGGATCGGGCAGGTCCGCGGGCTTAGCCACGTACACGGCATAAAAGTCGTGCAGCGGCATGCCGTCTTCGGCTTGCGTGTCCAGCGCCGCCTCGATAGCGGCAAGATGGCGCGAACTGCGCAGAGTGGTGCCTTCGCTATTCATCAAATAATAGGTGACGTAAATCAGATAGTAGTTCACGCGCGTCGCATTGATGTGCGGGAAATTCCGCAGCGCCTCAGAAGCTGCGCGCGATTCCTCTTCCCAGTTGCGCGAAGTCCAAACCGGTTCGACGCGCGGATCGATCTTCACCAGCGGCGGTTCCTGCGAAAAATCGTCAATCTCCGGAGGCTTCGAAAGGCTGCGCAGAAACGATTGCTTCAGTGACATCTGCGTAACGGCTTGTTTGTAGGCCTGGTCGGTGGCCAGCCACAAATCCTGGCGCAGCGAATTGTAGTCGCGGTCAATTCCGACTTCGCCGGTGGAACCGAGAAAACCCTGGAATCCATCTTCGCTGATGAAATTCGAGCTGTCCAGATGATAGTTTCCGACGCTGACGCCGACGCTCATGAAGCGGTTGCGCGTAGTGGAGCTGGCTATCAGAGCGCCAAACGAGGAAGTCACGGTGCGCACGTCCAAGTCCAGCAGGCGGTATTCCAGATAGAACGGCTTCTCCACGCCGGGAAGCTGCAAGCGCGTCCGGGCGCGGTCCATTTCATCGTGCATGGCGTGAAGCGTTTGATCGCTTTCCGCTTCGGAGACGGGAGCCTGCGCGAGGGCTGCGGGAGCCGCGTCCACCGCGGGCTTCACGTGATTTGGGCGATTCGCCGCCGCAGCAGCGAAAGCAGGCACGGTCAGCAATAGCGCCAGCGAGAGGGTCACGGCCGAGAGCAATCCAATCGTCGGGAATTTCCTCACTGGTGTTGCCCCTTTTCTTCGGGATCGTGCGCCGGCGGTGGCAGAATCGGCGGCTTGTCCGTGGAGGTTTCCTTCTTCTGCACTTCCATTTCCGAGATCAGAATCGCAGGAGCCACGGCGGAAACCGGCACCGAACCGGACTCCGCGCCGCAGTAACCGTTGAAAATGTCCGGCGTGTCGCCAGTGGCGACGATTTTCGTCAGTGAGACCAGCGGCGTGCCGACGATATCCACTCCGCGGACGAGTTGATCGGGCCGGCCATCGGGATAAACTTTGTAGACCACCAGCGGGAGCACTTGAAAGGCCTGCGGTTGCGCGCGCCCGGTGAACGTGAATCCGCCAGCGATGTCGTCAATCAGCAGGCCGAAGGGCTTGTTTTGCGCCTTCACCAGTTCGATGAGCTGCTGGCGAAGCTGCTCGTTCGTCACCGTTTTCGAGCTCGAAACGATCAAATTGCCCTGGCGCGCCACCGGAACAAACCCGAGTTGGCGGCGGCCGTGTCCATTGGAATGTGGGATATTCACCAGTGGCGAGCGGGACATCAGAAAAGTTTTCAGGACGCCGCGATCCACCAGGTGCACGTCCTCCGCTTTCACGCCTTCATCGTCAAACGGGTAGTAGCCCAGCAACATCTGTCCGCCGAAGGAAGATTCCGTGGGATCGTCCTTGATCGAAATGAAATCGGGCAAAATCTGCTCGCCGATTTTGCTGGTGAACGTCTGGCCTTCGTTGATGTCCTTCTGACGGAACCCTTCGGCGCGATGGCCGAAGACTTCGTGGAAGAAAACGGCAGCCGCGCGGCCAGTCAGCAGCGCTGGGCCCGCGTAGGGATCCACCAGCGGCGCCTTATCGAGCGCTTCGGTTTCCGCAATCATGGTCTGAATGCGCGTGAAGACTTCTTTATCCGCGGGAGCGTCTTTCGGTTCGAGCCAATCGAAGTTCGCGTAGCGGTTGATGTCCATGCCGTCCGGCGCCTTGCTCTGCACATACAACTCGAGCCGGTAATGCACCTGGCCGAAACCGAGCCTGGTGCCTTCGGTGTTCACTTGGTACTGGTTCATTCCCAGCACGGTAAAAGTGGCGATGGAATTGAGCACCGCCGGTGATTTGCTGAACGCCGCTGTGTACTTGCGCACGCGTTCTTCCCAGGGCGTGCGGTCTACTTTGATTTCAACGCGCGGCCCCACGGAGACCCGCGGCGCCTCGGCGGAAAAATCCGGCGCCGAACCTTCCGCCGTTTGCACCTGCACCTGTTGGCTGGTCTTTACTTTGATGAGCGCTTCGGTGGCAGCGCGGTATTGCCGGTCGGTTTCGCGCCAAATTTCGCGGCGCAGCACCGGAATATCGTCGTCGAGAACTACCGTGGTGCCCGGGCTGGTCCAACTGGGCTGGCGGTCGGCGAGCTTGTGGGTGTCGTCCAATTCGAAGGTGCCGACGCGCGTCTGAACTTCGAGCCAGCGCCCGCGCGTGTCCGTGCTGGTTAGCAGCGCGCCATTCGAGCCGGAGACTTCCACGTAGTCGCGATCGGCCACCGTGTAGCTGATGAAATAGGAGGCAGGATCGCCCTTGGACATGGCGGCCATCGAGCGGTCGAGTTCGTCTTGCATGGCCGTGAGCACCGCGGGAGTGGGTGCCTGGGCCGTACCCGCGGCCGCCAGTGAAGCGCAAGCCGCTAGCAAAATCGTGATGCCGGTAATGAAGACTCTTGCTCTATGTGTGGGTGTCATCGTTGCGCAGAATTGATTAGTTTAAGATAGGATGCCTTTGATTCCAAATTGAAAAGCTCGCTGCGGTGAACGAATGGGCATTGCGTCGCGCTACGATACGCCGGCATCCAAAATGAGCGGTATCCAGCGAAAGGAGTTTTAGATGCGTGCGATGGTTGTAAAGAGGTACGGCCCTCCGGAAGTCTTTGAGCCGCGGGAAGTGCCGGACCCGCAGGCTAAGCCCGGCGAAGTTTTGATACGAGTGAAGGCCATCGGCATCAACTTTGCCGACCTCCTGCAACGCATGGGAATTTATCCCGGCACGCCCAAGCCGCCGTTCGTGCCGGGGTTCGAAGTCGCGGGCGTCGTGGAGAAGGCTGCCGAAGGCGGCAAGGCCAGCGAAGGAGAGCCGGTGCGTCCCGGCGAAGCGGTTGCGGCCTTGACGCAGTTCAGTGCCTACGCGCAATGGGTGGCGGTTCCCGCCGGGAGAGTTTTTCGCTTGCCCGCGGGCATGCCTTTCGAGGACGGCGCCGCGATTCCGGTGAATTACATCACCGCCTTTCACTCGATGTTTGCGATGGGCAATATGCAGTCCGGAGACCGGATACTGATTCACGGCGCGGCGGGTGGCGTCGGAATCGCCGCGGTGCAACTGGCGCTGGCGCGCGGCCTGGAAATTTTCGGCACGGCCGGCCCCACGAAACAGGACTACTTGCGAAAAATCGGCGTGGACCATGCCATTGATCACGAGAAAAACAATTTTCTCGACGTGGTGCGCAAATTCGCCCCGGACGGAATCGAGATGGTGATGGACCCGATCGGCGGAAAATCCTTCGCCGACAGCTACAAATGCCTGGGGCCCACCGGCCGCCTGGTGATCTACGGTTTTTCCGCGGCCGCCGGGAACGACGGGAAGAAAAACCTGCTGCGCAGTCTCCAGGCGCTGGCGCAGACTCCGCGATTTCATCCGTTGAAACTGATGAGCCAGAACATCTCCTTGATAGGCGTGAGTCTGGGAAAGCTCGTGGCGCGCGGCGCCATGCTGCGGGGCGAGCTCGACGAGATTTTCAAATTCTATGCCGCGGGCAAAGTGAAGCCGGTCATCGGCAAAGCTTTTCCGCTCGCCGACGTGGTCTCCGCCCACAAATACATCCACGCGCGAAAAAACATCGGCAAAGTGATACTGACCGTCAAGTAGGCCGGCATGCATTATTTCGCGGCGGGCGGCTCCGGCTTGGCGAAAAACGCTTCGTCCACCTGGGGATTCACTTGCACGTCCTGCACCGTGGAATCGAACAGTTTCGCTCCGTCGCGATAGGTATCTGTCGCATATGCGAACTTGCGGCCTTGCACGTCGCGATAATCGCTCCAGTGCTGCTCGTTCGCGCTGGGTCCATGCTCGCCGACCGACTGATAGCGCGCTGCGGCCAGAAGATGAGTGTCGGGATCGAAATACAGCTTGATCGCGCCAAACGGAGCGTTCACCGCCACTCCCAGCGTTTTCTTGCCGTTGATATCCTCTTCGCCAATTGCCTGCGCCGTGATTTTTCCGGCCAGCGCCTGCTGGTAAAGACCCCACCCGCCGCCGAACATGGCGATGCCGCGCTTGAATTCGCCGATCACGTTGGTGGTGTCGCGCATTCCGTTGGGAAATTTCAGCCAAGATGATTTCCCGTCGCAAACCTGAAGGATCGTCATGCCGCCCAGATTCACTTCGCCGTACGAGCGGTCCGGATAAACAACCTGCCACTTCACATCCAGCGGCCGATCGCCGCCCGGACCGTGAATCTTCCCATTTTCGGTGATGCCCAGCGTGGCGACGGACTGCAGCGCGTCGCCACCCGCAGCCTGCGCTGCCGCCATCAGAATTTGCTTGCCCTGCTCGAGAGATTCCGGAGTAGCGGCCGGAACAGTCTCTTGCTTAGCAGCGCGCAGGCTGGGAGCAAGCACGTCCACTTGATCAAAGGGAATTTCGGTGAATTCAGCATTGGGAAAAGCCGCCTGCAACTGATCACGAAAGCCTCTGATGTTTCCCGCGAGGACCAGGTCCAGATCGCCCGTGGTGAAATATTTCCGAGCCATGGCTTGCACGTCTTTCAGTGAAGTGGCGCGGATTTTTGTGGGGTAGGTCTGATTGTAATCCTCGGGCAGGCCGAACGCGGCGACTGTCAGCACGCGGTCCGTCACTTGTTCCGCGGTTTCCGAAGCAATGGGGTAAGCGCCCGCAAGATAATCTCGCGCGAAATCCAGTTCCTTTTGCGTGATCTCGCCCTGGGACATGCCCGTCAGAATGCCCATCACCAGTTTGGTGGCTTCCACAGTGGCTTCCGTGCGCGTGAAGGTGCTCACGACCAGCGAACCCGTGTAGCGGTGCGGATTCAGCGAGGAGGAAGCGCCGTACGTCAACCCCTTCTTGATGCGCACTTCGGTATTCAACCGGCTGTTGTAGCTGCCGCCCAAAATATGATTGGTCACGTCCAGCGGCAAGTAATCCGGCTCGTTGCGCGGGATGGCGATTTTGCCGATGCGAATTTGCGTTTGTACGGCGTCGGGTTTGTCAATCAGCCAGATATGCTGGACCGTGGCGGCGCCGGGCGGCGGGGGCTCGGTGAGCGGCACATCCACTTTCGGCCAGCCGCCAAAATATTTTTCGGCCACCGCGAACGCTTCTTCCGGTGTGATATCTCCCGCGAAGCCGAGCAGCGACTGATTCGGCGCGTAATTCGCGTCGTGAAACTTCACGAAATCGCCGGGCTGAAATTTCTGCACCGTGGCGGGCGTGCCTTCCGGCGGTAAACCGTAGGGCGAAGCTCCATACACCGAGCGCGCAAAAACCAGCGTGGCGAGGTAATCGGGGTCCGAGTATTGAACCTGCAGTCCGGAAAGAAGCTGCTGGCGCTGGCGCTCTAGTTCTTCGGCGCGAAACGTGGGGTGCAGCACTACGTCGGACATCAGGTCCATTCCCACGTTCAGATCTTTCTTCACGATGTCGAGCGTCACCGCGGTGGCATCGCGGCCCGCCATCGCGTTCAACGTGCCTCCGATAAAATCAATGCCTTCGGCGATTTCTTTCGCCGACCGTTTTTCCGTTCCCTGCGTGAGCAGATTCGCCGCCATCTGCGCCACTCCGGGCATTCCCGCTGGGTCCTTGATGCTTCCAGCCGAAAGGATCACCAGGCGTGTGGCAATGGCCGGCTCGCCGTGGTCGGTAACCACAAATACCTGCAAACCATTGGAGAGCGTCTTTGTGGCGGCTTTCGGAAAATGAAAGGGGCGCGGCGCGCCGGGACCGGGCATCACCGGCACGAGCTTCACGCCGGGCGGCACAACACCCGAGGGCTTCTGCGGCTCCTGCGAACTCGGCGGCTCAGTCTGGCTGCGCGGAACCGCCGGCGCTTGCTCCTGCGCGATTGCAGCCGGCGCAAACGCCGCCGCAGCCGCTGCGGCAGCCAACATGGCTGCGGCGAGAAAAGAAAAGCCTCGATGCATTGCGCGCTTCATCATCACTCCTCGACAGGTTTCTTGCACGAACGGGCGCATCACTACTGCGCGGGCGCAGCCGGCGTGACGATCAACACGGTCGCGCGTTGCAACTCGAAATAATCCTTCGCCACGCGCTGGATGTCCGCCGGTGAAATCGTCAAATAATGATCGAGCTCCGTATTGGCTAGCGCGGGATTTTTCCCGATGACCGCGGCGGAAGCCAACGCCTCGGCTTTTTCCTGATCCGTATCGCGGCCCAAAACAAAACCGGAAATTTCCTGGTTCTTGGCCTTCTCCAGTTCCTTGGAGTCCACCGGCTCGGATTTCATCCCGTCCAGGACGCCAATTAGCGCCTTCTCTCCTGCGTCCGCCGTGTGCCCCTGATTCATGATCGCGTAGGCCCAGAACAAATTTGGATCCTCGGAGAACGAACCGAAGCCCGCCGCTTGCACCGCGATCTGTTCCTTGTAGACCAGCGTCTGATACAGGCGGCTGCTTTCGCCTCCGGCCAAAATGTTCGACGCGAGGTCCAGCGGATAGGCATCCGGAGCATAGCGCGCGGGAATCTTGTAGCCGATCACGACCGCAGGGAGCGGTGTGTTTGAGTAGGATTTTTTCACCACGCGCTCGGCCGTTTGTGGCGGCTCGGGATTATTCAGCCGTGGAATCGGCTTGGCCGACGACGGAATTCCATCGAAATATTTCTTGGTCCAGATCAGCGCCTGACGCGAATCGAAATCGCCGACGATCACCAGCGTGGCATTGTTCGGCTTGTAATAGGTATTGAAGAAGTCGCGGACATCCTGGATGGTGGCCTTGTCCAGGTCCTCCATGCTCCCGATCGGCGTGTGCTGGTAGCCGTGCACCGTGAACGCGGCCGCGCGCAAATCTTCCTGCAAATATCCGTACGGCTGATTTTCGATGCGGACACGGCGCTCTTCCTTCACCACTTCGCGCTCGGATTTGAAATTTTCCTCGCTGACGTTCAGGCTGCCCATGCGGTCGGCTTCCAGCCACAGGACGCGCTCGAGATAATTGCTGGGAAAAGTCTCGAAGAACTGTGTGACGTCGTCGCCGGTTTCAGCGTTATCGAACCCACCGACGGATTCGATGATGCGCGAATGTTCCTCCGCGGCCACGTGCGCCGAACCCTTGAACATCAGATGCTCAAACAAGTGCGCGAAACCGGTGTGGCCAGGCGGTTCGTCCTTCGCGCCTACGTGATACCACACCTGCAGATTGATGATGGGCACCTCGTGATCTTCCAGCAGAATTACCTGTAGGCCGTTCACGAGTTTATGGGTCGTGTAGTCGAGTTTTGGCGGCCGAATTTCCTCCGCCTTTTCCTGCGCCGCCAGCGGAGGGTCAAAAAACGCCAGGCATGCCGCGACCAGCAGAATAACCACCGCCGCTGCCCGCGCTGGGGCGCTCACACCTGCACTGTCGGCCGCACTGAAACCATGCCATGTCCTCATTCTGGAATGCTCCCATCGAGGGAATTCACCGCGTGAAGCTGGGCCGGCTGGAAGTGAAGAGCCAGTATCAACCACCAGTATCAACGACGCTGCTCGCGGGTGTCAAACCCGCCGATTGTCCGTCGCGCCCGCAACCGTGCCCCCGGAAAGCCGCACAATTCTTGGGCTTGGGGCACCGGACGTTAGACGCAGACCGTGTCAAAAAGATTACATCACGATTTCAAGCAGTTGCGCGAGGTTGTTAGGGACGATAAGCTCAATTCCAGTGAGCAATTTCGCACGGTAACGAGGCAAAGATGCGGAGTCTAGGAAGCATGATTGGCCTGCTGGTCGTCGCCCTCATCGGCGTTCTGACGTACAAATTTTATTTCTCGAATATGGATGCGGCAGGCACCAGCACGGCCACGCCCATGGAAACGATTGACGCGGTCGGCGTGAAGAACGACCTGCTGGGCATCGCGCAAGCCGAGAGCACCTATCAGGTGGAGCACAATACCTACACTTCGCTCGATGAACTCGTTTCGAGCGGTGCCATGACCATGAAGAAAACCAGCCGCGACGGCTACGTGTACGAAGTGCAGCCATCCGAAACATCGTTCACTGCCATCGCGCACTGCCCGGCAGCCACAAAGCCCGGCTGCGCCAGCCTGGAAATAGACCAAACCATGCAAATCCGGCCGACTCAATAGCTCCTTGCCGGCTCGGCCAGTTTCCCACGTAACGCGCCACACAGCCCTTCGTGGAACATATTCTCTGAGGCATGCGTATCTTCAATCGAAGCTGCCACGGACCTTGCGCCGGGTGGCGCACGAAGAGCTGCAATCGCGCGCTTAAATCGAGGAGGAGAAATCACATGGAACCAATTGGGTTTGCTGCCGTAGTGCTGTCGTTTTCCGTTCCGCTGGCCGCGATTTATGCCTGGTACCGCGTTCGCAAGCTGCGAACCGAAGAGCGCCTCGCAGCGATCGCCAAGGGGGTGTCGGTGCCGATGGCCGACGAATTGCCGCCGTACGCGCGGTCGCGTAAGGCAGGGATTTTGCTGACAGCGGGTGGCCTGGGTTACTTGGTGGCGTTCCTGCTGTTGGCGCGCTACGAATCCGACGCCGCGCAAGCGGCGGTCTTCGGCGTGATCCCGGTGTGCATCGGCATAGGCTACTTCCTAGATGCCGTACTGGTGCGCCGCGAAATGCATCCTTCCGCGTAACAGCGGGCTGATTGGAATTTTGCGTCGCGCGGCATCTTCACGGCAGGACGGAGGAGCCGGAGCGAGAATTGCCAATGCGGAGCTTCAGCGATAGAGCCGCATGGCCTCGCATCGTTTTTGTCGTGGCTAAGCCACGACCCACACAGAAAGTGAGCAGCTACCCGAGCGTGACGCCGCGCCGCTCGTTTTATACGCGAATCGTCACGGGGTGCGCTTCTGGTCCGCCACCGTCACACCTGCTTCGGCGTAATCCGTCGGCGGCAAATCCACAAACGTCACCTGAATGTTTTCGCGTTTGGCGCGGCCGTCTTCGATCAACGCCTGCGTAATACGCTCCGCGAGTTTGCGTTTCTGCTCCGGCGTGCGCCCCGCCACCCAAGTCACTTGCACGTAAGGCATGCAAATCCTCCTGGAAATTCGCAGACATTCTACCGGGATAGGGCGGACTTTGCAGTTGTACGTAGCGGCGGACTTCAGTGCGCCATGGTTCGAAATGCAACATCGATGGCGCACGGAAGTTTGCTGCTACAAAAGCGGGGTTCGCGCTATGCTGCGCGGGTGCCTGGAGCAGGCAGCTTCGTGCCGCAATGCGGGCAATTCGACCAGCCCAACTCCACGCCGCGTCCGCAATTCGGACACGTCGGCAGCAGCGAAGTGCCGCAATGCGGGCAGAACGTGAATCCCGATTTCGCCAGTTGCGCGCAGCTGGGGCAAGCCCTCATCGGCGGGTCGCGCAGCACGAAGTACAGGATGATGCCGATGCCATCGGGAATGAACATGGCCAGCAGCGTCCACATCACATAGTGCATGCCGCGGCGCTTCGCATCCGCATACACGTAGCCAATGAGCAACGCATAGATGGTCAGAACAATGGGGAAAAACCCGATCAAGAAAATCCGCAGCGCCGGAGGCGCGGTGGCCAACTCGCGGTCGGCTCCCGACCTCACCAGCAGGACCAGTCCGCTGGTCGCCGCGATCCAGACGCACGCTGCGATGATCCGCGCTGTGCGCGGAATCACCGAGAGCTCTTCCGTAAATCGGCTCATGCCCATCTCCTCTCGCGCCGGTGCTGCATCGAGAGCAGCACGGCAGCCGCGCCACCCGCCAGCCATACCGACGTGGTGAACGCGCCAAACACGATCCATGCGTGGCTGAAACCGGGGACCAGCAATCCCAGCAAGCCGCCCGTGAGCAAGCGAACCAGCGGCCAGCTCAGCAACGTTAAAACCCAAGCGAAAACAACCAAACCAACAATTACGCTGCGATTCCAGCGGTGCTCGAATTCCTCGTTCAGGCGAATCTGCGCCTGAGCGCGCGCTCGTTCCACCACCACCGCTCGCGGCTGGGGTGTCGGCAAACGCCGCAGGCCGCCGGCCAACAATTTCCAATCTTCCAGCTCCGCGCGGCACGGTTCGCACGTCCGCAAATGATCCATCACCTGCTTTTCCTCTTGCGGCTCCAGCACGCCCGCCGCCAGCAGGGTCAGGAGCTCCCGGATTTTTTCGTGGTCGTTCATTGCCAATTCTCCCCCGGGTATTGCGCTTCAAGCGTTAAGCGCAGGCGTTCGAGCGCGCGCCGCAAGCGCGTTTTTACGGTGGAGAGCGGCGCGTCCAGCACTTCGGCAATTTCCTCGAGCTTCATTTCTTCCTCGAAACGCAGCGTCAAAACTTCGCGCTGCACCATCGGCAACATTTCCAGCGCGGTGCCCAGCCGTCCGGCTCGTTCGCGCGCCAAAATTCCCTCGATCGGCGGGCGCTCGTGTGACGGCAAACGCGCTGCCGCGGATTCCCCCGTTGTGTCGCCGGCGGGCTGGTCCAGGCTCTCGGGGCGGATGCGCCGCAGATGATCAAACGCCAGATTACGCGCCAGCGTGAAAAGCCATGCCTCGAAATTGCGTCGCGGGTCGAATTGCCGGATTTTCTCTGCCACGCGCAGCCAGGTTTGCTGGAACAAATCTTCCGCCTCGGCCGGCTCGCGCACCAGCCGCAAAAGATAACGGTACAGCCGGTTCTGGTAACGCGTGAGCAGCGTCGAAAGCGCATCCAAGTCGCCGCTGCGAAGCTGCGCTACGTCGCTATCCAGAGCCACCTGCCCCTCCCAATACGCCGGCGAATTGCCGAGGCCCGTCGCGCCAAGCATGTTCAAGCTGAAGTCTGCCGTGCCACCCATCATATCCATACTACGAGCCAACACCTGAAAAAGACTCAGCTACCCAGGTCCAATCAATCCAGCAACATACAGGTCACTTGGGTGTAGGCGCGACCAAAACGCAAAGACTTAACACAGAGTGCACTGAGAACCGCAAAGAGAGGACACGGAGAGGTATCGGCGCGGCGAAGTTGGCGACTCGCGCGACCTCCAGACCGAAAAGAGGCAAGTGCGTGCTCTCGGCCTTTCTCTGTATGTGAACTCTGTGTCGAGCGGTGACTGCAAAGGTTTCGAGCCGTCCGTTGCGCGCTGCTGTTTTTTTACCTCTCTGCCTCTGCTTTTCTTTGCGTCCTGGAGCGTCTCTGCGGTTCAACGTGATTCGCCGCCGCACGAACCAAGCCACCTGCTGCGATGTGCTAGAATGACCCCATAGTGTTGAAGGTCCTACAGAACTTGCTCGACCTGCAAAGCGTCGACACGCGTCTGCAGGACGTCCGCACGCGCCTTGCCGCCTTCCCCAAGAAAACCGCCGAAGTGGATGCCCGCGTGGCCGCCGCCAAAGCCGAAGTGGAAAAAAGCAAAGCTGCCCAACTCGCCACCGTGAAGGACCGCAAGAAATACGAGTTGGACGTCGAGCAGTGGAAAGATCGCGTCCGCAAGTACAAAGACCAAACCTCTCAAGTAAAAACTAACGAAGCTTATAAGGCCCTGCAGCACGAAGTGCAAATGGCCGAAGACCAGATCGCCAAAGCCGAGGACCGCCTGCTCGAGCAGATGGTTTCCGGCGAGGAATACGACCGCAAAATCAAAGCCGCGGAGAAATTGCTGAAAGAAGTGGAAGACGTGGCCCGCGCCGAACGCGCCAAGATCGAAGCCGAAAAAAGCGTCGCGGAAAAAGAACTCACGGAAGGGAATGCCGAACGCGCGCGCGCCGTGGCGGAGATTCCTGAAGACATGATGGATCACTACGATCGCATCATGAAAAAGCACAATAACGTCGCGCTCGCGGAAGTTCGCGATGAAAAATGCAGCGCCTGCGGCATGCGCGTTCGCCCGCACGTGTTCCAAGCCATGCGCCGCGCTGCGAGCGAAGAAATGTTCCACTGCGAAACCTGCACGCGCATTCTCTACTACGTCGAGCCGGCCGCTTCCGCCGCCACGGCGGTGCCTGCGCCCATCACGCAATCCCCCACTCAGGCATCTTCGGCCAGTGAAAAATAAACCTTCGGTTCCCGGCAGCGCGCGCCTCTTTGCGGATTCGCATCCTCCAGCGCCCCCCGCGGGAGTCCACGTTGCCAATATTGACGGCGCGTCGCGCGGCAATCCCGGCCCGGCGTCCTATGCCGTGGTGTTGCGCGATCCCCAGGGAAAAATCGTGCTGGAGCTCGCGAAAAACATCGGCCGCGAGACCAACAACGTCGCCGAATATTTCGCGCTGCTTGCCGCGCTCGATTACGCCACGAGCCACAACATCGCCGCGCTGCGCATTCGCAGCGATTCCGAATTGCTGGTGCGCCAGATGCAGGGCCGCTACAAAGTGAAAAGCGCGGACCTGAAACCCTTGCACGAACGCGCGGCAAAACTTGCCCGCCAGTTGCAATATTTCGCCATCGAGCACGTGCGCCGTGAGCTCAACCGCGACGCCGACGCGCTCGCCAACGCGGCTTTGGATTCCGCGGGTGTCCCCCAATTCGAAGAACGCAAGACTCGCATCGAGCAGCCAAAGCCCGAACAGGGCCCGGCACCCACTCCGGCTGATCCGCGTGAGCATCATTCGCGTCCGTTTCGCGCGCGCTTCGTGAATGGAGCCTTCGTACCAGTTGAGCCGGTGAATTTACCCGAAGGCAGCGAAGTAATTCTCGACGTTCGTATCTCGCACAAACAATAGAACTTACGCTCCGCTCTAGGCCCATGAGCAAATCTGCCTCGCAGAGAATCTGGTACTAATGCTCCATTGTTTCAAAATGGCCCGCACCGTAGCCTCAATGGCTGCAGGGCGTTCGGTGACTTCATTGCTCGATAAGCTTCCGACAATTCTCGTGCTTTTTGTGCTGGTAAGTATATTTCTATCCCTGCGCAAGCACGCACCGTCAGCGCGGACCCGTTTGTGGACGTATGCCTGGACGCTGATTTTCCTGCACTTTTTCATTCAAGCTTTTGAAACGCACACCGGCAAGCTGGAACAAATTCTCGAATCCATTGATATCGGCGCGCTGGAACTTTCCGGCGTGGTTTTTGCCGTTTCCATGACGCGAGCCGTCGAGGATCGCAGCAAGCGCCTGAGCCTGTTGCTGGTGCTGGCGGCGCCCACCGCCTTTCACGCGATCGCTGCTACGTTTGACTGGCATGTTTATGACTTGATGGCCGCCGCGCTCGGCATGATTTTCCTGGGCGGCGCCTACTTTGCCTTGCGAGCCTATCCCCGCCCCAAGGTGTACACGCTCGGCATTTCCATGGTGCTGCTGATCACCGCGGCGTGGACGATATATGACCAACTGCACGGCAGCGCCGACCTCGGCATCAACGCCATCCTGACTTTGAGCTTCGGCGTCTGCGGCATTCTTTTCTGGAAACGTTACCCACGCCGTTCGACGGGCGTGCTCGCCGTGGCCGGCGGATTCCTGGCGTGGGGAGCGGTATTTCCCGCCGGAGCGCTGGTTGCCCAATATGCGCCGAAGCTGCAAGTGAATCCCGAACTGTGGAACGTGCCAAAGTTCTTCGTCGCCTTCGGCATGATTCTCACTTTGATTGAAGACAAATCGCGCGTCATCGAACAATCCCGCGAACGCGAGCGCGCCGCCAACAAATTGCTGGTGGAGCTAGCGCAGATCACTTCGCGCCTGCTGGCCGGCAGCGATCCAGCGTCTCTCGCCGGCGAAGTCACCGTCGCCGTCACGGGCGCCAGCAGCTTTCAGCGCGCCGCGCTATTCCTGGCCGGAGAAGATCGTACGCTGCGCCTCGGCGGACTCACCGGCTTTTCGCCGAAGCAAAGAGCGCGCTTCGAAGAACGTACCGAGGGCTGGACCGTCGAAAAGTTGCGGGAACTGAGCAGGCAGGGCGAGCAGCTCGGAAATAAATCTTTCCGCGTGACGCTCACCGCCGAATTGGGCGCGCGCGACCCCGAGCCGGAAAACATCGTGCTGATCCCGCTGGTCTCCGGGCGCGGCGCGCAACTGGGCTGCTTGTGCGTCAGCGGATCGTCGCTACCCGCGCAAGCGAGCGACGAATTCGACGTCTCTGAAATCGTGAAACTCGAAGTCCTCGCATCTGATCTTGCCGTCACCATCGAAAATTCGCGGCTGCATCATCAACTCGTCCGCTCGGAAAAATTGGCAGCTCTCGGACAGCTCGTCGCTGGCGTCGCGCACGAATTGAATAACCCGCTCACTGGCATCATGGGCTACGCGGATTTGCTCAGCGAGGAAGTGGAAGGCGAGAAGCTTTCCAAGCGCGTACAGAAGCTGGGCGCCGAAGCCCGCCGCATGAAACGCATCGTGGACGGCCTGCTGCGTTTTGCGCGTCAGAATAATCCCGCTGCGCGCGCTGCCGATTTCGAAGCTGCGCTGCACGACGTGATCCAGCTGCGCGAATTCCACGTTCGCAAGCTCGGCATCCACATGGACGTGCACGTCGAACCGCAGCTGCCGCGCCTGGCGATCGGCGAAGACGAACTCAAGCAGGTGCTGCTGAATATTCTGAATAACGCGATCGACGCCGTGGAAGAAAGCGCGCAACGTTCGATCTTCATCGCCGCCACGCGCCACGGTGACCGCGTTTACGTGCGCTTCGAGGATTCCGGCCCCGGCTTCAGCGACGTCAATCGCGCCTTCGACCCCTTCTTCACCACGAAGCCCGTCGGCAAAGGCACCGGCCTCGGCCTCAGCATCTGCTACGGGATAATGCAAGAAGCCGGCGGCGAAATCGTAGTAGGCAACAAACAACCCTACGGCGCCAGTATCGCCCTCGAATTCCCCGCCACAGTCACAGAACCCGCCGCAATTCTCAGCGCGTAAGACGCAATCACACATGCTTGGCAAAGCGTGGTTTTTTCCATGCGTATGCGTAGGGGCGCCGCTTGCTGCGCCCGCCTTTGACTTCCATTCGTGGATCTCGGCATCATTGGCGCAGGTCTAAACCTTCCGTTTGCTAAGATTGTTCTATCATCGGCATCGCCGATGAGCGACTACCAGCAAGAATGGCAAGAGTATAAGCGACTCAGAAACCAGTTCTGGCTCGTGTTTGCCTGTTATGTGCCAGTCTGCTTCGCCATTGCATTGGTCTCAATTAAACTGTTGCAGACCTTCACTCCTGCGTTCGTGGCGGCGTTCCTCGATATGGGATTATTCGTGCTCACAGGCTCCCGCCTGCAGTTATGGCGTTGTCCTCGCTGCGTTTTCGGGGACATGGTGGTACAACTTGGGCTTGCTAGCGAGGCGATGCGTTCACTGCGGCTTGCGCAAATATGAAAACTGAGTCGACACTCGGAATCGAAATGGAATAGCCGCACAGTGGTGGGGCGTCACTGCCATGGCGCTGCGGCCTTCTGTTTCAGCGGGGCAGCCAGCTTCAGCGCGTACGAACGATACAACGTGTCGCGCTGGGCAGGGATGTAACCAGCATCAGAGATGATACGGCGGAGTTCTGCTTCATTTGTGCGGTTGCGGACGCCCGCGGCATACACCACATTTTCCTCGATCAGAATGCTGCCCACATCGTCGGCGCCAAACTGCAAACCCACTTGGCAAATCTTGATTCCCGGCGTCAGCCAGCTCGATTGGATGTGGTCAATAGTATCGAGATACAGCCTGCTGATCGCGAGCGTCTTTAGATAATCGAATGCCGTGGCTTCCGGAATCTTTTTCCCCAGCGGCGTATTCTCCGGCGCGAAAATCCACGGAATAAACGCAGTGAACCCGCCGGTATCTTCCTGAATCCGGCGAATCGTCTCCAGATGGTTCACGCGGTGACGATATTCCTCGCCGCAACCGAACATCATGGTGGCCGTGGTGCGCATGCCCAGCCCGTGCGCCGTGCGGTGCATATCTACCCATTCATCGGAGCGGCATTTCAGCCGCGAAATCTTCACGCGAATTTCGTCGTCCAGAATTTCCGCGCCGCCTCCGGGGATCGAATCGAGTCCCGCGTCGCGCAGGCGCGCAATCGTATCGCGCACCGATAGCCCCGAAACTTCCGCGATGCAGCCGATTTCCGGCGCCGAAAAACAGTGCAAATGCACCTGCGGATATTTCTGCTTCAGCGAGCGCAGCATGTTTTCGTAAAACTCGATACGCAGATCCGGATGTAAGCCGCCCTGCATCAGGACGCCCGTGCCGCCCAGCTCCAGCATCTCTTCGATTTTTTCGTAGATGGATTCCAGCGGCAGGATATAACCGTCTTTCGCGCCCAGCGGTCGGTAAAAAGCGCAGAACGAACAATATTCCGTGCAGAAATTCGTGTAATTGATATTGCGGTCAATCTGGTAGGTAGCGATGCGCGGGTCGGTCTTCTTGCGTCGCACTTCATTCGCAGCCATACCGATGCCGATCAAATCATCGGAATTGAATAGATCGAGCGCTTCCTGCTGGGTGATGCCCATCGCTGGCTTCTTCTCCGCCGTTGCTCACGTCAAGTATACAGGATCGCCGGGCCGAACGATGCCTTCCCGCAGTACGGCGCCATAAACGCCCGTGCAGCGGTCGTGCTGGTGCGTCACCTTCTCCAGCACAATGGGCGACGGCGCGGCAGTGTCCGGATCCAGCGTGATCATCACGCAGCGCACGTCTTTCTTGACGAACTGAACCGTCACTTTCTCCCCGACCCGCACCGCGCGGCCCACCAGTTGATCCTCAAAAAATGGCTCGTCGCGCTCCCAGCGTACATAGAAGTTCGCGCGAAAGCGCCGCGGGTCCAGCGCCAGCCCTGTTTCTTCTGAGAGCGCGCGGATCGTGGCGATGCCAATCGCCGAAATCGGCGCCGCATCCGTCATGGAGCGCTCCGAAAATCGGAAACGTAAGGGACGCCCGTACCGCTGCGCGAGAAATTGCGTGAAATTCGCATCGCCCGCCATGAATTTCGTGCCGTCGGGAGTGACTACTTCGGTGGCATAACGCTCCGCGACGGGATTTTCCTCTTCCATCGACGGCGGCGCCACAAAGCGCGGTTGAAAAAGCAGCAAGTCGTGCGCCTGTCGCGCCGTCATCCACGGAAAATTCGATTTGTTGTTTTCATCCACGAAGGCGTGCACGCGATCGCCAATCAATCCGGCAAACGTCACGCGCGCGACGACAAGTTCTTCGCCGGCCATGCTTTTTACGGGATAGCGCCGCAGTGAGGCGAGAGTTCCGATGCGTTCCGGTTCCAAACGCTCAGGCTCCGCGGCGAGCCGTGGACGAAGCAGCAGGCGCTTCGCGAGTCGCGGCAAATTTCAAGGGGCGCAACCGAGGTATCAATCCGGCAGCAGCTGCTTTTTCGTAGTAAACATTCAGCCCCTCGAGGTATTCCGGCTCCAAACCAAAATGTATGTTGTCGAGCAGATAGTGTTTCAAAGCGCGCGGCGGCATGTCCAATTTGATGGACGCCGCTTCCGCAATCTCACGCACGTGCCCGAGGCCGTATTCCTTCGACGCTTGAAAATCCGCCACCACTTCCGGCGTCATCAATTCGCGCCGCCCCGCCCAAATCGCCAATACGCAGGGCTTCCCGGTCATCTCGCGCCATTGGTAGGCTACGTCGTAAACAAAAATTGTCTCGAATCCCGGCACCGGCATATCATCCGGATCGCCCTTGCAACAATCGCCGTCACTTGCGACCTTCACCGAGAGTGCTTCCATCTTCAGCGCGATGCGCAGCGCGGGATCGCCGATCACCAACGCAGCGTCCGCGTCCTTCAGCATTTCGGTCGCGTCCGGCGCGGCCTGCGCGTATTCTGGACGAATTCCCCAATGCCCTTTCGCCAGAATCTGCACCAGGGCCTGCGACGCGCGCGAACTCAAATCGAGCGCGATTCTCTTCGCCAGATGAATCGGCTTCTTCGCCACCACCAGAATGCTGCGCACTTCGCCCTTCGCTGCCACCGCCATTCCCGGCAAGGCCACCACATTTTCAATGCGCTGATATTCGATCGAAGGAATGATCGCTACGTCCACGTCGCCCGCCCGCAAAGCATCCGCGCACTTCGACGGCACTGTGAACGACAAATCGTACTTCCCCGCCAGCGGCCCGTCCGTGAATCCCCACACCAAGGGCGCGGTATTCAAATATTCCACAATCGAAATGCGCAGTTTTCTCATTCAGCAGCTCCGCACACCTCATCGGCCAATATAACACAAACCCGAAAGTCGTTCCGGCACCCCCAAAGCAAGCAATCCCCCGCTGGCAGGCGACACCGCAGCGGTATCGCAGGTTTTTCTCTGCGAACTCTGTGTGTCTTCGGTAGTTTCCGCTCTCTATGAAGGCGACACTACGATTTAGCCGAAACGCACCGACTCGTTTGGCATTTTCTTTTTCCCCTTTTCTATTTTCCGCCACCGTCAAATTGGACAATTTCATCCTCCGTCGGAATCTCCATCTCATGCTTCTTCACCGGCGCCGCATGCGATTCCCCCGGCTTCCACGTGTCGCCCTTCCCCTGCACCTCGAATGATGCGAACGCGTAGGGCAGTCCCTCCGACCCCAACTCCGAATTCGCATCACAAATCTGAAAATGCAAATGCGGCTCGCTGGAGTTTCCCGTATTGCCCAAAAGCCCCAGCACCTGCCCGCGCGTCACCTTGTCTCCCACCTTCACGTGCACGGAGCCCGGCTGCATGTGCGCATAAAACGCGTACAGCCCGTTGCCGATTTCCATGATCACGTGATTTCCGCCGATCGTTTCGAGCGACAGCGGCACAGCCAGCGATTTTGCGCCCGGAGTATTTTGTGGAAGGCCGTCCTTCACCTCGGTCACCACGCCATCGGCCACCGCATGGATTTCCGCTCCATAGGCACGGTAATTCTTGTTGTCGCTGGGATCGCCCGTGTACGTCTTGCCGTCCAGGTTGAGCTTGCACCCAATCAATCGCGAAGCGCTGCGAAATATATGCGTGGCCGTTGATGGGAATTAGTGCGCGGCGGTGCAACGAAGTGTTCGATGGCCCGTTCGCCGCCACCCAATCCGACCCGGTCAGCGGCGGAGAAATCACCACCACCGGGTTTTTGTTTACGCTCGTCGGCAGCGTCACCACCGAATACGCTTCGGGATAATCGCCGATCTTCACGCTGATGCGGTGTGAAATCGCTGCCGGAACGTCCTCGAGCTTGTCGAATGTGACCCACATGAAAACCGCGCAGAATTCTCCGGGCACGAGCTTCGCCACTTTTTCCGCGTTGGGTAATCCCGGATGCGAGAACATGCCGTCCAATTCAGCGCCCGAAAAACTCACCAGAGTTTTTTGCGCCGCGTCGCCGGACAAAACCTCAATCCGCGTGAACGCGTAGTCCGATTTGTCCATATTCGCAACGTGAAGCTCATACACGAGGTGCCATTTGCCATCGGCTTTGAACGCCACCGGTGAAATCGGCATCACGCTATCAAACAGCGTTCCGATGGGTTTCGGCGTGTGCTGCGCCGGAGCGGCCGTCTTCTCAGAATTCGGTGGCGCGGCGGCGCCGGGCGTGGCACCCGCTTCCGCGCTGCGTTTGAAATCAAGCGGCCGCTCCGGCGCTCCGGTCTGCGTCCAGCTTCCCGAAATTTCCTTGCCCTCCTTGCTTAATTTGCCTTCGTACACTCCACCGACGCGCGGCACTTCGAACCGCACGGCGTTACCCTTCACCGTCACCTCGCTCAAAGCAAACACGGCGTGCTGATCCACGCTGTTCAGCGTTCCTCCCAGGTCTCCGTTGCTGGACTTCGTGATCGTCACAACCAGGTGCAGTCGCCCGCCCAGCACTCCGGCCCACGCTCCCTCGATACGGTTGTCCGAGCCGTCGGCCTGTCCCGCCGACGCACCGACAAACAGCAGCGCGATGGACGCAGCGACAAGAAGTAGAAGTATCCTGGCTGAACTTCGCATCCAGTTCCTCCGGTTCAAGTGAATTGCGCGTATTCTGCTTCGCTCCCTGTGATCCTGTCCAGCGAAGAACCATAGGGTCTTGTCGGGTCCTCATGTTCCGCTTGCCACGCGGAACTTTTTTCGCCGGGAAACGTACTTCTTGTACGAGACTAGAACGCGATCATCGAGGAGAGATCCTGCATGCGACCATTCCGCCGCATCGTCTTTGTCTTCGCTGCCGCGCTTTGGATGTGGTGCGGCGTGATTGCCCCCGCCAGCCCGACTGTCGCTGACCACAGAACATTTGTTCTAGCCGGCGCAAAAATCTACACATCGCCCACGGCCTCGCCGATTTTGAATGGCGTTTTGCTGCTGCGCGACGGAAAAATTGCCATCGTAGGGAGAACTGGCGAAGTCGCACTCCCTGGAGCCGTCAAAAAAATCGACTGTACCGGTCTGGTGATCACTGCTGGATTCCAGAACAGCCACGTGCATTTCACCCAGCAAAAATGGGACGACGCCGCGCATCAGCCCGCCGTGAAGCTTTCGCAACAGCTCGTGGACATGTTAACGGCGTACGGCGTCACTACCGCCGTGGACCTGTCCTCGTTTCTCGAAAACACCGTGGCTTTGCGGGCGCGCGTCGAATCGGGAGAAATCGCCGGCCCGCGCATACTCACGGCCGGCGGCGGACTTTTTCCGCCCGACGGCATCCCGTTTTACGTACGTGAATCCATGCCTCCTGAAACATTGAAATTCATCGCGCAGCCCTCCACGCCCGAGGAGGCCGTAAAAATTCTCGATCAGGAGTTCGCGGGCGGCTCGGATGTGGTCAAGCTTTTCACCGGCTCACTGGTTAGCCGCCAGGAGGTGAAGCCGATGCCCCTCGATATCGCGCGCTCCGCCGTTGACGAAGCGCATCGCCATGGCAAGCTGGTGTTCGCGCATCCCTCGAATATGGCCGGCATTCAGGTGGCTCTCGATGCGCATGTGGATGTTCTCGCGCATACGACGCCTATCATCGGACCATGGGATGAGGCGCTGATCACCAGGATGAAAGCCATTCGCATGTCCCTAATTCCGACTCTGAAATTATGGGAATTCGAAGCCTTCAAGGATAAAGCCACACCGGCGGAAGCGCGAGGTTTCGCTGAAAAAGGCGTAGTTCAGCTGCAGGCCTTCGAAAATGTGGGCGGCCAGGTGCTGTTTGGCACCGACGTGGGATACATGACGGACTATGATCCCACGGAAGAGTACGTGCTGATGTCCAGCGCTGGTCTTACTCCGATGCAAATCCTCGCGTCACTCACGACTGCACCCGCAGCGCGCTTTAACCAATCCGCCACACGCGGCACCATCGCGCCAGGAATGGATGCGGACCTGGTCGTGCTCGCTGCCGATCCTGCGCAAGACGCTGCGAATTTCGCGAAAGTGCGATACACCATCCGCAACGGAGAAATAATTTACGAGGCGCAATCGAAATGATCGCTCAATACTTAAGCGCTGCGGCTCCATGCCCTCTCACGCCTGCGCCACAGACAATTCGGCGCGCTTGCGGTAGAAAATGATTGCCACCACGATGCCCGCCAGCGCCAATCCCGCGCCGAATTCCGTGGTCCATAGATCCGTCAGTCGCGCGTGCCGCGTCTGCGGATCGAAAAACACCTGTATCAAACAATTATGGCTCGCGTGCAAGAACATGCCAGTCCACACGCTCCCGGATTTCAGCCGCATCCACGCGAATAGAAAACTGATGCCCAGCACCAGCACCGCAAAGCAGGTCACCGAATACCACAGCGGCCCCGCGCCGCGATAGTCGCCTCCCAAAATTACCGGCACGTGCCACGACGCCCAGATCACTCCGCTCAGCAACGATACTTTCGTGTACGGCATCACCTTGGCAAGCTGCGGAACCAGGAATCCCCGCCAGCCCAGCTCTTCTCCCAGCGCCGAAACGCAAGACGACAGCACTCCTGCCGTCGCCAGGACCAACAATAAAATGAGCAGAACGGCTTGGTGCGGAACGTGGGGAAGTCTCCGCTCGAAGGCCAGCAGCGGCGCGCCGTGCGGATCGAAATATCCCGCCGCCCACACCGGCAAATAAACTGCGGACGCGTACACCAGCGGAATCCAAACACTCGCGAGCTGATATTTCGTCTTGCCCCACACGAACCCGTGCCCGCGCCAATTTCCCTGAAACATAAACCGCGTGAGCAATCCGGAAACTCCCGGGCACCACATCAACCCGAGATAGAGCGGACCTGGCTTCATGCCCGGCACGATGTGCGTCAGCTTCCAATAAAAATAGGAGCTGAGCGCAAACGTCAGCACTAGGTACACCACAATCGAAAGATTTGTCCGCGATCGTTCCCGATCCGTCACGCAATCCTCCTGGAAACCACCCCAGAGAACGCACGCCCTCGTAGGGCGATGACACTCTTAAGCGATTAATCCTTAGGACAGAGTTTCGGATTCGTCATGCGCGCGATTGTGCCCTTGGGCCCAACCGCCCAGCCGTTGAAATAATCGACTACAACGAGCGCACCGAGATCAAGAGAGTCGGTGTGCTTCCAATGCACTCCGCCGTCCTCGCTGATCTCCTCGCCATTCGGACCCACTGCCGCCAGCGTGACGCCGTCGATCCATGCCACTGCAGAGCGATAACCACCCGGCTGCTGCGCCGCCAATTTCCATGTCTTTCCATCGTCCAGAGAGTATGCGGCCGTGTCCTCCGTCCCATTGGGATCCTTGTAATCTCCTCCGACGATCACGACTGTGTCGCCGGATCGAGCAATGGAGAAAATTCCGGACGAAGCGTTGCCGTGCGCGATCGGAGTCTCCACCACGGACCACGATTTTCCCGCGTCTGGGGAATGGAAAACACGCGCTGCAGGACCACCGGTAACGAAATCTATGTGCGGGCCCCGGACGAGCAAGCAAGTTCCGCTCGCCGCGAACGCGCCCTCGTTGCGCAGAGCCGCAGGCATGTTGTCACGAGGCAATTCGTTCCAGTGCTCGCCGTCCGTCGTTGCCAGCAGCACGAACTTCCCGTCCACCGGGTCGCTTAACGCAAAACAGTCCCTAGGTCCCCAACAGCCCATTGCATCCAGAAAAAACGCCGCGCGCTTATCCGTGTACTGCAACGTCCAGGTCGCACCGCCATCTCTTGTTTTGTAAATCCGTGACTTATCGCCTTCCCCGCTCGACATCACGTAAGCGGTCGCCGCGTCGGACGTCCCTATGCTGCGAAAATCCAGTCCATCGCCGCCAGGCACACGCAATTGCTTCCAGGTCTTGCCGCTATCCACGGAGCGCAGAATCACGCCATTCGATCCCGAAGCCCACACGGCGACGCTATTTGGGTCGCGCAAAATCGCGGCGCTCACACCACGCAAATTTGTGTCGATTCCCTTAGTTTGGACATGCCACCACGAGACGACCGCGTCAGTGGTGCGCACGAAGATTGTGGCGGTCAGAACTAAGAGCAACAATGCGATGAACTGCACAGGGAGGCGACGCACACCGCGCATTCTAGCAGTAGTTTCGCCGGAGGGGCGGGGACTCCAGAGCCAGTTCAACAGCTTGTCTGCTGTCAGGGCACGGCTCCACAGTGCCTGGAACGGTAACGAGAGCGTCATTCCGGGGCCGCAATGGGCCCGAGGAATCTGCTTTCCTGATGTTGCCGCAAAAAAGCAGATCCCTCGCCGCGCTCGGGATGACAACTTTCGCGCAGACGTCTCAATTCTCCGGCAACACTGGCAGCACCGCGGTGCTTACCGTCGCCGGATCGTCGCGCAGCTTGATGTACAAAAGCGTGCCATTCGGACGCGGCACTCTCAGCGTGTTGTCCACGAATCCCACCGGCACGGAAACCGTATGTGTGAACTGGGCGTCCGACGCCACCGAATCAATCAAAAATAAATTCGTCCCGCTCAACGTGCACTGCTTGTCCGGACTATCCGGGCAGCGAATTTCCTTCAGCGAGGGCAAACGCAACAGATTCACCAACATTTGCCAGTCTCCTTTGGCGTTGCCCGCATCCACCGGGCGAAATTGCAGCGGCCCGAACGCCGACGGCCCAAAACTTTTCTGCGGATCGAGCACCGCCAGCACGCTCTGCGAATCCTGCAGGATCAAATTGCCGTCCGCAACGCTGAGCAGCACATCGAATGAGCCATCGGTGGTGGCCACCTCGATTTTTTCAGTGCGCGGAAATTTCTCCGGCACTTCGGTCTTCACGAAGAACGACAAGCGTCCATCGAGCGGCAATTCGTCCTGACTTCCCAGCCGGATCGCGGAAGGCGTAGGCCCCGCCTGCACGCTCTTGCTCACCAAAGTCACCTTCGGCCGCGGCGCTTCCACGCTGGTCTGCAAATTCAGCACGCGCCCGTCCTTCAGCGCCACGTGCGCCTCCACTTTTTCGTCGGGCTGCAGATTCGCCGCCGGCGCGCTAGCTGGAATCGCCAGGCCCAATTCGTCCTTCTCTTTCACGCGCGACAATTTTGCCGGAACGAAATGAATGCCGTTCAATTCGAAGCTCGCCACTTCATCCAACCGCGTTCCGTCCAGCACGCCCTGCTTGTCGCCCGCGTTGATTGTGAAATGATCGAGGTGCGCGGCTTCCGAATAGGAAAGCAGCGGCAGCACATCCGGCGCGCTAAGCCCGGATTGTTTGATCGCCAACGTCACCGGCCCGGCGCTTTGATCCTTGAGCGGCACTTTTACTTCCAACTCATCCGGCTTCGATAATTTCCACGTCGCCTTCAAATCCTTGCCGTCGTGATCTTTCACCGTCAACTTGTCCACGCACGCCGCGCATTCCGACGTCAGATGCAGCACGTCTTCGCGGCCCACGATCAAAGCCTCCTGCTCCGTCGAAGGAATCGCCCATTTCTCGGAGTGCGCCGAGCGCAGCAGAAAACGCGGCCCGTCGAACGCCTCGAATCCCCAGTGGCCGCGGAGCGTTCCAGTAACTTCCGCGTTGAGCTTCCCCGCCGCAAGCCCGTGCGTATCAATCAGAAATCCGCCGCGCCCCGCTTCCGCTTTCGCAGGCAAATCCAAATGGTCGCCCGCCTGGTCTTCCAGGTGCAGCACGAAGTCATGCGCTATATTCGTCGAGAAGACGAGCGGCGCGCCCTCCGTGGGCAGCACCAGCGGCGATTTTTCCAGGCAGAAGATCTGTTTAGAGTCCACCGGACGCAGCGGCGGCAATTGCGCTGCCTCCACCGCCGGCAATCCCACGACTATCACCGATTTAGGGTTGCGAAACGACGGCGGATTATTCAGTCTCAAATTCATTTGATCGTTTTTCGGCAGCGCCAGCGCGGGAATGTACTGATACTCCGCGGTGCGAATGTTGTTCAGGATTCGCGCCATGTCCACCACCGCGCCCACGTACGCACTGTAGTATCCACCGCCGGCCACCGGCGCGGTGCTCGCCGTGCCGATCAAATCCGACGAAGGCCCGGAAGTCAGCGCCGTGACCATCGTCTGGCTGTGGGCGTCATCCAGAATCAGCTGATCGGTATTTTGCGTCAGGCACGGAGCCTGCTGCTCGGTGGGCTTGTCGAAGCATTGCGAATCGAGTTTGATATTCAGCGCGCGCGCCAGCAGCAACGAGCGCTCGTGCAGTTCGGTTGGATCCGTGTCCGATGTTGCTTTCACGTCATCCAAATAGGTTTCCAGCCGCGAACGGTCCAGGCTGGCCTGATTCAGATCTTGCGAGGCCCGCACGAACGCGCCCGGTCTTCCGCGCACCGCATTGCGCAGAGTGCTGAAATCGCCTCCCGTCTCCGGCGCCAAAAAAAGCAGCGCCTGTTGCGCATCCTTCGGCACTGTCACCACGATGCCTTCCTCGCGCGCCTGCTTGGTCCATGTTTCCACGCGCGTGAACCAGGTTTCCGGGGGCGGATTCGTGGACCCGCGCAAAAACGCCACCACCAGCAGATAGCGCACGGATTGCGACTCCGGCAAATCGGGATGAATCCACAAACGGTCACCCGGCTGCAAATTCGCCGCGCGCGAAATCGGCAGGGTCTTGGTCCCGCGCGTCACGCGCATATCGATCGGCGGCCCGGCCAGATCGAACGCGGCGGTATCCGCGCGCACGTTTCCGCTGGCCAGCAACAGCAAGAACATCACGACCGCGAGCGACACGTAGCGAACAAACTCCCTGCGAATACTTCGATGGCCGATCTTCTTTTCCAGCATGGCTCTCCCCATTCGCATCATCTAAGAATAAGAAACATCCCGCTAACGCAAAATAACACGCAGCCCAACCCAACGATGGTCGGATGCGCCCAGTTTCCTGAATGCAACCTCCACAAACACCGCGATTTGGCGGTCCGTCACGAATCCACCATGCCCGCAAATCACGCGTCGCAACACAAATCCAATCTGAAGCTGGGATTTCGAAAGCCGTCTCTAACGCCGCACGGCAAGCACTCGAGTATTACGGTCCACAAGGATCAGCTGGGGAGTAACAAGAAAACTTAGCGCCCCACGCTGGGCAAGTCAATGCAACACTAAAAAATGTGTACGCCTCTGATCAACGCGTCGATGCTACATTTGCTGGAATGCCTCGTTCTAACCGATGATTGCGGTTCCTCGCGCGGAATGAAAGAGCAGCGAACGCGAATCGCTCGATCGTGGCAAGGAAGGACTTCCGGAAGGCCTCCTCGTGGATTACGAATCGAAATGCCCGGTCACCGGAAAGCGCAAGTACGCCAGTGAAGGCGCAGCTCTGGCGAGTGCCTCGCACCAAATCGCCACCTTCAATGCGTCCAAGGAACTTCGCGCCTATCTATGCTCCTGGTGCGACGCCTGGCATCTAACGAAAAATACAGGAAAGCCCGGGAAGCAGCGCAAGTAGCCGACGCGGCCGCAAAAAGTTGCCGCGACAGCGAAGAAATCTCTCAACAGACCGCGCCTGCATGAATCGCTTCACTTCGACCACGGCGGCACCACACCGGTCATCCGCGCGTACGCCACCAGCTGCCCCATGTGCTCGTTGGCATGAATAATGATGCGCAAATAAATCCCATCCACCGTTGCATCGCGATCCTCGATGTGCACTTTCCTTTGCAGGTCTTGCGCCGTCTCCGCCTGGTGCGCTTTTTGCACGGCCTCGAGCGACCGCTTCAGCCACGTAATCACCGCGGCTTTTGACGTCGTCGTTTTCTCCTTCTCATCCGTCAAGTCGGCCGGCATTTTGGGCCCCGTAAAGCTCAGCAGATAAAAGTTGGCGTCCACGATATGCATGTACACTTCGGCGGTGGAACGCACTCCCGGCGCCGGCCGCCAGGAAAATTGCGACTCCGGCGTAGCCTCGGCCAGCGCGATCAATTGGCTCGACACATGCCGCCACTCTCCGTCGTAACCCTGCCAGACTCCATCCGGTGCAGTTTGCGCGAGCAACGGACGAGCACTGAACATAACGAGCAGCAAGAGCAGCTTCTTCATATTTCACTTCCTTCCGCGGCGCTCGCGGGCAGCCGGAGCGATTCACTCACGACCGCCTCCGAAACTCGCAGCCGCGTGACCGTCAGTTCCTCAATCTCTAGCGACTTAAGTTTCGTTCCGCCGATGACCAGTTTCCGGATCGCCAATCGGCCAATCGCCAGTACGCCGATCGCGAGCGCACCGATGGCGACAGCACCAATCGCTACTGCACCGACCGCGACGCCGTTCATGCTTGCAGAGCTGCGGCCGCCGATTCGTTCCGTTTGCAACTTGCGTCTCATAGCGCACCCCTTCGAGCATCGTAAATTGTGCCGGCATCAGGAAGTGTCGGACGATCAGCTGCCAATCTTTCCTCGAATCACCACCACCGAAGCCGCAGGCAAATCATACAAAGTATCCGGTGTGGCGTTTTCCTCCGAGTGTTTAATCGGCCCGTCCGGCTCGGCATAGCCCTTGGTGTTCACCACCACGGGGCGCTCCCCCGCGTGCTCGTCATGCGCCATGAAACGCGTTTCCGCCGGCTGCCATTGATACTGCTCGCGCCCAAATGCCGCAATCTGCACCGCGCCGGCGAACGATTCCGCCGCCCCATTCGCTTGATCCTTGAAAGCGATCCGCACCTTGTGCTCGTTGTGCTCGTCGCGATTCACGATCATCAGTGACCACTCCGTGTCGGGACGCTTCAGCGCATAAGCCGTCACCAGCGCATGCCCCGCGCCATCTTCCACATCGCTCTTGGCCGAAAACACTTCATGCTCGCCGCTTCCCGGCTGCGCCCACTCCAGATTGATCAATTGCGCTACGAAGAATTGCGCTAGCGGCTGCTGAATCTGGTAATTCGCGTCCACCGTGAACATCGCGAACGTTCCCGGCGAATCGTTGCAGCCATGCTCCATCTGCAGCGGCAAATAATGAAAGTAATAAACGCCGTTTCCGCCCGCGTTCAAAAACGATCCGATGTAATCCGCCAACCACAGCCCCGAAAACAAATCCATGTACGTCTCGCTCGTGGACGAAGATAGATTCCCTTCGGTGACGAACATCGGAATGTTCGCCGGCACGCCGTCCTCGCGCCAGACCTGCATGATGTGGTTCATCAATTCCGGCTCGTCGTACAAGCTGCCCCACGGAATTCTGCAAGGATCATAGGGATAATGTTCAAACGAAAAAAACGCCAAATCGCCCAGCCGCCCGTGCCGCTTCAAATAATCCAAAAAACGCGCGGTCCAGGAAACTTTGCCGGTCGCGTCCGGCCACACCTCGATATCCTTATTCACTCCCTGGAATGACGGCCCGCCGAGCTTCAGCGCGGGATTCACGCGATGCAGCGCCGTGGCCCATTGCGCGTACAGCGCCGCGTAATCCTCCGGAAGCATGTACTGCCCATCGGCTTCTTCGCCCATTTCGATATACGAAACCGGGTAGCCGCGTTTCTGCAAATACGCAACCTCCGCCGCGGCGTTGTCCGGCGTGTCGTAAATCAACGCCACGGGAATCATCGCTGGCAATCCGCGCGTCACTCCGCTCGTAAAAAATAAATCGAATCCCACCTGCGCCTGTTTCGTCGAACGCAAATCTGACGGCTCGTGCCAAGGATCCACCGATGAGCAATAGGTAGTCGTCTGTTCCTGGTCCGGCGTGTGCCGCACCACGTCGTGAAATTCTCCGTCCGGCGTGGTCGTCCCGATGTACAGCTCGTAAATCGCATACCCTACGCAATTCCGCGGATCGCTTGACCCGTGCGAATCGCACGTATTCGACGACTCCGTCATCCACACGCGCAAAAATCGCACCGGCAGCGGACCAGCCGCGAGCCGAATCGTCGCCGCGCCGCCTTTCCCGTCGGTAATCCCGCCGCCCGGAAACGTCTGCCAAATTCCCTTCGTCGGCGCGTGGATCGGATCGTCGCCCGTCCAGTATTGAACCGAATAGTGAGTCGCATACGGCTCGGCCCACTGGATGCGGATGCTATCAATCAACTGCACCTGCGCGAGGTCAATGACGACCCATTGCGGATGCAGCGCATCGCTCTCGCCGGTAAATCCGTGCGTCAGGTACGGATTACTTTTCCAATAGCTAGTCTGGTCTCCGTCCGTCAGCCGCGAAAATCCGGAGTTGTCAGTGCCATCATTGCGCGTGAACCCCCGGTGCGGCAGCGCGTAACCATACGAATACCGCAAAAATTCCGTGGGGTTCGCCGAACCGGTGAAATAACCTTTGCCGCTCGGATCGCTCCAGGTTCCTTGCGGATTCCAGTGCCACGCTTCCACCGCCAGTTCCGTATTCTGGCGAAAACTCACCGGCTGCCAACCCGCGCTCAGCACGCGATCCAGGCTCGGCTGGACCAGGCCATGGTCAATCGCCTCCGCCGGGATGCGGTCCACACCCGCGCCCAGCGTCTGATTCGGCGCGAAACGATTCGTCGCGTGCGCCGGCGTGATATCCACCTGAACGGTCTGCGCGCCGCACGACATGCACAAAAGCAAGAACGCAAAACCCAAAATCATCGCGAACCGGGATGCTGACTGGAACGGAGCAGTCTTCAAGGCGCGTCTCCTGGCTGTTTGTGGAAAAGCCGCATGGCAGTCTACATCGAAATTCTCCGGCCGGCACATAGCGCGGTTCGCGCACCATCGCGTCACCCTCGAACCAGCAATCCTCACAACCTAGCGCATCACATCCCGCATTGCCCGCGCCCGCCCGGGGATGTATTATCCGCGCATCGCGGCGTTCATAATCGCGCGCCCAATCAACACTAAATAAAAATGTTCGCAAGCATCATGCACGCGCAACTATTGAGCAACCCATGTTAGGTCCCTTCGCCGCCACCGTAGTCTTCATATTGTGGGTGTGCCTCACCGTGATTGCGTTCGTGCTTATCAATTTCCTTTGGCCCGCCGACGAGCGCACCGGCCACAACGAAATAGTCGGCTGGCAGTTGAGCGTGATCGGCACCACCTACGCCGTGATCCTCGGTTTCATGCTCTTCAACGTGTGGAGCAATTTCCGCGTCGCGGACATCAACGCGGACCAGGAAGCCAACGCCCTGGTAAATTTGTACCGGCTCTCCGAAGCCCTGCCCGATTCCACCAAGACTAAAATTCAACAGGACGCCCGCCGCTATGCGCAAATAATGATTCAGGAAGAATGGCCGGACATGGCCCATCGCACCCTCAGCCCGGCGGGTACCGCGGTCACTCAGGAACTCTGGGAAACCGTCGTGACGGCGGGCAAAGACCCGGCCGTGCAGGGCCCTGATTTCACGCAGGCGCTTACGGAGCTTTCCAACATGACGCAGCACCGCCGCGTGCGCCATCTCGAAAGCGACTTCAGGATCCCGGGTCTTTTGTGGACCGTGCTTCTCGCCGGCGGCCTCATCACCCTCATTTCGTCCTGTCTTCTTTCCGCGGAAAACTTGCGGCTTCATTTTGTCCTAGTCCTGTGCATGTCCTTGGTGCTAGGAATCACGCTCATCGCCATCGCCGAGGTAGACCAACCCTTCCGCGGCGCAGTCCGTGTCCAACCTCACGGCTTCCGCCTGGCCCTCGAAACCTTCAACCACCCCTCCCACGAGCATTAGGCCCAGGCTTGTTTGGCTGCATAAGCAGAAATACGTTTTCGGTGGAACTCCTGCTTGCGGGCGTGCCGATTGAGCGCGTTGCAATTCTCTTGGGCCATCAAAGTGTGCGCATTGCCGAGAAGCATTACGCACCGTGGGTTCGGGCGCGGCAGGAGCAATTGGAGGCCGACGTTCGGCGCACTTGGCAGACCCACGAACCTCAACAAGGGGTACACGGCGGGTACACGGAGAATGACGCGCGTGTAATCCCTTTCAAATCAAGGCGAAAGAGGCGGCGGGGGAGTCGAAGAGCTGCCGAGCGCGGTGAGCGCCGAGCTTTTGCCAGTGGAAACCGCCACCGGCGAACAAAGAGCCATGTGGGTTGAAGAGAGTTTGCGTCCGGCCGAGCTGGCCTTGTAAAATCTTCTTACCGAGGATGAAGCTCGCTACGTGGACGATTGGGTCGAATATTCTGGGCTGACTTCCTCCGAAGTCCTCGCAGCCCTATTTGACCTAGAGCGCAAAGGCGTGGTACGTCAGTTACCTGGGAAGCAATTCCTGAAAGTCCTGTTGTGAAGCCCGAGCCAATTGCAGCTAGGATGGAATACATCCCACGGCAAGGAATCTGGACGCTCGAAATGTCTTGTATATAAGGATAAAGACTCCGCAATATAGTTGGAAGCATCCAATCACAGGGTGGGAGAAACAGAATAAGCATGGCAAGATCACTTGTAATCGTCGAATCGCCCGCTAAGGCGAAGACTATCAACAAATACCTGGGCCGGAACTACACGGTCAAGGCCTCTTACGGCCACGTGATGGACCTGCCGAAGAAGACCATTGGCATCCTTCTGCCCGGCGAAGAGAACGGCAAGAAAAAGAAGAAACGCAAGACCAAGGGCAAAGCCGGCGCTGCGAAGGCTGTGGAAACCAAAGCCGTGAAGCCGGTAATCGTCAACGCCGAAAACATCTTCGAGCCCACTTACGAGGTTATCCCCGGCAAAATCAAGGTCATCCACGATCTTCAGAAAGCCGCGCGGGGCGCGGAAGCCGTCTATCTGGCGGGCGACCCGGACCGTGAGGGTGAAGCCATCTGCGCGCACCTGGCGGAAATCCTAGGCAAGCCGAAGAAGTATGCCGCCTTGATCGCCAAAGCCCAGGAAAGTCAGAACGGGGATTCCACCAAGCCGAAGTCCGCCGCCAAAAAGGAGGAGCCGGCCGGAAATGGCGCTCCTCCGAAAATTTATCGCGTGATGTTCAACGAGATCACGCAAAAAGCGATTAAAGCCGCCTTTGAGAAGCCCACACAAGTGGACGAGCATCTGGTGGACGCGCAGCAGGCTCGCCGCGTCCTAGATCGCATCGTCGGCTACAAAGTCTCACCGCTGCTCTGGGACAAAGTTCGGCGCGGACTTTCCGCCGGGCGCGTGCAAACCGTCGCGCTGCGCCTGATCGTCGAGCGCGAACAGGAAATCCGCGCCTTCATCCCGAAAGAATACTGGACCATCCACGCCATGCTGGATGCCGGGACGCCGCCGATCTTCGAAGCCAAGCTCAGCAAGTTCAAGGGCGAAGACATTGAAGTCAATAATCAGGCCGATGCCGACAAAGTCGTCGCTGCGGTGCAAAAGGCCAAGTGGGTCGTCGCGTCCGTCGCGCAAAAGGAAAAGAAGCGCAATCCGCCGCCGCCCTTCACAACTTCCAAACTCCAGCAGGCTGCTTACAATCGCCTGCGCTACACCGCCAAGCGCACCATGTCCCTCGCGCAAAAATTATACGAAGGCGTCGAGCTCGGCCAGGAAGGCTCCGTCGCGTTGATCACCTACATGCGCACCGATTCCGTGCGCGTCTCGAACGATGCGCTCGATCAAGTCCGCACCTTGATCCCCGAACGCTTCGGCGCAAGCTACCTGCCCGAAAAGCCCAATTTTTACAAATCCAAGAAAGACGCGCAGGAAGCTCACGAAGCCGTGCGCCCGACCGATGTGATGCGCGCGCCCGAAGACGTTCGCCCGTATCTTGAGGACGATCTCTTCAAGCTCTATCAGCTGATCTGGCAGCGCTTCGTCGCTTCTCAGATGCTGCCCGCGGTTTTCGACCAGACCACCATGGACATCAATGCGGGCGACTACACTTTCCGCGCCACCGGCTCCGTCCAGAAATTTGACGGCTACCTGCGCGTGTACCAGATGCCCGCGGCCAATGCCGATCGCGAAGACGATGAAAAGGACGATGAAGGCGAAGGCCGCTCGCTGCCGCAAGTCAGCGAAGGCCAATCGCTGCGCCTCGACCAGATTCGTCCCGACCAGCATTTCACCGAGCCACCGCCGCGTTATAACGACGCCACACTGGTGAAAGAGCTGGAAGAAAAAGGCATCGGCCGTCCGTCCACCTACGCCGCGATCATCTCCACCATCGTCGAGCGCGAATACGTCACCAAGGACCAGGGCCGCTTCTCGCCCACCATGCTCGGTGAGCGCGTCAGCACCCTGCTTGTGAAAGCTTTCGAGGATATTTTCGATGTGGGCTTCACCGCGCGCCTCGAAGAGGAGCTCGACGAAATCGAAGAGGGCAAACTTCCCTGGCGCCAAGCCGTGAAGGAATTCTGGGTTCCGTTCCTCGCCGATCTCGATAAAGCCGATGATGAGATGCTGTCTTACAAAGCCGGCATCCCCACCGGGCAGAAGTGCGAAAAATGCGGCGAGGGTGAATTACTCGAACGCATCTCGCGCCACGGATTTTTCCTCGGCTGTAGCCGCTATCCCGAATGCGATTACATCAAGGATCTTTCGCCCGAGCTTCCCGCTGATGGCGGCGAGGGCAAAATCGAATATTGCGACAATTGCGGCAAGGAAATGGTGATCAAGCGCGGCCGTTTCGGCGTCTTCCTCGCCTGCAAAGGCTACCCGGATTGCAAGACCACGCGGCGCCTCGTCAGCGGCACGCGCATCGCGCGCCAGCCGGACGTCCCGCTCGACGAGAAATGCCCGCTGGACGACGCGCAGCTCCTACGTCGCCAGGGACGCTTCGGCGATTTCATCGGCTGCGCCAACTATCCGAAATGCAAGTACACGCGCCCCATCACTCTCGGCATCAAATGCCCGAAATGCAATGAAGGTGAATTCGTGCGCCGCGGCATTTCCCGTGGGCGCGGCGCCGGACGCATTTTCTACGGCTGCAGCCGCTATCCCGATTGCGATTTCACCACGCCGCACGAACCCATCAACGAACCCTGCCCGAAATGCGGCGCCCCGTTCATCGTCGAGAAGCGCACCAAGCAAGGAAATTTCCGCAGCTGCATAAAAGAAGGCTGCGACTGGGAAATCGAAGCCCCCGCAGCAACGGAAGCAGGCGGCAGCGCAACAACGCCGATCGGTTCGCCGTCTGCCAAACCAGAATTCGTGCACCCGCAGGAGCCAGCCACAGTAGGTTCGTCGTCCAAATCCTGAGCCGTCTCAGCTATTCGACATTCTCACGCTTGTATGCGTAGGAGCGGGTCGCAGACCCGCCCCAGGTTTGTGGCGCCGGCGTCTCGCCGGCTCTTTGCTTTGCGCCGCACAAAACCCGTACCGCGGTCTGGTCTCTGTTACCAGCGCACTAAATCCTCCGGATCATCCACCAACACCACCTCATACTTTTCCAGCATCGGCATCAACAAAATCTCCAATTCGCGCTTCCAAAGCTCGCCTTCATAAAACTTCGCCTTCATCGGCTCGCGCGAAGCCATATCCGGGAATCCGCGCAAGAAAAAGAACGTATCCTCATCCTCTACCGAAACAAACGGCCCCAGAACCTTCATCCCGATTTCCCTATGTGCCGGAATGCTCTTTGCGCGAAATATCTCCAAGAACCGCGAACGCATCCCCGGGCTCGTCTTGTAAGTCCGCATTTCAATGATCATTGGCGATCCCCGCCTGGGTGTCAGAACTCGAGAAAGTTTGGGGTCGTGGCTTTTAGCCACCCCATAGAAGCCGCAAATTCAGGTCGGCTTTAGCCGCTGAAGTTCCTTCTTCCCGAGCCTCATCCACAGTCGTCGGTCCAAGGTCCAAGAAGGACGCATTCGCGATTTTCTTCCGCAATCTCCATACTTCTCAGTGCACGAAATTAATCGCCACCGCTGGGGTGATCGTCGTCGACGTATTGTGGCCGATGGCGACCACGCGCGTGCCGAGCAGCACGCCCAGGGTAGGTTTCCAGTTGTATTCGATGGCCGGCGCGAAGCCAACTGCGTCGCTCGACCCGGAATTCTTCTGCACCTCGGGCGGACTTTGCGTCATATCGTAACCGGTCAGGCGGGTATTGCCCGTGTGCCGGTAAGTCGCATCGAGCGCCAGCACCCAGTTCCGCGTCAGGCTGTATTCCCACGCCGCATCCACAAAAAGCGACGCGCCTGGCTTCGCGTGCCCGTGGAATCCGGCGTCTGTGCCGTAAACGCTGACGCCTTCCACATCCGCGTAGCTCGAAAGCGCCTGCGAAGTATTGAAACGCATGCGCAGAATGCGCCCATTCCGCATCCAGAAATAAGTCTGCGTGTTCAGCGCGAGGATCGTGGTATAAGCTCCGCCCCCCAATCCGTCGCTCGGCCGGTCGCCGAGCTTGTCGTACTTCCCGGTTGGAAATGTTTCCTCCAGAAAGAAGGATATGGTCGGGAGCCAGCCGCCCTCATGAAATTGCGTGAGCCGGTATTGCCCCAGCACGCTGATGTCCCCCAGCCCCACGCCGGAACTGCTCAGCGCGTCGCTCATCTTGTTGAAGCCCGCCGTGGGGATCAGCCCGACCGTCAGCCTGTCAACCAGCCCGTACTCCATGTACGTGAGCGAACCGAGGCCGTTCGAGCGAGAGCCGATCACATCGTAAAGATAGGGCTCGACCAGAAAATGTCCGCGCGGCAACGTCGCCGCCGAATTCGCCAGCATCGGTCCGGTCCACCACGCATCTCCCAGCGATTGACGATCAACCGATGATCCCGGTGCGGCCTGCTGCGCGCCGCCCGTGCCCGAAGCCGCGCCGCCCGCTCCGGCCGCTTCATCTTTGATCCGCGTGTCCACGGCGATCCAGTTCGCTTCCCAGGTCTTGCCGCCATCATCGGAAAACGACTGCTCGAATCGGCACGAATTCGCGGTGATATCCGACCACACATTGCGCACCAGGATCATCCGGCCGTTGAACTCTTCTTGATCGTAAAACTCACCGCGGCCATCTTTGAACTCGCCAATCGTCGGGACGCCCAGCGTTCCGCCGCGCACGTTCGCGGAATTCAGGCTCCACTGCTGCAACTGCGGATTGTATAAACGCAGCGACAGCACTTCGATGCGCCCAGTAGGACCATCGGCCTCCAGTTCCACCAGGTTGGCGCGGCCATCCCAAATTTTTCGGACGACCGAGGTGCCTTCATATTCAACCCAGGCAGTAGAACCGGCCAGCGGATGTATGAGGCGGGATAGGTGCGTCTTCCAGGTGCCAATCTCAAAATCAAAATCGTGCTGCCCATCGCGTTCCGTCGCGACTTGCTGAACGCCACGCGACTCTGCCAGCCCTTGCGGAGGCTGCACCATCACCACTAGACCGCACGCCAGCAGACAATGCCAAATATTTTTGACCGCGTTCATCGCCGCCACTTCATCGCCGCAAAATGAATCGAGACTCCACCTCATGCGCCATCCGCTTTTCGCGCGCGAACCAAATCAGCGCGCCTTGTCCGGCTCATCTTTCACGCGCGTCTGGTCCGTGATCCAGTTCACTTCCCAGGTCTTGCCGCCATCATCCGCAAACGACTGCTCAAAGTGCGGCGTACTGGTAGTCAAGTTCGTCCAGTCATATTGAATTAAGATCACCTTGCCGTTAATCGAGTCCTGGGCGTAAAAGTCGCCGTGGCCATTCTTGAATTCGCCGACCTGGGGCGGATCCAGAATGCCGATCTTGCTGTTGGCCCAATAGAGGCTCCACTGATGAGATTGCGGATTGTAGAGGCGCAGGGTCAGGCCTTCGATGTGGCCTGTTGAACCGTCTACCTCGATCGTGTCCAGTTGCGCGCGGCCATGCCAAACCTTGTAGCAGACACCCGTGCCGCTTAAGTCGACCCAGGTGGTGGAACCTGTCAAAGGATGCAGGCGGCGCTTGAGTTGATATTTCCAGCTGCCAAACAAAGGATCAAAATCGTGCTGGCCATCTCGTTCCGAGGAAGCTTTTTGCGCGTTCGTTTTCTCTGCCTCTAGATTCTGCTGCGCGGGCGCGTTGTCTGCCTGATTGCTCACCCGCGTCTGATCCGTAATCCAATTCACTTCCCAGGTCTTGCCTCCATCATCCGAAAATGACTGCTCAAAATGAGCAGAATTCGCGGTGATGTCCGACCAAACGTATCGAATAAAAATGGTCCGGTCGCCGAAGGTGTCCCAGCAGTAAAACTCGCCGTGCCCATCGTTGAATTCGCCGATCTGCGGCGGTCCGCTCAATGCGCCGACTTTGCTATTGGCCCAATAGAGCCGCCACTGGTGGCTCGGGGGATTGTATAAACGCAGCGTCAAGCCTTCGACATGTCCTGCTGTGGGGCTATCGGTTTCGAACTGCTCGATCTGCGCGCCGCCATCCCAAATCTTGCGTGTCACTGAGGTGCCATCGAATTCCACCCAGGTATTCGAGCCCGTCAGCGGATGCAGCCGGCGCTTGAGGTGAATTTTCCAGCTGCCCACCTCAAAGTCGAAATCATGCTGCCCGTCGCGCTGCGGAGCCGCCGGGGCACTCGTTTTCGGCGCTTCGGAACTCTCTTGCGCGCACGCTGCACGGGGATACAGAGCCAGAATAAGGCCGCACGCCAGCGCCAACGCCAGCAGGCCCTGCCGAACATGTCTTTTTACATTCATTTTTCTGTCCTCACAATTCGTTCGAGCGCGACTGGTTGGGAACACGACGGCCGCGCATCGCAGCCCGCCTGTGTTCTGGGATTTCAGACGTGCTCAAATCCCGCCGGTGAGCACAAAATGCGGCAGCGTCCGCCGGTGCATTTGGTTCAGTGCGCTTGCTCCAGTTCATCTTTCACTCGTGCCTGTGTGTTGATCCAATTCACTTCCCAGGTCTTGCCCCCGTCGGCTGAAAACGCCTGTTCATCGCGGGTCGAATCAGCAGTAAGGGTTTCGAAGACGAAGCGGACCAAAATCATTCTGCCGTTGAACGTTTCCTGATCGTAGAACTCGCCGCGCCCATTGTTGAACTCGCCGTACATGGGCACCCCCAAAGTGCCGCTATTGCTGCTGGCAAAATTAAGACTCCATTGGTGCGACTGCGGATCGTAGAGGCGCATCGAGAGAAACTCGAGATGCCCTGATGGGCCGTCCGTCACGATTTCCGCGAGATTCGCGCGGCCATCCCAAACCTTCCGAACCACCACCGTGCCATCCAATTCAGTCCACGCAGTCGACCCCGTGAGCGGATGTTGCAGGCGCTGCATATGAATCTTCCAGGCTCCCAGCTGCCAGTCAAAATCGTGTTGACCGTCGCGCAACTGCCCCGACTGCGTCGCGGCCGGAGCCCTTTGCGAGAATGCTGGAACGCATTGCAAAACGCAGCCCAGCGCACAAAGTGCGCCGAGCGGAAAATAAGATCCCTTACGCCGCAAAATGTTCACGGTCTTCTCCCATCACAGATTCTTTCGATAGACGATGAACCCGGATTTCTCAGCGACTTTGTCGTACAACTTCATAGCGTGCGTATTCGTCTCGTGGGTTTGCCAATACACTCGCCCAGAGCCGGCACGTTCCGCCCGGCGATACACTTCCTCGATCAACGCGCGCCCCACGCCCTGGCCTCGCGCGGCTTCCAGGGTGAACAGATCCTGCAGATAACAGTTGGACCGCAGCGCAATGGAGCTGCGGTGAAACAGGAAATGCACCAACCCAATTAATTGTCCAGAGTGCTCGGCCACCAGTGCGTGGATCGGTTCGTACCCGTCGAAGAAGCGCGACCACGTTATGTTCGTAATCAGTTCCGGCAATGCAGTCGCTTCTTTGCGTCCGTAGAATTCGTTGTAACCATCCCAAAGAATTTTCCAATACGGAAAATCGCGTTGTTGGACGTCCCGCACCAGAATCGCGCCGCTCATGGTTTCTCCCGCGTCAAGGTGGCGACAAAGTTCGGCTCCCAGGTCTTGCCTCCGTCATCTGAAAACGATTGCTCGAAATGGTGTGAGTCCGGCGTGATATCCGACCACACGATGCGCACCATTATGGTTCTGCCCTGGTAGGCTTCCTGGTCGTAAAATTCGCCGCGCCCGTTTTTGAATTCACCGACCGAGGGCGCACTGAAGGTTCCGTCGCCGCTGTTGGTAAAATTCATGTTCCATTGGTGAGCCTCGGGGTTGTAAAGAAATAGAGTCAGGCCTTCGAAGTGGCCCGTCGAACTATCCGCCTCGATTTCCTCCAGCTGCGCGCGGCCATCCCACACCTTCCGGACGACGACGGTGCCGTTCATTGCGACCCAAGTGCTCGAGCCCGTCAGCGGATGCACCAAGCGCCGGATATGCGTCTTCCAGTTGCCGAGATTGAAGTCAAAATCGTGCTGCCCGTCTCGCTGCGTGGCGGACTGCGTCGCTCCCGCCGAGCTTGGCGCTTCTGCGGAAATGCCGAAAGAGCGCACCACAGAAACCCGCCGCTGCACAACAGAAAACAAATCCCAATGCTACGAAGCAGTTTCATTCTTTCCTCCAGATTCATGATTCACCCGCCATGTAGCGCCCCGCGTCCGCGCTCCATCGCGCCGCGCAACCACTCCGCCGCGGCGGGTTTTAGAATGCCCCGCCCTGTGGTATTTTCATAGAGCCACTTTGGATGCGATTGGTGATACCACTTTCGAGGAAGGGCGAGCCTCTCTTCCGCCAGGTCTACGCAGGATTGCGCCAGGCGATCCTTTCCGGCACTTTCCGGGCTGCTGACCGCCTCCCCTCCACGCGAGAGCTAGCCGATGAGCTCGGCATCTCCCGAACCGTTGTTCTGCTCGCTTACGATCAATTGGTAGCGGAGGGTTTCGCCGCAGGACGCGGCGGTTCCGGAACCTACGTATCGGCGGGATTGAGCGGCGGCAAACCAAAAAAATCCGACGCTTCCGCCAAGCTACGACTATCGCGCTACGGCTCAGCAGCCGCCGATGTTGCCAGCACAGTGGATTTTCCCGGCCGCCGCTCGATTCCGCTCCGCTACGACTTCGCCTACGGCGGCCGCGGCGACGTCGAAACCTTCCCGTTCGAAATGTGGCGGCGCATCCTGCTGCGTCATGCCCGCAGCGCTCCGGTTCGAGAACTCGACTACGGAGTCGCGGCTGGAAGCCTGGCGCTGCGCGAAGCCATATCCATTCACGTGCGCCGTTCGCGCGCAGTGCTCTGCGATCCATCGCAAGTCATCGTCGTCAATGGCTCGCAGCAAGCGTTGGATCTTATCGCGCGCGTCCTAATCGAACGCGGCGATCCCGTCGCTATCGAAGATCCGCAGTATCAGGGCACCCGGGAAATATTCCGCACTGCGGGAGCGCGCCTGCAGCCGGTGCCCGTCGATCGCGACGGTTTGAATCCCGCCGGGCTCCCAAGAACTGCCCGCGTCGCGTTCGTCACCCCTTCGCACCAATTCCCCACCGGCGCGATTCTTCCGCTCACTCGCCGCCTGGCCCTCCTCGATTGGGCCCGCCGCAAAGATGCCGTCATCGTCGAAGATGACTACGATGGTGAATTTCGTTACGAAGGACAACCGCTCGAATCTCTGCAGGGTCTGGATACCGAAGGACGCGTGATCTACTTAGGAACGTTTTCACGCACGATTTTTTCGGCGCTGCGCATCGGCTACTTGATCGCCCCAAAATCGCTGGTTCCGGCATTCACGGCCGCCAAATGGCTTTGCGACCGCCATACCGCCACGCTCGAACAGGAAACGCTCGCGGAGTTCATCTCGACAGGAATGTACGAGCGCCATTTGCGCCGCGTCCGCCGCCGCAACACTGCGCATCGCGCGGCGTTACTCGAAGCCATCCACAAATACTTGGGAGACCGTGTCGAAACCAGCGGCGATGGCGCCGGCACTCACATCGTGCTCTGGCCTAACCAACGCATCGTGGAAAACACAGTGATCGGAAAAGCGGCAGCCAGAGGAGTCGGCGTCTACGGCATCTCGCGCTACTTCTTAGCCCGTCCTTCCAGAAGAGGTCTAATGCTAGGGTATTCGCGCATGAACGAAGAAAGAATCCGTGAGGGCATCCGGCGGCTGAGCGAAATCATCTGAACTCCGCCGCCTTTCCTGACAAGCCAAACGGGAAGCCGTCTGGTTGTTTTCGGCTTCCCGTCGGCGTGTGCGTCCCATCTCCATCGGTTGACGATCCCGGTTAACACATCAGAGCAAGCGCGCTCATTCATGCTTCACCGTTGGCGCTTACAACCCGGCGGATGATACATGGGCCAGCACCGCAACCTCAGTCCTTCCCAGCGTGCTCGCCAATTCCTTTTCACGAGCCGACTTATACAGATGCCGCCCGTTCGTGCTGCCCGTCCAGATCTCGCTGAGGAAATATTCGTTCCCATACCGGTAGAAGATCACGCGCGCAGGGGCTGTTTTGTCCTCTTTTTCGGCCGGCAGAGTGTTTACCAGAGTCGAGTTTTTCCCATCGTGCTGCCGAATCATCTGGATTCCTTCGGCTTCCGCGGAGAACCGCTCTATGCGGTACTCACCGGCCGGCATCGTCCGGCTTCCAGCCTGGAAAGAGAAGGGGATGTTCACTTCAATCACGCCCACGCTCTGGGCGCCACACTGAGCAGCGGCCACGATCGAAAGAAAGAACGCTGCTGCAACGGAAATCATTTGCTTTCTCATGGAAGTCTCCTTTTTTCTTTTCAATTTCTGCGGTGTCCGGATTCGCTCCGCCACCAACTCATGTCCGGTTCCTCACCAGGAGTCATAAGCTGCGCACAGTCTTGCGCCGTCGCCTCAGAATCACAATGCACTGCCCATGAGCTGTGAATCATCATTGGGTAACCTGATAACTCGCAAACAGCGCGGGACTTGCAGTCTAAAAGGTGCCGGGTGGTATAGTGGCCTCAACGAGGCGCATCTCATGTCGTCCGCTGCCCCTAAAGAGGAAATCCTACGATTCGAAGCTTTTGAGCTGAACCTGCGGGCGGGAGAACTCTACAAGAGCGGCCGCAAGATCAGGTTGCAGGCGCTTCCCCTGCGGATTCTGGCAACGTTGCTGGAAATGCCGGGCCAGGTCGTCACGCGCGAAGAGCTTCGCGAAAAACTTTGGTCCGCCGACACCTTCGTTGATTTTGACCACAGCCTGAACACGGCCATCCGGAAACTTCGCCGCGCGCTGAACGACGAAGCCGAGAAACCGCGCTTCATTGAAACGCTTCCCCGGCGAGGCTATCGTTTCGTCGGCCCGGCCCCGGCCGGGAATCCGCCCGCGCCGCCCGCGTCCGCGTCCACGGCCCCAACCCCGGCAGCAGATCTGGTGGGTGGTGTTTACCTCCTCGGCGGTGAGACTGGCTCCCATTTCGTTTCCCTTCCAGCCGACGAAGTCGCTCTTAGGGAAAAAGAAAAGCTGGAAGCCGCGAGTGACGATCTTGGCCTTTCTCTGCTCTTCGCCTCCCGCAAGATCTTTCTGGTCCCCACGGGCACTCGCGTAAAAGTGCTGAAAGTCGTCCCAGCAACTTCCTGCCATGAGGTGCGCATTCTGGAAGGTGAGTTCACCGGCGAGACCGCATTAGCCCCGCTCAAATATCTCCTCGAAACAGCCTAATCGACTGAGGCTTTCCCGGCGCTGAGCTGAGCAATCGCCTGATGCCAATCGCGCCTGTCGATTTCGCGCCCAGCCCGAAATGAGCGATGAAAAGGTCACCGCTCTCGCGCTGCGCATATTTCGTCATCGAAATGCCGGTGCCCGGCTCGTGGGGGAAACACTATTCCGAGCGCAGGGCTATGATGGGATCAATGCGCGAAGCGCGGCGTGCCGGGAAATAGCCCGCCAGCGTCGCAACTACCGTCAGGATCACCAGCATGGCGGCGAAAGTGTAGGGATCGGTGGCTTCGACACCGAAGAGCAAGCTGCGCAGCGCGCCGGCAAAAATCGCCGACGCCACAATTCCAATTGCCGTTCCAATCGCCGCCAGCCGCAGGGTTTGCCGCAACACGCTGGTCTGCACGCCCCTCGCGGAGGCGCCGAGCGCCATGCGGATGCCGATCTCCTGCGTCCGCTGGCTCACCGAATACGAAATTACCGCGTAGATTCCCAGCGAAGCCAAAATCAATGCGAAGGCCGCGAAGCCGCCTAGCAGAATCACAATGAAGCGGCGCGGCGATACGGCTTTATCCACCATGCTTTCGATCGAGCGCATGCTTTCAGTGGCAAGGTCCGGAGCGATGGGCGCAAGCGCTTCCCGGATTTTCGCGCTGAGCACGCCGTTGGGCAGCGTGGTGCGCATGATGAGATTCACCGAGCTGTAGTCATCGGTCTGCAGCATGTCGTAATACATTTCGCTGCCAGAATCTTTCTCGAGAGCGAGGTGGCGCGTATTGCCAACGACGCCGATCACTACCGCACCGTTCGCCATCTCCTTTCCAAGAGGCTCCTGGCCGGGCCAGAGATTCCGGGCGAGCGTTTCGTTGATCACGATAACCTTCTGCGTTTTCGGGCCGTCCGCTTCGGTGAACTCACGGCCACTCCTAAGTGGAATCCCCATTGCCTGAAAATATCCGGGGCTGACGATCGCCACGAAGGAGAGCGGGAAAGTCTGCGGCGTATATTGCACGCCCTTCGCGGGAGCGGCCCAGGTGCGGTTGGAGCCGTAGGGAAGCGCGTCGCTGAGACCAGCGGCGGAAACGCCCATATCGAGCGCGCTATGGACGGCCTGGATGAAGTAGGCATTGCGTTTTTCCTGCGTATCGTAGGACGGACCTGTGGGGTCAACGCGCAACGTGACGGCGTGTTCTGGCTGGAAGCCGAGGTCAACGTCCAGCACGCGCAGGAAACTGTGAATCAGCAGGCCCGCGCCAACAACCAGGATGCAGGCGAGTGCGATTTCAGAAACCACGATGACGTTGCGAACCCAGGCATGCCGGCGGCCCACACTCGAACCGCGCGCGGAGTCCTGCAGCGAGTCATTCAGGCGATTGATGGGAACTTGGAGCGCCGGCATGAGCCCAAAAACCAGGCCCGTGCCAATTGCAAAGACCGCCGTGAAGCCGAGGGATGCAGCATCCACATGCACGCTGCCGAGCAGCGGAATCGAAACGCCACTCAGTTGGGCGAGGGCACGCGTGCCAAGAACGGCGAGAAACAGCCCTAAGATCGCACCGCAACACGAGAGCACCACGCTTTCGGTGAGCATCTGGCGGATCAAGCGGCCTTTCGTCGCGCCCAGAGCAGAGCGGATGGCGATCTCTTTTTGACGCGTCGCGCCGCGCGCGAGCAGTAGGTTGGAAAGATTCGCGCAGACGATCAGCATCACCACGCCCACGGCGCACCCCAGCAGGATCAGCGCGGGACGGACGCTGCTGCTGATGTGCTGCGCAAGTGGGACCAGGAACGGCGCGAAGTCGTTGCGCCTAGGGTTGTCCTTCGTCATTTGCGCGGCGAGCGCGGCAGTTTCGTACTGTGCGCTGTTCAGGGTAACCCGAGGATTCAGGCGGCCGATGACCGCGAGCGTGTTGCCCCATTTGTTCGTTTCGTCGGTGAGCGGAAACACGGAGAAAAGATCCACGCGCGTGCCAGGCACAAAGACGTCGCCGAAATCGAACGATTGGGGCAGCACTCCGATGACTGTGACGAGATCGCTATCCAGACGAATTGCTTTCCCGACGATGTGTGGATCGCTCGCGAAGCGGCGCTTCCACAGATTGTACGAAAGGATTGCCACGTGGTCCTGGCCGAGGGCTTCCTGCGCGTTGAAATTGCGGCCGAGCATCGGCGTGACCCCAAGGAGGTCGAAGAAATTGTCGGTGACGCCGACATTCGTCAGGCGCTGTGGCTGGCCGGTGCCAATCAGCAGCCTGTCGCCAATGCCGTAGAAGGGCATGTAAGCGCCGAGTGCCGAAAAGGATTGCGAGGTACGGCGGAGATCGCGGACGTAATCCACCTGCGTGGTCTGGCCGGAAAGATTTTTTTCGTCAATGTCCCGGTGGTTTTTCACCCAAACGAGCGAAGCGGGATCGCGGAAAGGCAGCGGGCGAAGCAGGAGCGTGTTCAGCACGCTGAAAATCGTGCAGCTCGCGCCGATTCCGAGGCCGGCGATCAGAATGGCGAACACAGCGAAAGCAGAATCGCGCCGTAGCGTGCGAAAGCTATAGCGCAAATCCTCCGTCAGGATATCCAGGAAGGGCAGGCCGCGGACTTCGCGGTGCAGTTGCTTGGTGGATTCACGGGTGCCCACGCGCAGACGCGCTGCCCGGTGGGCTTCCTGCGGCGCCATGCCGCGACGAATATTTTCGTCGGTAAGCATGGCCACATGCGATTCCAGTTCCTGCTCGAGTTCCTTATCGAGAGCGGAAACGTTGCAGAAGGCGCGAATGCGAGCGAGGGCGCGATGCAGCGAAGTCCACATGGCCTACCTCCGCGGAGCGAGCTGAAGAACCTTTCCAATGACGCCGGAGACGCGTTCCCAATTTTCGGTTTCCGTCGCGAGTTGTTTTTGTCCGGATTTGGTGATCGAGTAGAACTTCGCTTTGCGATTGTTTTCGGACGTGCCCCAGGACGCCGAAATCCATTTTTTCTGCACCAGGCGGATCAGGCAAAGATAGATGGTGCCCTGGTTCACCGCGAGCGCTTCGGCGCTGATCTGCTCGATGCGGCGGGCGATGCCGTACCCATACATCGCTCCCATCGAATCCAGGGTTTTGAGGACCATGAGGTCCAGAGTGCCTTGCAGGATGTCCGCTTTCGGCTCGGCCATGCGCGCTCCTGTGGGTTACATAGAGGACGATGCCATTGTTCCTGTGGGATGTCAAGAGGAAGGCACCGCGCAACAATGTAAGATGCAGTTCAGCCGCTCACGTGGGTCGGAGCGCAGCAACCTTCTCCGCTCCTCGGCGCAACTTACTCGCTCGCCACCTCTGGCGCTGCGCGCAACGCGTCTTGCTCCGCAGCTTCCTGCCGCCAGGGGATCGCCCACGCCAGCGCGCCAAACGCCAGCACCGCCGGAAAACACTCGATCACGTAACGCGGCTCGACGGTCTGCAGCTGAGTCATCGCCAGCGTGCGGATCAAGACAAACAAAATCAGGAACGTTCCCGCCGTCCCGCCGCGCCGTCGCCACAATCCGCACAGCGCCAGGCCCGCATACACAATTCCGAGAATCCCGAGTCCCAGCGTCATGCCAAAATCCGCGCGATTTTCCCGCCACTTCTCCGCCGGCGGCCACAATTCGCCGGAATACGGCAGCAATTCAATCCGCGGCGTGAAGCACAGTGCCAGAATTCTCTCGGCGGGAATAGAAACATACGTCCGCCAGGGACGCCGCGCCGTCCGCTCCCGCGCCAAAATCGCAAACTGATGATCCAGCGCCGGCGTGATACGCAGACGGTCGTCATACCGCGCCAGCAACGCCGCCACTCGTGCGCGTTCCGCATCGGAATCAAACGCAGACGCAGGCAGCACATCCACGCCAAGCGGCTCCTTCCCCAATTTCCAGTCCACCACGTACGCGTCGCTGAACCGCGTCATCCACGTCTGCGTCCACGCGAAAAATCCGTGCGGAATGAAATCCCCGTAATTCTGCGCGTAGCGCGGCCCCAGAAACTCGATCCGCCCCAAGGTCCGCGCATTGCGCGTCGCCCAAGGCAAAAGCGCGAACAGCAAACCCACACCCATCCAACATCCCGCCAAAAGCGCCTTCGACCAATTCGCGCGCCGCCTCCAGCGTACGCACAACGCGATCCCGGCTGCGGCAACCAGCAGCGGCGCCTCCGGACGCACCAGTGTCCCCAACCCCACAATAAATCCCGCCAGAAAGAACCAAGTCGCGAACGTCAACACTTTCCCGCGCGGCGCGGAATCGCCGGCGGAAAAATCCGTCACAGCCGGATCGCTCAATAAATACACAAACACGAACATAGCCAGCGCCGTCAGAAATATCGCCAGCGTCTCCGTCAGCACCACCGCCGTGTAATTCGCAGTGAACGGGCACAGCGCCGCCAGCCACAACGCCGCGGTCGCCGCCACTCTGCGCCGCGCAGGAGGCACAAGCCGCGCCGCGATCAGTGCGGTCAGCACGCACGTCCCCAAATCTAAAAACGTCTGCAGCAACATCACTGCCCGGCTCCCGCGCCCCAGCAAAAAATAAATCGCCGCGAGAAATGCCGGATACCCCGGCGCGCGCATGTCCACCGGCACCAATTGCCCCATCACAAAGAGTCCATACACTCCGTGGTCCAGCCAATTGCGCGCCAGCTCCTCGTAGAATTTCGTGTCCCCGGCATAGAACGGAAAATGCACAATGAAGTAAAGCCGCAGGGCCAATCCCGCCAGCAGCGCCAGCCCTAGTTGTGTATAGGAAAAAAGCCGCGTGTTCATCGCAGAAGTCCGCAAAAAATCCGCCATGTAATCAACGCAAAATCGAATTCAGTCGCACGCCGCAGCACTCCGCGTCCTTCAGATCTTCCGCGGGCCGCCATCAAACGCCGCGACAATCCGCTTGGGCGCGATGTTCCGCCAAGCCGCCTCCAGCGCTTTGCGCACACCACCCTTCTTCGCCGCTTTCAGTCGCACGTTGGTGGCGCCGCGCCGTCCCCACCCGCCCTTCACCGCCACAAACACCTCCGGCTCCGCCCGCACAAAGTCCTGCTGCTGGTCCGGCATCAGCTTCACCATCGCCCATCCCGCGCTCGGATAGCCCAGCGTCGCAAAAATCATCCCTCCAACGCGAAAATCTGGATGCTCCATGTGCGCGCTCTCCGCGGTTTCCGGAAAACTCAACGCCATCCGCCGAAATTCCGCCGCGGTCATCGTCGCCCCTCCCGTGGCTGCACGCCGCGCCGCATCACATCCACGTCACTCACACGCAGCTTACCCCAACAAATGCGCCAATGCGCATGTTCCAGCGTGGTACGGTGTAAGCAACCCCAGCCCAGCAAACTTTCTCGCGGCCGTGCCGATGTAGCGGCGGTCTCGCGCAATCGGGAGCTCATGGGCTGGCGCAAATTATTAGGTCCTCGAATCACACGCTCTACGAACAGCCACGCCAGACCCACGCGCTCCGCCGCGATCACCTCAGCCACCGCCGCCCCAATTCCACACCCGCCACCTGCCAAACGCCGCGCGCATCGCGTCTTCGCCTTCATGCCCGTCTTCGTCTACGGCCGCGCGCACAACGAACCCTTCGCCGAGCACGCCATCACGCTCAACGTCAGCGCCACCGGCGGCTTCCTCGCGCTCTCCGCCGATGTATCGCCTTCACAAAAGCTCCTGATGGCCAACGAACAAACCGACGAGGAACTTCCCTGCCGCATCGCCCGCATAATAAAAACCGACGGCGGCAAGACGCTCGTAGGCTTCGAATTCCTGCGACCCGCCCCGCGCTTCTGGTCCATAGATTTCACTTCTTAACACGAGCGGCAGCCACTGCTATCCTTCCCCGCGATGCCCATCGCCTACAACGAAATCGCCGGCCGCAGCGTCGAGCGCCTGGCCGCACTCAGCGACGGCATATTCGGCGTCGCCATGACGCTTCTGGTCCTCGATCTTCGCATCCCCGCCTCCGAAGCCATCCACTCCGAGCGCGACCTCGTGCACGTGCTCCTCGCGCTCGCGCCGCAACTCACCATGTACATGATGAGCTTCCTCACTCTTGGCATCTTTTGGATCGGCCAGCAAACCCAACTCAATCATCTTTCCCGCGCGCACCGCAGCCTTGCGTGGAGGCACCTGCTTTTCCTGTTCGCCGTGACGCTCATGCCATTTTCCACGCGCTTGCCCGCCGAGCACTCCACTTATCGCACCGCCCTGCTCGCCTACTGGTTCAACATCCTCCTGCTGGGGGTCTCGCTCTATCTCACCTGGACCTGTGCCGCGAAACTTGGCCTCCTCAAAGACGACATGCCTCCTCAAGTCTCCCAAGCCATCAAGCGGCGCATCGTGATCGGCCAATCTCTCTACGCCTTCGGCGCCGCCCTCTGCATCATCAACACGCATTGGAGCATCGCCTTCATCGTCGCAGTTCAGCTCTACTACGCCATCGCCCCAGGATTCGCCAAACATCAGCGATCATAGCGTCTAGCGCGTCATCCTGGGCGAAGCGAAGGATCTCTCTTCGGTATTGGGCTCCACGCAACGACTACCAACCGCCCGCGTCGCATCGAACGGTCGCCATGGTCCCGACATCTGCGCTAACCTAGCAACTCCGATGGATTGTTTCCTAACGTGCGCGCGTCTCGGCTTTCGCTGTTGGACCGAGCAAGATCTTCCCCTGGCGATGCAACTCTGGGGCGATCCGGAAGTGACGGCGTTGATTGGCGGGCCCTTCACGGCGGAAATGGTGCGCGCGCGGCTAACCAGGGAAATCGCGCAAATGCAGGAATGTGGCTTGCAGTACTGGCCGATTTTTCTACGCAACGGCAACCGCTTCGTGGGATGTGCCGGCCTTCGCCCCTATCGCACCGCAGACCACATCTACGAATTAGGAGTTCATCTTCGCCGCGCCTTGTGGCGCCAAGGACTCGCAAGCGAAGCCACTCGCGCCGTTATCGGTTACGGCTTTGCCACGCTAGGTGCACAGGCGCTGTTCGCCGGACATCACCCGGCCAACCAATCCTCGCGCCAATTACTGTTGAAACTAGGCTTCGTCCATACCCACGAAGAACTCTATGCAGCCACAGGCCTGATGCACCCATCGTACTTGCTTCGAAAACCATAAATTTTTTGCATCGGAATTTCGCGCAAACAACCACTAAACAATTTGAAACCAATGGAAACACGCGATGCGCTGGTTTTCACGCAGATTTCTGAAATGCGCGGCAGTCATGCCACGCTGCCAGCTTCCTTCCAACGCCGAGTTTCTGAACCTTGATCGCATCCATGGCTTGCGTGGCGATGTCCATCGCGCGCACCTCGTCGTGATAATTCGCGGGATTTTCCAGTTGCAGCCGGCGAAGGCATATCGCGATCTCCGCGTCACGAATCAATCGCGCCAAGGTTTCTCGATCCGGTTCATCCACGGCTCTGATGAAAGCTTCCTGCCAAAGTATGGGCCTAAGATTATCCAAGGGATTCCTCCGGCGGCATCGGGGTCAGGTGGGACCGAAATTCGCTGAATACTCCGCCACAATTCGCGTCAAGAGCAGCAGTGCCGACACACTATCAGACGCCTTCACGCGCGATTGGTTGCACAAAAAAATAATTCATGTTCCGCACGCGTCCTTCGCGTGTCGAAATGCCGACACCCCGGCGCCTCTCCTCGTGAACTATTTCTTTTTCCCGAAGATGGAACCAACGTCAGCGGTGATATAAGGTTCATCAGGCGTCCCGCTCACGCGCACGGGCACGCCGGATTTTCCCGACCCGCCGCCGCTCAAGCCGCGCAAGGTCGTCAGCAATCCCACGCCAACTTTGCCAATGCCCGACGCCGACGCGACTTTCACCATCAGCCGGAAGTCCAGTTGATTCGCCGCGGACACCGTGCCGCTGCCGCTCAGTTCGCCCATCGCCGGAATCACCGCTTCAACCTTGCTGACCGCCACCCCGCCGTTGGTGACGCGCACATATGCGCGCAGCCTTTCAAATTCCGTCGTATCTCCGGTCTTGACTCCGCTCAACGCCGCGATGCCGTGAATTTTTGACCCAATGTCAAACCCCACCAGCCGCGTATTGTCGAGCGCGATCGTCCCCGTAATCACCAGCGCGTTCGGCTGCCCTTTCGCATCCAGGTTCATCGAAAGCGTGCCGCCCTTCAACACCGAACCGTTGGGCAGCCGCACCGCGGCCGCGGTCATCAACGGCTGCAGCTCGTCAATCGCCATGGTTTGCCCCGCGATTTTCAAATTCAGCAGCGGACCCGCCGCGCTCGTCGCCACCGGTTCATACGTCCCGCTCACATGAATTGCGGAATTGCCGACCGCCAAAGCCGCGTCCTGGATCACTCCGGTATTTTCTTTCAGCCGGTGCGTCCCGTTGTAGGTAAGGTCGAGCGGCTTAGGCGCGGCGGGCGCGCCTTTGCGAAGTTTCAGGTTCTCAAGGTGAACTGTGCCGCTCGTAAGGAGCGCTTGTCCGTCCGAAGCAGCGTGCACTTCTGCGTCCGCCACAAATGAGACGTTCGCGTCCGGGCTCAGAAATCCTGCGGCGATCGGATCGAGGCGCTTCACCGCAATCTGGGCGTCGCCCGGGCTGCTGGCTGCGTCGTCGCGATTGATCGGGCCAAGACTCCCCTTAGCGCTGACAGTGCCGCCCGCCGGCAGGTCTGCGCTCAACTCGAACGGAAACTGCGAGCCGAACGAAAAATCGCGCGCCGTAAGATTCACGTGCTCGTAAACCGAGCTCTCGCCGCGCGCTGGCTTGCTCGCAACCGCAACGCGAGCATCCTTAATGGCCACTTCCTCCACCGAGAGGTCCGGCAGCGCCGCTGCGGGCCCTTTTGTAATTTCCGAAATCCTGCCCGTACTTGCGGCAGCTCCCGCTGCGCCGCGCCGTCCAATGCTGGAAAAATTCCACGCGCCATTTTCCGCGTGAATCACCTTGATTTCCGGCGACTCGATCTCAAAACCGCGCAGTTTCACCTCGTGGTCGAAAATTAAGGGACGCAACAGGACGGCGATGCGGATTTCCTTAGCGGTCAGAAACGGCGCGGCGCTGAAATTGGGATCGTCCGCAACGCTGACGTCCTCGGCCACCAGCCTGCCGGAGAAAGGTGGCAATCTCAGGTTGCCAAGCTTCACGCTGCGCCCCAGCGCGGCACTTAGCTGCTTCTCGATAACGGGCCGGAACGTGTTCGCCTTGACAAAACGCGGAATCGAAGCAATCGCCGTCACAACGACAAGTGCCACCAGCAAAAGTATCTTCGTCCGGCGTGTCAAGGAAACCCCTCAGCGCCACAGCCTCGCAGGCCAGCAAGCTTAGCGACTGAAAGTATAAGCCGCCCGCAGCAGTGATGAACAGCGTGCCGGCACCGCCGACGCCAGCGCCGCTGGCGGCTGCGCCCACCGGCGGTGCGGTGCCCGCCAATCCTTCAACGTCACTCAAATCTTTTTAGAATTTTCTCGTCCGCGTCAAGGCATTCCGCCCACATGCTATCCTCCAATTGCCGCTGGTGCTCTTCGCCAACTCCGCAGCAAAGGAGCAATCATGCCCTGGTATGTGTATGTCGCCTACTTCTTCGCGGGCGGCTTTCTTGTGAACGCCGTGCCGCACTTCGTGAGCGGCGTGTGCGGGCGCCGCTTCCCGACGCCCTTCGCTTCCCCGCCCGGGAAGGGAGAGTCATCGCCGATCGTCAATGTCCTTTGGGGCGCGCTCAACCTCGTAATAGCGTATCTGCTCGTGTACCGCGTGGGCGAATTCCACCTCCGCCAAACGACCAGCGCCCTGGTTCTAGCAGCCGGCGGCCTATTGATGGGCATCCAACTCGCCGGATGGTTCGGGCGTGCATACGGTGGAAAATAGCGGCGGGTGACCACTTTCGGGCTGTGCTCTTTGTTTAAGCTCGCGGCAGAAATTGGCCCAGCCCGTGTAAGGGCTGAGTATCCCACCCTTCCGGTTTTGAAGGGTGGGGACTCTGTGCAGATACAAAGCAACTCACGTCCGACCCACCCCAATCATTTTCCGTTCGGCGCGAACCACAAACATCCAAGAGTTTGATTCTTGTGATGCAGCGACGACTCTCGCTCCAACTACGCGGATTTCAACACCGAATCTTTCTGTGCGAACCGCACCTTCGCTTTTGCGGCTTCCTCTTCGCGATTCCTCGGTGGCGAATTCGTTTTCAGCAAACGCAACAGTCGCGTCGAGGCTTCGGCAATCTCATCCACAGCCGCTTCGAACGCAGCTTCGTTAGCCTTCGACGGTTTGCTAAACCCGCTGATTTTCCTCACGAACTGCAGAGACGCGTTCCGAATTTGTTCCGCCGTAACCGGCGGCTCGAAGTTGAACAGAATTTTGATATTCCTGCACATGGCCATCACCTCAAGACATTAGAACTCTCAATTCGCAGCCTCGGCAGAACACCCAATTTTCGCCTAATTAAACCGCCATACTCAATTATCGCATGACCCGCCCACACTCCGTTCCGCTTCTGCCGTTGCTCTTGTACCGGCCGCTGCGTCCCTTTTTTTTGGGGGGGGCCCACCCTTCCCTTTTTGAAGGGTGGGGATTTTGCCGCGCCGCTCACCGTACCTTGCAGAAGACAAACACTCCTGTCATGCTGCAATCGTCACTTTTAACGGCTTTCGCGCTCCCTCGGCAGGCGTTATCTCTTCCGACCGGCCGTCATTCATCACCTGTCACCCGTCGCTTCCCTACCGCTATAATCTCAGCGTCCTCCCATGTCGCCCAAGGCTTGCCAAACCGGTAACCTCGCCATGAAAGCCATCATCGAAAAATTTACCGGCTATTTGCGCTACGAGCGCAACGCTTCGCCCGAAACCGTCGGGGACTACACCGCCGACGTGCGGCTCTTCGAGCAATTTCTCACCCCGCCGGGCTCGCCCACTCTGCCTCTCGACCAAGTGGACCATGTCGTCATCCGCGAATTCGTCGGCTGGCTTCTCGACCGCAAGCTGCAAAAACCCACCGTGGCGCGCAAACTCGCCGCGCTGCGCACCTTCTTCAAATTCTGCGTGCGCGAAGGATATAGCCAACAGAATCCCGCGCGCCTGGTCAGCACTCCCAAGCTGCCCAAGCGCATTCCGCACGTTCAGACCGCCGAGGAAATCAATAATTTTCTGGACCGCCTGCCCGGCGGTCCGTCGGCGGCGCAAAATGCCGCGCCCGTGCGCAAACGGAGCAAGAAAGTCACCGCCTCTTCGCGCTTCGAAGAACAACTCGTCCCCAGGCGCGACCGCGCCATCTTCGAATTGCTCTACGCTTCAGGCCTGCGCGTCAGCGAGCTCGTCGGCCTGAATTACGGCAACGTGGATCGCAGCGGACAAATGCTCCGCGTGCTGGGCAAGGGGCGCAAGGAGCGCGTCGTGCCCTACGGCTCGAAAGCGCAGGAAGCCCTGGACGCCTACTGGCCGCTGCGCCAGGAAATTCTCGCGCATCCGCGAGTGAAGTCCGATCCCGAAGCCGTCTTCGTAAATCACCTCGGAGGCCGCTTGTCGGATCGCTCCGTGCGCTACATCGTCAAAAAATATTGCAAGCTCGCGAACAACGATTGGGACCTGCATCCGCACTCGCTGCGCCACGCTTTTGCCACGCACCTGCTGAATGATGGCGCCGACCTCCGCGCCATCCAGGAGCTTCTCGGCCACGTTTCCCTTTCCACCACGCAGCGTTACACGCAGGCCAGCATCCAGCAGCTGATGGCCGTCTACGATAAAGCCCATCCTCATGCCTGAAAACTTTCCGCCGCCCTTGGACCCATGAAGCCCCCTGCGTTACCCTTCCAGCGTGCATTCATAATAGCGGAGATTTTTTATCGTGAACCGTCTTCTGGCACATGCCCTCTTACGAATCGCTGCTCTCGCGATTGTCGTCCCGTCCGCCTTCGCGCAGGAGAACTACGAAATTCAGGTCTACGGCTCGGACTTGGTCGAGCCCGGGCACACCATGGTCGAACTCCACAGCAACTTCACGATTGACGGCGCCAAGACCATCATCGACGGCGTATACCCCACCAACCACGCCGAGCACGAAACCGTCGAAATCACCCACGGCTTCAATGATTGGTTCGAAACGGGATTCTACATATTCACCTCGGCGCGCTCCGGGCAGGGATGGCAGTGGGTTGGCGACCATATACGCCCCCGCTTCCGCGTTCCCGAGAAATGGCACTGGCCCATCGGCGTCAGTCTATCGAATGAAATCGGCTATCAGCGCCGCCAGTTTTCCACCGACACCTGGACTTGGGAGATGCGCCCGATCATTGACCAAAAAGTTGGCCGTTGGTATTGGTCGTTCAACCCTACCTTCGACAAGTCCTTGCACGGACTCACCGAGAGGCAAGGCTTCGTGTTCTCGCCCGATTTCAAATTTAGTTACGACTTCACTCCGAAAATCGCCGGGGGCCTGGAATATTACGGCTCCCTCGGCCCCGCCACCGATTTCCTGCCGATTCAACAACAGCAGCAACAGATTTTCCCCACGATTGACCTGAACCTCGCGCCGCAATGGGAAATCAATTTCGGACTCGGTGTGGGGCTTACCGGCTCAACCGACCACCTCATCCTCAAAGGCATCATCGGTTATCGCTTTAATTTCTGATCGGCAACAGGCCGGGATAATTGAAGCAACTCACCTACCTCTCGGGCATCCAATCTGCAGGGCTCGTTGGGGGTCTCCATCACGTCGAAAAAACAAGGACTGCTCGGCATGAAAACGATGCGAGCCAAAACGTCGCAACTTATACTCGGAGTGCGTCCCACAGCGGGACTGCAGATGTACCTGGAAACGCTGTGCTACCAGACCCGCGAACGGCTGGAACTGATCAATATTACGAAGGACCTCAACGAAGTCGTGCGCAAGAACGGACTCAAGGCCGGCTTTGTTCTGGTGCAATCGCTGCACACCACGACGGCTGTCTTCATCAACGAATTTCAACAGGCGCTGCTCGACGACATCAAATCATTTCTGGAACGCTTGGTGGGCCGCATTGACTACTGGCGGCACAACGATCCGAAGCTTTCTGAATGTCACCGGCAAAATGCCGATTCGCATCTGCGCGCGATGGTGCTGGGACACACGCTTTCCGTCCCGGTGCGCAATGGCGAATTGGCGCTGGGGTACTGGCAATCCATTATTCTCGCGGAATTGGACGGCCCGCGCGAGCGCTCCATCCATGTGCAGGTGCTGGGCGTTCCGGAAGATTCCCGGGACTAGCGCTTTTGCGTTTGGACTCTAGCGTTAAACGTTGAGTGTGAGTGACGTAGCGGGAATAAAGCCGTTGCTGGGCTGCGTAGTGACACGAGGCGGCGGCATCGGGTTCCTTACGCGGTCCACCGGATTGTAAAGTGTGTCGCGTTCCACCGGGACACACCCGGCCGCGCGAATCAGCCGCTCGAGTTCTGCGCGCGTCATGTACTCGGGAGTGGTGGCGCCCGCGTCGTGATAGATCTTCTCTTCCACTACCGTCCCATCCAAATCGTTCGCGCCAAACCGCAAAGCCACTTGCGCGATGCGCGGCGTCAGCATGATCCAGTAAGCCTTGATGTGATCGAAATTATCCAGCAGCAGACGCGACACGGCGATCGCCTTCAGATCGTCAAAACCCGTCGGCGGAGGAATGTGCGCAAGCCCCGTGTTCGCGGGATGGAACGCCAACGGAATGAAGGTGACGAATCCGTGGGTCCTATCTTGTGTCGCGCGAAGCTGCAGTAAGTGATCCACGCGCTCTTCGGCCGTTTCGATGTGGCCATAAAGCATGGTGGCGTTGGAACGCAAACCCAGCTCATGCGCCGTGCGCGCAATTTCCAGCCAGCGCTGGCCGCTGACTTTGTGGTCGCAGATAATCTTCCGCACGCGCGGATGGAATATCTCCGCGCCGCCGCCGGGAAGCGAATCCACCCCCGCTTCCTTCATGGCCAGCAGTGTATCTCGAATGGAAAGCTTCGAAATCCGGGAGTAATACCCCACCTCGACCATCGTGAACGCTTTCAAGTGCACCTGCGGAAAGCGCTGCTTCAGTCCGCGAATCAGTTCGAGGTAATACTCAAATGGCAAGTCGGGATGCAGTCCACCGACGATGTGAAACTCCGTCGCGCCTTCCGCGACGCCATCGCCAGCGCGCTTATAAATTTCATCCAGCGCGAAGTTGTAAGCGCCGGGCGCATCGGGCGAGCGGCCAAAAGCGCAGAGCTTGCAGTGCGCGACGCAGATGTTGGTGGGATTGATGTGGCGATTCACATTGAAGTAGGTGATGTTGCCGTGCTTCTTCACGCGCACGTGATTGGCGAGCCAGCCGACAGCGAGCAGATCATGCGACTGATACAGCGCCAGCCCATCGTCGGCGTTCAGGCGTTCGCTCGCGAGCACTTTTCGGGCCACGGGCTCCAAACGCTGGTCGCTGATTCGCAAGCTGTTTAGTTGCAGATCCATTTTCGTTTGCCTGTCCTTCGAGCCTCGCTTCAAGGCCGCATGACAAATGTCGCGGCGCCCCAGAAGAGCAGGAACAATAAACTAATATAGCCATTCACAGTGAAAAACGCAGCATTCATTTTGCTCAAGTCGTTGGGTTTCAGCAACGAATGTTCGTAGGCAAGCAGCAGCGCGACGACCGCAATTCCTACCCATGCCGGCCAGGCGAGGTGGAAGCTCAGCGCGAGCCAGACAAGCAGACCCACCATCACGATGTGCATTACGCGCGCGATTCGCAGCGCGCGAGCGATGCCAAATTTCTTCGGGATCGAATACAGGCCGACGCTTTTATCGAATTCGACATCCTGACAAGCATAGAGAACGTCGAAGCCTCCGACCCACAGTGTCACCGCGGCGCACAGAATCAGCATGCGCCAATCGAGCGAGCCGCGAATTGCGATCCACGCCGAAGCAGGCGACATCCCAAGGCAAAAGCCGAGAACAAGGTGCGACCACGCGGTGAAACGCTTCGTATAGGAATAGAAAAACAGAACCGCGAGAGCGACGGGAGAAAGTTTCAGCGCCAGTGGATTCAATTGCCAGGCGGCGAGCACCAGCAGCGCGGAGGCAATCATGGTGAACGTCCACGCAAAGCCGATCGATAGCTCGCCCTTAGGCAACGCGCGATTCGCGGTGCGAGGGTTGCGGCGGTCGTATTCGACGTCGGCGATACGGTTCATGGTCATGGCGGCGGAGCGTGCGCCTACCATCGCGACGACGATCCACAGGATTGGCCGCCAGGTAGGGAAAGCACCCCCTGTTCGTGCGGCTAACAGTGCGCCGACAAGCGCGAACGGTAGCGCGAAGACGGAGTGCTCGAACTTAATCATTTCGAGCACGATGCGAATTCGGGTTCGGCTCATGTTTGACATCAAAGACCTGACCCAGAGGGCACGGAGAAAAGCGGAGACCACGGAGACAGCGCGATGGGCATCATGTGTTCTTCGTCTCCTTCCGCCAATGGCCCCGGCGGTCTGTTCGTTTCACAACGTGGTCTTCCAAAGATTTCATCTTTCGCGCTTCGCCTTCCCTGCGGCGCCGCCTTTCCAACGATACTGCTTTTCTTGCGGCAGGCCTAGCTGCGCGAGAGCGCGATAGGCAAATTGCTCGATCAAGTCTTCGATCTTTTTGGGCGCGTAGTAAAAGGCAGGCATCGCCGGCATCACCAGCGCCCCTGCATCGTGGACGCGCAACGCATTTTCAAGATGAATGCGATTGAGCGGCGTTTCGCGCAGGCACAGAACCAGCGGGCGGCGTTCTTTCAAGCACACATCCGCCGCGCGTGTGAGCAAATCGCCTGCGATGCCCGCGGCGATTGAGCCCAGCGCGCCCGCGGAGCACGGAATAATCACCATGCCGTCCACCAGAGCGCTGCCGGAGGCGATGCTCGCGCCGATATCTTTGTTCGGGAGGTACTCGATCTTGTCGGCAGCGGTTCCGGTCAGAAGAGAAGGAAGTTTTTTGGCGTCCGTGACGACGATGTCGAGCTCCGTGGCAATGAGCCGGGCTCCGGCATCACTTGCGACCAGGAAAACACGCTGAACGCGCGCGTCCAAATCCAGTAGCCGAAGGACCGCTTGCGCGTAAACCGCACCGCTCGCACCGGTGATTCCAACCGTGATGACGCGTCCGCTGGATTTTGGCATGGGTAGCTGCCGAATTACCGAGTGTAGGTGGCGGGTTTCGGCAAAGTCAAGGCAGCACGAGTACGAGCGGGGTCTGCGCGTCGATTGCGAACGGAGTTCACGTCGGAGACAAGCGAGCAGTCGCGGAGCTTATCGCAGAGACCTTAGAGGCCGCAGGGAAATGCTGGTGTTTCGCATAACGTCCACTAGAACTTAGCCTGACTGGGCTTTCGGCGTTGTGTTTTTTGCTTTGGTTGTGGTCGCTTGGTTCCTTTCTGTCCTCCGTCATGTCCCCACCCTGCATCTTTTTGCGCTGTACTGCATTTTCTACAATGTGTATTTCGTCGCCAAAAGTCGGTGGAGACTGGCAAGCGCGCCATGTTTTTATGACTACGCCAGGCCTTTTTTCCTGGTGCGGTTTTAGCCCATCGGCATTTGAGTTTATTCAGCCGCGGATCAATCGGCTCTGCGCGAACGCGCGGACTGCCGAACTGACTGCTGGCGCCACGGCTAACTCGTCGCGTCTCATCCAAGATCAGGCCCGTTTGATCGCGCGGATGATGAGCAGCAGCAGGATGGCGCCGATCGTGGCCATGACCAGCTGGCCGATCAGTCCGTAGGCAGCAAGGCCCAGCAGGCCGAACACCCAGCCGCCCAGGACGGACCCAACGATACCCACAAGCAGATCAAGCAAGATGCCCATCCCCGAACCCTTCACGATTTTGCTGGCCAGAAAACCGGCGAGAATGCCAATGATAATCTCCCAAAGCAAGCCCATGGCTGTGCCTCCGTGAAAATGGAGTGAGTCCTGAATAGCTGCGATAGGAACGGCGGCAGCATTCAACTGGCCGCCACTCTAGCACGAATTACGTCGGACGGGCGGGTGACGCAGGGTTTTGCAATGGATCGGCGTGCAGCGTATGGGCATCGGCCGGTAATGCTAGGATGGAGATTCTACGGGTGGACACCATGAATGAAAGTGAAGTGCGAAAATTTCTGGAGGCGGTGAAGAACGGGACGCTTGGGGTGGAGAACGCCGTCGAGCGGCTGCGGCAATTGCCGTACGAGGATTTGGGTTTCGCGAAAATTGATCATCACCGTTCGTTGCGGCAGGGATTTCCAGAAGTGATTTTCGCGCGAAAGAAAAGTCCCCGGCAAGTGGCGGAGATCGTGCGCGGGATGCTGCGGGCGAAGACGTCGCACAACATTCTGATCACGCGTGCCGACAAAAAAGTTTTCACCACGGTGAAGAAACTGGCGCGCTCGGCAAAGTTTCATGAGTTGTCCGGAGCGGTCACGATTGAACGCAGCCGCGCGAATCATGGAAAAGGCTTGATCTTGGTGGTAACCGCGGGAACCAGCGATATTCCAGTTGCAGAAGAGGCCCTGGTGACCGCGCAAATGATGGGACATCGCACCCAGGCAATCTATGACGTGGGAGTTGCCGGATTGCACCGGCTGCTCGAGCATCGCAAACAGTTGGCGGAGGCGCGCGTGATTATTTGCGTGGCTGGAATGGAAGGAGCGCTGCCCAGCGTCGTCGCTGGTTTGGTGGCGGCACCGGTGATTGCCGTGCCGACCAGCACCGGTTATGGCTCGAGTTTTGGCGGATTGACGGCGTTGTTGGCGATGCTGAACAGCTGTGCTTCAAACGTGAGCGTGGTGAATATTGATAATGGGTTCGGGGCGGGATGCGTGGCGGGCGTGATCAACAGGGTTTAGCGTTCGCCGCAGCGACAGCGAAGCGCGGCGGGAATGAAATTGGAAAATTGCAAAGAGAAAATGGAAAAGCGGCGCACGGCGCCGACGCCCGGGTGATTCATCGAGGGCGACTCTCTATAGACCTACCCCTACTTATTCTTGCGCAATTGTGCTTTTTCCTGAGAGTGATCTTCACAACAGGGCAGCTTGGATCGAAGCCAGGAGCGTGGCTTCTTCTTCCGGAAACACCGTGCGGAGGTCGAAGATTACGCAATTATCCTCGATGCGCGCGATCGCCGGTATGGAGTGATGCGGCATCTGGGCGACCGCAACGCCGTTCTGAGGTTGGCGCAGGCGCGCTTCTATTTGCGCTGGGGATTGGCGCGGACTGGCGATTGCAATCAAATGCGTCGGTAATTGCTGATCGGGCGTGGAGCCGCCACCGATCACCGAAAAACCCGGAAGAACTTCGAGAGTCACATCGGGTTGCAGGCTCGGACGCAATTTTTCGCAGAAGCTCCATGCGCGCTTGCGAATGTCGTCCGCAGAGAGACGAATCATGCGCAGCGCGGGAATTTCATCGATCGCGCCGCGCAAGTAGCTTTTCAGAGTGACTTCCAGCGCGGCGAGGGTGAGTTTATCCACACGGAGCGTGCGGAACAGAGGATTGAGGCGGATGCGCTCCACGAACTCTTTTTTCCCCGCGATGATTCCGGCCTGAGGACCGCCCAGCAATTTATCTCCGCTAAAGCTCACGACCGAAGCGCCTGCGTCGCAACTGGCACGCGCGACCGGCTCCGCGATTCCCTTGCCCGCGAGGTCGGCGATGCAGCCGGAACCGAGGTCTTCGTAGACGGGAAGGTGAAATCGCTCGCCGAGCGTGACTAATTCTTCCAGCGAGGGGCGCTCGGTAAATCCCGTGATACGGAAATTCGAGGGGTGTACGCGGAGGACAAGGCGCGTGCGATCCGTGATGACGCGCTCGTAGTCGCGGAGGCGGGTGCGATTGGTAGTCCCGACCTCGCGGAGGAGAGCGCCACTTTCCGCCATGATGTCCGGGATGCGAAAGCCGTCGCCGATTTCGATAAGTTCGCCGCGAGACACGACCACTTCAGCGCCTTTGGCAAGAGTGTTCAGGACCAGAAATACCGCGGCGGCGTTGTTGTTCACTACGATGGCGGCTTCCGCGCCGACGAGTTCCGCAAGCAGGCGCGCGGCGTGCACATCGCGCTTGCCGCGTTCACCGCGCGGGATGTCGTACTCAAGGTTCGAGTAATGCGTAGCGGTTTCAGCGATCTCGGTCGCGGCAGCGGGCGAAAGCGGGGCGCGTCCGAGATTCGTGTGTAGTACGACCCCGGTGGCGTTGATTACCCGTCTAAGAGAGGGCGCAAGAATTCGCTCAACTTCGGCGATCACGCGGGATTCCAGATGGGCGAGTTCGCATGTTGCTGTGCCGGGCGCATTCGTTTGCGCAGGCTCCGTCTTCAGCCGGTTGCGCAGTTCGCCGCAAACATTGCGGACGACTTGGGTCACAAGTTCGCGGCCGGACGTTTCCGCCAATGCCAGCAGACGCGGCTGCCCGAGCAGCTCGTCTACCGAGGGAATCGCGCGAAGACGCAGGCTCGCGTCCTGCTGCTGCATCCTGGCTGCGGATTCCGGCACCGGGTCCATCGCTAAGACATTTGAGCACAACATGATACGAGCTGGCAATTGGCAGGGGCGTTTCTCTTTGCGACAAAGGCGCTGACGGCCGCATTGACGCAGGCGACGCCGCACTCTAGGCTGGACTTACAGCCGGATTGAAGGTGAAACGGGTTAGGACAAAGGTGCGTGCCTTGCGAGGTGCCGCAAACCTAAGAATATGGCCACTGTAGACGAAGAACTCGGACAGATCGAGCGGGACATCCGCACGCTGAAGATTGAGTTCGAGCAGTACTTCGGCGGCGGACGCTCCCGACCTCCCACCGATACGCAATGGCGGCTGGAGACGAACTTGAAGCGCTACGCGGACCGTTCGGCGGAGCTCACATCCGGCCAGCGATTTCGTTACAGCAACCTGGCGTCCACCTATGCCAAGTACCAAGATATGTGGCGGAAGAAATTGATCCAAAAGGAAAGCGGAACGACGCAGCATCACTACGGCGCGGCAGCGAAAGCGATCCAAGCGGAACGCGCGCGCAAGGTGGCCGTGGAACAGATGCAAGCTCGCGCTGCGGAAACGCCTGTTGCGAACGGGGACGATGCCGCCGCGGTGTCCGCCGCTGCCGCCGTGGCGCATGCCGCAGCGGAAGCCGCGGCGCGGGCGGCTGAGGCCCGGCATGCGGCGAGCGATTTCGCGATGGCGTTTTCCGATCCGGAGAATGAAACCGAAAAAGTCGAGAAATTGTATCAACGGCTTGTCGAGGCGCGCACCGAGACCGGCGAAAAGGCCGGAGTGCCAAGCCTGAGAGATTTTGAACGGTTCGTGCGACAGAAGACGAAAGACCTGAAAGATAAGGGCGGGCGCGAGATCGAGTACACGGTAAGCATTGAAAATGGGCGCGTGAAGCTGAAGGCGCGCGTTTCCAGCTGAAGTCGCTCACGCCCACGGCTGGTTCGCAATTTTTCTCCTCGCAGCATCCTCTTCCGAAAAAATCCCCGAGCGCATACACTGGCTTGGCTTTCTTTTCTGGGAGGAATCGTGGCAGAAGAACGTGGCGTGGCGAGGGCGCTGGTCAGCGTCTACGACAAGACTGGTGTGGTGGAATTCGCGCGAGAGCTGGCGTCGCTGGGTGTAGAAATTGTCTCGACGGGTGGGACTGCGAAATTGCTGCGCGAAGGCGGCGTCGCGGTGCGCGACGTGGCGGAGCTAACCGGATGGCCGGAAATGCTGGGCGGGCGAGTTAAGACGCTGCATCCGAAGGTTCACGGCGGAATATTATTCCAGCGTGCGAAGCAAGCGGACCGAAAGCAGGTGCAGGAGCACGGCATCGTGCCGATTGATCTGGTGGTAGTGAATTTGTATCCCTTCTCGGCGACTGCGGCGAAGCCCGGCGTGACGGCGGAGGAACTGGTCGAGAACATTGATATTGGCGGGCCGGCCATGGTCCGTTCAGCGGCGAAAAATTTTCAGAGCGTGGGCGTCGTCACCGACCCGGAGGATTACGCGGCCGTGGTTAGTGAACTGCGGGAAAAGTGCGAGCTGAGTTTGGCGACGCGGCTGCGGCTGGCACGCCAGGCTTACGCTCGCACTGCGCGGTACGATGGAGACATCGCGACAGAGCTTGAACGGCTGAAGGTGAATGAGGATGAGCCAGGCACCGTTTCCATCGGCGCGCTCGAAAAATTGCCGGAGCGAATTCACATTGCTTTGGAACGGCGTCAAACCATGCGCTATGGCGAAAACCCGCACCAGGCGGCAGCGCTCTACACTCCCGCGGGAGCTCCGGCGTCGGGATTGGCGGGCGCAAAGCAACTGCAGGGCAAGGAGCTCTCCTACAACAATCTGGTGGACCTGGATGCGGCGTGGGCGCTGGCCTCCGAGTTCCACCGGGCCGGAGTGGTCATCATCAAACATAACAATCCGTGCGGTGCGGCAGAGCAGGACTCGCTCAAAGAAGCTTACGTGCAGGCGCTGGCGTGCGACCCGGTATCGGCGTTTGGAGGAGTGCTGGCGTTCAATCGCGCGCTCGACGCCGCGACGGCGGAGGAAGTGGCGAAACTTTTCGTCGAATGCATCGTGGCGCCGGGATATGACGCTGCGGCGCTGGACAAGCTCGCGACGAAGAAAAATTTGCGGTTGCTGGAAATGCTGCGCGGCGAAACCGTGGAGGAACTGGACTTGAAACGTATCTCGGGCGGCATACTGGCGCAGGAGCCGGACCGTCACGAATTGGCTGAATCGGATTTGAAGGCTGTGACGGACCGCGCGCCGACGCCGGCGGAGAAGCGCGCGTTGATGTTTGGATGGAAGGTTTGCAAGCACGTAAAATCGAACGCGATCGTGTTCACGCGCGAGGGGCAGACCGTGGGAGTCGGCGCGGGGCAGATGAGCCGCGTGGATTCCGTGAAGATTGCGGTGATTAAGGCAGCGACAGCCGGGCTTTCGCTCGAGGGCAGCGTGGTGGCCTCAGATGCGTTCTTCCCTTTTCCGGATGGCGTTGAGGAGGCGGGAAAAGCAGGAGCCACCGCCGTGATTCAACCTGGCGGCTCGGTGCGCGATGCGGATGTGATCGCAGCGGCCAATAAATTGGGGATGGCTATGGTTTTTTCTGGTGTCCGCCACTTCCGCCATTAGCCGCGGGGCCGACCTGCGGCTGCCGGTGATAGGTAATTTCGATGACTTGCGTGTCGCCGGTCTGCGGAACAAGTTCCGAGCGCGAGGTGTAGGTATCCGCGTCAATGCGCGTGAGAATCGAGCGCTGGGGCATTCCGCTCACCGGGTTTTCGAAATCAATCTTCTTGCCGTCCATGCTCGCGAGATTCAGCACGGTCGCGTCCGATTTTTCCCAAGGGACGAGCTCCGAGGTGAAATGCCGGAAGTAAAAATTGATTCCGTCGGGCTTTTGCACCATGCTGAACAACTCGATCACCAGGGGCGTGTCGCCTTCGATCAGCCGGAAAACTCCCAACATCGACCCTGCTTTCGGCGCCATCCATACCTGCTCGGCGATGCGCGGCCCCCAATCTCCGCGCCAGCGGCCCTCCAGCCAGCCGAGGTCGGCGAGTTTCGCAGCGGCAGGCTTCTGAAGCGGTGCCGATGGCGCCGGCCGATCAGGAGCGACCGCAGACTTCGCATTGGGATGCGAACCTGTGCCGGCGGACTCTTGCGCTGAAGCCAGCGGCACTACGGGCAGTCCGAACAGAATTACCAAGGCGAGCAAATTGCGAACAGCAAAGTGAAATCGAACCATTTCGTGCTGCCTCCCTAAGACTGCACTGAATGATCGCCACGGCGTTTGGCCGGATTTTGCGTGATATTCAGACATTTTCTCGAAAACTCGACCGGGGAGGTATCCCGGGGCGGGTTCCACGCGTCCAAAGTATGTGCAATAACGGGTACGGGCGTACAGCGGCTATTACTTTGACGCATCCAGCGGGGTATACGATAATGGAATTTTGCGGCGGACGTATGAAAACAATCATCGTGAGCGCACTGGGGGCATGCATCGGGCTGTTCGCGGCTGCACCAGCCGCGCTGGCACTGACTTCAATTCCAGAGCCCTCTTCCGTGGTCACCTCTTCTAAGGCTGCGCAGTCTGCCGCGAGTTCGCGATCAGCCAAACAGAGTCCGGCGTCAAGCGATGCGACGCATGGCGATGTTTATTATTACTTCACGATGGGCCATGTGGACGAGATGCAGTTCGAATTGACGGGCCAACCTGAACTCGCGACGCAATCCATCGAGTCGTACAAGAAAGCGTTGGAACTTGCTCCGGAATCGTCGGTGATCATGGAACGTTTGGCGGAGATTTACGCCAAGTCGCAGCACATACGCGATGCCGTGGAACAGGCCCAAGCGGCGCTCAAAGCCGATCCGAATAACGTGGAGGCGCATCGCCTGCTGGCGAGGATTTACGTTCGCACGCTGGGAGATTTGAGCGCGGGCGAGGGTCAAAAAGAAAACCTGGAGAAAGCAATCGAGCAATTCCAGGCAATCTTGAAGATTCAGCCGGATGACGCGTACTCGCAACTGTGGCTGGCGCGACTCTATCGCTTCGAAAACCAGCACGACCAAGCGGAAAAGGTACTGCGCGATTTGCTGCAGCACGATCCCGGGAACGGGCCGGGATTAGAGCAGCTGAGCCAACTTTTGATGGATGAAGGACGTTCGCAAGAGGCGGTAAAGATTCTGTCGGATGCCGCGAACGATTCTTCGTCGCCGGAAGTGTACGACCTGCTGGGCGACGCGTATTCGCAAGCGAAGGAATATGCGAAGGCGGAGGGCGCATACCGCAAAGCCGTTGAGGAAGATCCGGACGATCCTGGGCATTTGCATGGTTTGGCGCAAGCGCTGATGGCGCAGGACAAGTACAGGGAAGCGCTGGAGCAGTTCAAGCGGCTCGCAGAAGTGGAGCCGGGCACGGCTGAGAATTACCTGCGCATGGCGCAGCTTTACCGCCGCTTGGGAAAATTCGATCAGGCGGAGTCCAGCCTTTTGCGCGCAAAGCAACTTGCGCCGGGCAGCCTGGAAGTGCTCTATAACGAAGCGCTGTTGTACGAGGATCAAGGACGCTACGACGACGCGGTGAAAGTGCTGAGCGATGCGATCACCGGGATGAGGAGCCAATCAAATGGTTCGCGGAATCCCAGTTCTTCGAGTCCTGACAATCCCGCCAGTGCGGAGTCCAGCCCGAACGCTCTAGCAATCCTTTACGAGCAGCTGGGTCACGCATACCGCGAGCAGGAAAATTATACGGCCGCAATTCATAGCTACGAAGAAATGGCCAAGCTCGGTCCCGACGCGCAAAAGCGCGCAGAGATGCTGGTGATTGACACTTACCGCGAAAGCCGTGATCTGGATCGCGCGATCGCTGAGACCAAAAAACAGCTGGAAGGGTCGCCCAAGGATGCCAGCCTCACCGTGACGCTAGCGACGCTCTACGGCGAGAAATCAGATACCGACGCTGCGACGAAGCTCCTCGATGGGTTGCTGCGAGGAAATGACAGCGACCAGGAAATCTATCTAAACTTGGCGCAAGTGCAGGAGCGCGGCAAGAAATATGCGGAGGCGGAGCAATCAGCGCAAAAAGCCGAGCAGATGGCGCATGGGGATGACGATAAGGAAACCGTGTGGTTCATGCTGGGTGCCATTTACGAGCGGCAGAAAAAATTCGATCAGGCGGAGCAGGAATTCCGCAAAGTGCTCGATGTGAATCCAAATAATGCTTCCGTGCTGAATTATTACGGCTACATGCTGGCGGACCGCGGCGTCCGATTGGATGAGGCGACTTCCATGATCCAGCGCGCAGTGACGCAGGAACCGGGTAACGGCGCTTATCTGGATAGCCTGGGCTGGGCGTACTACAAGCAGAACAAGCTGACGGAAGCGGAAGAGAATTTGCGCAAAGCAGTCGAACGCCAAACCCACGACCCCACGATTCTAGGGCATCTGGGTGACGTCTACGCAAAGCTCGGTCAGCCGGAACGCGCAGCGTCCTATTGGGAGCGCGCGCTCGCGGAATGGCAGAAAGCCCTGCCTGCGGACTACGACCCCGATCAAGTGAACGAGTTGGATGTGCAACTGAAAACTTTGAAGCGGCGCACCGCGCAAAAAACCACGCCGGATTCGGCGAAACCGCAGTAAGCTCCCCCGCATGACTCGCGCAACACCCCAGAAAAGATCGGTGCGCCTACCTGCGTTCGCGAAAATCAACCTGAGCCTGCAGGTTGTGGGAAAACGTCCGGACGGTTATCACGAGCTGCGCACGATTTTCCAGGCGATTTCCCTGCGCGACACGCTCGAACTTTCGTTGATGTCCGAGCCCGGCATATTTCTGGAGACAAACGTCCCCGAGCTGTCCAACGGACCGGAGAATCTGGTCTATCGCGCAATCGAAGCAATCGGATACGAAGTCGGATTCCGCGGTGGGGTCCGCGCGAAGCTGGAAAAGAGGATTCCAGTCGCTCGCGGACTGGGGGGCGGATCAAGCGACGCGGCGGCCGCCTTGATCGGCATGCTGCGGCTGACGAAAAACAGAGTGCCACTCGAACGGTTGCTCGAGGTCGCCTCAGGATTGGGCGCGGATGTGCCGTTTTTCCTATTTGGCGGACGCGCTCTAGCCGTGAATCGCGGGGACGAGATCTACCCGTTGCCGAATGCACCGAAGCGGACGATTGTGGTTGTGTCGCCCGGGCACATCGGCATCAGCACCAAAGATGCCTATCAGTGGGTCTCCGAGGAATTGACAAAACGCGCGGAACCCCCTAAAATCTTGAGGTTCTGCGCTCTGTGCTGGAGCCGGCAGGGGGCGGGCATCTCGAATGATTTCGAGAAGCCGGTCTTCCGTCGCTATCCGCGACTCGGAGAAATCCGGGAGGGATTGCTCAAGCGAGGAGCCGCAGATGCCGCGCTGGCGGGTAGCGGGTCGGCGGTGTTCGGAGTATTCCGAAACCCAGCGCAGGCGCGCCGAGCCGCTCGTGCGTTCCCGGAAGATTCGGTTTTCGTCGTTGAAACCCTATCCAGGGAAGACTATGGCCGTGCTTTGGGCTGGCGGGTGGACTAGCGTGCGCCGGCGCGTGTCTGGTTGAGGGGAAACTTTTGGCCGACGACAAATTCAAAATTTTCTGCGGCACCGCGAATCCCGCGCTGGCGAAAGCTATTTGCAAATTCGTGGGCGTGCCGCTGGGCCAGGCGGAGCACGGACAGTTCAGCGACGGCGAGACGCGCTATCAGATTTTGGAAAATGTGCGCGGAGCGGATGTGTTCGTGGTGCAGCCGTGCTCAACGCCGGTGAATTTCAATCTGGTGCAGTTGCTGCTGATGATTGACGCGTTCAAGCGGGCGTCGGCATGGCGGATCACGGCGGTGGTTCCGTATTACCCGTATGCGCGGCAGGATCGCAAAGACCGGCCGCGGGTAGCGATCTCGGCGAAGCTGGTTGCCGATTTGCTGGAAACGGCGGGCGCCAGTCGCGTACTCACGCTGGATCTGCACGCGCCGCAGATTCAGGGATATTTCAATATCCCGGTCGATCACCTGTTTGCCTCACCGGTGCTGGTGGAATATTTTCAGAAGATGAACCTGGGCCCGATTACGGTAGTCTCCCCGGATGCGGGCGGCGTGGAGCGGGCCAGGTTTTTCGCAAAGAAAATTGACGCACCACTGGCGATCGTGGACAAGCGGCGCATTGACGTAAACGTCAGCGAAGTGGTGCACTTGATTGGCGACGTCGCGGGACGCCCGGCGCTGGTGATTGACGACATCATTGACACCGCCGGAACGCTGGTGAAAACGGCGGAGGCGCTGCTGAGTCATGGCGCGACGCGAGTTTTCGCGGCTTGTACGCATCCCGTGCTTTCGGGGCCGGCCGTGGAGCGGATTGCGAAGTCGAAGATCGAGGCCGTAGTGGTGTCGGATTCGGTGCCGCTCAGTGAAGCGGCGCAAAAGCTGGACAAGATCAAAGCATTGAGTGTGGCGCCGCTGCTGGCGCGTGGAATTCAGTCCATTCACGAAGAGACTTCGATCAGCGAGCTGTTTATTTAGTGGGAGAGGAATTCATGGAAACATTTACAGTCGAAGGCCAAGTACGCGAGGGGCGCGGCAAGGGTCCCGCGCGGCGCACGCGTCTAACCGGGATGGTCCCGGCGATTTTGTACGGCGGGAAGAAGGATTCGATTTCGCTGGCGGTGAACGCCAAGCAAGTGGCGCGCATTCTGCGTTCGGAAACGGGCCACAACACGATCTTCACGGTGCAAGTCGCCGAGGGCGCCGCGGAAAAAGCGATGGTGAAGGATTGGCAGGTGGATCCGGTCAGCGGAAAGTTGCTGCACGTGGACCTGTTCCGGATCGCGATGGACGTGCGCATGCGCGTCATGGTGCCGGTACATACATTCGGCGAGCCGCAGGGCGTGAAAATGCAGGGAGGAGTTTTTGAGACGGTGACGCGCGAAGTGGAAATCGAGTGCTTGCCCGGCGATATTCCCGAGGAATTCAAGGTGGACGTCAGCGACATGCTGATCGGCAAACAATTGCGCGCCGCGGATCTCCCCTTTGATCCCAAGAAGATCAAGCTATTGACCGACCCAACGCGCGTGATTGCGCACGTGGTGGTATTGAAGAAGGAAGAAGAACCGGCGGCGGATGCGGTGGTTACCGCGGAAGCGGCCCCGGCCGAGCCGGAAGTGATGAAGAAGGGCAAGAAGGAAACGGAAGAGGGCGAGGGCGAAGCGCCGGAGGCTCCTGCGAAGGCCGAGAAGTCCGAGAAGAAGAAGTAATTCTTCGCGCCGGCCGTTAGCCGCTGCTGAAGGGCTTTCAGGGTACACATGAGACTTATCGTCGGCCTTGGAAACCCTGGCCCGGAATACGAGTTCACGCCGCACAACTTGGGCTTTCTGGCGGTGGACGCGCTGGCCGGACGCACGGGGATTCGGGTAACGCGGCCGGAAGAGAAATCGTACGTGGGATTGGGAAAGTTGGCCGGCAATGAGGTGGTGCTGGCCAAGCCGCAAACGGTGATGAATTTGAGCGGCGCGGCGGTGCGGATGCTGCTCGAGCGGTATGCGTGTGAGGCCGCCGAGATGATCGTCCTGAGTGATGAGGCGATGCTGCCGTGGGGCATGCTGCGGATTCGCGAACGAGGCAGCGCCGGCGGTCACAATGGCTTGAAGTCAGTCATCGCGTCCATCGGAACGAATGAATTTATCCGCGTGCGGATGGGAGTGAAGCCGGAATATCCGCTCGAGGATATGGCGGATTACGTTTTGGGGACGATGCGCAAACCGGAGCGCGAGATTGCGGCGCAAATGACTGCGGATGCCGCCGACGCGGTCGAATTGATTTTGAGCGAAGGTGTCGGCAAGGCGATGTCGCGGTTCAATCGCCGGGTGGAGACGGAAGAAGATTCGGAGTAGTGCCGGCTCTTGAGGAGATTTAACACAAAGGACACGGAGAAAAGCATCGAGTGCACTGAGAGCCTGCTCCTGCAGAATTTGCGGAAAGCAGAGCACCGCAGAGACGCAGAGGGCGCGGAGAAGACCGAAGCGATCGTTCGCAGTGAGAGACGAAGAGGAATCGAGGACATATGGAAGAGCGTCAGTACGACCTGATTTTCATCTGCCGGCCGGATACACCGGAAGCGGACATAGACAAGCTGATTGCCACGCTGGAGCACACAGCGGCCGAGAAGGGCGCGAAGATCGAGTCGGTCGCGAAGTGGGGTCGCAAGCGCATGGCGTACCGCGTGCAGAAATTGCGCGAGGGATTTTTTGTGTACATGGTGGTGAAGTCCACGCACGGCGAAGTGGTTAAGGAGCTGGAGCGCCGGTTGAAGGTCGCTGACCCGGTAATCAAATATCTGACTGTGCGCCTGGACGAAGAGTTGAAGCGCCAGGAAAAATTGAAGAAGCACCGCGAGCGGCGCGCGGCGCGGCGTCCGCGTAAGGCAGTCCCGGCTACACCGGCGACGCCCGTTGCACCGATGGTGCCGCCGAGCGAGCAGTCCGCGCCTTCGGCGTAGGAACAGTTCTGCGGTGTCGCGCCTGAATTGGCCGCCGGTGTTCAGCACTGCAAAGGCGGAGATCCACTGGCTATAGCCGTCGCAAATGTGCGGGATTTATGTCGTGGCTAAAGCCATGACCTACAAAGATCGGGAAACGAGTCAGGAGAATCGAATGGCAGAAGAAAACGCACCAATGCAGCAATCGCACGGGCCTTCTTCGGGAGGCATGCGACCGTCAGGACCGGGAGGCGGCGGGCGTCCCAGTGGACCAGGGGGTCCGGCCAAGCGCGGAAAACGCAATTTTGTGCGCAAAAAGAAGGTTTGCCGGTTTTGCGTGGACAAGGCGGACTTCATTGATTACAAGAAGGCCGAAATTTTGGCACCGTTCATCCAGGAACGCGGCAAGATTCTTCCGCGGCGCATGACTGGTACTTGCGCGCGTCATCAGCGGTGGCTGACCGTGGCGATCAAGCGGGCGCAAAATATTGCGCTGCTGCCGTTTGCCGCGGAATTGTAAACGGCCGCATCATTTCAGGAACAGCCGCAAGGAAACGATGCGGCAAGATGCCGCCGAGACGCCTGCTACCGGCAGGCGGCCGGCGATGCGTCAAAAGGATTCGAGGACAGCGCCATGCAAATCATTTTGCAAGAAGACGTCGAAAAGCTGGGAACGCGCGGGCAATTGGTCGAAGTCGCCGAAGGCTATGCGCGCAATTTTCTTCTGCCGCGAAAGCTCGGGCTGGAGGCTACGGCCGGCAACCTAAAGCGGCTAGAGAAGATGCGAGCCAACTTTGCGAAGAAAGAGGCGACCGAAAAGGAAGCGGCGCAGAAGCAGGCCGAGCAACTGGCCGCCGTTTCGCTGGAATTCACGCGCAAGGCTGGTGAGAATGATCAATTGTTCGGTTCGGTCACATCCGGCGACGTTGCCGAAGCATTAGCCGGCAAGGGCTTTGAGATTGACAAGAAGAGGATCGCGCTCGCTGAACCGATCAAGATCATGGGCGAGTATGAGGTTCCGGTGAAATTGCACCGGGAGGTCGCTGCGAACCTCAAGATTTCGGTGAAGAAGGAAGAATAACAAGATTTATTCGCTCGGATGCCAAAGGCGTCCCGAAGTTCTGGGGCGCCTTTTTTTGTTTGGCCTCTGGCAGTTGATTCAATTTTCCGGACACAAGGTTTTCCACTTTTCCGAAATCATCCACAGGCCATATCGGCGGCGGTACGATTGACGCGCGAGGACAAAGTGCGCACAATCCGTTCTGCTGTTTTGCACCCAACATTCAAATTGAGTCGGGGAACCTAACGGGCGAGCGCAATTTCTTGCGCATCGTTTCTTAAGGGTGCAATATTGAGAAGATGAAGACTTTGATCCACTAGAACAGAGCTCAACCGGAAAAATGCCAGGCGACACAACCCTCGAACGTCCACTACCGCATAATCTGGAAGCCGAGCGCAGCATACTGGGCGCGATCCTGCTGGACAATCACTCGCTGAATGCCGCCATTGAAAAAGTCCGCTCGGAAGATTTCTTTTTGCCGCAGCATCGCCAGATTTTCGAGCGCATGATTCAGCTGGGGGAAAAGCAGCAGGCCATAGATATTGTCACGCTGATGGAAGATTTGACGCGGCGCGGCGAATTGGAAACGGCGGGCGGGATTGCGTATCTTTCACAATTGGCGGACGGCCTACCGCGCATTACGAACGTCGAGCACTATGCACGAATCGTCAAAGAAAAAGCAGTCTTGCGGAACCTGATCTTTTCCGCGTCGGCGATTCAAGAGCAAGCGCTTGCAGGGGGCGACGATGCCGACGTGATTCTGGATCGCGCCGAATCGGTGATTTTCCAGCTGGCGGAAGATCGCGTGAAAGCGGGGCTGATCGGCGTCAAGGAACTGGTCCGCGACAATTTCGAGCGGCTGGAGAAGATTTTCAGCGAGGGCCGGAGGATCACGGGCCTCGCGACCGGCTACGCGAACCTGGATAACGAAACCGCCGGGCTGCAGCCGTCGGAACTGATCATTCTGGCGGCTCGGCCTTCGATGGGAAAGACGGCTCTCGCGCTGAACATTGCGGAAAACGTGGCAGTGCGTCATCGCGAGCCGGTGGCGATTTTCAGCCTGGAAATGTCAAAGGAATCGCTGCTGCTGCGTTTGCTGGCTTCCGAGGCGCGCGTGGACGCGCACAAATTCCGCACCGGCCACATGAACCGCGACGACTGGAGCAGGGTGACTGGTGCGCTTACGAATCTGGCAGAGGCGCCGCTCTGGATTGACGACTCCGCTTCTTCAACGGTGATGGAAATGGGCGCAAAGGCGCGGCGCCTGAAACGCGATCGCGGGCTTTCGTTGATTATCGTAGATTACCTGCAACTGGTGGTGCCGACGAACATGGGGCGCCAGAGTAACCGCCAGGAAGAAGTTTCCGGGATGTCCCGGGCGTTGAAGGGACTCGCGAAGGAACTGAAAGTGCCGATCGTGGTACTCAGCCAGTTGACGCGTGCGCCGGAGCGTGAAGAGCGCAAGCCGCAGCTGGCGGACCTGCGGGAATCGGGCGCGATTGAGCAGGACGCCGACGTGGTGCTCTTCATCAACCGGCCCAATTTCTACAAGACGGACTTGCCGGAAGAAGATCGCGCGAAGGCCGAACTGATCATCGCGAAACAGCGCAACGGACCAACGGGAAATTTAAATTTTGTTTTCCTGGCACGCCACACTCGCTTCGAGGAAGCCGCGCCCGATGCCTGGAGCGCGGGCGGTGAGCCCGAGGAGTAAATCCCCGGTTCGTATTGCTGGCGAGAACACCATTCGAAGAAAGCCGGCAAGACGCGGGCGCCACCCGCTGCGACGTCCATCTTCGGCCACGTCTGTGTCGTAGGAACCGCAGTCAAACCGAAGACCATTGAGGAAGTCCGTCATCAGCGCAATGCGGCCTCTCGTAAACCTATAATTATCAGTTGTTTATGGGTGCGCGTAAACCTGATCAAGTGGTGCTCCGCCTGCAATGATTCATATTGGCTGTTTACCCAAACGGCGCGAGCCGGTTTGTTGGGCGGGAAATTCCTTCGCGCTAGCGCGCAGGAGTCTGGCATTCTAAAAGACGATGTCAAAAGCAATCCATTTTGCGGGACGCCCGGTCTGGGCGGAAATTTCACTGGAAGCGATAATCCACAACTTGCGAGTGATTCGCAAGCACGTGGGAGCGCAGCGCAAGATTCTTGCGATAGTGAAGTCGAACGCCTACGGACTGGGCGCGGTGCCAATCGCCAAGGCGCTGCAAAAGGGCGGCACGGAATGGTTCGGCGTGACTTGCGCGAACGAAGGGATCGAGTTGCGCGAGGCCGGGATTCGTAAACGCATCTTGATCCTCACCGGTTTCTGGCCGGGTGAAGAAAGGCGCTTGATCAAGAACAACCTCACGCCGGCGGTATTTCGCGTGGATGATCTTCGCCATCTCGAGCGCAGCGCCAAGGCGGCGGGCGCCAAATCCCGCGTCCCATTTCATTTGAAGATCAACACGGGAATGAACCGGTTGGGAATTTCCCCAGACGAGATCGCAACCTTTGTTCATACGCTGGCCGATTCGAAGCACATTCAACTGGAAGGGACATTCACGCATTTCGCTTCCGCGGAAGATTTCACCGCGCGGCAGACCGACGACCAGCAGCAAACATTCCTTTCCTGCCTCGCACGCATGCGCGCACTGGGCGTGTCTCCTGGAATCGTGCACATGGCCAATAGCGGCGCGATCTGCGCCCGTCCCAGCACTTGGGTGGACATGGTGCGTCCAGGGGCGATTCTCTATGGCTATCACCAGTCGTTTGACCCCCCGCAAAAAAAACAGGAGATCGCAGGGCAGATCCCTCTTCGACCCTGCCTTTCCCTGAGGGCGCGAATCATTTCGGTGCGCGAGATCCCGGAAGGAGGAAGCGTGGGATATGGGGCGCGGTTTGTGGCCAAGCGGCCCGCGCGTATCGCCGTCATTAATGCCGGGTACGCTGACGGAATCATGCGCGCCAGGACAAACCGCGGATGCGCGCTGGTGCGCGGACGGCGGGTTCCGCTGGTGGGCACGATCTCGATGGATTTGACGACCTTGGACGTAACCGATGTCCCGGAGGCCGCTTTGGGCGATGTGGTGACGATCTACGGCAAAGACGGCGACGCCGCGATCGAAGTCTCAGACGTCGCGCGCGAAATTGGCACTGTTACGTCCGACCTCCTGTGCGCCCTCGGGCGGCGCGTTCCGAAGTTCTACGTTTAATTCAACTAACGGAACCTACAGCCTCGATAGGTCCCGCGCACGTGTACCGGGCAGCACGCCTCGTTGACTCACACTTACCACGCGGTGCTATACTGTGGACCTCATAAAGAATTCATAAGGAACCTCAAATCTTCCCGGCCGGGCGCCCAAACTTCTTAAGCCGGAAAAAACGTGGCAAGACGAAATCATTGGACGCGGTTCGTCTTATATCGATTTTCATAAGGTGGGACCATGCAGAGGACTCCTCCTGTTCCACATAATCGGCCACCGGCCATTCCGGCTTCTGAAAGTTCACCGCACAAACCGACAGCGTCTTCTCGTTCCGGCCTAGACCGCGTGGGAACGTTCTGGGACATGCTGGGAATTCGCATCGTCTTCATGGCGGTGTGCGTCGCGGCAGGTTTTCATTTTCGCCCGTTTAGCGTCTCGCCGATTTCTGGCGCGGCCGTGGGATGTTTGTTCGGCTTGGCAGTTATACTGTTTGAGCTGCGCTTGCGGCATGCGAGTCTACGCCGGCTGATCGGTGCTGCGATTGGTTCGATCTTGGGGCTGCTGGGTGCTTACCTTACTTCGCTGATTCTGACGCACACCACGATGCCGGAAAGCACGCGCTCATTTTTCAGTTTGGCGGCGTTTTTGGTAATGGCCTATATCGGGCTCATTCTGGGCGCGAATAAAGGTGACATGCTCAATTTGCAGGCGCTCGGCGGCTTGTTTGGCAGCGAGCGTAGCTTGAAGCACTCGTTCAAGGTGCTTGATACCAGCGTAATTATAGATGGGCGCGTGGCGGACATCGCCGAAGCGCAGTTCCTTGATGGAACCGTGATCATTCCGCAGTTCGTACTGCACGAATTGCAGCTGGTGGCTGATTCCGCGGACCCGCTGAAGCGGCAACGCGGCCGCCGGGGACTGGAAGTATTGCAACGAATCCAGAAAATGGCACATCTGGAAGTGCAAATCGCCGAAGACGATTTCTTGCAGGTCCCGGAAGTGGACTTGAAGTTGATCGAGCTGGCCAAACGCTACAACGCGAAAATTGTGACCAACGATTTCAATTTGAACAAGGTTGCCACGCTCCAGGGCATCGAGATTCTCAACGTAAATCAACTGGCGAATGCGCTGAAGCCGGTAGTGCTGCCGGGCGAGACCATGCGCGTTTTCATCCTGCGCGAGGGTAAAGAGTACAACCAGGGCGTGGCGTATCTGGACGATGGCACGATGGTGGTGGTGGACGGCGCGCGCAAGATGATCAACAAGACGATCGACATCACCGTGACTTCCGTGCATCAGACCACGGCCGGCAAAATGATTTTCGGGCGATACGATGAGCGTGGCGAACAGCAGGTGCCGCGCGTCGCCGCCGGCGGCACGCAACTCGGCGAAACCAGCCCACGAACAGCCGAAGGCGGCGCCGAGCGTCCTGCGCGGCCGCTCTACCCGGAATCCGGCAGGTCCTAACGACACCCGAGCGTAGTTTTTCGTCAGTGAACTGAAATGCGGTTCCCCTTCCCTTTCTCAACCTAGCTGGATTGCGATAGACTGTCACCCTTTCATGGGCCGCGTTGCCGCAATCATCCCTGCTGCCGGTCTGGGCACCCGCATGGGCGCCGAAATGCCGAAGCAGTTCCTCGAACTGGATGGCATGCCGCTGGTGATTTTCACGCTGCGCCGGCTGGCTGCCTGTTCCGCGATCACTGATTTTTTTCTTGCGACCCGCGCGGACGATATCGTGCCACTGCAGGACAAGGTCGCGAAGGCTGCTCTCGGCCGCCCGGCGCGGGTGGTGCACGGTGGCGACACGCGTCAGCAATCCGTGGCGAATGCATTGGCGCAAGTGGATCCTGCAACCGACGTGGTCCTGGTACATGATGCGGTGCGACCGTTTGTTACGCCGGAACAGGTGGATCGCGTGATTGCCGAGGCGCGCAAACGTGGCGCAGCGATTCTGGGCATCCCCGCGATTGATACAGTGAAGGAAGTGAAGCGTGCGAGCTTGCCGGAAGACGTGGCGCTCATCACGTCAACGATTCCACGCGAGCGCGTGGTGCTGGCACAGACGCCGCAGGCGTTTTCCTATACGCTGCTGCGCGATGCGTTTCGCAAGGCACAGATGGACGGAATCGTGGCGTCCGATGAATCGGCGCTGGTGGAGCGATTCGGGCGTGACGTCTTTGTGGTGCTGGGTTCAGAGCGCAATTTGAAGATTACGCGTCCGGCGGATATGGACCTGGCGCGATTTTATCTGGCGCAGGAGCGTCGCGCGAAATGACACGATCGGGGATTGGATACGATTTGCATCGGTTGGCTGCAGGGCGAAAGCTGATGATCGGTGGAATTGAGGTGCCGTTCGACAAGGGCTCGGTGGGACATTCGGACGGAGATGTGCTGGCGCATGCTTTGTGTGACGCGCTGCTCGGCGCGGCAGGACTGGGTGATATTGGGACTCATTTTCCGGACAGCGATCCGCAATGGAAAGGCGCCTCGAGTTTATTGTTTCTTGCGCACACGCGCAAATTGCTGGACGAGCGCAAGCTGCGCATCAGTCATCTGGATGCAGTCGTGATCTGCGAACGGCCGAAATTGGGACCGCACTTCCCTGCCATGCGGGAGGCACTGGCGAAATCGCTGGGCATATCCACGGAACAAATCAACCTGAAGGCCAAGACTAGCGAGGGCACGGGCGAAATCGGGCGCGGCGAAGCGATTGCGGCGCACACGATTGCGACCCTTGCAGGATGAGTTCGCCGCAGAGACGCACAAGAGAAGATCCGCAACGAAGTTAGTTCCGGCCCCGGCGCTCGTGCCGACAGCAAATATGGAACGGGATTGCCATGAATTGGCTTACGGGATTTCATGCGGTGGAAGAGGCGTTGGCGGCGGGTCGGGCGTTGGACCGCATTGTGATTGCGCGCGGGCGGCACGGCGAGCGCGTGGAAGCGGTGGTGCAGATGGCGAAGGCCAAGAGCGTGCCGGTGCGGTTCGAGGACCGGCAGCAGATTGACCGCCTGGTGGGAACACGCGAGCACCAGGGAGTTGCGGCGCTGGGCGCTGCGAAACCGGCGATTGAGATGGAAGACTTGCTGGCCGCGAAAACTCCGCAGGGCTTGCTGGTTTTGCTCGATGGAATCGCGGACCCTCACAATCTGGGCGCGATTGTGCGGACTTCGCTGGCCGCGGGCGCCAATGGTGTGGTGATCCCCGAACGGCGTGCGGCGGGATTGACTGATACCGTGGAGCGCGCTTCGGCCGGAGCGCTGGCGCATTTGCCGATTGCGCGAGTGAAGAATCTCGTCCGTGCGATGGAGGAGATGAAGGAGGCGGGCTACTGGTTGGTGGGCCTCGATGAGCGCGCGGAACAGAGCCACACACAAGTGGACTTGAAGGGTTCGGTCGGGATTGTGCTGGGTGGCGAGGGGGAAGGACTGCACGAACTGACGCGCAAGCGATGCGATTTTCTGGTGTCAATCCCTACGATGGGACCAGTGCGATCGCTGAATGTATCCGTAGCGGCGGGCGTGATGCTGTTCGAAGTGGTGCGCCAACGGAAAGCAGAAATTCGAAAAGAGAAAATGGAGGAGGGAAATTAGCACGAGCGGAACGTTTCGCGGTCGTGATGCCAGTGCCGCTCAATACTTGCCTCCCTCTGCTGGCGCCGTTCCTATTTTACATTTTCTATCTTCCATCCTCCTTACTTGTCGTATTTCAAAAGTGAAAAGACGCGCAGGCCGGGAAGTTTGGCGCGGCCGTTGAGGAAAGTGAGTTCCACGGCGAAGGCTGCGCCGGCTACTTTGCCTCCCAATTGCTCGACGAGTTTGACTGTGGCGGCCGCCGTGCCGCCGGTGGCGAGCAAGTCGTCGCAGACCAACACGGTTTGGCCGGGCTTGATGGCGTCTTCGTGGATGTCGAGCTGATCCGTGCCGTATTCGAGCTGATAGGTGATCGAAGCGGTCTTGCCGGGCAGCTTTTTGGGCTTGCGGACTGGGACGAAACCGGCATTTAGACGGTACGCGAGAGCCGGAGCAAAGATAAATCCGCGCGCTTCGATGCCAGCGACGATGTCCACCTTGGTTCCGATATATTGTTCGCAAAGGCGATCCACCAACGAATGGAAACCCACCGGATCTTTCAGCAGTGTGGTGAGGTCGTAAAACAGAATTCCCGGCTTGGGATAATCCGGAATTTCGCGGATCAGGGCTTTTAGGTCGTTCATTCGCCTCCTTAGGACAGATCACCACAGATGAACACTGATGAACGCAGATGAAAGACACGATTTGCCACGGCTGACCCTTCCCATTCAGTGCTCAATCGAGAAGCGCTTCGAAAATGGCTCAAGAAGAGGCGCATCCTCTTCTGACACGTTGGAAACTAAGGCTTCTTGCGGACCACGCTCGAGCTCAGTTCTAAACTTGGCCAGAGCTTGCTCCTTCCCGACGGCATAAACTTCCACGCGACCATCGCGCAGATTCTTGGCGTAGCCGGTGACGCCCAAACGTTCCGCTGCGCGCAAAGCGAAATAACGGTAGCCGACTCCCTGGACCATGCCGCAAATTAAATAGCGCCTGGATTGGCGACGTGCAGGATTGTCCGTCATGCCGGGTGCAGCCACGAAGCCGTAAACGCGCGATTTTAACAGAGGCTGGAGCCGCATAACAGAGAGACAGCGGCGATTTTTCTTGCCGTGACGGAGAGTCCACTATTAGAACGGCCCCGGACGAGTCCTTCGGGGTGAAATGAGTTAGAGTTGACCGAGAAGCCGAAAGTCTGCATCTAAGAACGAAGGAACCATCTAGAATGCTGAGACAGACTCGACAAACCGGACGTTTCGCCGCGGTGACTTTCGCGGCGCTGGCTTTTTCGGCGATCTCCCTGCGCGCGCAAGACGCCGGCCCGCAAGCCCCGCCGCCGAAATTCGAAGTGAAGCGAATTCCGGCGGAGCCCCATCCCGGTCCCCCTCCCGTGCCAGAGCCGGTGATCATTCAAAGGTTCACTGCGAACGAAGAAGTGATGAAGAAAGCCTACGAAGCTTACAATTTCACGCAATCCATTCGTCTGGACGAACTGACCGACCCGGGCGGAAAATTCAGCGTGACCGGCGAAGTGTACACGCGGCCGGACGGGCAGCGGTATCTGCGCGTGACAAAGCAGCCGGAGTCCAGCCTCAAGCTGATGCATTTTTCGCTGGAAGACGTGCGGGTCATCGCCAGCATGCCGGAATTTCCGCTGACTCCCGACAAAGCCGTGAACTACGATTTTAAGTACGCGGGCCAGGAAAAACTGGACATGTTGAACACTTACATTTTTCAAGTGAAGCCGAAATTGTTGAGCCGCAAGGAACGGTATTTCCAGGGAGTAGTTTGGATTGACGATCAGGACTTCGCGATCGTCAAAAGCTACGGAAAATTCGTGAGTGAGATCGAAGGGAATGGAACACAGCTGCCCTTCACGATGTTTGAAACTTACCGCGAGAATTTTCAGGGGAAATACTGGCTGCCGACGTACACGCGCTCGGATGACTATTTAAAGGACGATCAGAATAACGATCTGCCGCTACGCCTGGTAATCCATTGCACGGATTTCAAGTTGAATGATGGGGCGGCAGGTTCCGGCTCTGAAGCGGCACCCGCCGCCGGAAACTCGCCAAGCGTTGCGTCAGGCAAAACTTCACCTTCACCACACTGACGTCAGCCCGAAGTCCTAAGATGGCGCGGGAGATCGCGGATGGAGTCGAGCAGCATTTCCGGTTTTGCCGCGCGAATACGCGCTGCCGTGGGGAATGGGCCAAGGACACCGATGGCCCGCACCCCAGCCCTCCGAGCCATTTCGACGTCTTCCGCGGTGTCGCCTACGTAGACGCATTCTTCTGGCCGCAGGCGGAGGCGCTTGAGCGCCAATTGCAAGGGGGCAGGATGGGGCTTCCTGTACGCCGCATCCTCACTGCACACGCATGCGGAAAAATAATCAGCAAGCGCGAATTCGCGGAGTTGACGGCGGACCCGCGCGCGATTCCCGCTGGAGACGATGCCGAGCTCGAATTTCGCGACGAGCAAACGCAGGATGCGCCGCACACCGGGCAGCAGCGGAGGTTTCTCCAGTTTGTACGCTCGCGCCCACAGACGGTCTGCTTCGAGCCACTTCGAGCGTGGAAGAAGCGCGGCGCGGTAGACGCGATACCAGTTCGGAGAGTAATACTTGGCGACTTCGCGCTCGGCCCAATTGATTTCGAAGGCGCGGAACATTGAAAGATAGGCGCGGACGTCAGCCGAGTAGGAGTTCAGCAACGTACCGTCCCAATCGAAGAGGACGGCGCGGGCGGTGAATTGGGCATGTTTCACGAGGAAGGAATCCTATCAGAGGGTGATGATGAGAATAAACGTAGCGTTGCGGTGGGGCGCGGGCAAACATCTAACGCAGAGTGCGCAGAGAGGCCTTGCCACGGTCACTATGTGAAAATGAAGATATAGTTCGATTGCTTAGCTTTTGCGTTCGCGACCTAGTGGCTGCGATAGCGCAGCGGGACAATGTCATCGCGACGGAGCGCGAAGTCATCAAAGCTGGCGGCGTAACCGCGCCATCCTGGCATCTCTACATCCTCCGCGCGTACGATATGTACGGCGGTGCACATTTGCACGCTGCCCTGGCCGAGCGGCCGCTCGATGAGCGCGACTTCCAGTTCGATGGCCGTCCCCGGTTCAAAATTTCGCGGGGCAAGGAAATAGATGCCACTCGAACTTATGTTGCGCGTGACCAGCGTGACCGGAACAGGCTCGGCCCGGTCGCCGACGCGAATCAGGCGTAGAGGCAGCGAAAGCGCGGCGCGCGGATTCCCGCGACGCTCTTGCGCAACTCCGATGGCGTGTGTGGGAACGCGAGCAAAACGGCGAGGCCCCGGTTTCCCTGAATGCGAGATGACGCTTACAGTGTGGCTTTCAAATTCACGCAGCGGCGAAACGGCAGACCGCTGGTCCTTCCAATCCGGAGCAGCCCCCATGTACTGTCCCCCAAGAACAGCCTAAGACTCCCCCTGCCGGTGCACCGAATATGCGCGGAGTCTAGCTTGTCGTCAAGGGGGGTGAGGCGAAGGTGCCGTAAGATATAACACCTTGGCGGAGGGGCTAAGCCCTTGGTTTCAAGGGGTTAGAGGTGTTCGCGAGTTGTGAGTCCAGCAATGAAGATATTTTTTTCAGGATTGCCAATGTTCGTTTTGATTTCGGTTCGAGAAGCTGTATGGGTGTCGCAAAATTTTCGCCTTTTGGACGAATAGAGAGCATGATTTTTCCGAAAGCCAGTTCGAGCGCGATAAACGGATAGCGGGTTCGGTTGGGTTTCGCTATTTTAGCGATGCGAGCGAGGCTCAACCACATGATTCAGATTATGACACGAACTTCTAGTTCGAAAATTGCAACGACCAGACCAGTGCCGCCGTGTGAAGACTGGTGGAACGCGGTGCGGAAGCGCGATCGCGGTGCGGACGGTAAGTTTGTGTACGCCGTCAGGTCCACCGGAATTTATTGCAGGCCTTCCTGCCCTTCCAGGAAACCACAGCGTGAACAGGTCGAGTTTTATTCGTTACCGGAAGCGGCCGAGCAAAAGGGTTTCCGAGCCTGCCAGCGATGCCAGCCACGAACTGTTGGTTCGCGCGATCCGCGCACAACGGCAGTCGCTCGCGTGTGCCGCGCGATTGAAGCGCGGATTGACGCGGACGGCGCTGGCGCGACGGGTGAGAGCGAAAACGAAGCGCGCTTGACGCTGAACGCGCTCAGTTCAACTGTGGGGATGAGCTCGCACCAACTCGAGCGCGCATTTCGCAGCGTGATGGGTATTTCTCCACGACAGTATGCCGATGCGCAGCGCATGCGCCGATTGAAATCGAAGTTGAAAAAGGGGGACGACGTGACTACCGCACTCTATGACGCGGGCTTTGGGTCGAGCAGCCGATTGTACGAACGCGCACCATCACAACTGGGCATGACGCCGGCGACGTATCGCCAGGGCGGAGCGGGCATGCAAATTAGCTACACGATTGTAGGTTCGCCATTGGGCCGTTTGCTGGTGGGAGCGACGCAACGCGGGATCAGCGCGCTTTACCTCGGCAAGGACGACGCGGCGCTGCAAGCTGCCCTGCGTAAAGAATATCCGCGCGCGGAAATCAGCCGCGATCGCAATGGCTTGGAGGGATGGGTCGGCAAAATACTGGAGCATCTTCGCGGGCGCGAGCCGAACCTCGACTTACCCACAGATGTGCAGGCCACCGCGTTTCAACGCCGAGTGTGGGAAGAATTGCGCAAGATTCCGTACGGCACCACGCGGACTTACAGCCAGGTTGCGCGCGCGATTGGGAAGCCCAAGGCCATTCGAGCGGTCGCGCGGGCGTGCGCGACGAACCCTGTTTCAGTCGTGGTTCCCTGCCACCGCGTGGTGCGCGAAGATGGAAGCCTGGCAGGTTATCGCTGGGGACTCGACCGGAAACTAGCACTGCTCCAGCACGAATCCGCGCAACATGAACGTGCGGTGTCGGATGTGCTGAAGCACTAACGGAGTTCGCAGCGAAATGGGTTTGGTCGAGAGGCTTATCAGCCTTGCGGCTTGACCTTCTCCGTGCCTTTGGGCCAATGGGGCTTGAAGTTCGCATCGCCAAGGTCGGGATTGGGCACGACCTTCGAATAACGAATGATGAAGTAATCTCCCGAACCGGTTTCGTTGAACTGTTGCTGAACGGGAAGCCAGGTGGACTCATCGAGCCAGATTTGGATCTTGGAAATCTGATTGCGAGCTTCCTGCGACTTAGGCGTCAATTCCAGCTCGGCGGTTTTCTTGTCGTCGAGCGTGGGTTCCCCCAGCAGCGTCACCAAGTAAGCTTTCTGCAGATCTTTCCCGGAGGTGCCGAAACCGAGCAGCAGATACTGGTCCACCAATGAACGGTGCTGCGCCAGATTGTATTCTTCGACCCGTTTCAGACCCGGCGTATAGATGTAAAGGTTGTCACCCGTGCGCAAGATCGTGCGCGCGTCGGGCGCCTTCATCTCCAGAAGCATTTTGTCGCCATGCACCAGAATGCTGCCCGTTTCAATCGACTTGTCATTAACGACGACGGTCACCTTCGTGCGCTCGACATCCGCCGAAAGGCTGCGAAAGTTCTTGGCGGCACGGTCGAGCTGCCGAAGAACACCGTCGAGCGTAGGTGTGCCATGACCCTGACTGGCGGCCAACGAACCCTGCAGCCATAACCCAAGAATTATTGCGCAGATCACGGTCACCGATAAAAGACGCTTTCTAATCAATCATTTCCCCCGTTTTACTCGGGTATCCATTCACGAGCCGTTCATAATACTACAGACCATTGGACGCGGGGATGACGGAGCAGGTTCCGGCTGATTCCAAAAGTCGGGGAGAAAACGTTACATCTGGTTAGGGATGCACCGTGACGTCGTAAGAGATCACGGAGCCAGTGTCGCCTCGGACCGGCTCGATGCGGACAATCTGGAAGGTTTGGTCCCCCAAATCGTCAACCGTGCGCGCGAGGATGTCGTGAGTTTCGCGTTCGAGTTCCGGACTTGCGGCAGAGGCGCGCTTGTCCGGCGGAAGCAACGAGGCGTCGAGGCGGTAGGTGTGCGTCTGGCTGGCAAAATCCTGAGAGCGGAACTGCACTTTGGAGCTGGCGAACGCAGAGACTTGGGGTTGGTCGTGGAACCAGCGACTAGGAGTCGCCAAGACGAACAGGACGATCACAATCACCATCACGTCGTACGGCCAACTGCCTCGCTCATAGGACCAAAAAACAGTCCGCACAATGGCCCGCCACAGAGCGCGCATATCAGTGAAGGGTCATGCCGTCCACGACCTCGCCGTCACGCATGTGCAACACGCGGTGTCCGTAGGCAGCGGCATCAGGATTGTGCGTGATCATTACAATCGTCTGGCCGAGATCCCTATTCAGGTCGCGGAGCAAATTCAGAACAGCTTCAGAGCTTTTTGTATCAAGGTTGCCGGTTGGCTCGTCGGCGAGAACGATTTTGGGTTCGCTCACGATCGCGCGGGCCAGCGCGACGCGTTGCTGCTCGCCGCCCGAGAGTTCCGAAGGCTTATGTTTGAGCCGGGCGCTTAAGCCCAGCAGGTCAGCAACGACCTGGAAACGGTGAGGATCGAAGCCGTTCCCGTGAATGTGCTGCGCGAGCGCGATGTTGTGGTAGGCGTCGAGCGTGGGCAGCAGATTGAATCTTTGGAACACAAAGCCCACTTTGTGGCGGCGAAGCAGCGTGCGCGCCGCGTCGCTCATGGTAGTCAAATCGTTCCCGTCGAGCAGTACGCGTCCGCGCGTAGCTTGCGCCAAGCCTCCGATCACATGCAGCATGGTGGATTTGCCGCAACCCGAGGGGCCCATGATGGAAACAAATTCACCGGGAAAAACTTCGATGCTGACGCCGCGTAGCGCGGGGACCTCTACTTTGCCCTGGCGATAGACCTTCCATAAATTTTCAGTCTTGAGTATGGGCTCCAACAGCGGCTCCCGTGCCAGCGTCAGCGATTCTGGGGACTGAATTATTCTAGTCGTGTTTCGCATTTCTGCCTAGCAGGGATGCGCGAACGCGAAATCCTGCGAACCCATACTGAGATTGGATTTGGCTGGATGGCTACTCGTAGGCGAGCGCCTCGACCGGATCTTTGCGGCTGGCCATCCACGCCGGGTAGGCGGCACCTAGCAGGCCGCCCACAATTGCAATCAATCCAGCGCGCAGGACCCAAGCAGGAGAAATAAGAATTGTGAGCGACGGAAAAAGCTTTATGAAAATTGAGCGCATGAGGAAGCTGAGCCCCACCCCGCCAACTACCCCGGCAAGGCATAGCAGCGTCGTTTCACTGAGAACGATCTGGACGATGTAGCCCTTGGATGCGCCCAGCGATTTGAGAACGCCGATTTCCCGAGTCCGTTCGATGATGGTGGTGTACATCGAAAGAAAAATCACCAGAAACCCGATAACGACGGCGATGCCGATCATGACGTTAATGAAGGCGCCAAGGCCCGGGAGGTTCGAAGAGGTCATGAGTGAAATGAAATCCTTGAGCGGACGAATTTCATAGCGCGGGAGGAGTTGCTTGATTTCGTCCATTACCGCGGGCGTGTGATCTGTTCGATCGCACTTGATGAAAAAGACCGAGGCTTTGTCATGCGCGCCGGCCATTTCCTGCAAGGTCGAGAGGAAGACGAAGAGACGAGCACCCTTGCCGTGTTCGACGATGCCGACCACGTGAAAATCGTGGTCGAAAAGACGCAAGGTTTGACCGAGCTTTATCTTTTTTGATTTTGCGTACACGTCGTCCACAAGAATCTCGTTGGGATTCTGAAGGTCGTGTCCTTCGTGGAAGACAAAGCCCCCGGTAACCGCGCGGAAACTGTCCAAGTCAATCCCATAGATAATTTCGAGGCCGGTGGAATTGAACTGAAGCAACACCGGGGCGACGGCTTGAACGTAATCAAGCTGCGCCAGCTTATCTCCAATCGCAATAGGCATCGGAGCGCCGCTGAAAGCCATGAAGACCGAAGCCGAGGGCGGCTGGACCATGATGTCAGCACCGACTCCTTCGATGCGTTTGGCGGATTCCGCGAGCAGGCCGCTGGTGAGCCCTACCACGATAATTACGAGCGTAACCTCGACAGCGACGGCAATCACGGTGATAAGCGTGCGGAGCGGCCGGTGCAGCACATTGTTTACAATCATGTAGCGGATCATTTTTTCAGCGCTGCAGGACGTCAGGGCTGGGGCTCCTTAGGAGTTGCGCCGGGATCTTTCCCGGATTCTTCGCCGACGCGCACCAGTTCGGTGCCGGGCGGTTGCGCGAGGACGAATCGGTCCGAGGCAACCGGTTCGTTGAGCGTCAACTTCTTGATGGCGATTTGCAGTTGATAGTCCTCGCCTGGCCGATTGACCGTAATTTGCCACGGGTAGGTGAGGCTTCCCGTGACTTGCCAGTTTGCGTAGGCTACGTCCGACATGACCTTGCCGCCGGAACTGAAATTTTCGATTCGAGTGACCCGCAAGTCGGCGCGATTAAACCAGATTTTTCGCGCGATCTCCCAGTCCATTGAACCCGAATCGTCTCCGTTGGTGGCTGCCGCGCCGGGCTCGCCTTTGACGACCGTGAGCACGCAGTACCGGTTATTCCCCTCGCTTGCCTGTTCGATGAGGACTGGCACGCGAGCCGGTATCGGCGGCCAGAAGAGCGCATCGAGCAGGTGCTGAGGCCTGAGATTCTCGATCGGTTTTTGCGCATGCCGCTCCAGATTGGCCGGGCCGACGATGAATTTGTTCTTCGACGGAATGTAAATGCTGAACGTATCGCCGTCGCTGACCATATCAAAAATATTCTTGCCGATTACCGGGGCTTGGCCAATTACGCGAATGTTCGCCGGTCTTGCGGCAAGAATAAATCCGTTGACCTCATGGTATTGCTCGATGACCCCGGAGTATGCGGAACCTGCGGTCAGTTTCATGGTTACGCTCGCGTTCAGCGACTGGATCGTCTGCGCCTGGGTATTGTACCGCTCGACGAGTTGAGCCTTCGTAGCCGTCTGTAGCGGCCCAGGAGCCGGCGACGGCTTAACCGCAGTCTTGTGGCTGACCGCGCAGCCGGAAGCAAAAGACACCACGCTCGCCAAGAAAACCCTCCAAATAATGCGCCAAATCGTACGCTGAGGCTTGGATATGAACACAAAGTATGCAATCTAACAGCCGCTTCGAGGGGTGTCAACGAAACGCGGAAGGCGTAGAAGCGACGAACTTGAATCAGCTGCTGGCGGGAGCGTGAAAGTACGGGAGGGCGGTTAGTCGTCGAGAAGGCTGCCGTTGGCTGGGCCCGCTTGACCAATGGCATTGTTGCCGCCGAGCGAGACCAGAAGCCGGCGGAGTTTGGCACGATCTTCCAGATTCATGCCCACCATTTCGAATCCGGCCTGATGCGAGCGCACGAACCGCACCACCGCCTGCATGCTGATCGAGCGCAGGCCGGCAGGGATTTTCAGCGTGGCTTCGCTACCGACGGGAAGCTGAAGTTCGCCGCTGAGAAGCCCACCGTCGAGGCTCAGGACGCTGATGGCCGAAGAATATTTGCCCTTTGCGGAAGTAACCAGTGCGGGCACGTTGCGCGGCAATCGCACGCGGCGATAGCGGCGGTGACGCACGAAATCACGCTCGGCTATCGGATCGAGCGGAGCGAGTTGCAACACGTTCACGTCCAGACCTGATTGCGGCAGAAAATTCTGAATCCATTCGGGGTCGAGTTTGACGAGCGCTTGAGCCGCAGCCATGCGAATTTCGTCCGGGTAGACCCAGCCAAACGTCTTACGCGCTTCGACGAAACGGCGCAAGTGACCCGCGGCCGCCGGCGCACGCATACGACCGAGCGCTTCGATGGCCTTCACACGCAAATATTCAGGACCTTGAGGCAAAATTTCGCCTTCCGCGAGACGCAGCAACTTCGGCGCAGTATCCGCATCGCCACACATGCCAATTTCGTCCAAGGCGAGCGGGAGAATCATGACGTCAAACATTTCGAGCGAATCGGCCAGCAGCTTGCCGCGCTCCGGCGCACCGCCCGTAGACAGTTGACGAACAACGGCATCGTGGAAGCCGCGGCCGCCGTCGCGCAGGCGCCGCGGCAGCAGTTCGTCGACAGCCGCGGGATCAAGACGGCTCAATAATCCGGTGACGGTCGCGGCTTTCGCTGGGACATCGTTTTTGAAAGTCTCCTTCAGGTGACGCACGCACGGAGAGCCGACAGATTTTGCGAGTTGAACGATGCTTTCGCGCTCGGTGCGCCGGCAGGAGCGCGCCAAGCGTATCGAAAGATGTTCAGCCGCGCCCTGCGGCACGCGCATGAGCACGCCGACGAGTCCGTCCGGCATTGATTCAGCGGCGAGAGCCTCTTCAATGAATTCGGGGATGCGATTGTCTACGCCAATACGAGGACGCAGGCTCTGCACCCAGCTAGGGCGCGATTCTTCGAGGTCCGCAAGTGAGTCCAGGGACTGCTGCACGGCACGGTAGTAGCGTCGCGCGGCGGATTCCTGGCTTAGGCGCACAAATGCAGCGCTCAGGAGCGTTTGCAGTTCCGCGTCCTTCTCCGCGGCCATCGCCTGACCGATCTTCACCAGCGCATCCTGCAAACGCTGGCTGGCCGCTTTGCTGTAAAGCTCGGCGAGTTGTCCCAGGCCAATCGCAGCCTTCTTGCGCGCCTCGGCGTCTTTATTGCCTACACAGGATGCGTATTGCAGCAGGATGTCACCGGCAGCGTCTGACTCGCCCCGGCCCATCAACTCTTCGACGTACTGCTGTACGTTACGCGGCGGAATGCACCAGGCTTCCGGGGAGAGGAGCACCGACTTTTTGCCTGATTCCGGTACCGCCGCCCAGAATTGGCGGTCGAGAATATCAGCGTGCGATTCAACAGACATGCCCGCGCCGGCCAATTTTTCTTCGCGCGATTTCAGCAGTTTGCGCAGGGTATCAAGCTCGTGGCCCATGCGGTCGAGCATCTGGCGCACCGCATTCACCTTTACCTCGCCACGCTGGTAGCGGTCTATGGCGAACTTAATCGCGAGGTCTTCCGCCAAATGCAAGAGCGTGCTCTCATCCAGCTTTGCCGTGGGAGATTGCGCGGCAACGGTGGCGAGTGCTTGCTGCAGGGTAATTTTCGCGTTTTGCGGCAGTGCTGAGATTTTTTGTTGCCAAGACGAAGCGTCGAGTCGCGGATTCTTGGCTAATTGCGCCTCGCCAAACTGTGCTAGCAGCTTTAGCAAGCTCTGCAACTCGGCTTCTTCGAGCCGTCCGATTCCACCGGCGAGGCCCGAAACGCCTCCTCCCAGCGCAACTGTAACCCTTCCCGTGATGCCGGGCATTCCCAGGCTCACGTCCGCGCCGGTTGGACCGGTTCCCACGAATTCGCCGCTTCCGACTACGCCCTCGGCGCCTGCCGCGTATCCCGTGCCCGCTGCATCGGAGGTTCCCGCCGCACCCGAACCGCCAGGCGCGCCCCCGGGCCCACCCGCCCCGCCGTGCGCACCTTCGGCGGCAGTGATAAGCTGGATCATTTTCTCGGGGCTGCGGAACCATTCCTGAATTTTGTCCGCGTCAGCACCGAGGGTTTTTGCTGTCAGCGTGGCGGCGACGCGCGCTTCGGAAAAGCCGGCGTCTTCAGCGACGAAACGGATTTCATTCACGCGAATTCCGCAATTGTTGCGGTTGCCGAAATAAGCCTCAAGGCGTTCTGACAAGGTCCCGGCCTTCGGGCCTGTTTCCATGAAACATTTCACTAGATTGGCGAATTCGGAGCGCTCTACGCGGGGCAGGAAGCCGATGCTGGCAACCCCTGCAGCATTCAGAAGATCCGCAAAACTTCGCTCGGCCGGACTCGATTCCAGGGGAACACCATCGAGCAGGAGCTGCGACCCAGAGGCACCGAGGAGCAGGCCTCCATGGCCTGCGGCCGCCACTGCGTCTTGAAGTTCGGTCCAGGCAGAATCGAGCTGACTAGCGGAACGCGTATGCTCTAAGCCATAGAGCCGAGCGTACTTAAGTAATACGTTCAGGCTGCGGACAAAAGCGCGCGCGTTTGGGACAGTGGGCTCGTTGTGCACGGTTGAGTCGCGCGACACGGACGGCATTAGCTTTTTCCCATGATCCAGTGTACTAGGACGACTGATTACGTAAATAGTACGAACAGGCTAAGGTTCCGGACTAACAACCGGGGAGGAAACGGCTTAGGAGGCCAGACGGATCTCTACATCCTGCCCTTCGAGCGCGGGGCGGACTCGACGGATCATCTCACTGGCCCAGAGTTTTTCACTGAGCAGGACCAGCGAGCCATCTTCGAAATTGCAAACTGCGCAGAAAGCGTAACGCGGGAACGCAGTGTGGTAGGCGTCCACTCCGCGGCGCGCAAGCTCGCCCTCGAGCTCCGTATCACCGGTCGCAAGCTTCTCTCCGGCGCGTGCGCCAAATGTTTCGGACTGAAAGCGATCGACCAGGGCTTCGAGTGCGGGAAGTTCAGGAGCGGGAATCACAATGCAGCGACTGGCCGCTTGGCGGAAGGCAAGCTCGTGCCGCTGGCAGTAATCGCGAACACGATCCACATGACTGAAGAAATCGAGCGCCCAAGTTTCGTTGGCGGCCGTCGCGCGAAGCACCCGGCTCCAGATACGTGCCGCGTCGGCACCGCGGATCGGTTCGCGATTTTCGTCAGCTTCGGTGAGCTCCAGACCAATGGCGCGAACGTCGGGACCAAGATCGAGGGGCTCGACTTCGAGTAGGACCATCGGACTATTCTTCGGCGCCGGGGAGGTCATCTTCCAGTCCTGGCGAGGGAAATTTGCTCATAAAATCCGGAGATTGCTTGCGGACTTCCAACCAATCAAAAAATGCATCGGGCGTTTCCAGCCAAATGGCGAACCAATGCGCGATCTCCTCTTTTTCGGCGCGCTTATTGGCGTCGACCTTGTGGTTGCGCGAAATCATTTCCGCACGGCGCCGGCCGAGGCGGGCAACTTCGCGGACGCGCTCGCCGGCCGCTTGCTCATTCTCGAGCAAGAATTTTCTCAGCAGTTCGTCGAGGCGCACCAGGCACATTTCCGCTTCTTCGAGCGTTGAAAAATGGAGCAGATCGTTAAATTCTTCTTCGTAGCGCCCCTCGGTATCAGAACGTGTGGACCACACGACTCGCATTCCGGCTTCTTCCAGAACGCTGACGATATAATCAGGTGCGGTTTTGCCATGCGCACCCAGCTGCGCAATGAGCTGGCGGCGGATCTGCTCGATTTCCGCGGGTGTGTATCGGGGCTTACCCAGGGCGCGCGCGGCCTCCAGAATCAACTTTTTCTTAGTGGGCGAACCCCCTTCATCCGGCGCGCGCGAGCGGCCGGGACTCACGACGGGCCTCGATGGGGAGACTTCTTCTGTGCGGTCTCGGGTGGAGCGTCGCCGGAGAGCAGGTTGCGATAACGGGCCACATTTCGATTGTGCTCGGCCAAAGTTTTACTGAAGAAGTGCCCGCCATTGTCATTGGCAACGAAAAACATGTAATCCGTGGTTGCGGGGACCAGTGCAGCGCGAAGCGACGCCTCGCCGGGATTGGCGATGGGCCCGGGAGGCAGGCCGGGATATTTGTACGTGTTGTAGGGCGAATCGATCTGCAAATCCTTCGAATGGACGATCTTCACGGGATGGCCCTCGAGCTCCAGCGCGTAGGCAACCGTGGGATCGCATTGCAAGGGTCCTCCGCGCTTCAGGCGATTGTAGAATACCCCTGCCACTAAGGGACGCTCGTCCTTGCGGGGCGTCTCGCGTTCGACCAAGGACGCGAGAGTTACGACCTGCTCCGGGCCAAGGTCCACAGGAAGACTCTGCAGCCCGGAGGTATTTAACGATTCCCACACCGCGCGAAAATTCTGAACCATGCGCTTGACGATCTGCTGGCAAGTCGTATGGCGCGTGAATTCGTAGGTCGAAGGGAAAAGAAATCCTTCCAGGTTTTGCGCGTTCGGAGCTAAATCAGAAACCAAGGACGCATCCTTGGCGGCAGCCAGGAAATCATCGCGATTACAGATCCCCTGCCGGTCAAGCTCGGCCGCGATGTCGAACATGGTCCAGCCCTCCGGTATGGTCACGGTGTGGACAAAAATTCTTCCCTGGGCGATTTGCCAGAAGACTTCCCGCGATGTGACCGGGTGATCGAAATAGTATTCACCCGCTTGCATCGGCGCGCGAAGGTGCCAGATGCTGAAGAGCTCGAAGGCCAGGCGGTTGCGAATTACGTCGTTGCGGCGCAGGATTCCGGCGATGCCCCAGCGCGATGTACCGTGGGGGATATCCACGAAAACCTGCTCGGGGCGGTGACCGCGGTACGGCCGGCTGATTTGCGAATCCAGCCAGCCCGCTCCTGCGCCAATGGCGGCAATGACCAGAAGGGCCAATAAACCAAGCCGCCGCATGGCCGGTTATTCCTTCTCGGCCGCAACGTGCTGTGCCTTCGCACGCTTACGGTCGAGATATTCACGCAGGAGAACGGCGGCAGCCACGTCGTCGATGGAAGACTTCTTGCGCCGGTTGGGAGCTTTTGATTGCGCTACGATTTGCTGCGCCTCCCAAGTGGTCAGCCGTTCATCTGCAAGTGTCACTTCGATTCCCAACTCCTTTTGCAATCGTACGGCGTATTGAGCGGCTTCATCCGCCATTTCGCCACTCTCGCCGGTAATGTGCAACGGGTGGCCCAAGAGAATACGCGCAACGCCATGTTCTCTGCAAATCTCCCGCAACCGGCGAAGATCGTTGCGACGATTCGTGCGCACCAAAGTGAGGAGCGGTTGCGCCGTCATTTGGAGCTCGTCCGACAAAGCCAGGCCGATTCTCTTGCGGCCATAGTCAATGGCTAGAATCCGGCGCGGCTGGGAATCAGGCATTGCCGCGCAGGAACTCCGGGTGATGGGACGCGCAGTAGGTAATGTCATCTTTTTCCATTATACGCGAACGTTTGCTACGGGCCGCACACTCGCAATACAGTGCATTCTAAGAGGTTGCCTTTTCAGTAGATATGGCATATTAGCAAGCGACTGCTGGAGCGGCATCAACCTATCAAAGGAGAGAGAAAATGGGCGGTTTACTGTTGTTCGCGTTGGTTGCGTTCGTGCTGCTGGGAGTGTGGCGAATTCTGGTGGCGGCCAGGTCCGCACACGGCGACGGCCAGCTCATCTCGCACGTGGGGAGCGGGATTCCGTTTTTCATTGCAGCAGCTTTGGTTTTGATTTTCTGGATGTCGTTTACGACCGTGGATTCCGGATACCGCGGAGTGGTGCTCCGTTTTGGCGCGGTAACCGGACGGACCCTCGAACCGGGGCCGCATCTGATAACTCCATTTCTCGAAACGGTGAGGCCGATCTCGGTGCAGGTGCAAGTGGAAAAGCTCGATTCTCAGGCGTCCAGCCACGATTTGCAGGTTGTGCACACGCAGGTGACGCTCGCCTATTACCAGGACCCTTGCTGCGTAACCGACATATGGGCCAAGTTAAACGATGATGCCGTGGATCGCGTGGTGGTTCCCGCGATTCAAGAAGCCATCAAGGCGCAAACCGCGCAGTACGACGCAGAGCAGCTCATCGCGCAACGCGCCACCGTGCGGAATGGAATCGAGCAATACGTCCGGGACCGGTTGGCCGCTCACCACATTGATGTGGACGCGGTGAGCATCACCGACTTCAATTTTTCCGAAGAGTACAATCGAGCGATTGAGGCCAAGGTCACCGCACAACAGAATGCGTTGAAGGCAGAAAATGACTTGACGCGCATCAAGATCGAAGCGGAACAAAAAGTCGCCCAGGCGCAAGCAGAGGCAAAAGCGCTGGAAGTCCAAAAACAACAGATCACGCCTGAGTTGTTGCAGCTACGGACGATCGAAATGATGCAGCAGCACTGGGACGGGCATTTGCCTGAAGTGTACATGGGCGGACAAGGTGGCGGCGCGCTGCCAATGATTGACGTGCTGAAAGCGGCCGGCCGGACTAAGTAATCAATTCGGCGCCATGGTCACGGTTCGCGGCCGCGCTCGCTTGTTTCCCACAGCGGCCAGAATCCAGCTTCTTTCATCTCTTCACCGAGCCTGGTGTCGCTCAGTAATTGCTCGATTTCGGCGCGGGACTGGCGCCTGCCGATGCGTTGTTCCGTGTCGGCGAGAGCGAAAACAGTGACCGCGGAAATGGCCACTTGCCGCTTGAGCTGGGCGATGTCCACCTTGTCAAAGGTGTCGGATGCGGCGTGGTAATTCAGCATATAGTTCGCGGGTTCCTGGTTCGCCACCAGCGTAGGAACGCCCTCGATGAGAAAATCAAAATTGTCGGTGTCCATGCCGGTGTCAAGAGTAAAGTCCTTTACGCCTAGAGACGCCAACGGCTCGAGCGCTTCACGAACCGGCTCGACAATATCTTTGCGACCGCCCAGCGAGTATCCGGTAACTTTGCCGATCCCCGAGTCGAAAATTACCGCGGCAATCATGTGGTCGAGTTCCGCGCGGTGCGAGTGCGCGTAGGCGGCTGAGCCTAGCAAGCCCTGTTCTTCGCCGGTAAAAAGGGCGAAACGGATCGAGCGGCGCGGAATTGTACCGGAGGCGTGAATTACGCGTGCCGCGTCAATCACCATGGCCGCGTTGCAGCCGTTATCGAGCGCGCCGGTGCCGAGATCCCAGGAATCCAAATGCGCACCGAGCAGGATAAATTCCTCGGGTTTTTCGCGCCCGCGGATCTCAGCGACGACGTTCTCGGAATCCACCGGTCCTGTCACATGGTTGGGCATCTCCCAGTGCACGCGCAGGTTCTGTCCGGCCGCCAGAAAGCGCGCCATGCGTTCGGCGTCCTCGCGAGCGACGACCGCTTGAGGCCACTTTTCCAGCTCGCCATTGATCGCTAAAGTGTGGCGATAGAGTAAGAGGTTCGGTCGCGAAGACATCCACAGAACACCGACGGCCCCCGCCTTCGTCGCGCGAGCAATGATGGCTGGTCCGATCGTGTATTCTTTGCTGAGGTCGTCCCAGGTCACTAGAAATTTCGAATGAATTAGGACGATCGCGCCGTTGGCGGCAGCGCCAGCCTTGGCAAAACCAGCTTCGTCGCCCATGCCCACATCTACTACCTCTGCCGTAATTCCTCCTTCGGGAATCGCCGGCGACCAGCCGACGGAAACCAATCGAACCGGAAATGGAGCGGGTGCAAGAACCTCAAGATGCGTGTGGCCTTCGGTCCAGCCAATCGGAATCGTAAATTTTTCGGTGTGCACCTCATCAACTCCGGCATGGCGGAACGCTTGAACAGCCCAATCCGCAGCCCGGTCGGCGGCGGGAGTTCCGGTAACGCGCCCGCCGATCGTATCTGTGAGATAGCGCAGGTTCTCGCCGAGCGGCGACGGTCCCAGCGCAGACTGAATCATTTGTGGGGCCAGCTCCGCGCAGGACTTTTCGACTGAACAGGTGCCGGATCCCTGCGGCAGTTGACTTGCGAGCGGCGGAGGCTTCAGCGGTGGAATCTGCGCCGGAGTATTGCTGGCCCCAAGGAAAAACCACGGGAAGCTGATCAGGAAACAAAGGATTGTGCGCAAGGCTGCCGCTCCCTCACCGAGAAAATTGCAGCAAATGAGAGAGGAGTTTAACCCGAAAGTGGAATCCGGGAACCGCGAGCCTAATTGGAAAACGGGATCCGGCCCATGGTTACGCCATGGTGAAA
>CAWCGE010000022.1:0-71008 GCA_963795005.1 uncultured Acidobacteriota bacterium | reverse complement strand
CTAGGACTTCTGGCCCGGAATGATTAAATGCTTCCCCAGGGCGAGCGGGCTAGTAAACAGACTTGAGATTGAAACGCTTTTAAGCGCGCGCACACTAATTAGAATATACGGGTCCATTTAAATCTAAATTCTGATTGATCTTGGCTTGTCAGGCTAAGGGGTCTATCGGGAAATAGATTTGCACTCAACGGCTTCAACAGAGGGCAAAAGGGTCTGCACCCTTGGCAACCTGGGTTTCCGAAATGGAAATTCCGGCACAAAGGAGTTTGATAACAGCCAGATGGTGATCTTCGACCCGCAAACGCAAGTTACCCAACTGGGAGGGCTTTGGCTTGGGCAGCTCGAATCTGGGGCATCAGAATGTCGCGAACGTAGTGCCAGTAAGGAACCAGTTTGAGGGCAGCCTCTGCATACTGCTCGGCGGCCTTCAAATCAGGCACGGTTTGGTTCAGATTCGACCACGCGAGACTCATCAACAGCTCGGGTTCTCCCCACGAGGGCTCCAGCGGATCAGCCACGTCGCGCTTATGGTCGCGAACTACTTCCAACCCTTTGTTGTAAATTTCAATCGCCTTGTCCTGGCCTCCTCCGCGCTCTGGAGGCGATGACCAACGAATGGGGCCGAGCACCCAGAGCAGACGAGGATTGTCTGGGGCTGTCGCCATGGCTTCTTTCAAAAGCGGACTCGACTGTTGGAGCAGTTCCTGAACGCGGGTTGGGTCTTTCTTGTTCATGTACATCAGGTAGCCCAGAGAAGAGCCTGCTCCAATCTTAGGTTCCACGAATGCAAGGTCTCGGGCAATGGCGTCCTTGAAATCGGTGACCGCCTGCGTGAGGTCCTCTTCCAGATCAGTTGGAGTCGGGGATTCGTTGAAGCCGTTAATCGCTCTGCGCCACAACGCAAATCCACGCCAGTAGAGCACCCGCGATGCCAGCTTGTTGTCTTCAGGGATGGGCGCGAGCTCGTCGTGGAGGCGCTTCAGAGCTGGGCGGTCGCCTTCGTAGTCTGCCCTCTGAATCTGGGTGACGATGCGGATGATGGAATCGCGTGAATGCTCAAGACCGATCTTATCGGCGGAGTGAAGCTCAGTCGCGGCGGCGGACACGACGAATGTAGTCAACATGAACAAGAAGGCTCTGCTGTTTCGAGCACTCATGCACTTCTCCTTGCCACGCCCCAGTTCGATCCTGCCGCGAGCCAAGCAGTTGTAAGACTGCGGCCTTGCCACAGGACGACGGCAGGGCCGATTCTACATCAAGGGCGCTCCGCGGAATTGCGCCCGGGCGATGGGCAGCTCGGAAATGCTGCGTTTACCGGGCACTGGGCCTATCCGCGCTCGCCCTTTCAATTTCAACTATCCAGCAAAACAGATGCTCCAGTACCGTTTCTTATTTCACGGCGACAACCACCAGGGTGAAGTCATCCTGAAAATTTCCGTTGCAGAAGGTAACCACCTCTTCACGGATCGCGGCCAGGAATTCCGAGGCGCTCAACGCAATGTTGCTACTACACAGCTCAAGCAATCTTCCCTCTCCAAATTCCTGTTTATCCGAATTCATTGCTTCGGTTAGACCGTCGGTATAAAGCACCAAGCGGTCTCCAGAGGCCAACGGAAATCCTCCATCTTCGTATTTCCAGCCCGGAAAGATACCCAGCGGCGTTCCTCCTTCCCTGAAGGGAATTCCTTCACCCGATTTGTGGAACAGAATGGGCGGCCAATGACCGGCGCTGGCGCAGGTCAGCCTGTTTTCGGTCGCATCGATTGTGCAGTACCAGAACGTAACGAATTTATCAGCAGCGATGTTATTGCAGAGCACCTCGTTCAACTTCCCCAGGAGAGCGCCCGGCGAAACCTCTTCCGCGGCGAAGGCTCGAAAGCTGGCCTGCAAGTTCGCCATCAACAACGCAGCGCTCATCCCCTTGCCAACCACGTCACCGATGCACACTCCAATCTTACTGTCGCTGAATTTCAGCACATCAAAATAATCTCCGCCAACGACGCTGGCAGGTTGCCACGTGCCCGCCACTTCCAGCCCTTCCACTTGGGGGATTTTCTTGGGCAAGAGCCCTTCCTGAATTTCTCGCGCCTTATTCAGCTCCTGTGTCTGCTCTTGCGATCGCGTATTTCCAATTTCAACGACGCGTTGCAGTTCGAGATTCTTGCCCTCAAGCCGCGCTTGCGCTTGTTCATGCAAATGGCGGATGGTCCCGACGACCAAAACAACCACGACTACAAGCCTACCGGCGCCCCACAGTTGTGAGAAATAGGAGCTGATGGGAATTCGATACACGGGCATTATGATCGCCACCGTCAACGACGCGATCACAACCGCCGTAAGAAACAGCAACATCAAGTACGCGACCCAGTCCCACGGAAAGCGGAGACGTGACGACAGTGGCGCGAGACAATTCATTATCGGCGTCGTCAAATTGCCGATGAAGAGACTGTAGAGAAGTATGGGAACCAAGCCCATGCCCGGACCGCGCACATCCGCGACCCACAGAACCGCAAACAACGCGGCCGCAACCATAACCAACAGCAGCTGCCTTGAGAAGAAGGCGCGAACGCTAATGAAGCGGGACGCGAGGCTCGCACTGGTAACCATCATCGGTCTCTTGCCCGGTGCTTTTGCATGGGATTAGGACTCGCTCGGGATGTTAGGTGGTACCGAAACGCGAGTCAATGTGGGAGCGGGTTAGGTTACAGAGCCGGGAAAAGTGATACACCCTCCATCGAGGTTCGGCCGGCCCAGGGCGTGGTGCGCACCCACACGGAATTCAACGCGATGGGAATACGATATTCTCGGGGCGATAATTTTCAGCGGCGACGACAGCAGACATTTCAAAGGAAGCAACCAGGATCAGGGGTTCTAGAAATTGGAAAACATTCCCATTTACAGTAACCTGCAGCGATTCGGGCAAGAAATCACGTAATCTTGCGCGGGGCGGGGTGTGGGGTGGAGATTTCACCGGTGCGCGGACGCTGGCGTTTCCACGCATCACTAGCTATGCTAGCACTACAAAACTCTTTGTGACTGCCACGCAGACCAACCCGATGGAATATATCTGGCCCGGCATTATTGTCGGACAGGCGATTCATACCGCGGCGAAACTGCGGATTCCCGACCTGCTTGCCGGCGGCCCTAAAACGATCACTGAACTCGCCTCCGAGTGCGGCGCGCACCCACCCACTCTCGAACGTCTGTTGCGCGCACTAAGCACTGTGGAAATGTTCGCGCCCACAGGCGACGGTCGGTTCCGCAACACGCCGCTCACGGAAGTCCTTCGCAGCGATCATCCGCAATCGCAGCGCACTGCAGCTCTGTTTTTGCCTGCACCCTTTCTTTGGCGCCCGCTCGGAGAGCTTTACGAATCCGTCCGCAGTGGCGAACCTGCGTTCCAACGAATCTTCGGGCAGCCTTTCTTCGATTACCTGGCCGCCCACTCAGCCGATGCGGCGGTCTTCAATGCCACCATGACCCAGGGCAGCACATGGACAGCCTCCGAGCTACCGGTTTCCTACGACTTCTCTCGCTTCGACCGACTCGCGGACATTGGAGGAGGTGAGGGTGCGCTGCTCCGGGCCGTTCTTGATGCCACGCCAAGGCTTCACGGTATCCTGTTCGATCTGCCGGAAGTGGTGACCGGCGCGTCCGAGATTTTGACCGGCGAAATCGCAGCACGGTGTCAAGTTGTGGGCGGTAATTTCTTCGACTCCGTACCCCAAGGTGCGGACGTTTACCTGATGAAGGGCGTGATTCACGACTGGCCAGACATCGACGCCGCGAGAATTCTTCGCAACACGCGCAACGTCATGCGTCCTGACGGAACCCTCCTTCTCATGGAAAGAGTCGCCGATTCGGCCGCCCACCCCTCCGGCCTAATGGAACTGCTGATGTTGGTGCTCGGCGGTTGCGAGCGCACGGAAGCGGATTTCCGGTCGCTTCTGGCGGACACCGGTTTCTCGCTCACCCGCATAATCTCGACAGGGGCATCCACGCTGATCGAATGCCATCCCGAGTAGTGTAGGCCAAACTCACGACAAGTCGGATTACCCTACATTTGCGGGAAATGTCCGATCACGAAGGTTCCAACATTCAAGCAGCTTGGACAAGTGAATCTTGCCAGAGGTAGGGTATCTCCCCTTTGAACGAAACTACCTGGCAATGAAGGCTCAACTTGGCGAGGCGTTGCTAACCTCTGCGGCAATGGTCTCATCACAATTAGCAGGAGCTACTTGTCAAAATCGATAACTCGCAAACAGGCGTAGCTGTGCCACCGGGACCATTGAGAATGCGGAAATCCAAATGGAGGTGCACGCAAAATGAAGAATTCTTCCGGGCTGATTGTGTTGATCTTGGTGATTGGTTTCGCGTTGCCGGCGAAAGCGCAGGATGTTACGCCTAGGTTTGAAGCATATGCGGGTTACGACTACACACGCAACAATGCAACCAACGACATCACGTACGTCCCGCCTTCCCAATCGGTCAATGGCAACGGAGGAAGCGGCCAGCTGGAATTCAACGTGACTCCCTGGCTCGGTGTCGTGGGAGATCTGGGTGGTTATGCCGTGGCCCGCAACGGATTTGCGACTACGCACCAGATTTCGTATCTGTTCGGACCTCGAGTGAATTTCCGGGGCAGGAGGGTCGCGCCGTTTGCCCAGGTTCTTCTGGGGGCCGTCTGGGCGTCGGATGCGATTGTGCTGGGATCGAAGACTGCTTTTGGGACGACGGCTGGAGGCGGAATTGATGTGACGGTGTCGCGCCATTTTGCAGTCCGTCCCGTTCAGGCCGAGTATTTTTTGACGAAGTTTCCCGACGGCGCCAATGACCGGCAGAACAATTTCCGATATAGCGCCGGAATCGTATTCCGTTTTGGCGGGCAATAATCTGAGTTCATGACTTTTTGATTTTCCTGTGGGCATTACTGGCGCTGGAGCGTCCCGGCGAAGGCCTGCTTGTCGCACTTGCCGCCCTTGACGAAGGAGGCTTCGATCACAAGCCCCGCCTCCTCCGGACTGATGTAGACGGCGATGACCGTCAACTCCGATTCAGTGCCGGTGAGCGACAGGTATATGAAAGGGGCCAACTTTTTTTTCGTGCGAGAGGAACTCGCCGCCTGGCGTGGCGGCGATTGTGAATTTGAGCCGCGCGGTCGCCGGGCCGGTATCTGCGGTCCAAGCGCCGCATACGCCGCTCGCAGCACGCTGGTGTCCGCGGACAGTCACGCGGTCAAATCGTCGATGCCATCTCGATTCGAGAAAGACCGGCGGAAATCGAGGCCCCGCGCTGTGCCTGGTCATTGGGAGGGGGACTTACGGAGCGGCTCAGGGAACCATCATATCGTGACTCTAGTGGAACGTCATTCGCGTTTTACGACACTCCTCCAAGTGCCCAGCAAAGACACAGCGGTGGTGCTCGCTGCACGGACCAGGCATGCTCGTAAACTCCCCGGGGCGCTGCGCCGCTTGTTGACCTGGGATCGCGGACTGGAGATGGCAGAGCACACGAACTTCACCATGGCCACGGATGTGACAGTTTATTTCTGTGATCCGCAATGTCCCTGGCAGCGCGGCTCGAACGAAACCACAAATGGGCGATTCCGACAATACTTCCTAGAAGAACGGACCTGTCGGGCGATACGCAAGCGGATCTGGACAGAATGGCGCTGCGGTCAAATCTTAGGATTCCAAACTCCTGCGAATAGACTTCAAGAAAGTGTTGCGTCGACCGGTTGAGCTGGCACGCGTTTAACAGGCAATTACTCCGATACGCCGTCACTTGGTCCGAAATGCCCGCAACTTCATTTAGAGCTAAAAACAAAACAGTTACCGTCGACATCCTTAAACGCCGCAGCCGTACCCCAGTCCTCGCGTTTGGGTTCCATAACGAATTCCACGCCCTTACTTTTCAATTCACGCGCCGTCGCTTCGACGTCATCGGCCCAGAAGGTCACGTTCATGTTACCGCCCGGCTTCAGATTTTCGCCGAAACGAAACAGGACCACGCGCGTCTCCGAACCTGAAATGCCAAGTTCGATCCAACGCTGTTCGTCGCTGAACGGTTGATCGGTGACCAACCGAAACCCTAGCTTCTCCGTGTAAAAGGCCAGTGCGCGATCTTGGTCCGTGACGGGAATACTAGAAGCTGTTGCACAACTTTGAACAAGCCATTGAAATGACTACGGTTGAGTATTCGGAAATGGGAGATAAACAAAGTCAGCAGCGCCGAAGGAGGGCCGATGGCGCGATCCGGTCCGTTGCTGACCGAAGCGCAGTGGGAGAAAATCGCGCCCTTGCTCCCCAAGCCGCCCAAACAACGCAAGGGTGGTCGTCCGTGGATCGAGAATCGCCGTGTGCTGGAAGGGATTCTGTGGATTCTCCGGAGCGGGGCTCGCTGGCAGGACCTGCCGGAGAAATTCCCGCATCCTTCAACGTGCTGGCGGCGACTGCGAGACTGGGAGGAGCGGGGCATTTGGTTGAATATCTGGCGGTCGTTTCTGAGCGAGTTGAACGAGCGCCAGCAATTAAAGTGGAGCGAATCATTTCTGGACGGGAGTTTCGCTCCCGCGAAAAAAGGGGCTGCGGAGTCGGAAAAACCAAGCGGGGCAAGGGGACGAAGTGGATGGTGGTGGTCGACGGCCGCGGTCTTCCTCTGGGAAACTACCTTCACTCTGCATCCCCGGCGGAAGTCAAACTCGCGGAAACGACGCTCGCGGCGATCCGCGTAAGACGGCGTCATCAGGCGGGCCGTCCTCGACAGAAACCGCTGCGGGTGATCGCCGACAAAGCGTACGACAGTGATCCGTTGCGAAAGCGATTGCGACGTCGCGGGATCGAACTGATCTGCCCGCACAAGAAGAATCGCGTGCGGCCCGCCACGCAGGATGGTCGAGCGCTGCGGCGTTACCGAAGGCGATGGATTGTCGAACGGACCAACGCCTGGCTCGGAAACTTCCGACGCTTGGTCGTGCGTTACGATCGCTCTCTCACGATCTATGGCGCGTTCTTTCATATCGCCTGCTTCATGATCGTCTTACGGAGGGTTGTGCAATAGCTTCTAGTGAACTTAACGCCTTTAATCATGGCTCCTCCATCGTTCGATCCGGACAATCTAGAGTCGCGGTTTTGGATCTTTGTCGGAAAATCCGACTTCGCGGAGTCAATTGTGTTTTAAGTCCCTTTCGGATTGCAATCGTCTATGATAGTAATGAGTATAGTATTTATGAACCATGTTGCGATCGACGACTACGTTCTCGACGTCTTGCTCCCGGATCTGGCAGGACACGACCGGTCGCCCGCCGCATTTCTCATTTACGTCATCCTTTGGACCAAACTGTACAGATCTGAGGAGCGGTGCATTGCGGTCAGCCTGCAGCAGCTAGGCGAGCTTGCGGGCTTGTCCAAATCAGCCGTGCAGGGAGCCGTTCGACTTCTCAAACGCCGTGGCTTGATTAGGATCACTAAGGCTTCCGCAACTGCTGTCCCACAATATGAGCTGATTCGCCACTGGGTGCGCAGACGTGCAAGGAATGCGCGGACGGTCTAAAGCACTCGGCGTTCGGGCACCTTCCCCGACCTTCAGTCTGCTATTACAGTCGCGCAGCCTTCGGGCGGTCAGGGGTCCCGCTTTAGACGCGCCTTCACTCCCAGCAAGCTACTCGAATGCAGGGGCAGACAATTGGACTGCAAGATCGGACCAGCTAAGGGAATTCGAGCATCTCGCGTGTCGGTCTTGTCATGCCACCCTCACGAACGCAGCAGTATCATGTCTTGCCCGATTGGATATTCGACCACCGCTCTCGCCTTTGGTCCTCCGAGGTTTCCTCGATGTACGTAGCAATGGTCCATACGTGTCCTGACGGATCCATAACCCATCCAATGCGGTCGTCCCAGAACTGATTCGCTACCGGAAACAGGATCTTCGCCCCGCCGGCAACAGCCCGGTGCGCGGTCTTCTCCATGTCCTCAACATAAATCACCACGGGCGAACTGCCGTCCAGTTGGGGAGCGCGGCTCGTCAGCCCCGGCCACTCCGCTCGAACATGATCATCGCGGGGCCAATCATCATCAACGCATGCGCCACGGTCCCGTCCGGACCCCGCCGGCGCACGCGCTCTAGCGCACCAAACGTGTTCTTACAGAAATCAATCGCAGCCGCAACGTCGCGGCAAAACAGCCTCGGGATTACGACTGAGGCGCCGTCGGGTATCGCCATCTGTCCTCCACCTGAACCGAGCCTAGGATTTTGTTGCCTTCTTGGCCGCCGATCTTGATGCTCGCCGTTTGCCTGGTACTTTCCCGATTCTAGGATCGCCTGCCAGGACAAGATCGCAGGCGTGCAGCGCTGCTTCCTCGAAATCCTGCGCATCGGCAGGAAGAACCTGCCAGCCCGTCACCTTCTTCCCCAACACTTGGATGGAGCGCATGTTGGGGAACTCCCGCCGCAGACTCCGGTGCTGGTCTTCGGTTGTAGCGAGCCACACCCCGTTGTCTGCCGCCTGATCACCTTGGTCGCGGAGGATGAAGAGAATCTTGTCCTGAACGTAGACCGCGAGGCAGCCAAACATGGAGCGCGTCTTGGGCGACAGCGTAGCGATCGCGTCGAGCACGAATTCATGTGGAATTGGCTTGCGCTGTTTGACGTCGAACAGGGCATCGTCCAGCGGAAGGAAGGACGTGTTGCGACGGGACTTCGACATGCGAGCCAAAAATCGCGCTCCGTTCATTTCTGCCCGACAGATGACGACTTTATATCGATGATATGTCATTTGGAGAATTGTCGGCTACTCGGAACTTATTCCTCTACGCCATGCACCTGCCGCAGTCGCCTGGGTTGTCGTGTCATTCCAGCAAGCTCCGGTGCAGGGTCTGCTCGCACTCGTTGGCGCCCTCGTCGGCTACTTTTTCTGGATTCTCTATTGTCGTGTCGTGCTTGAGGTGCTAGCGGCGATTTTCCGCATGGCGGATGCAATCGCACCGGAAGGCCGTCACCCGCAGCAGTCGTAGATTGCTTGACCGTCAGTACTATTGTGCTCAGACTGGCCGTGATTCTAAGCTTGGCGTGCTATGGGCGCACAGACTCGGGCAGGCCGACCGCTCCGAAGAAGCAAGCGGCTCGGACTGTCCATCCGTGTTCATGTTTTCGGGCAGAACATATTTCGGGAATCCTTCAGCGAGTTCACCCACATGCTCTCGGTGAACGCTCATGGAGGGGCGCTGGCGCTGGCCGCCAGGGTGCGAGCGGGCCAGAGCATTTTGCTTGTGAACAAGAGCACCGGCGAAGAGCAAGAATGCCGGGTCGTGGATGTGGGCGCGTTGCAGGACAGCAAATGGACCGTGGGGATCGAGTTGGTGGAACCCGTCACAAACTTCTGGAAGATGCACTTCCCGGAGTGCGCTTCAAAGCGACTATCGACTCGCCGTTGAGACTGCCCGCCGACCTACGCCCGAGAGCCGCGCTTTTTCCTCCGCGACGTTTTCTGACCCATGAATAGCAGCAACTTCGCGTCGCGTTTATCTGCCTCGTTCGACTGAACATGTGGCCCCGGGTTTGCGTATAAAAGCGTGACCGCCCACGGGGGCAATCCGAGGGAAGGAGAAAAACCCTGGCAACGAAGAGAACAACCAAGAAGCTTAAGAAGAGCAAGAAGATACAACCGACAAAACCCCTGATTCACATTAACAAACCAACTTAATTACTCACCGGGTTTGCGCGCAGGGCCGGAGACGGCTGCTTTCAAAGGGCTGTCACGTGCACATGGCAGTCCCTCGCACTGCTGTACATGATAACTTCCGAGTGGCCAACTATACATGTTCGATCGGCACACTTCGGGCTTAGTAGCTGTTATTACTCCGAGCACTAAATATGTGACACGTTTCAGCGAGCTGCGTACTGCACGTGACGCTCGCGAAAGTAGTTTTTCACGAGCTTGGGCCGAGCTTGTGTGATCCGTAGGTAAGAGCGAACGTTGCTCATCATTTCCTGGACGTTCACGGGACGGACCCGACCGAGCGCATTGGTCTTCACATCCTGGTTCAGCAATTCATCCGGATTCAGTTCCGGACTGTACGACGGCAAGCAGAATATCCGGATTTGTTCACGGTGCTCGGCCAGCCAACGACCCACTGATCGCGACTTGTGTACCGGGTGGCCATCCACAATCAGAAATACTTTCCGCCTGCTCTTCCGCGTCAAGCGCAGCAGACGGCCCAGAAAATTCAGAAACACTCGCGCCGTGAAACGTTGACGGAAAATCATGAAGGCCAATCGCCCCCGATTGGTAATCGCCGAGATCATGTTGCAGCGAAAACGCTGCCCGGTGCCCAACACCACCGGCGTCTGCCCGCGACGTCCCGTAGCTGCGTCCCGCTTGATGGTCCGAACGCAGCCCCATCTCGTCGAGCCAATGAATCTGGGCCTTAAACTGCCGCGCCTGTTCGCGAATCGCTGGATATTCTTCCGCCAGCCATTTCCGCACGGCCACCGGATTTTGCTCGTACGCGCGGCGCACCGGCTTCTGCGGCGTCAATCCCCAGGCGCGCAAATAGCGGCCCACCGTCCACACCGAAACCTGTAGATCGAATTTTCGCGACAGCAACTCTTGCACCGCTTCCCTGGTCCACAGCGCAAAGGGCAAGCTCAACTGGTCCGGGCAGCCGCTCAGAATATGGCGCACCGTGGTGGCTGCTTGCTGCGGTGCCAATCGCGAAACCGGGGGCCGTCCCCGCGCCGTGCTTTCAGCGCCCGACGCCCGGCGCGTTCCACCAGCCCCATCCAGCGGCTCACCGTACCGCGCGCCACTCCGAAAACCCTAGCCGCCTCGGTTTGCGACAGGCCTTTCTCGACGGCCTCCACAACGCGCCGGCGAAGATCTTCTTGGGCTTCTCCCGGCAACGAGCGAGCATCCTGTTTTTCCATGCCCACACGCTATCACATTACTTTCCTTAATGTCATCTATATTATGCTCCGATTAGTAGCTTGCGGGTCCCGCAAACAACAGCAGATTCCCATCCGGATCCTTGACGACGAAATTCTTGGCGCCCCAAGGCTGCTTTTTCAGCGTCTGGTGAAAGGCAACACCCGCGGACTGAAACTCAAGAAACAGCAACTTGATCTCGTCCGCTGTAGCGACGTTCATAGATGCCGACAACAGTTCCTCCCGATCACGGACCGTCGACTCGATTACTGGTCGCTCGAGACACCTTAGATTGAGGCGCGCCACATCGCGACCCACCTGTGCATAGTAGGGAGGTTTGCCGTAACTAAACACAAGCGAAAAGCCTAACTTCTCACGGAAAAAATCGCATGATCTCTTGATATCGGTGACGAACAGTTGCGGCTCGGCACGGACAATCGTTGCTTTGGATGGCGATGATTTTACTTTGAGCGACGTCGCCGAAAGTCCAGTTTTCAGGGCTTGCCAACTATCGAAGCCTTGCTGTCTTGCGACCATTTCTTGTGCATCGCTGAGCTTAAAACTCGCCGCAAGAATCTCAGAGTCGGGCATATTCAGGAAACGAGGCAAATGCGCGCGGATTTGTGCGGCGACGGGATAGTAGCGTTCGCGGTGCCACCGCAATATGAGCTTGGCTTGCTTTTTGAGGTTCTCTAGATTGGGCATGTAGGCCTCCACGATGAGACCGTAGGTGGGCATTGCCCTTCGGCAACGTGCCGTTGCATCCTACATGCGCAGATGGCAGTATCTGCGACGGTGTCAGCAGTTGTCAATTGAGAACGACGCCGCGCTACACGTTGTCAGGCCGCACTTACGCATTTTGTCGTATTACCGGCAACTCGGAATTAACTCCATTTGCCTGGTAAGTCGTTACCGGACATCTGCCCGGGGGGGTGGGGGGATGGGGGTGGGAGTAGAGGGGGTTGTTATTCGTAATCTGTTGCTGCCACAAACGGAGTTTGAAGTAGTCTTAGTCTCACCCGATGTGCGTCGCTGCTGTTCCATCGAGGTTAGACCTGACGGAACGTAATGCGGTTCTCTTCGCACCATTCGATGGCAATCTGCCGGAGTTCGAGTTGCTTGAACCGATTCCACGCGTCCCACAAGTTGTATTCGGTAAGTAGGTGTTTGAATAGACGAAAGGCGCCTCCTCCGCGGATACCACTATGGAAATCATTCCGCATGTGCGCGTCTTTCAGTGTTTTGGAGAAGCGGTCCATGATGGCCCACTCGTGGACATCGAACTTGTCAGGTAAAGCCAGGTATCGCTTCCCCTCCTGTTCCTCGACATTCCGCGCTAGTTTAACTGCCTCACGCTGCCAGTCCGGCAAATCCTCGATGACCGTCTGCGGATCTTCTGCAAGATCGAACTCCTCTTCGCTCATGGAGCGAACTTCACCTGTTTCCACGTCCAAATAGGACGAGAGCGAGTCGTTGGCCATTTCGAGCGCTTCGATGATTGCGTCGAGATTCACTTCAGTAGCCATGTCACGCCGATTGTACTGCAGTTCCGGCCGAGAGTTACGGCGGAGCCTTGCTTTGCGACTATGCAGTTTTTTCTCGGCGCATCGGGCGCACATTCTCAAGCTGGCCAGGCAATTCGTTTTCAACGAGATTTCACACATTATAAAAGGGCGCCCTTATCAGACTGTTACGAAACTCTGTTGACCGTCCGAAAATAAATGAGAAGATGCCCTCGTGAAAGCGAGGGCCTTTTTTGTGTGCCGAGCATGTTCGATAGCTTGGAGGTGAAAGTCCTCTTCACAGCCTGATGGAGGTGAAGTGATAGCGAAGCGCAAGGGCCGAACCGCGAGGTGAGGTCTGAAAGAAGCGTGGAGCAAACGCGCGAGCCGATGGACAAGAACTGGATTAGAGGCCTACGGTGCCGGACGAGCGAGCCAATGATCGCGAAGCCCACATCCATCAAAGCACTGGTGGTAAATCCAGCGGTTGTGCGTGGAAGGCGATCGAACTTACCTCGGGAGATCTGCTGCATGTCACGGAGTCGTGACTGAGGGTGGAGCGATTCACTCTGACCGTGCGGCAGAAGTCAGCAGCGGGCGTAGTAGTCGCGCAAGCGATGAAGGCCCAAACAGCAGGGAGCGGCAAGTAGGACGCAGGACTCGATGAGCGACAAGCGGCAGAAGAACCAGCTAGTGCTGGCCTTTACTGAGGAGGGGAGGAGTGAAGCTCCGAAGGCTCCCCAGGAAGGGACCGAATCGTTCACGGCGAAATGCGCAACCGAACGTCCGGCTAGTCACGAGCAGTTGATGGAAGAAATCTGCGAGCGGGAAAACTGCTGGCAGGCTTACAAGCGAGTCAAAGCGAACAAAGGAAGTCCGGGAATCGACGGCATGAAAGTCGGAGATCTCTCGGGCTACCTGAAGCAGCACTGGCCCTCCATACGGGAACAGCTGTTGCGTGGGACCTACAAGCCACAACCGGTACGACGGGTGGAAATCCCGAAGCCGGACGGCGGGGTGCGAAAGCTTGGCATCCCAACGGTGCTGGATCGATTCATTCAGCAGGCGGTGATGCAGGTTCTGCAGGGCAGATGGGACCCAACATTCTCCGAACACAGCCACGGGTTCCGGCCGAAACGCTCGGCGCATCAAGCGATAGCCAAGGCACAGCAGTACATCGCCGCAGGCCACCGCTGGGTGGTGGACCTCGATCTTGAGAAGTTCTTGGATCTATCTCCATAATGCCCCCTTATTCATGATGAGTGTTGAAACAGGCCGGGTTGAGCGTCTACGACTTTGATTCGCAAGCCCTTGCGTCGTCCGCACCGAACATGAACGGCTTCGAGCTCGCCGCGCTTTACACGCTGCAACACCGTCTGGCGTGTGACGCCGAGTTTCATCGTGGTTTCGAGCATGGGCAGGAACTGTGGCGGTGTTTCCTCAACAAAGCGCGCACGCAGTTCGTCGGTCATTCGAATGCGCCAGGGTGCGCCTGGAGTAATCTGTTCTCCGGCAACAAAGCCATCGTTAATCCATCGGTGAATCGTGGATGCCGCCACACCAAGGATTTTGGCTGCGTCTTTGAGAGTGACAAGTTCCCCTGTGGGAGCCTCAGCCGGCGGCTCGTAGCGAGGAATGTTGCGATAACGGCGCAAGCCGCCAACCTGATTCGCAGTGAAGCGTTCGTTGTTAGCAGTTTTGCGTCCCTGACGATTCAGAATGCCGGCGATGACGTCGTCGGAGTAATGAGCGGCAAGGCGACGAAGCAGGGAGAGTGTATCTTCGTCGGTGCGAATTCCATGAGGCTGGGAATGCGGCAAGGAGAGATCGAGCTCAGTGAGAGCACCGCCTCTCCAGCGTAAAGTGAGATGAGCACGCCGTTCGGGGCGATTGACGGCAACAATCACTTCTTCCAGAAGAGTGCGCAGAAGCTCTTTGCGATCGCGATCTGTGGTGGTCGCCGCCGTCCAGACTTTGTGGAGATCGGAACCGAGAGAATGGATTTTCTTTTTCTCTTCCTGGCTGAGCAGGCGCGGGCGTTGTTGTTCTCGCCGCTGCAACTCCGTCTCAGCGGTGGCGAGATCGCGTAGACGTTTTTCCCATTCTGTTTCCAGTCCGCGTGCCACGAGTCTGTTTTCGGGCTCGACAGTTCGATATTGGCGCTCGGCACGTTCTGCTTCGTAGCGAGCGCGTTCTACCGCCAGACGCCATTGAGCCAGCGCTGCATCGTGGTCGGCTTCGAGTTGCTGTACGGCGAGCTGCGTTGCTTCGAGAGCCGCAGGCGTCAGAGCTTTGAGAAAGGCGTCGACCACCGCTTGATCGATCTGGACGCCGCCGATGTTGAGACAGTACACGCCGCGCCCCTGGACGATGTCCTTGCCGGAGCAATGGTAGCCGGGCGTCGCATTCCTGCCCTGATAGTGAGTGTGCAGCCGGCGGCCACACTTTCCACACGTGGCGAGACCTTGCAGCAGTGCGGCACCTTCTCTCACGGCACCGCCCGCTTGGTGTGGTTGAGGATGAATGTTGGTGTCGATGCGTGCTTGGTTGGCCTCGAACGTTGCCCAATCAATAAAACCTGGATGGTGTCCGGGAAGAAGTACAGACCACTCGGCAATCGGCAGACGACGCGTTCGCCTTCGGAGCGATCCTGGTTCATCGACGTAGCGTTCATGACGAGACTTGCCGTAGGCGTAAGCGCCAGCATACACCGGATTGGTGAGCACGTGATGGATGGCAGTGTAGGTGGGGGAAACCCAGCGGATCTCGCTCTTCATATTGGATCGCAGGGGGAAAGAAAGACCCTCGGAGCGAAACCAGAGCCAGACTTTGCGTACCGATCCAAGCTCCGTGAGTTTAGAGAAGACGGTGCGAATGGTGCTGACGACGGCTTCGTTGGGATGAAAACGTACTTCGCCGTCCTCTTCCCCCCAGACGAAGCCAACGGGCAAGCCGCGGCGCAGTTCACCGCGTGCGGCCTTGTTGCGGATACCACCGTCGAGTCGTGCGCGAAGGATGTGCAGTTCGGCTTCGCTCATAGTGCCTTTGAGACCGAGGACCAGACGATCGTTGAATAGCATTGGATGATAGATGCCGTCGCTGTCTCCAATCAACGTGTCGGTCATGCCGCACAGATCGAGCAGGCGATACCAGTCGGCGTTGTTGCGTGCCAGACGGGAGACTTCGAGTCCGAGCACGATCCCCACGTGGCGCAGAGCAACTTCCGCGGTCATGCGAGCGAAGCCAGAACGCTTCGCCGATCCGGAGCCGGACAGACCGAGATCTTCGTCGATGACGATCACTTGTTCCTTGGCCCAGCCAAGTTCACGAGCTCTCTCGACCAATGCATACTGACGTGCGGTGGACTCTCGGTTGTACTCGACCTGTGAAGGAGAGGACTGGCGAATATAGACGACGGCTGCGCGTTGGGTATGACTGGGTTTCACTTTGGCGAAATCATTCATGGTTTTGCTCCTGATCGCGGGTGTTTACGGCTGCGTTGGCGATGAGTTGTGCGAGGAGTTCGATCGCGAGAATCTTCTGGTCGTTCTCCAGTGTTTCCCACACGTAGATTTCGTTGAGAAGAAGGTCGAAGAGATTCAGATTTCGTTGCAAGGATGCCCTCCTCCTTTGCGGCGGAACTGGCGTTCTCGCTTGCAGGTGCAGCGAGGCGGCTGAGGAGAGCGTCTATGACGGCGCATGCATGAAGCAAGTCTTCCAGAGAGCCGATCGTTGCGGTCTGCGGAGAGACAGCGTGCGGAGGCTGTGCGGTGGAGGCAAGGTCTGTCCAGTCGGCAGGGATGTGTGACTTACTGCCGTCGGGCAAGATCAGAACAAGATGCAACCGACCTTTGCAATGTGTCGGTCCAAGAACGGCGAGCGATTTACCTTCAAAGGGATGGTGAGAACGAACAACGGTGACTCTCTCGGGCAGGTGCTGGTGATGGGTAGTGTGTCGCGGTTTCCTTTGATCGGGTCAATCACGACAAACTGATGGCGGCGATCGCCCGGCGGGTGACCGACAAGAGAGTGCTCCGATTGATCGGGGCGTTCTTGAAAGTGGGGGTGATGGAGAACGGGCTGGTGAGTCCGGCGGAAGAAGGAACACCGCAAGGTGGTCCGCTTTCTCCGCTTCTATCGAACATCGTACTCGACGAACTCGACCGGGAGCTGGAACGACGCAAGCATCGCTTCGTTCGGTACGCGGACGACTGCAACATCTACGTCCGCAGCCAACGAGCGGGACAGCCGGTGATGGCGAACGTCACGCGCTTCCTCACGCGACGGCTCCAGCTCAAGGTGAACGAGGCCAAGAGTGCGGTGGCTCAACCGGGAGAGCGGAAGTTCTTGGGGTTCAGCTTCAGCCACCACAAGGAACCGAAACGGCGTATCGCGCCGAAGGTCCTGTTGCGCTGCCAGCAAAAGATCCGAGAACGGACACGACGGACACGGGGAATCAGCCTGGAACAGATGATGAAGGAACTCGCAGCCTATTTACGAGGCTGGAAGAGCTACTTCGGCTTCTGCCAGACGCCTTCGTTGCTAAAAGCTCTGGAGGAATGGATACGGCGTCGGTTGCGATCCATGATCTGGAAGCAGTGGAACCGCGGAAAGCGCCGGTACGCTCAGTTACGTCAGCTCGGGATCGGTCGGGACCTCGCCGCCCGAACGGCGGGCAGCCCCTCGGGTCCTTGGCATCTGGCGAACAGTCCGGCTCTGGCCATCGCGCTTCCCATCGCTTACTTCGATTCGCTTGGTCTCCCACGCCTCTTCGATGGCGCTGCGTAACCCTCTGAACCGCCGTATGCGGACCCGCATGTACGGTGGTGTGGCAGGGGCGGACGGGCGACCGTCCCCCCTATGCCGATTTTATGGGCTATGTGCAGGGTGAAGGCCGTACGCAAGGAACGTTGTTTCCGGTCGCCTTGGAAGAGTTGATTCCGGACGATCACGTGTGCCGGGTCATCGATGCATTTGTCGCTCGGCTGGACATGGCGGGTTTGGGATTTGAGCGCGCCGAAGCGGCTGAGACGGGGCGGCCGGGCTATGATCCGCGTGATTTGTTGAAACTCTATCTGTACGGCTACTTGCAGCAGATCCGTTCCTCGCGGCGCCTAGAGTCGGAGTGCCGACGGAACATCGAGTTGATGTGGTTGCTGGGACGGCTAGTGCCAGACCATAAGACCATTGCCGAGTTCCGGCGCATGCATCGCGATGGCGTAACCGCTGCGGGAGCTGAGTTGGTGCGGCTGGCGCGCTCGGTAGGCTTGGTGAAGGGCGAGTGGGTCGCCATTGACGGCTCGAAGTTCCAGGCGGTCAGCAGCGTGAGAAGTGTGCGCGAGCGTGAGGCGCTGGAACGCTACCTGGAACAGTTGGAGCAGAGCGATGAGCAAGACGAGGTGGTCATCGACCCCAGTGCGGTGGCCAGTGCGCCGGAAAAATTGCACCGGCACTCGGAGCCGGAAGTTGGCTTCATGCGCACCACCCACGGCTTCCTTCCTGCCTACAACGTGCAAGCCGCCGTCGATGCCGAACACGCCTTGATCGTGGCGCAGCAAGTGACCCTTCAGGCCGGCGACAACGGCAGCCTGCAACCGATGACGGAAGCCGCCCAGGCAGCGACGGGCGGGCCTGCGCAGCCGATCAACGTGGTTGCCGATGCGGGCTACTCGAATGGAGCACAGGCCGAAGCCTGCGAAGCTAAGGGCAGCTTGCCGCATGTGCCTGCCAACCGTGGCGTGAACAGTCGCGGAGATGGCACGCTGTTCGACCGCACGGAATTTACTTACCCATCTGAGAGCGACACGTTCCTGTGCCCGGCCGGGGAGACTCTCGCCCGCAAACAACTAATGCGGAAAGATCGTGCCGTGCTCTATGCAGCACAACCCGAAGTCTGCGGAGCCTGCCGTCTGAAATCGCGATGCACCGGGTCACCGCGACGGATAATTACCCGTCACCTGCACGAGGAAGCGCTACAGCGCATGCAACAACGGGTCACGCCGGAGGCGATGCGGCTGCGACGAGCTACCGTGGAACATCCATTCGCCAATTTGAAATATGGTTTCTTCGTAGGGTGGCTCGATGACATCAATCACGGTCTACCCTGCGCATCGATGGCCGGGCCAAGCAATTGTTTCAATGCTTGGACGTATTCGGTGAGGGCTTGGCGGCCGGTTTCGGTGATGCGATAGAGGCTTTGCGGCTTGCGCAGCACGAACTTCTTTTCGACGGCGACGTAGCCGGCTTCTTCGAGCTTCAGCAGTTGCGCGCCCAGATTTCCGTCCGTGGCCTCAGTCTTTTCGCGGAGCCATGTAAACTCTGCCCTTTCGACGCCGCTGAGCAGGGAAAGCAAAGCCAGGCGCAACCTCCCGTGAACGACGGGATTGAGATCGGGCAAATCAGGCATGGACTGGACCACGACGTTTGTGCCCCTGCACCTCGGTGATCGCGCAGTAGATGCCGAACACGATCTGACAGACAAAGATGGCGACCAGAAACACGATCGAACTCTGCACATCACTCCCGAAGCACGAAGCCACAGCCGCAGCCCACCACACGACTGCGCACCCAAGCTGAGCCTTCCAGCGAAGAATCAAGGCTGAGGCTCCGTTGGCCATGCCAAGTATCGCCGATACCGCAGCCGGAAACAGATGCGGATCGGCGAGTCTTCCACTCATCCCGAGGGCAAGAAAGAGCAGAAACATCGAGATCCCCAAAGCTGTCCAGATAGAACCGATGGCCCGGCCGAGCGTAGTCTCGGGGTGTTTTCTTTCCTTAAAGGAAACCACCGCAACGGTGAGAATGACCGCGATCAACATCGTGACCGGCCAAGCCCACGCGCTGTGGCTCCATCTGGACCAAGCGATGGCGAGATAGAAAGCAACGCCCCACAAAACAAAGGTCCAGCCCCAGCTCTCTGTCCTTTGGCGCCCCTCAGCGATCATGCTCTCGATGAGGCTCAGCCGGTCCTTCAGTTCCTGCTCGGTGGTGTGGTTTTGCATCGCATTCTCCTTAGAGGAAGCTCGAATTTCCGCAGATTTCGATTTGCTTCCATAGCGGCGCTGGCGCGCGATGGCCGCGTCACGGCTGAGGTTGAAGCAGCATCTCCACGCTGCGATGTGGAGGATTGCTGCCAACGGTTGTCTCGGTGGCTTCGTCCCACTCGCCTTTGGCGGTCAGGTGCATGGTGTTCACAATGTGCGCCGGCCCGGCCGCAAAGCTCCACGAGAAGCCGTTGGCGGGCACGGAAAGCTCCGCGTCGAGGTAGCGGCCGTCATGGTAAGCCCGGAAGCGATAGGTATGGGTGGCATCGTCGTACGCAATCGTGGCTAGCGCGCTGAACTGTACTTTGCCGTCGGTGCTGGTGCTTTTGCCCTCGACGAGCAGGACGAGGCCGTCAAGCTTGTACTCGACATCCTCGCTCTGGGTGAGATGAAGCGGTTCGCCCGGTCCGTGAAAAATCGTGACAGGCCCCGACCAGTGACCGGCCAGAAACGAAAGCCTGTGCATGGCTTCGCGTTGGGTGTCGACGCTGTTCGAACCGGGCTGCTGAGCTGCCAGCCAGGGGCCGAAGGAAATCACGAATGCTGTGGCGAGCAGCGTTTTGGAGAGAAACGGCGGAAGAGCGAAGGTGCGAATCGCGGTTTTCATTGGCGAGCTCCTTTGGCGCAGCGACCAAAATGCGAGACAAGGCATCGGGTCGCGGCATATCTAGAGTACTCTGTAATATAGAGTATTGTCAAACCACGCCTGATTCGGACCGAAAGGTAGGGAAGATGGGAGGTAGGTAAGATGGAAAGAAGCCAGGGGGTTTTTTGATCACGCAACCGGATTGTACGGTGACGGCGTCAATCAGGTCTTAGCTCGGACTCTTTGCTTTTGTTCTGCCATGATTATCACCGCAAAGGAGACGCACCGCTTCAAGTCATTGTCACTTTCACGAAGCCTGTTTTAGTCGCGTCAGGGCAACCCGTCGCTGGAATACCTCAAGGTCTCCGCCGGAGAGGCGGATGCCGGTCTCTGAGGGCCGCCACTCTATCACTCAGTTATGCCCCGAAAAGCGATCAGTCGGGTGATCGAGCTTCGCGTGGGATAGGCATTCCGATGGCGCGCTTCCGTTTCCAAACGTAGTCTTTGCGCAGCTTTGCCTGATGTTTCTTGACTTGCTTTTCGAGCTCGGCGAACGCAGCCTTGGCGCTACCGAGAGCATCCGCGCCCACGCCCGTGGCATGAAGCGTGCCCGTGGGAAGGTTAAGATTGACCGAAAAGTTAAACTCCGTCTTGCGCGGCGTCTTTTCTAACGAGCCGTGCAAATGCACCAGATCCGCTGCGTAGCGTTTCAGAAGACGATTTAGTTTTTGCGCGTGACGTTCGGTTTCATGTTCGATGGCTTCCTGAAATTCAGGTTCGATGTGGCTGTATGTTATTTTCATTCGAGCACCCTGGCTTAGCTTGGTTTACAAATGGAGGGGGTATTCGCATTGCGGCAAAACCAGCATAGCGCCGCGCGCAGCGAGTTGCAACCGAACCGACGCGACGAGTTTATCGCCTAACAATACAGAATGCCTGCGAATTCGAAACCCGAAAACTCCCATGCGCCGCGAATCTACGTCGGGCCCGCGGGTTGGTCCTACGCGGATTGGAAGGGCGTGGTGTACCCGCCACGCCGCGATAAGGGATTTCACGAAGCGACATTTCTCGCCGATTTTTTCGACACCATCGAAATCAACACGTCATTTTACCAGCCCCTAAGGCCGGATCTGGCGCTGCAATGGCTCGACCGCATCGCGGCGAATCCTCAATTTCTATTTACTGCGAAACTCTGGCAGAAATTCACGCATGAAGGCGACACCACCGCCGAAGACGTCAAGATCGTGCGTGCCGGGTTCGACGTTCTGCGCGACGCGAACCGGCTCGGCGCGGTGTTGCTGCAATTCCCTTTTTCTTTTCATAACGCGCCGGAGAGCCTTGCGAGGCTGAAGCGGATTCTCGACGACTTCCCGGATTACCCGCTGGTGGTGGAAGTGCGCCACGCTTCCTGGGCGCAAAAGGAATTTTACGAATTGCTGCACGAGCGCGGCGTAGGTTTCTGCAACATTGATCAGCCGGTGATCGGCCGTTCGATCAAACCAAGCGAGCGGGTCACTTCGCCGATCGGCTACGTCCGGCTGCACGGGCGGCGGTACGACACCTGGTTCAGCGACGATCCGGCGTCGCCCCCGTCGGAACGCTACAACTATTTGTACTCCGAAGAGGAACTTGAGCCATGGGCCAAGCGCATCGAACACGTCGCGGAAAGCGCGCGAGCGACGTTTGTCGTCACCAACAATCATTTCCAAGCCAAGGGAATTGTAAACGCGCTGCAGCTGATCCATCTGCTCTCGGGCAACAAAGTGAAAGTGCCGGACACTCTGCGCAGCCATTATCCGCAACTCGAATTGATAGCGGATGAACCGCCCAAGGAACCCACACTATTTCCATTGCCGCCGAAATAGACGAATACTGCAAAACGAAAAACGACGAAGCGAATCCAGATGATTGAGGGGGCTGGAGGAAGCCGCCGTGCGGGAGAAGTTACTTCTTGAAGAGATCCTCGAAGGCTTTGCGCGCGTCGTTCGGGCGTCCCGGGCTTACCGCAGCCGGAGTCGCGGTGGCGTAGGTTACTGGCGAAGTGTCCTTCTCCACGGTCATGCGGAACTCGAAGAACGTGCAATCGTTTTTGGCGTCTTTCTTGGCGATGCGCTCGGGAATGGGCTGGGTGCACTCGAACTGCTTACCGGTGTCGAAATGCACGCATTGTTTGCAGCAGTGGAGCGCGGTGTGGCAACGAGGACATTCGCCATTCGGGTCAAAGCCGGGCATCAGAACGGCGCCGCAACTGGAGCAGCGCGCCCTCATCACGGTTCCGACCATGCGCGGAGTGCGCGGCCCCATAGCGTCTTGCTTGGGGCGGGGTTCTCCGCTGGGAGGACGGTCGCTGCGCTCTCGCTTCTTGTCTTGAGCGTCGCGGTCGCTATAGCCCCTCTGCTTATACTTCCGGTCCATCGGACCTCCTAAGGGGTAATCCGTCACACTCTGAAAGTGTTCGTGCAAACGGCGATCACAAACTGCTGCGCGGAAAGACGATCGAATCAGGCGCGATGTACATCGGCGGTCGCGCTGGTTCGAGCGAACGGTCCGAACGATTCCACCGAGGAAATCGGCGGAAGGGAAATCTTCCAAAATCCATTAGTGGTGGACTTCATCGCGCACGCAAAAAAACTGTCGGTTGCTGAGCCGAACTAGACACTGGCGGATTCGGTCCAATCAGTTTTCACTTGGGTGCGATTCCCTGCAAAATCCAAATTGCGAGATAAGACCCCACGCGGAAAGCAACTCGTACACGCATTGACCGAGGTCGGGATGATGCTCTGGCAAAGAAACTGGCGCGAGTGCCGCGATAGAAGGCTGCCAGGACTGGCCGCCATCGTCTATATATGATACCCCTGTGGGGCAAAATGCAACATGCTTTTTGTGCGAAACGTGCCGGGGGGCAATAACGTCTCCAGGAATACTTTTCGGATTGGGCACGGCATTCATTGGCCTGGGCTGTTGCCGCGGTTCGCCCAGAATTTCGAAAGCCCTTCAAACGGCAAATCCGGCTGTAGAAACTTGCGCGGTTGCCCGGCCGACGCCAGCAAAGCTTCGGCTGCCAGATATCCGCTCCGAACTGCACCCTCCATGGTTGCCGGCCAGCCGGTCCTCGTCCAATCACCCGCCAGATAAAGATTCTCGATGGTGCTTTGCTGGCTAGGACGCCAGCGGTCCACACCCGGCTCTGGGGAAAACGTCGCGTTCACTTCCTTGATCACAGTTGCCTTTTGCAACCGGGCTTCCCGCGTGGCCGGCAGGACATCCGCAAGTTCACGCCGGCACATATCAATGATTCCCTGCCGGGAGCGCGGGACCAGGTCGTACGACGCGCTGATGACGAGTTGCAGGTATTGACCTTCGCGGTCATCCACTGCGGGCGACTTCTGGCTTGGACGCTCGGCGTGACGATTGGTTTCATCCGGGCGGTACAAAAGCGTCTTGTTGAAGACCCATTGGGTCGTGTGGTCGAGCAGCGTCAGGAACGGCTCGGACATTACCTGCCGGTCGTACCACAGATGGACGCCGGTAATCGGTGAAGTTTTGATATGCCGCAAGCCTTCCAGAAGGGCGTTCGCTTGCGTAAACTGTTCCGGCAGCAAATTCAGCAGCACGTCGTGCGGCACTGCCGCCACGCACGCATCGGCAAGAATCTCCGTACCATCGTCGAGCACGGCCGCTTGAAACCGGTTTTCGCGCACGCGAATTTCGCGGATTCCAGCGCGCAATTGAACTTCCCCTCCCCGCTGGGTGATCCCTCCGCGGGAACCTTCATAGAGATCTGCGAGTGGCACGATTGGAATCCCTACGCGATAGCCGGTCTTGTTACCGAGGAACGCCTTCCAGAAAACCTCAATCCCGTAGCGGGCGTCGGTGCGCGAGAGCTCCTCATCGAGCGCGCTGACCAGCACGACGCGCCAAAAGCGCTCAATGGCATCCGCTGTCTGTTTCATGCGGTGCAGCCAGTCCAGCATCGGGATGCCTTCGATACCTGGCGGATGGCCGCCTGCAGTAGCGATGGCCAGCATGGCGTTGGCGATTGAACGCTTGTCAGCGAAAGTCAGCGCGCCGAAAAGCATGAACGACGGCGCCATGTGCAGCGGTGGGGGCAAGGGTGCTGCCTCGATGGTGGAACGCTGGCCGTGCGCGTCCGCAAAATACAGCCGGTCATAAAAGCGAATCCTGTCGCCGGCGCCGACGCGCGAATAAAAGTCCGCAAGATTCGTGCAACACCCCAGCGTCACATGTTGGCAGTTGTCTACTTCACTGCCGTCGGGCAGCGTGTATGAAGTGGCCCGTCCACCAAGGTGGGGACGCTTCTCGAGAAGGCGAACGCGAAGTCCGGCTTCAGCCAGCGCGACGGCGCAGGACAGCCCCGCCAGGCCGCCGCCGATCACTAGAACGCTTTGCGAGGGCATCACCCTTCCCTCGGCGGGCTCTGCGCGCCGCAAGGCCCGCCGTCAGGAGATATTGGATTTTTTCGGCATTGGACAGCGAAACACGCGGACCAAAAACAGCGAAATCGCGTTCTTCGATTCTTGCGAGCAAACTGCTGTAGGTGCGGACTAGCGCCCAGAGAGTGGCGCGGCTGTCCGGGTTTACTTGCACCACCAGCGGCGCGCCGTCACGGTACATTTGCCACGCGCGGTCCGCTTCGAACTCAAGCAACTGCTGCAGCTTGTGGGTGACCGGGCCGCGCAAGTCCTCTGGACGAACTCCGAAGCGGTCCAGGTCTTCCTGCGGAAGATAAATGCGTCCCATAGCGTAATCACTGCCTACGTCGCGGATGATGTTGGTGAGCTGAAATGCCAGGCCCAGCCGTTCGGCGAGATCGGGCGCCTTGGGATCGTCAAAGCCGAAGACGTGCAGGCAGGTAAGGCCCACGGTTCCGGCGACGCGATAGCAATATTCAGAAAGCCGATCGAATGTTGCGTAGGTCGTGACCGTTAAATCCATCTCCGCGCCGAGAATCAGATCGTGGAAATAGCGCGTAGGGATGTCGAAACGCGCGATGGTGTCAGCCAGCGCGGGGAGAATTGCATGACCGCTGGTGCGGCCTGCCACGGCTGCGTCGAGCGTCGCGCGCCAGCGGGCGAGGCCTTGCCGCTTCGTGTCCAAGTTGCCGGGGTCGTCGGATACGTTATCTACAAGGCGCATAAAGGCGTAGAGCGCGCAAAGAGCATTGCGCTTTTGTTTGCGCAAGCCGAAAAACGCCAGATAAAAACTGCTGCGCGCCGCGCGCGCGATGCGGGTACATTCGGCGTACGAGGCTCGAACAGAATCCGAGCATGGTACGCCGGCGCCTGCCGCTGACGTCGCGGTCTGGGGCGCCGTTGTTTCCGCGTGCTCGAGTGCGCCGGAGTCACTCGTTTCCGCGATGCGCTCTGGCATCTCGGCGGCCCCGCGCGAAAACGGCATGGTAATGAGCGTGCGGCCCAAGAGACTCAACTGTCTCCATTTCGTGAGCGCTGGCCGATGCTCGAGAGTGTTGTAACCGGACGCTTCGATCGCATCCAGGATTGCGAGCCCTCCACGACTGAACATTTCCAGGTCCACGCGCAAGAAGGGCGCGACGGTTTTCGCAAGAGGCATCCCGCCGTCGAAGATGGCGCGGGTGCGGGCAATCAGAGATTTCATCAGCGCGACGTAGCGCGCATCGAAGCGCTTGTTGACGATGTCTGCTTCAGTCAATCCGTGAGCGGCGAGGGCGTCGAGCGGAATGTAGATGCGCTCTTTTTCGAGATCGCGCGAAACGTCCTGCCAGAAATTAGCCAGCTGCAAGGCAGTGCAAGTCTCGTCCGAAAGCCTTTGGCGGGCTTCGTCGCGGTAGTCGCAAAGATACAGCACCAAGCGTCCCACTGGATTGGCCGAATACACGCAGTAATCCAGGATGTCTTCCCAGGTTTGATAACGATGAACGGTTTGGTCCTGGCGAAACGCGCGCAGCAAATCACGGAAGGGTTGAATCGGAATATTTTTCGCGCGAATCGTTTCGCTGAGTGCGATCAAAACCGGATGCGACGGACCGTGTCCGTGAGCGTAGATCAACCTCAGTTCATCCTCCCAGGAGTCGAGTAGTTGCAATGCGCGCGCGGGCGCGGCAATTTCGTCGCCCAGATCGTCCGACCAACGGCAGTAGGCATACAGATTGTAAAAATGCTGATGCAAGCGCCGCGGCAGCAGCCAGGACACGACATTGAAATTTTCGTAGTGATGCGTCGCCAGCCAGCGTGTGTAACGCTCGGCCTCGGAGGCAGAGCAATTCGCTGGCGGCAGATTGCGCGCGATTTCCAGCTCAGGAGTGGCCAGCATAAGAATTTGCAGCGGGCGGCAACTAGGGAATCACGGCGGTCTTCAGTTCGCCGTTCCTATTCTTCATGTCTTCAAAAACCCTCGGCAAGCCTTCGAGCGGTACTTCCCCAGTAATGAAGTCGCTCGAACGGATTTCGCCACGCGCAATGGTGTCCATGGCCTCGCGCATGAATCGCGGCGTGTGATGGAACGTCGACTTGATCGTGATTTCCGAATAATGCAGCGCGGCGGGATCTATTTTTACTTCGCTTCCCGAGGGGCAGCCGCCAAAAAGGTTCACGGTTCCGCCCTTGCGCACCATTTGCAGCGCCCATTCCCAGGTAATGGAGCGGCCCACTGCTTCGATGACGGCGTCAGTCCCGCGCCGGCCATCCGTCAATTGCCTGACTAGTTCGACGGGATTTTCAATTTCATTCACGTCGAAGGCAGCCACCGCGCCCAAGCGCTCCGCCGCTCTTATCTGGCTGGCGCGCTTGCCGATGGCGATCACACGGACATTTCGTTGCGAAAGAATGCGAATAAATTTCAGGCCGATCGCGCCGCAGCCGATCACCACCGCGGTGTCTCCCGGCTGGATGCCCGTCTCGTGAATGCCGCGCAGGACGCAGGCGAGCGGCTCGGCCATCGCGGCATCCTTAAACGAGACGCCGTCCGGAATCTCCAGCATATTCTGGCGAACGATGCGTCCGGGGATGCGGATGTACTGCGCGTAGGCGCCGTTATTGAAGAGCAGATCCTCGCAAAGATTTGGCTGGCCCTTGCAACAGAAGAAGCAAGTGCCGCAGGGCGCGGAATTTGCCGGCAGGACGCGCATGCCGCTGCGTACACCGCCGTTCACCCGGCTGCCTGTCTGTTCGATTACGCCGGCAAGCTCATGGCCGAACAGAGACGGAGGCTGAATCATGCGCGCGTGATATCCGCGCCTCCAGACTTTCAGGTCGGTGCCGCAGGTCAGCGCCACTTCCACGCGCACCAAAACCTCGTCGTCGCCGACTTTAGGGATGTCCACAGTTTCGATCTTTAAGTCTTCCGCGCCGTAGAGCACGGCCGCTGTCATGTGTCCATTTCTTTGCGTATGAGCGCTCATTCGTGCCTTATGACTACCTTCAAAGTATTATCCGACGGACGCGCCGCCAATTCCAGAGCTTCGGCGATTCGCTCCAGCGGAAACCGATGGGATATTAGTTCGCGCACCGGCAAACGCCGTTCGAAAACCAGCGCAGCAGATTCGGCCTGGTCGTCAACGTCAGCGCTGTAGCTACCGAGGATTTCCTTCTCTTCCACCCCGACCGCGGCGGCCGGAAACTCCAGGCGCAATACCGGGTCGTTATGAGCAAACAGTAGCACGCGCCCGCCCGGTCGCGCGAGTGCCAGAGCATCGGAAACCAATGATGGGTTGGGCACTGCCAGCAGCACTGCGTCCGCGCCTCTGCCGCCAGTTCTGCGGCGAATTTCCTGCGACAAGTTTTGGCTGCCCGGATCGAATACTTCCTTCGCGCCAAAACGAAGGCTCGCAGCTCGGCGCCCCGGCATGGGATCGCTCGCGTAAACATCCGCGCCTTCATATTTCGCCAGAATCATCAGCAGCATTCCGATCGGACCTTGCCCGATCACCAAAATGTTCTCGCCCGGCTTTACACGCGCTTTGCGCACCGCTTTCAAGCAGGTATTGACCGGCTCGACGAATGTGGCTTCGTCGAAGCTCACATCCGCGGGCAGCGCAATCATTCCGCGCTCGACAATCCAGGGCATCGCGCGAACGTATTCGGCAAAGCCGCCGCCGTTGGGATCGAATCCGGCGGTGAGGCCCGTCTTCTTATAACCCGAGCACTGGGAGAAAAGTTTCTCGGTGCAGTAGAAACAATTGCCACACGGTATGTGATGGAAGCTCACCACGCGATCGCCCGGCTTGAATTTGGTGACACCCCGGCCCACCGCGACCACCGTACCGGCCAGTTCGTGGCCAAGAATCTGCGGCGGCGCGACGAACCCGTGATGAATTTTCTTAATGTCCGTTCCACAGATTCCGCAGGCGGCGACGCGGAACAGAAGCTCTCCCTCGCTAATTTCCGGAATTGGCACGGACTCGACGACCACCTGGCCTATGCCGCGGTACACACCCGCGCGCATGTGTCCCGATTTGTGCGGCGCCTGGTGCGATTCGATATGTTCGACTGTGTGGCTCATCCGAGAACTCTTAGCCTATTGCCGCGCCACCGGCTCGCGCCTCCAGCGTCTTGTATCGTTCCGCAATGAGTGCGACATAGCCGTCCAAAAATTTTGCCAGTGATTCGGCGGCGGCCTTGCTATTCTGCCCCAGCCGGACAAGGCTGGGAACCGATCCAGGATGGCGCACGACCTCTCCAATCACTCGCGGAATACTTACCTGCCCTTCGTCGCTCAAGATTCGATTCATGTCCAAAGGCAAGTCCTCGTCAACTGTGTCGCTGATCGAACGAACTGCAATCCCCGGAATTCCGAACGCCGCTGATGCGCGGAGGATTTCAAAACTTTCCATTTCCACAGCCTGGGCCCGCCCCCCCAGGTGCTGTTTTTCTTCTGCTCGGCTTATGACGCGCTCGGCACTAAAGAATTGGTCCACGACACTTGCACCGGATTCGGCGGCAAAAGAAACCAATGCAGCGCTGCTTTCCAGCACGTTCGTCGATAGATCAGCCCGAACCGCCTCGGAACGAACCGTACGCGCCGCCAGAACTTGAGCAATGCGATAGTCGGGCTTCAGCGATCCCGCCAGTCCTGACGAAATGCATGCCCCAATCGAGTCGGATTCGCCCCAGATTACTTTCGCCGCCTCTAGTCCCGCCTGCTTCGGACCGACGCCGGTGAGGACAACTCCCACGTCGACGCCGGCAATCTCGGTAACATATGCATCGGCTTCACCCCAGGTATCAGAGCGAAAGTTGCGCAGCGCGCGCCACGGCGCAAATTCATTTTCGAGCGCGAAAGTGACCAGTATTTTCATTAATCTTTTTATGCCGCAGCCGGATGCGCGACGCGTTTGCTTCCTGCGCGATTCGTGATGTATCCACGCTCTTCGTACCAGCGAACCGCGCGCTCCAAAGCTGCTTCCACTTTGGTCGGCCTGTAGCCCAGTTCCCTCTCGGCCTTGTCGCTCTCGACAAACATTTTATGACGCGACATTTTAACGCCCTCGACCGGAATCTGAGGCTCGCGGCCTATGACGCGGGAAAGCATTTCATCCGCATACGCCGCCGTCAGCGCCACCGCATGAGGCAATCGAATGCGCGGAGCGGTGCGTCCAGCGATGGCCGCAAGGGCTTCCAGAATTTGTTTCAGCGTCATGTTGCGTCCGCCCAGAATGTAGCGCTCACCCGCTCGTCCCTTCTCGGCGGCGAGCAAATGCCCCGCGGCAACGTCTTCCACCGGCGCAACGTTTAGGCCGGTGTCCACGTACGCCGGCATCTTGCCCTTCAGAAAATCAAGAATGATGCGGCCCGTCGGCGTGGGCTTTCCATCGCCCGGTCCCACCGGCGCCGTAGGGTTGACGATCACCACCGGAACGCCCGATTTTGCGGCATCCAGCGCCACTTGCTCGGCCAGAAACTTGGAACGCTTGTAATGACCGATCATTTCATCCAGCGTCGCCTGCGTTTCCTCATTGGGCAGCGCCCCGTGGCGTGGAACGGCGATCGTGGCGACCGTGCTGGTATATACGATGCGCTCGACGCCAGCGCGATGCGCCGCCTCAATTAACCGGCGCGTTCCTTCCACGTTGCTTTCATAGATTTCAGCGGGATTCTTCGTCCATAGCCGATAGTCCGCGGCGAGGTGATATACGCGCTGCACACCTTGCATTGCGCGGCTGAGCGAGGCAGCATCGTGCAGATCCCCTCTGACAGGCTGAACCGCCATTCCCTCCAGCACAGCCAAGTTGCTCGTGACGCGGACCAGAACGTGTACGGTATTCCCTGCGGCGACAAGTTGCCGTGCCACGTGGCTGCCCACGAACCCTGTAGCGCCGGTGACAAGAGTCTTCATGAAGAACAGAGGCCCTTCGTTCGCATAGCCATTTTCTCACTGGGCAACCGGGGCCGCCGCAAGTCTGCGGAACTTTTCCGCAATGAATGGGAGGTTTTCCCGTTGCAGGCGGCGCAGCGGTGTTTTACAGCCAGAGGAAGTTGCATTGCTTACGTCCGTAGCGCGTTACAGCCCTGCAATTCTTCGGCAGGAATCTGAACGCCGGCGAACTTGCGCCGGCCTTTTCGCATGTTGTCATAACGGGCAAGCGCGTACAGCGGGAAGGTGTTGCGATAAAGGTGATATTTCAGATAGAAAACACAGGGGAAACCGGTACCCGTGAACTCGGGTTCGTCCCATGTTCCGTCTTCATTCTGGTGAGCCAGAAGCCATGCGACGGCACGTTGCACGGAAGGATCATCAGGTCCGGCCACCGCGAGCAATCCGATGATGGCCCAGGCTGTTTGCGATGCCGTACTCTTCCCTTGGCCCTTCATCGCGGCATGGTAATAAGAAAGAACTGATTCACCGAAGCCGCCGTCCGCATTCTGCACGGAGCGCAGCCATTCGGCCGCCGCCTGGCCGTCAGTGCCCTTCGAAAGACCCAGCGTCTCCAGCGCGCGAAGGACTCCGCTGCTGCCGTAAATGTAGTTGACGCCCCAACGGCCGAACCACGATCCGTCGGCTGATTGTTCGTGGCGGATAAATGCGCGAGCGCGCTGCAAGGTCGGATCTTCCGCTGACCAGCCCATTTGGCCGAGGCATTCCACCGCCCGCGCGGTGACGTCCGCCGTGGAAGGATCCAGCATCGCGTTGTGGTCCGCGAAGGGAATGTGATTCAAGAACTGCAGGTTGTTTTCGTGGTCGAACGCACCCCAGCCGCCGTCCTCGTTCTGCATGCTGAGCAGCCAGGCCAGGCCCCGGCGCATGGAACGGCGCAGAGGCTCGGGGTCCGGGTCCGCCACGCGGCCAAGAGCCATCAGCACGAAAGCCGTGTCATCAACATCTGGGTAAAAGTCATTCTTGAACTCGAACGCCCAGCCACCCGGAGCGGCATTAGGATTCTTAACCTGCCAGTCTCCCGGGCCGAGGATCTGATTCCCCACTACCCAGCGCTCTGCGGCTATCAACGACGGATGCGCGGGATTCACTCCTGCTTCTTCGAGCGAGACCATCGCGATCGCCGTATCCCAAACGGGTGAAATGCAGGGCTGGACGCGAATCGTGTCGCTCTCTTCGATTTCGTAGCGCTCCAGGAATTTGATCTCCCGCGCAACGAGCGGGTCCTGCGCGTCGGCACCTTCCGCCAGCAGAGCAAAGATGGAATTCATCATCGCCGGATAAATCGTTCCCAAGCCTTCGCTGCGTTCCAAGCGCTCCAACATCCAGGTGCGCGCCAGCGAAAGCGCTTTCTTCCGGAATGGCTTCCAAGGAATGTGCTCGTACAACTTCAACGCACGGTCGAGGGCCAGGAATACGTTGCGCCAGGAAACGATGCGCTTATCCCAATTGAAGGATTTCGGCTTGCCCCCGGGGTTCCTGAATAGCTCGCTGACCGTGATGCCATGCGGCAGGCGCCAGTCAGGCTTGTGCGCGTACACCAGCGCCAGAGGGATCACGATGCCCCGTGTCCAGGAAGACATTTCGTAGATGTTGATAGGAACCCAGTCAGGCAAAAGCATCAATTCGGGAGGGATTGACGGAACAATGCTCCAATCCACCGCGCCCACCATGGCCAGATAGAAGCGAACGTAGGAGTTGGCACCTTCCAAGCCTCCCAGCTCGAGAATTTTCTCCTTGGCACGCACCAAGCTCGGCGACTCCGGCGATTCGCCAGCCAGGCGTAGGCCCACGTAAGCCTTGACCGTCGCATTTAGCTCGGAAGGACCACCTTCAAAGATGTTCCAGCCGCCATCGGGGAGCTGCTTGCGGCGAATGTAGTTCGCCAGCTTCGCTACTTTTCCAGAATCCAGCTGGCCAAGAATGTGCAGGTAAAGGACGTAATCGGATTCCAGCGTGGTGTCGGCTTCCAGTTCACCCCACCAGTAACCGTCCTGGGTTTGCGCCGAAAGCAGCCACTCCGTGCTGCGAGCAATCGCCTGCTCGACCTGAAATTCGACATTTCTGCGGCGTGCGGTCGCAGTGCCTTTCGAGCCACCCTCTGTCGGTATCTCAACACGCAGCTGTACTTCTGGTGTCATCAATTGCCCTCAGTCAATTTGACGATTTCCCGTCTTTGTTGGATGCGCCCAAAAAGTGTCCAGCGACGACTTAAATATTCCTCACGGTCGCAACATCAACGCGAAGGGAATCGTCCGAAAACAATCAAAAGTTTACCGCCGCCCAGGAATGCACGCTAAGATTAGTATTATCTTTGGGTTTCGACTTACGGTCAACTAAAAATAACTCCAGGTTTCTCAGTTTCAGATGTATCTGCGGCACGATCAGGTGCCTACAGGGTTGCAGAAACACTGCAAACCATTCCCAATCGAGTGTGCAAAACTTTGCCTACCTTGCGCACTCGTGGGCCGCTATCACTTGCTAGAGCGAATGGAAAACGAAACTGTGGCCGCGCTACGAGCCGGCCTTCTTTTCTAATTTTGCGATGCGCTCCGCGAGTTCCGGCAAACGGGAGAACCACCCATACTGTTCCTTGAAGCGCTCGATCGGCCTTGCCGGGGTGCCCCATACTGTTTGACCGCGCCGAATTGTCTTCCCCGTCGGGACGCCCCCCTGGGCGCCCACAATCGAACCGTCTTCCAACCTGCAATGGTCCGCGATGCCTACCTGGCCGCCCAGGATGACCCCTGCTCCCAAAACGCTGCTCCCGGAGATGCCGGCCTGCGCGGCAACCAAGGAATTTTCCCCGATTTGGACGTTGTGCGCGACTTGAACAAGATTATCGATCTTCACGCCCGTCGCTAGATGCGTCTGGTCGAGTGAACCTCGATCAATAGTCGAGTTGCACCCTATCTCTACGTCGTCGCCTATCTCGACTCCTCCGATCTGGGGAAACTTGAGGTGATGACTATCGCCGAACACATATCCAAAGCCATCGCCACCGATCACGGCCCCCGAATGTATCTCGACGCGGTTCTGGACCCGCGCACCGGGATACAACGTCACGCGGGGATGCAACCAGCAGTTCTGGCCTATATGCGCGGCGCGGCCCACGAAACAAAATGCGTCTACGGAAGTGCCGCTGCCGATTTCGACCTCGTCTTCGATCACCACGTATGGGCCCACGCGAATATTCGGAGCGAGCCGGGCCGTGGCGAAGACGATTGCCGAGGGATGAATTTCCGGCCGCAATGCAGGCTTTGGCACCAGCCAAGCTGCCGCTTTCGCGAATGCAAGTTTGGGGTTTTCGACCTCTAGAAGAGTTTTCCCCGCAATCGTCATCCCAGCTGGCACTATCACGCAGCGCGCCGTCGACTGCCCGGCCCGTTCCGCATGCCGCAGCGAATCAACATAGATCAGATCGTCTGCGCCCGCGCTTTCTGGATTTGCCAGGCCCGCGATTGGCACCTGCGCTTCTCCACTGATCTTCGCTCCCAAGTACTTGGCTAGTTCACCGGCGGTATGGGCCATGGTGTCCTCGGTTCAAAAGGAATTGATGCATCGAAGCGTTCGCAAGCTCATTCCCTGGGCTTCAAAACGGATACATCGGCTTCTCGCCCGGCGGACGAGTCTTCCATCTCTTGTGAACCCAAAGCCATTGATCGGGATGGGCGCGGACGAAGTCTTCGATCACGCGCGTGAAGCGCTGCGTATTCTCCCGAACATCGGGCTCCTCGTCACCGGTGCGCGCAAGGTCTACCGCAGGTTCGAACCGCAGCCTGTATTTTCGACGGGACTCATCCCACGAAAGAAACCCGGGAATAATCGCCGCGTCGGTGCGCAACGCGATGCGCGCAAGTCCGGAAGTGGTGCACGCCGGGATGCCGAAAAAATCCACGAACACGCCCTCGTCCAGAGAGGTATTGTGGTCCGACAAAATACCCACCGTCCCGCCTTCTCCCAGTACTTTCAAAATCGCCCGCGCGGACTTGTTCTTGTCGATTGGCCGGTTACCTGAAAGACAGCGGTAGGCATTGATCAGGGCGTCCACGCGCGCGTTGGAGATTGGCCGCACCAGAAAATGCAGCGGGTAGCCATACAGCGCATGCGCGAAGGAAGACAGCTCCCAAGCGCTCATGTGTCCGGTCAAAAACAGCACGCCCTTGCCGCGCCTGCGCCCGGCGTCGAAATTTTCAAAACCGTCCACGATTACCACGCGGTCGATGTTTTCACGAGTGTATTTCGGGAACTGAGAAAACTCGCCGGCCATCCATCCGATCTGGCGGATCATTCCGCGGATCGTCTGCCTCCGCTTTTCCTCGCTCCAATCCGGAAACGCCAGATGCAAATTAAACATCGCCGCCCGGCGCAACGGGGTGCGCACAGTGTAGGCAGCGGACGCGAAAGTCGCGCCCACAAATCGCGCGACGGGTCGCGGCAGCAGTCCCAGCGATTTTATCCCCACCCACGCGACGGCGTATTCAAGCCATTCCCGCATAGCGGGCCATTATGCAAGAGGCCGCGGAGAGGATGCCAGCGATTGCGCAGACCTTCTTGCGCCAAGCCACATCGCTGTTCACAGAACAAATTTGCCAAACCCGATGTTAGACTCAACGCGGTTTGAGACAAATTTCACAATCGGCGCGTCAGCGAAACATCGCAGCAGCAGGGGCCGCGATCGTCAGCTTTGTTTGTCTGTTCAGCCACTTGGGCGCGCTTGGATTAGTTGGGCCTGATGAACCCCGTTACGTGTGGATTGCGCGCGCGATGGCTGAGACCGGCGACTGGGTCACGCCGAGGCTCTACGGAACTCCCTGGTTCGAGAAGCCAATCCTTTACTACTGGGCGGCCGCCATCGGATTTCGCCTGCATCTGCCGGCAGAGTGGGCGGCGCGGCTGCCCTCCGCTTTCGCAGCGTTAGCTGCCGCCATCGCAATTGGCCGGCTGGGATGGCAACATTACGGCGGCGCCCCAGATTGGTCGCGCGCTCCGTGGCTTTTGGCACCGATCACGTTTTGCACTAGCGTCGCTGCGATTGGCTTTGCGCGCGCGGGCACGCCCGACATGCTTTTCGCCGCGTCCATCACGCTCGCGATGGCCTGCGCGGCGGTTGTATTGCGCCACAGCGGCGATCTGCGCAGTCAAAGTTCGGCCCCTGCACGCAAGCAACGGCGCGATCCGGCGATCCTGGCGTTATTCGGCGCATTCCTTGGTCTGGGAGCTCTCGCGAAAGGACCGGCCGCCGTGATACTTGCGGGGGGCGCGATCGGAATCTGGGCGTTGGCCACCGGAAAATGGCGCGCCGCTCTGCGGCTCGCCCATCCGATTGGAATCGCGGCTTGCGCATTAGTAGCGCTGCCATGGTATCTGATTTGCGCGCGACGCAATCCGGATTTCCTTCGTGTATTCATCTTCCAACACAATTTCGAGCGCTATCTGACTCCGGTATTTCAGCACAAACAGCCGTTTTGGTTTCTCGCACCGATTACGTTGCTCGCGTTGCTCCCGTGGACCGTGTTCCTCATCGGTAGCCTGCAAGAAGGTATGCGCCTGTGGCGCGAGACATCGTGGGCAATTTCGCCCGGTTTTTTCTTCGCGTGCTGGGGCATCTTCCCACTCGCGTTCTTCAGCTTTTCTCAGTCCAAGTTACCCAGCTATATTCTGCCGGCGGTTCCGGCATTAGCGTTGATCATCTCTATCGGCGCTATCCGCGCTTTTCAAGGCGGTCGCTCTAACGCACTGGCAATGTGCAGCGGCACCGCCCTCGTTTGGATTGTTCTGGCGATCTTTTTCATCCACGCCGCGCACGCTTACTCGATGATTGGCGTGGGACATCACGGCACGGTTTTGTTTTTGGCGATAATTGCGCCGGCAATCGCGAGCGCAGCGGCGCTCGTATTCGCGGGCATGCGCCAGGATTTGCGGCTCGCGGTGGCAACTTGTTGCTTAAGCGTCGTCGCAGCGGTAGAGATTGCCAATATCGCGATCTTGCCGGCGCTCGATCCAGCAGTATCAGCCAGACCCTACGCTGAGCTGTTGCACAATGACCTTCACCCGAACCGCATCTTTGTGTTTCAACTCAAGCGATCGTGGAACTACGGGCTCGCTTTCTATCTTCGCCGCGAGCTTCCGGAGTGGTCTGCCGAAGATCCGGATGCCGCTCTGGTATTGACCGATGGCGAGGGACTCGAAAAAATCGAGAAGGCCGGACGGTTTCACGGAGAGTTGGAACAACCAAGCCCTGTAATCTTCTTCGTTCCCATCGAATCGGCGCCGCGTTAGTGGCCCGAAGCAGACGTCGGCGGCAGATTCAGCAGAAAGAAGCTCACGACCTGGCTTTCGTAGTTCTTGCGGTCATCGTCGGACATCGCGGGATAGCTCGCTCGGTTGCGGACCATCTGTTTCGGGTCGGGTGAATGCGTAAAGAGATTCATGGTTTCGCTGGCCAGCGCGGGACGGTCATCTGAGACGAAGAAAAGCTTCGGAGTGCCTTTTGTCCGCAATAACCGCACGGTCACGGGCGGCTGGTCCTTGAACTGGTAGTTGACGAGACGGAATCCAATGTCGCAGAACTTGCTGACGTAGGGCAAAACAGTTAGCCCGGAGCGCTGGATCTCCATCTGTACCATGTCGCGCGGGTCCGCGTAGGCGTCGTCCACGATGAACGCGGCAATGCGCGGGTCCGAAACCGCATTCTCGAGCACGACATAACCTCCCATGTCGCCTCCCCACAAACCGAAATGGTTGGGATCCACATCGTCGCGTGTTGCCAGTGCTCCGATCGCCGCCTGAAGCTCGGCCGTTTCGCGATAGCCGAGCGTCGTTACTCCCGGGCTAGTCCCATGTGCCGAGAAATCGAAAAGAAACACATTGAATTGTTGATCTTGGAGCGCGGTGACCAGAGTCAGCACGTCCGCTCGCTGCGAATGATAACCGTGGCATACCACGATCGTGGGAGCGCCGCGCAATCCGGGGTAAAACCAGCCTTCGCGCTCCGTTCCGTTGCCTAGAGGGAAGGAAAACGTGACCGGATGCCCCATCATTACGCTCAAATCAATCGTGGCAGGCGCGCGCGTGGGATGCAGTACCTGATAGAGGAGAAATCCGGAGACGGCCGCAATAGACACAAATAGAAACAGGGCAATCGCGAAGATTCCCGAGAGAAACTTAGCGAGACGTGTGGTGGGATAGCGTAGCTCTGAGAGGACGGCCATCCGTTAAGCGCGGGCTTGAAAGTTCTCGCCTCGGCGAATTGGATGTTAGCACACCTTTCCTCCATCGCCCCGCCAGCCCACCCCCCCGCTCGTTATACTTCGGGCAATTCGATCCAGTTGGGTTCTGCCGCTACCGGCGGCTATAATGATCCGGGGGTTGTTTCGGCACTTCATGCAGATTGTCGATCTTCGGCAAATACAATCGCGGACCCTGGACCCGCTATTCCAGGAGGAAGCTCGTCACTGGCGCGATGAGCTGCACTGGGACTACCGCCCCTCCATCGAGCTGATTCGCAAATTCATCGATTCTCGGTCGCTCGGTGGATACGTGGCGACCGAGAATGGATGCCCCGCAGGTTATGGTTTTTATGTGCTGGAAGACCACAAGGGACTCATTGGCGGGCTGTTCGTCTCTTCGAATTTTACGCAGGAACCCATCACCAAATCGCTGGTCACCGAGATGGTGACCGCGCTGCACGCGACTCCTCGGCTTGAGCGCGTCGAAGCGCAGCTGATGCCCTTTGGCGCCGAACTCGATCCGGGCTTCCTCTCACAACATTTCCACCTCTACGGGCGCCAATTCATGCTGCTGAACATCGCTGAAGCGCGGCTTATCGGCAAACCGCTATCGAGCGGTCTGCGGCTGGAACCGTGGACCGACCGGGCATTCGAATCAGCAGCGCGGCTCATCCAACTGTCGTATGCGAATCACGTGGATGGCGAGATCAACGATCAATATCGCACCGAAGCCGGCGGCATGAAATTCCTGCGAAATATCGTGCTGCTGCCCGGCTGCGGCCAATTCTTGCCCGAGGCTTCGTTCCTGGTACGTCCGGCAACTGGTGACCGCCCGATCGGAATGATCCTAACGTCCACAGTCTCGGAAAGAGTCGGGCACACCACGCAAATCTGCGTGATGCCTGGGCATCAAGGGCATGGCATCGGCCGCGCATTGATGGAAAGCGCGATTCAGGCTCTGCGACGAAGGCGCTACGAATCGCTCTCGCTCACCGTGACCAGCGTGAATACTTCCGCCGTGCAGCTTTACGAACACTTGGGATTTCGTACCATCAAGAAATTTGCGGCGGGGGTGTGGCACGCCTGACCAATTATTTCTTTGCACGATCCTTCAGTAAGACCTTTAGTTCGTCCATGAATTCCTTCACGTCCTTGAAATCGAGATAGACGGACGCGAATCGCACGTAGGCCACCTTATCCAGCTTCTTCAGTTTCTGCATGATGTGTTCGCCGATGTCTTTCGTGGTGCGCTCGCGTTCCGGCGCTTCGCTGACGAATTGCTCCGCCTCGTCAACAATCATTTCCAGCTTGCCGACTGGAACCGGGCGTTTTTCGCACGCCTTCAGCAAACCTTGCAAAAGTTTCTGCCGCTCGAATTTTTCGCGGCGGCCATCTTTCTTGATGACCATATACGGGATTTCGTCAATGCGCTCGTACGTAGTGAATCGTCGCCCGCATTTCAGGCATTCGCGGCGACGCCGAATCAGATCGCCGGTGCGCGCCTCGCGCGAGTCCACTACCTTGTCGTCCAGATTCGTGCAGAAGGGACATTTCACCGCGTTTCGTCTCCCGGTTTTGCCGCATGTCCGCCAAGCGCAATTTCTTCAGCTACGGATTCGGCCTCGTGTTCCGCGGCCGTCGCCATCCTTCGTAATTCGCCCATGGACCATCCTTCGCGGAACAGCAGAGGCAGACCCACCAGACAACAAGACGCGAATGTCACCAGCCAGACGACGATGGACATCGTCGCCGCCGGGACCTTTTCTACTCCAAAGATCAGCGTTAGCACAAGAAACGTAGCGACCTGCGCTCCGCCCCCAACACCGGGAAACTGCACCGCCGACCCCACCATAGAAAACGCCAAGACCAGAGCTGCGTCGGAAAAACTCAGCGCGCCCAGTGGGCCGCCGAACGCATGCGCGACCCACATATAGCAGAAGACGATCAAGAACCAGTGGACGACCGACAGACCCACCAAGACGCCCAAATCGTTCCACGTGCGGATGCCCTGCAAGCCTTCAGCGAAACCCTCGAGCAGCACAATCACTTGGCCATGCCAGCCGACGCGCCAGGACGGTTTCTGCAACCGCCGCCCCAGCCATTCGGCACCGTGGTAGCGAAAATAGATCAGGAAGGAGATCGCCGCCAGCAGGCCGAGAAGCAGCAAAATCCCCGCCGAACGCACTTTCACTATCATGCCGCCTGCAGTGCCCTCCAAACCCCGCCGCTCGAAAAGCAGCAGCGCGGAGCCCGCGATAACGGCGGTCGCGGCCACGTCGAAGATACGCTCCAGAACGTAAACGCCAAACATACGCGGAACCGAAAGCTGGTCCTTTTTTGCAATCAGTACCGGCCGAACGGGTTCACCGGCGCGGCCCAGTAAAAATGTGCAGGTAAAACCCATCAGCGTTGCGCTATACACGTTGCCAAAGTGAGTAGCGCCGAGCGTTCGCGAGAAGCGCATCCAGCGCAGCGCCCGGATCGCGAAACACACGTACACTGTGGCCATTGAAAGCAGCAACAAGGAAAGGCGCGCATCACGCAGCGATTGGCCCACCGTGGACCACTGAAATCCTTCGAGCGTGATCGAATGGCGGAATTTGTAGAACAGATAGCCAAGAGCCGCCGCAGCGAGCAGGAGCAGGAAGAGCCTTCGTGAATTGCGCAGCATTGATTTCGCACCGTAACAGCAAGGTTCGGAAAGTGTCAAGGCGGCCCTTCGCGTTTGTTTCGTGTACTCGCCGGAAAAAACCTCTCGGCGCTTGTGTTCGCGCTGGCAACGTAGATAAGATGCGGCACGGTGTGAGAGTCCGCTCGACCACCGGTCTGCGCGGCCATTCAGATCGCACGGCAACGGAACTTTTTGGCCCAGGATTGCGTTACATCTTGTGAGGCTGAAAGGGAATGCAATTCACGAGGCAAGGAAAGATTGGAGCCCGACGCCCAACTGGTGCAGGGATGCCTCCGGGGCGAGGGGCCGGCCTGGGAGGAACTTGTGCGGCGCCACACGCGGCGCGTTTTTAACCTGTGCTACCGGTTCACCGGCAACTCAACGGAAGCCGAGGATCTGAGCCAGGAAGTTTTTTTGCGGATCTACCGCACGCTCTCCAGTTACCGGCCTGCCTACGGTGCGTTCCCCACCTGGCTGACAAGCGTCGCGCGCAACTTGCTGGTGGATCACTACCGGCGCACGCGGCGCGAACGGCTGACGGATTCGATCGAGGACGTCATGCCCAAGCTGGAAGAAAAGCATTCCGCGGCGCGCACTCCGGACAAGCTGGCGTTGGCGTCCGAATTGAGCGGCCAGCTGCAGCAAGGCCTCGCGAGACTTTCGCCGGAATTGCGCGAGGCCGTCATTTTGCGCGATTTGCAAGGCTTGGACTACAACGAAATCCGCCAAGTATTGGCGGTTCCGGAAGGCACGGTAAAATCAAGAATCAATCGCGGGCGGATTGAACTGGCTCGGATTTTAGAAGATATGGGGCTTCGACCGCAGTAGCGGCGGGAAGCGAGAAAATCATGGACTGGAACTGCGTACTCACGGAAGAACGGTTAAGCGATCATCTGGATGGGTTGCTGTCACCCACGGAAGGGGCGGCATTTTCCGCACACGTCCGTAGCTGCGAGCAGTGCGGAAAATTGGTCGCGCAAGTGGGCGGGCTGGTCAACCGCATGCAGTCGCTCGAGGCACTCGAAGCGCCGCCGGAATTGGCTTCGAAGATTCTGGACGCGATATTGGGGCCACGCACGCAGAAAGAGGCACGGAACCGCTGGTTCGCATGGGTTCCGGCGCTGTGGAAACCGCGCTTCGTGATGGGTTTGGCAACGGTGACAGCCACTTTGTTGATCATCGTGTACACGACCGGCCTATCGCCCGCGAAGCTGAAGAGAGTGGATATCAATCCGGCGAATATGCTGCGCGCGGCCAACCGGCAAGTGCATCTCAGCTATGCACGGAGCGCCAAATTCGTGAATGACCTGCGCGTCGTCTACGAGATCCAGTCGCGCCTGCAGCCGGAAGCCGAACCTCAGCCGTCGGTCACACCTGCGCCGGCTCCCCAGCAAAACCAGCAGCCGCCTTCGACCAATCCTCAGGAGAAATCGCAAACCGCGCCGCATCCGGGGCACACGCAGTCCCGCGGCCGAGCCGTTTTTGCCTGCCTGATGAATGAAAACTGGCTGAGCACGATGGATGCGGTGATTCTCAGCAGCGCAACGCTTAACAACACCAACAGGAGACCTCGATGAGCTGTGCGGTGCACACCGATGTGGAGGCTACCGGCTATTGCCGCAACTGCGGCAAAGCCCTGTGTCCGCAGTGCACGCGTGAAGTGCGCGGCGCGCTCTATTGCGAGGATTGTCTTGCGGGATTGCTCGCAGCCCCATCGACGCCGCTTGATGCCGCGAAATCGAGTGTCAATCCGGGACTCGCCGCAACTCTCGGTTTCATTCCCGGGCTCGGCGCAGTCTACAACGGTCAATACGTGAAGGCTCTGATCCACGTGCTCATCTTCGGCGGGTTGATCGCCCTGCTCAGCAGCGACATTCCCTCTTCCTACGACGCGTTTTTCGGAATCGCTCTCGGCTGCTTTTATTTTTACATGCCCATCGAAGCCTATCGCACCGCAATGGCCCGCCGTCAGGGGCAACCGGAGCCCGCGAATCTGATCGAGGGCGAAGGACGCAAACCAATCGGGGCCATGGTCCTGATCGGCATCGGCGCTCTACTGCTGCTCGGCAACTTCGGGCTCTTGCAGCGAGATTGGTTCGAAAAGTCCTGGCCTGTGGCGCTCATCCTGATCGGCGGATGGCTTCTCTGGGATCGCATGAAGAAAGTGTCCTAGGAAAAACAGAAATGGCCGATCCAAACCACACAACCTGCCACTGCGCTCATTGCCGGGTCCGCGGTCTAATGGGCCCGTTGATGATCATCACCGTCGGCGTTCTGTTTCTTGTGGGAGAGTACAGCCGCTACAGCTTTGCAGATCTTTGGCCCGTGCTCCTGATCGTTGCGGGCATCGTGCTCACGGCGCAATCGCTGGTTTCGAAAGAGGGTCACACCGGCTCGTGAGGCGCACGTGAGCAACGACGGACGGCAACGCAGCTCGATCTTTGGCGGGTTACTCCTGATCCTTCTCGGGATCCTGTTTCTGCTAGCGCGATTCAATCCCGATCTTCGCCTGTGGCATCTCTTCTGGCGGTACTGGCCCGTCCTCATTATTCTTTGGGGCATCGCAAAACTCATAGACAACATGAGCGCGCATCAAGCGGGACAAACGCGCCCCCCGCTCCTGGCTGGAGGCGAAGCCGCGCTGCTGGTGCTCGTTGTTCTGGTCCTCGCAGGAATGGGGATTTATTCACGAGTGCGCGAAAAGATGACCGATCTCAATATTGACGTCGGGCTGTTCGATCACAAGGCTTCGCAAAGCCAGGAACTACCTACAAAATCAATTCCAGCTGGGTCCCACGTCACGGTGACCTTGGGGCGCGGATCGATCACCGCCCATGCCGGCGATAACAACGATTTGAGCGTCAGCGTGAACGAAACCGCGGAAGGCGCGACGGACGTTGCAGCACAAGACCGATTGAAATCCATGAGAGTCGCAATCGAACAAACCCGCGATGGCTATCTCGTCCGTCCCGTAAGTTCAGAAGACAGCGGCGAACAAATGGCCGTGGACCTCGACGTGACTCTCCCGAAAAAAGTATCCCTGACCGCGAATACAAACCGTGGGGACATCCACATTTCGGGAATATCGGGCACAGTGATTGCCGGCACACAACACGGCAATATTGAAATCCACGATGCGGGTTCGGATGTCACCGCGCAACTTCAGACTGGCGATGCGCGAATCAGCGACGTCTCGGGAAGCGTGCACCTGCATGGCCGCGGAAACGAGATCGAAGTGAACGACGTGACGGGCGATGCCACATTCGAAGGAGAATTTTTCGGCCCTATTCACGTAAGGAAAGTCGCAAAAACGACGCGCTACGTTTCGGAGAAGGCGGACCTGACCTTGGTCCAACTGACCGGTCGGCTGGAACTGGATTCCGGCGAAATTGATGTGTCTGACGTCGGCGGCTCTGCCAAGCTGAACACGCATGATAAAGACATGCAAATCGAGAACGTGGCCGGGCGGCTCGATATCACCGACACGCACGGCGATATCAAGGTGTCCTATTCTCAGCCGCCACGCACGGAGATCAATATTGCGAATGAGTCGGGTGAAGTTGACTTGACGCTGCCATCCGAATCGAAATTCGAGATTTCTGCGGTTTCGCGCTCAGGCGAGGTCCAAAGCGATTTCGACGATCCGTCTCTGAAACTGGACAATGAAAATGACACCGGAAAGCTCAGCGGAAAGGTGGGCTCGCAAGGCCCCAAGATTCAGATTGTGACGAGCTACGGAACCATTTACCTGCGAAAGTCCTCATAGTCTCGAGCACACCGCATTACCCCGCAACGCTCGAATCGGTTTCAGACCAATCAAAGATCTTTCAGCCAGTCGGTGTTCTTGAACCAATAGTTCCGCCGCTCTTCCAGCCATTTGTCGGCGGTGTGCGCCGCGATCCAGGAGTTCAAAAAATTGATGAATTCCAAGTTGCCACGACGAACCGCGAATGCTGCCGGATAGGTAGCCAGCGGAGTCTCACATACGCAGGCCACATTGCTTGGGAAAAGCTTGGCCACGATCTCGCCCCTGGGATTGTCCGCAACGACCGCATCCAATTTGCCCTGAATCAAATCGTCAAAAAGCCGGCTATCGTCGGTGTATGTTTTTATTCGTGCGTTCGGAAGCGCAACCCCGACCATATCCTCCGCCATCGTTCCTTCCAGCACCCCGACGGTGACGCTCTCCTTATCGAATGACTGCAGCGTGGGAGACGCGCCAGCAGCCTTGATGTTCGCAGCCAGCGTCACGTCCGTTGTGTTGTAAGGCGCGCTGAAATCCACCTTGAGCGCCCGGCGAGGGTCAATGGAGAGGGCGGAGACGATAATGTCGAATCTTCCGGCCAGCAGGTCCGAAATCAAATAGCGGAATTCCTCGGGGTAGAATTCGGGCTCCACTCCCAAGTCGCGGGCCAGCTTTTTGGCCACGTCTATTTCGAAGCCGACTAGATTGCCGTCCTTGTCATGCGTTGCCCAGGGCACAATCTCAGAAACACCCACCCGGAGCTTGCCGCTGCGTTTGATTTCCGCGAACAGCTCTACATTGCCGCGAGGAGCGAGTGCTTGATTCTGCGCCGCACCCCCTTTCGATGCCGCCGGCTCCGATTTTGGTGGGGCGGACTGTTGACCGGGAGCCGCCACACCGAGAAAAAACAGCGCGACCAGGGCGACCAAAGGCGTCAACGACGCGGGAAGCATTTTCCGTTTCATGGCAGTCGCACTCTCCTCCCGATCAACTAGCGGTACTTGCTGGGCCGGTTGTTGTAGCCGTCCTGGTATCCAGTCGAGAAATCGTTCTCGTATCCCTTGGGAAATCGATCGAGGTAGCGTTGATCGTCGGGCCGGCGGTCGTCATCCCAGTCGCGTTGTCCGTGGCGATATCCATCAAGGTAGTAATCTCGCCGGTTAGCGGCCACGTCATCGTCAGACTTGGAGCTGGCGATGGCCGACCCAACGATGAGCGCGCCCAGAATACCCGCGGCCACTGCTGCGCCGGTGCCCCCGCCACTGTTCCCGCGTCGCCCGTATTCAAACTGCGCGCGGCACCCACGGTCAACCCAGATTCCGCGGTAGTCATAACCCCAGCTGTAGCGGTAATCGCAGCGCGAGCCGGAAAGCTGTCTCACCAGCCGAACGTTGTTTTGCGTGTCCGCCCGGCAATATCGGTACTTTCCATTGTTGCTGGAGCAAGTGAGCGAACCGATTTGCGCTGTCGCCGGCGCCGCCAACATAGCCAAACAGACGATTACCGCGATCCAGGCCGACCGTCGGCAATTCTTCATGGCGCTTCTCCTGTCCTCACCGCGATTTCAAACAGACGCGCAGCTGACTTGGGGCGAGATATTACCCCTTTAGAGGGCGAAACGCGATATTCGACAGCAGGAGGGAGGTGTGGTTATGTCCTCGACTCTCGCCACATTAGGAATGCGAGTTGCCGCGGAGGTTGTCGAGCACGGAGAAGAATTTCGGGAAGGAAACGCCCACACAATCGGCATCGAGAATTATGCTGTCACCGTCCGCGCCGAGCGCAGCAACCGCGAGCGCCATGGCGATGCGGTGATCGCCTTGCGGATTGACTTTCGCGCCGCGTAACCTTCCAGCAGCGCGGCCTTCCACGCGCAGTCCGTCAGGGAATTCTTCCACGCGCGCGCCCATTTCGCGCAATCCTGCCGCGAGGGCGACGATCCGATCGCTTTCCTTTACGCGCAATTCCTGCGCGTCATGGATCTCGATCCCGTTTTCCGTAAACGGACCCAGCGCCGCAAGCATTGGCAATTCATCAATCATTTCTGCCACCTGCGTCCCGGAAATACTGCCTCCAACCAACGCTGCCTGGCGCACGGAAACATCGCCGATCAATTCTCCGTCGCGCAACTGCACTGATGCCAGATTGATCGAAGCTCCCAGGGAAATCAGAAAATCGAGCACTCGGGCACGCGTGGGATTCAATCCCACGTTGTGCAGCATCAGGGAAGACTCCGGCAGGATTAGCGCAGCACCAATCAGAAACACGGCCGAGGAAAGGTCGCCGGGGACGATCAATTGCCGCGGCTGCAATTTCGGCCGGGGATGAATGCGAATTTCTCCCGAAGCCACCGGAACCGATGCGCCAAATTCGTGTAAAGCAAGCTCGGTATGATCTCGCGTGCGGATGGACTCTCGCACGGTGGTCACGCCGTCTGCGTACAGCCCGGCGAGCAGAATCGCCGACTTAACCTGCGCGCTAGGAATGGGCAGTGTGTAGTCAATGGCGTGCAATTTGCCGCCGCGAATTTCCAGCGGCGCTCGGTCTCCATCCTTGCTGCGAATATCCGCGCCCATTTGGCGCAATGGCTCGGTCACGCGCCGCATCGGGCGCCGGCGCAGCGAGCTATCGCCCGTGATCGTCGACGTGAAAGCCTGCCCTGCCAGGACCCCCGAAAGCATGCGTATCGTCGAGCCGGAATTCTCTGCGTCAATGGCCCGTCGCGGCGCTTGCAGGCCGTCCAATCCTTTCCCCACAATGCGCACGAGCTCGCGATTGACATCTATGGCGATGCCCAGCCGCCGGAAACATTCCAGCGTGCTCGCGCAGTCCGCGGCTGGTGAATAATTTCGAATCTCGCTGGCACCCTCGGCCAGCGCTGCCACAATCGCGTAGCGATGCGAAATAGACTTGTCGCCAGGGAGCTCCACCACGCCCGCGATTTGTCCTCCAGGCGAAATCGTCTTTTTTCTCACTGCGGAATTCTAACATGGCGCGATTTGCTTCCCGGTTATGCGGCAGGTATTATGAATGTCTCATGCCCGTGGCCCTCCGGAGACTGCTTCCAGCGTTTCTTGCCGCTCTCGTTCTGGTTTTCGGCCTCGCGACGAACGCGGACGATGCCCCCGCAATTTTCCCCCTGAGCGAGGTACAACCCGGCTTGAAGGGCGTCGTCTACACCATTTTCACCGGCAACGAAATCGAGAAGGTGAATTTAGTGGTCCTGGGCGTCCTGCGCAATGCGCTCGGTCCGAAGCAGGACGTGATTCTTGTGCAGCTGCTGGGCGAAAAAGTCGAGCACACCGGCGTCGTTGCCGGCATGAGCGGAAGTCCGGTGTATTTCGACGGGAAATTGGCGGGCGCGCTCTCGCTCAAATTGGGCGTGTTCACCAAGGAAGCTATCGGCGGCGTAACTCCGATTGAAAACATGCTGGATGTGCAGAAAGCGCCCGACGCTACTCCTGAAGCTCCCCCTGCATCTCCCACGAGCAATGCGAGCGGCGGATATCCTCCGCAAGTTCCTCTCCCCGGGAATCTAGCGCAGCCGACTAGCGCGGGCGGAGGACAGTTCCTAGTTCCCATTGAGACCCCGCTGATTTCCACGGGCCTATATCCCGATACCATCGCGCGATTCAGCAAGGAACTTTCCGGCTGGGGAATGTCCATGATGGCCGGCGGCACAACGGCTCCGTCTCCCGAAGACGCCCAGCTAAAGCCCGGCGATATGGTCGGAGTCGAATTGATTCGCGGCGACCTTACGCTTACGCCGGGCTGCACGGTGACGACCGTGGATAAAGGCCGAATTCTCGCGTGCGGGCATCCGATCTTTTCGTTTGGCAACGTATCCATGCCCCTGGCGCGAGCGTACGTGGTCACGACGCTCGCCTCGGCGATGGCCTCGACGAAAATCATCAGCACCGGAGGCACGATCGGAACGCTGACGCAGGACCGCGTTACCGCGATTGCGGGTCGCTTAGGCGACGGACCACCGATGATTCCGCTGGACGTCACCCTGGTGACTCCCACGGCTCAGAAGCAATTTCACTTCGAGCTGATTGAAAATCCAGAAATAACGCCGGTCCTCGTGGCTCTGGCTACTTACAACGGCATCGTCGGAAGCCCAGCCTATGGGGAAGGCTCGACGCTGCAACTGGACGGCGAGATTGACATCCGGGGCCACACATCGGTCAAATTAAGGGATCTATACGCGCCGACGGACATGCCGGTGCCAGGCGGCTTTTTTGTAGCGACAAGCGTCCAAAACGTTTTTACGCGGATTTATCTGAATCCCTATGAAGTGCCGCACCTGAACGGCATCCACTTGCGGGTGACAGCCCTGCCCGAGCGGCGCTGGGCCACGATTGACAATGCCTGGATCGAAAAGAACGAGGTAAACCCCGGAGACACGGTCGCCGTAAAAGTTCAACTGCGGCCTTACCGCGGCGCCTCGTTTGTTCAGGAGATACCAATCACGATTCCCGCGCAGGCAGCGCGCGGCAACCTGCAATTGCTAATTAGCGACGCCGAGACCGCCAATCGGACCATTGACTCGCTCGAGGCGAGCTCACAAGGTCAGTTGCCCGGGCTCGAGGAACTCATCAAGTTGATCAATCGCGATCACGAGAACGATCGCCTCTACGCCACGCTTCTGCAAGCGACGCCGACGTTGATGGTCGAAGACAAGGTGATGCCCAACGCTCCCGCGTCCGCAATCAATGTGCTCGACCAGCGGCAAAGTCCCGGTGGCGCCCGCCTGATGTATCAATCCATGACGGGAGAGTGGTCGGTCGAAATGCATCAGGTAGTGACAGGCGAGCGAACGCTCACAATTACGGTCAAGTGATGGCCCGCAGCCCAGGAGATTTCGAACGATGATACGGCGAACCATTTTGGCGGGCGTGCTGATCTTGGGGATTGCGGCGCCCGCATTGGTTTACGCCGAACATACTCGCTTTTGGCGGCAATCCGATTATTCCGACTTCGAGAAGGGCACCGCCAAAGGTGTCGCCATCCGCAGCGATGGCAGGTTAATGCCCGCGCCAAAATTCGCGGCGTATTCCGACCCGAATCTCGCGTATCTATGGGCCCTGCGCATCGATTCACGCGGTCGGATCTACGGCGCGGGCGGCTCGGACGCCAAGGTGCTCCGATTCGATGACCCTGCCAAACCAACCACTGTGTTTGAATCACCGGAACTTGCAGCCCAGACGATTACGTTCGATTCGCACGACAATCTGTACGTAGGCACTTCGCCCGACGGCAAAATTTACAAAGTCACTCCGGAGGGGCAGAAGTCGGTTTTCTTCGATCCGAAATCGAAATATATCTGGGCACTCGCGGTAGACGGACAAGGGGTGCTCTTCGCCGGAACCGGAGACGAAGGCAAGATTTTCGCTGTTACGCCTGACGGTAAAGCCGAGATTTTCTATCAAAGCGACGAACGCCACGCGCGCGCTCTGGCGTTTGATTCCAAAGGCAATCTGCTGGTCGGCACGGACCCGGATGGATTGGTTCTGCGAATCGAGATCAGCCGCAAAGCGTCCCAGGAACCGCCGAGAGCGGGCGCGTCATTCGTCCTATACGAGACGGACAAAAAAGAGGTGACTTCCCTACTCTCCGACGCGAGTGGCAGGATCTATGCCGCCGCGATTGGCGAAAAGCAGCGGCCGCCGGCGCCTGCGCCGGTCACGGCCATCGTCACGCCGCAACCCCCTTCCCCCCTAAGCGCGCAGCCGGGCTCGACGACGCTGGCGATCCAGACTCAGCCGGCCCAGCCTGCCGCGCCCTTCACCTTCTTCCCCTCCACTACCGGCGGCTCGGACGTCGTGGAGATATCCCCCGAAGGCGCGCCCACTACCTTGTGGAGCTCGCGCGAGGACTTGGTATTCTCCATGGGCCTCTCTTCCAGTGGCAAAATTCTTCTTGGCACCGGAAACAAGGGCGCCATCATCGAACTGGAGGGCAATAACGTCTATTCCAGCATCGCAAAGACCGCTTCCGCCCAGGTAACCAGCCTCGTCGCGGGTCGCGATGGCGCGTTGCTGGTCGGCACCGCAAATCCGGGGAAAATTTTTACGCTCGGCCCAGGCTACGAGGCCGAAGGCAGCTTTGAATCGGATCCCTTCGACGCCAAGATTTTTTCCCGCTGGGGCCGCCTGACATGGTGGGGAGACAATGGCGCAACCCAAGGCAAAGTAGCTTTCTACGCGCGTTCAGGAAATACCTCCAGCCCTGAAAAGAACTGGAGCGCCTGGACCGGCCCGTATAAGAGCCTGTCCGGTGAAGCGGTCACTTGCCCCTCGGCCCGTTTTATTCAGTGGAAGGCCGTCTTCCTGGAAACCGATAAGGGCGCTGCCCCGAACATTTCCTGGGTTAGCATCGCGTACCAGCCGGAAAATGTTGCACCCGTCGTCGACGACATTGCCGTTCAGGATCCTGGAGTCCGCGTGCAAGGATTCTCTGTGCAGCAGGGTGGCCCCGGAGCGGTTGCGCCGGTGCAACTCAAGATGCCGCAGCGTTCTGGCGCATCGCCGTTACCGGTAATTGTCGCGATCACGGATACTGCGGTAAAACCCGCCAAGGTCGAAGTGCCTCCGCAAGGCTTCGAAGAAAAGGGCTACGAAAGCGTTCTTTGGAATGCTCACGACGATAACGATGATGATCTGGTCTTCTCGATTTACTATCGCGGAGAGGGTGAACAGAACTGGCGATCGCTGAAAGACAAAGTGACCCAGCACTTCTATTCCTGGGACACGACCACCATGCCCGATGGCGCTTACTATCTAAAGATCGTGGCCTCGGACTCGCCTTCGAACCCGCCGCAGGACACTCTGACGAACGAGCGCGTCAGCGACCGCTTTGAGATCGAAAACACTCCGCCGCGCATTGAAAATCTTCATGCGGATGCCAGCGGTCCAGTCGCGAAGATCAGTTTTGACGGTGTGAGCTCGGCAGTCTCGATCGCGCGTGCGCAATACAGCGTGGACGCCGGTGATTGGCTTATGACATTCCCCGTCGGAGTACTATCCGACGCGCCCAAGGAAAGTTACCAGGTCGCAATTCCGGACTTGGCACCGGGTGAGCACACCGTTGCCGTGCAAATTTCCGATCAATTCGACAACACCACGGCTGCGAAAGTCACTTTTACCGTGGCCGCGCGCCGTGCAAAATAGCCCCGAAACAGTCCGCGGCTAATTATCCCAATCGCGCGCGCCACGGATGTGCGCTCAAAGCACTCGATCGCGGCATCCGTTCCGATCTGGCCCGCCGTGTCCGCTTCTCGATCCAACGTGCACTACTCTCCGCGTTGCATTTCACGTCCTCAATCGCCCGCCCGGTCAGTTCCGCGGGCAAGGTAAAAAACAGTTCCACACTTTCGCCGACGCTCAGGGTGTGGCGAGTCTTAAAGCGAAACCCGAGTTCCGACAAATTCACGGTCTCGCCTTGTTGCGGCAGTGGAATTGTTTCCAGGAATTTCGAGGCGCCGCGTGGCAGACTGGTCTTCGCACGCACGCCGACCGCTGCAAATTCCGGTGCGATGATGTCAAATCGAGCCGGCATCGCGTAGGCCTTGCGGGGGACAATCCGGCGCTCATTGCTGAGCATCTGAGAATTGCACCGGGCGAACTTCGAGTCAGCAATTTTAATGTTCGGTTGCGCGGAATTTGCGAGCAATGAGCACAAATGCGAATGTGCCATAATGAACCGGCGCCATGCTAACCGATTCCAAGCCGAGCAAGCTTCAATCTACCGCGCCAAGCCTTGACGTCATTCGCGCTGCTTATCGGCGCATCGCTCCACGTATTCATCGCACGCCGGTTGTGACTTCTTCCTCCCTCGACGAGATTGCCGGCGCGCGGCTCTTTTTCAAGTGCGAGAACCTGCAAAAGACAGGTTCGTTCAAGATTCGCGGCGCTACCAACGCGGTCTTTTCGCTGACCGAACAAGAAGCGAAGAATGGTGTCGTGGCGCCGTCGTCCGGGAACCACGCAGCAGCGCTGGCCCAGGCGGCACGCTGGAGAGGCATTCCCGCGTACATTGTGATGCCGTCCAATTCATCCGCCGCAAAGAAGCGCGCTGTCCAGGCCTACGGCGGCAACATCACGGAATGCGAGCCCCATATCGCTTCTCGCGAAGCCGTCACCGCGGAGGTGATCAATCGCACGGGCGCGCATTTGGTTCATCCTTACAACGACGCGCGTGTCATCGCCGGTCAGGGAACGGCGGCACTGGAACTGCTCAAGGAAATTCGTGATTTGGACCTGGTGCTGGCCCCAGTCAGCGGCGGCGGGCTGCTCAGCGGAACCGCGATTGCCGCGAAGGGCTTGCGTCCCGGAATTCGCGTGGTCGGCGGCGAACCGCGCAATGCGGATGACGCCTACCGCTCGCTATCATCCGGAAAGATGGAGCCGGCATCGACCTCCGACACCATGGCGGATGGGCTCCGCGCTGTATTGTGCCCACTCACGTACGCGATCCTTCGCGACAAGCTCGATGAGGTTGCGCTGGTGAGCGAAGATGAGATCGTGGAAGCGATGCTGCTGCTGTGGGAACGCCTCAAACTCGTCGTGGAGCCTTCCGGTGCAGTGGCTGCCGCGCTGGCATTATTTCGCAAGGTTGGCGCTTCGGGAAAAAAGGTGGGAATTATCCTCTCCGGCGGAAACCTCGATCTGCACAAGCTCCCTTTTGCGCAGCACACTTAGCGGCAGAGCCACGAAGGCTACAAATCGTCAGGCCGCCAGTCGCTTGGCGGAAAAGCGATGCCCCAGAAATTGGGCGCGGGAGAATCGAATTCGAGGGGGATTTGATATCCCTCGGGTATTTCGCGAGATGGGCGAACCACCCTGCAGGCCACGCGTTCCTTCGTTCCGGCATGTTCCAGCACCAGCCTGGTGTCGGGCGGCAAACTCTGCTTCAGAATCACCATCGCACCGTGACTGTTTACGCTCAGCGTGGTGGTATCGAAGGTCGTCGGCTTACCCTGCAGTGCCACGTGGATGTTGGCACGCACGCGGAGCAGCACCCGCTGGCTGCGCCGCCGTTCCTCGCCGGCAACCGCCTGTGCTCCGCCGGCAGAGCGCGCCGCCGTCGAACGCGGCTGACCGGCTTGCGCGACTGCCTTGACAGGCGTCGTTATCGTTTTTGACGGCGTGGTCGAGGACTTCGCCGCAGGAACCCTAAGCGTTTCGAGTTTCAAAGCTCAACACCCCAGAAATGTTGATCGGCCGATATGAGCTCAATCCCTAGATCCCATCCGTCTGGCCGTTTCATCCCTTTCCACACCACGTGCCCGTCAACCGCACGCCGCGTGGCCAGGTTGGTCACACGCAAACGTGTCTGCAATTCCATTTCCTTTGGGCACACGAGCAGACAGCCGTACGCGTTCACTACCCGCGTAAAAGCGGGCTCCAGATGCACTGGTCCGGCCTTGCCGTTCCACTCGATTATCACCGGCACGCGCGAGTTCATCCGAGGGCCGCGCCGATTTCGGCGGATTCTGATATCTCTTGGCAGGTCTTCGCCAAATGGCATTCCGATTGAGTCCCCGCGAGGCTAGGACGAAACACGGGTAACCAATCCCCACATTCCGGGACGCATTCGCGTCCTGCAATCATGCTAAACAGCCGCGTTTTCAGGGTCAATGGTACCTAGTGACAGGTGATTTTGGTACAGGTTAGCCAGCGAAACTGTACAAGAGGGCAATCGAATACGGGAATTCGTGTGAAAAGGAATTTCGTGCCGGGCGGCGTCTAATCGGCCGAGATGTGACCATCGGCGAGTTGCGCTTTCCCTTTCCCGGTCGCCTTCCCAAAACGGTCTTCCAGCCAACTTTGCAAGGTATCCATGTATGTGTAAAAAACAGGGGTCAGATACAGAGTAACCATCTGCGAAAAGATCAGTCCGCCCACCACCGCGAGCCCTAATGGTCTCCGCGCATCCGCACCCGGACCAATGCCAAACGCAATGGGTGCCGTGCCCATCAGCGCCGCCATCGTCGTCATCGTAATCGGCCTGAAGCGGATCAGGCAGCCTTCATAGATCGCTTCCGCCGCCGTCTTGTGTCCCGTGCGTTCGCGTTCCACGGCGAAATCCACCATCATGATCGCGTTTTTCTTCACGATGCCGATCAACATGATTACGCCGACGAAGCCGTAGAGATCCAGGCTCAAGTGGAAAACCTGCAGCGTGAGCAGCGCACCGAATGCGGCCGAAGGCAAACCAGAAAGAATGGTAATCGGATGAATGAAGCTTTCGTACAAAATGCCCAGCACGATATAGATCACCAGCACCGCCATGAATAGCAAAAGGCCCAACCCCGTTAATGAGGCTTCGAACGCTTTCGCGGTTCCCTGGAACTGCGCGGTTACCGAGGGCGGCAATTCCTCACGCGCCAGTTTCTTTACGGAGTCCACCGCGTCGCCGATAGCCACACCCTTGGCCAGATTGAAAGAGATCGTCACTGCAGGCAGCTGGCCGAAGTGATTCACTGTAAGCGGGCCCAGGCTCGATGAAAGGCTCGCCACTGCGTTCAGAGGAACCAAAGTGCCGTTGCTCGAGCGAATGTACAGCATCGAAAGGGCGGCCGGGTCTTTCTGGTATTTATCTTGCAGCTCCATGATCACCCAATATTCGTCATTGGGCGCATAAATGGTTGAAACCTGGCGCTGCCCATACGCCGTGTAGAGCGCGTCTTCCACTTGTTCCGCCGTCACTCCCAGTGCCGACGCCTTATCGCGATCAATGTTGACGTTCACCTGCGGATTCGCGATCAGTAGATCGCTGGTCACGTCTTCCAGCCCGGGCAGCTTGGCCATTTTTTGTTGGAACGCCACGGACTCGCGGTACAACTCTTGCGTGTCGGGGCTTTGCAACGCCAGTTGGTACTGGCTCTTGCTGAGTTGCGAGTCCACCTGAATCGGCGGAAGATTCTGCATGTAGGCGTTCATGCCGGTCACCGGCGTAAACTTCGCGCTCAATTCACCAATCACCTCGTCAATCGTGGGGTGATGTGCGAATAGCGGCGCAATCGCGCGCAGTGAACTCCCCACGATGGGCACGTTTCCATATTTCGCAGCTAGCGCAGTGAGGGTCGGGCTGGGAATTACGGGGCGCTCGGGACGATCTTTCAGGTGCAGGAACATGATTCCTACATTGCTCGACGAAAAGTCGCCTACTCCTGAAAAGAAGTCCCGCACGTTCCTGTCCGCCAGCGCAATCTTGTTCAGTTCCAGCTGGTGCGCCCGCATCGAGTCGAACGATATTCCCTGCGCCGCCTCGGTGGTAATAAATATCTGCGAGCGATCTTCCGGCGGTAAGAACCCCTTTGGGATCACCATAAACTGCCAGGCAGTAATGACCAAAATCACGGCGGAAGCAGCCATCACGAATACGCGGTGCCGCAAGGCCCATTGCAATGAGACGTCGTAGTAGCGCAGCAATCGGTCGAAAAATCGTTCGAGCGCCATGTACACGTGGCCGTGTTTCTGTTCAGCCACCGGGCGCAGAAATCGGCTGCACAACATTGGCGTGAGCGTCAGCGACACAAAGCCGGACACCAGAATCGCGGTGATAATCACCACCGCAAATTCATGCAGCAGCCGTCCCATGATGCCGCCCATCAGAAACACAGGCAAAAACACGGCCGCCAGCGAAATCGTCATCGAAAGAATCGTGAACCCGATCTCGCGTGAACCGCTGAGCGCCGCTTCCATCACGCTTTCACCCATCTCCATGTGGCGAACGATGTTCTCCAGCATCACGATGGCATCATCCACCACAAAGCCCACCGAAAGCGTCAGCGCCATGAGCGAAAGGTTGTCGATGGTGTAGCCCAGCAAATACATCACCGCAAACGTACCGATGATGGACATTGGCAGCGCAAAACTCGGAATCAACGTGGCGGAAAGATTTCGCAGGAACAAAAAGATGACCATGATGACCAACGCCACGGCCAGGAACAGCGTGAATTTCACGTCCGCCACGGAATTGCGAATGGATTCCGACGCGTCGTACAACGTCTGCATCTGAATCGAAGGTGGAATAATGGAGCGGAACTGCGGAAGCAACTGTTTCACCGCATCCACGACTTCCACGGTGTTGGTCCCGGGCTGGCGCTCGATGGCCAGCACCACGGATTCCGTATCGTTCCACCAATTCGCGACGCGATTGTCCTGCACGCTGTCATACACCTTGCCTACGTCCTCGAGGCGCACGGGCGAACCATTTCGATAAGCTATGATCAGCGGCCGATACACGGACGCATGCGTCAATTGTCCGTTGGCCTGCAGAGTGAACGCGCGATGGTCTCCATACAACGTACCCACCGGCATGTTCACGTTACCGTTTTGCACCGCCGTGTGAACTTCGTCCACGCCGATTTGTCGCGTGGCCAGCGCCTGCGGGTCGAGCTGGATGCGCACGGCATACTTCTGTGAGCCGTACACCTGCACTTGCGCCACGCCCTTCACCATCGAAATGCGCTGCCCCATGAGCGTTTCGGCGTAGCGGTCCACCGTGTAGGGAGGCAGGGTCTTGGAACCCATTGCGATATAGAGAATCGGCTGCACCGCCGGATTCACTTTGTTGTAGGTAGGCGGTGTGGGCATGTTGGGCGGGAGTTGCGACGACGCGCGAGAAATCGCGGCTTGCACGTCCTGTGCCGCGCCATCAATGTTGCGGCTTAGATCGAATTGCAATGTGATGGACGTCCCGCCCAGCGAACTGGACGAGGTCATCGTATCGATGCCGGCGATCGTGGAGAACTGCTTCTCCAAAGGCGTGGCAATTGCCGAAGCGACTGTCTCAGGGCTGGCCCCAGGCAAGGAAGCTCCCACTTCGATGGTGGGGTAATCTACGTTCGGAAGCTCGCTGACTGCCAGAGCGCGATAGCCGAGGACGCCGAACAGCAGAATTGACAGCATGACCAGGGTGGTCATGACCGGACGACGTATGAATGGTTCGGCGATGCTGATCATCGAAAATCTCTAACTGCCTTGGCCATTGGCCTTCACTTGCACCTTGATGCCAGGTATCAGCCGCAGCTGTCCATCCGTTACAACGGTGTCACCCGCCGCAATTCCGTTCGAAATCACGGATTCGCCAGCGATCTGTCGCGCCACTTTCACCGGACGCGATTCTACCGTGTCATCCGACTTCACTACGAAGATGAAATCTCCGGAAGCACCGGTTTGCACGGCTTGGGACGGAACCACGATCGCCTTTTCCTCTTCGGCAAGGCGCAGCGACACGGTAGAAAATTGCCCGGGCCACAGCCGGTGATCGCCGTTGGGAAAGGTTCCCTTCAGTTTGATGGTTCCAGTCGTGTTGTCCACATTGTTGTCGACGAACGTCAGGTAGCCTGTTTCCGCGACGTTGTCGCCATAAGGGGTAGCCTCAATCTGCAAGCGCCCGCCACTCATATATTTCTTCACCACGCCCAGATATTGCTCCGGAACCGCGAAATCCACGAAGATGGGCGAAATCTCGTTGATCACCACCAGCACCGGGACGTCATTCTCTTTCACCAAATTTCCCGGATAAACCTGCAACGCGCCCGTGCGGCCATCCACCGGGGAATAGATCGTGCAGTACTGCAGTTGCAGTTTTGCGGATTCCACCGCCGCTTCGTCGGCGTGAACCAGCGCCTCCTGGGCGTCGGCGTTCGCCCTCATCTGGTCGTATTGTTCCTTGGGCGCGACGCCCGCGGCGTACAATTTTTCATAGCGCGTGGCTTGAACCTGATTCAGTTCTTCCTGCGCTCTATCGCGGGCGAGATTGGCCTGCGCCTGCGCAAGTGATGACTGGAACGGCCGCGCATCCAGCGTGAAAAGCAGATCGCCCTTCTTGACGAAGTCGCCCTGCTTAAAATGGACCTGCTCGAGGATCGCATTCACTTGGCTCTTGATCGAAACGGTCGAATACGCTTCGGCCGTCCCAATAGCGGTCAGATTGATCGGCACGGTCTTCTGTTCGGCCTTCGCCACGGTCACCGGAACGGCAAGGTTAGGCGCGGTTTCTGCAGTCCTGGTCGTGCAAGCGGACAAGTAGAGCGACATTGCCACCAAGGCAATCGTTGCCGCGGCTTCTATGGGGGTCTTTCTAGGTAGTTGCATGATCGGTCGTTTGCTTGTCGGGACTTAAATCCCGTTAATGCCTGATCTGCATTTCAGCTTATTTTAGCGTCTTCCGCACACCGGCGCCAAAAATTCCTGTTGGGAAAATCGCGCCGACTTGGCACGGTTCGACGACTTGATGCACACCTCACACCGGTCCTGATTTAGACGTGCCATTTCGCAGAAGGCATCACAAAAAAAGTAGTTAGGGTGACTCGGCGGCGGCCTGATCGAGGAACCAAAGAACGCGTCCAGCGGTTGGGCGAACCCTCCCAGCTGGATACTGACTAGGACGCGAATCGGGCTCGGACCGCAACGCGGCAAGGATTTCGCGTTTGTCCCGTCCCGCCACCAAGAAGTAGGTATTACGGCTCCGGTTCAGCACCGGCAGCGTAAACGTCAGCCGGTTCGGCGGTTTGGCCGCAACTTGCACTGCAACAACCCAGCGCTGCCTTTCTTCCAGGGCCGGCGAGCCTGGAAAAAGTGAAGCAGTGTGGCCCTCGGGCCCAAGGCCAAGGAGCGTCACATCGAACTCGGGCTCAGCGGCCCCGAAGAATCCTCGCAGCTGCGCGTCATACGCCTCTGCCGCCTTCTCGGGCGTCGGCAAGCTGGTGGGCGCCGGGTGCACGTTCGCGGCCGGGATAGGCACGTGTGAAAGCAGCGCCTCGCGCGTCATTCGATAGTTACTCAGCGGATCGTCCGCGGACACGTAGCGCTCGTCGCCCCAAAACATATGAACGCGCTCCCAGGGCGTTTCATCACGATATTTTCCCGGGGCACCCCAGAGCGCATACATCTTTGCGGGCGTGTGTCCCCCGGACAGCGCAATCGCAAAGCGGCCTCGTTGTGCAATTGCGTCATGGAGATTGCGCAATACCTCTTCCAATGCCCCGCGGCTGAGGGCCTCCATGTCCGGAAATACGCGTGTATCTGAGTTTCATAGCAGATTAATCCTGGCTAGCTGCGCGGCGGTCTCGTTCGGGGCCCTCTAACTCTAGGTTTGACGCCCGTTGTTCAGTTTGCGTTGGCGCTGATCCCCAGCTCCGAGAGTTCCGCCCGCAACTGAGCGACATTCTGAAATTGTATTCCCTGCATTCCAATTTCCCGGGCGCATTCCAGGTTTAATCCCCGGTCATCAATCAGAACGCACTCCTCCGGCTCGCGCTGCGCAATTTCCAGCGCCAGCCGGTAGATTTGCTCTTCCGGTTTCCGCACACCCAGGTAACAGGAACTGAAAAATGCCTGAAAGTAATCCCGCAAATGAAATCTGTGGATCCGGTATTCATTGATTTCGCGCGATTCATTATTCAGCGAAGCCATCATGTATGCTCGCGTCTGCGCCAGTTTTCCCAAAAATTCCAGCGGCTCGGCGAAAGGCTGGGACTGCTCGAACATGAATTTCTCGAAATCCTGTGGAGTAAACGTTCTCTGCTTGTAAAAAACCGTTCGGCGCAGATATTCATCGAGGGTTGCGCGCCCCGTCTCGAACGCGTTCAGCATCAATTCGTGTCGGTCCTCAAAATCGGCCCAGTCGAGATGAAATTTCTCGACGGCGGCGCGGCGTGAATTGCGGTCCCAGCCGTTGGTCAGAATCACTCCGCCATTGTCCCAGAACAGCGCGTTTACTTTCGCCATCGTGCCCTCGCGGCTACATTATCCCCGGATATGCTCTCGGGCCGAAGCAATATTGTCAGAGCGCAGATGCGTAGCTCAGGCCGAGCCCTTCGTCCTATACTGATATTTGTCTGGACGATGCCCGCGCGCCGCAAAAAACCGAATCCTTCAGTCTTCACGATTGGGCACTCCACCCGGCCGCTCGAGGAATTCGTCGCGCTCTTAAAGGCCCACGGTGTGCAGCGAGTGATAGACATTCGTACCATCCCGCGCTCCCGCCACAATCCGCAATTCAACCGCGAGACGCTTGGCCCGTCTCTACGCGTAGCTAAGATCGCTTACGTGCACCTGAAAAAGCTCGGTGGCTTGCGTCATGCGAAACCAGATTCCAAGAATCTCGGTTGGCACAACGCCAGTTTTCGCGGCTTCGCCGATTATATGCAGACAGAGGAATTTCGAACCGGACTCGAGCGTGCCATGAAACTGGCTAAGACGAAGATCTCTGTGTTTATGTGCGCGGAAGCAGTGCCGTGGCGTTGCCACCGCTCGTTGGTTGCGGATGCCCTGTTGGTGCGCCACGTTGCCGTCAGCGACATTATAAGCGGCAGCCGGTTACAACCACACAAGCTGACGCCGTTTGCCCACGTTCGCGGAACCCAGATCACGTATCCGACTGACAAACCCCGGGGCGGCTGAGCATTCAACGCCGCTCTGAGCTCCCGCCTGCGTTCGATCCGCGTCAGGGAATGTCTATTCCCTCCCCCGCATCGAGCACCCAAAACCTGTGCGCAACCTTGCAACCGTCCAGTGCGCGTTGCAATTCGATGATGGGCTCATCCTGGCCGTCGTCGGCAAGATGAAACGTGCCAAAGTGAATGGCAATGCTCGTCGCGGCGCCGACTTCCTCGTGCGCGCGCACCGCATCTTCAGGAGAAATGTGCACAGGACCCATAAACCATTGCGGACGAAATGCGCCAATGGGCAAGAACGCGAGGCGAATCTTCGGAAATCGTCTCCCGATTTCGCGAAAATGCGCGCCGTAACCCGTGTCGCCGGCAAAATAGACCGCGCCGGACGGGCCTTCCATCACGTAGCCGCACCACAACGTCTCGTTGCGGTCGCGCAATCCGCGCCCCGAAAAATGCCTGGCCGGAACGGCAGTAATCCGCAACTGATTCAACGCGTCGGCAGACTGCCACCAATCCAGTTCGCGGATTTGTTCATCGCGTGCAATGCCTTTGGAAGTGAGCCGCCGCGCGACGCCCAGGGGCACTCCGAATCCCGGCCGCCATTGCGACGCAATCCTCCGCAGTGTTGGGACGTCGAAATGATCGTAGTGATCGTGACTCTGCAAGACCAAATCTATGGCAGGCAGGTGCTCGAAACGAATCCCTGGCGGACGATGTCTCCGCGGCCCGAGCCACGAAAACGGGCTCGCGCGTTTCGACCAGATCGGATCGCACAAAATATTGGTCCCGTCCATCTGTATTAGGACGGTTGAATGGCCGACGAATGTCGCGCGAATGTCGCCGTCGCTCACGCGTTCAGGCGGCGGAGGCCCGGGCGCGGCGTCAATCCATTTCCGCCACGGCCCGGGCTCGCGATTCGCCATCCATTTGGCCAAGCTCCCCGCGCCGTGGGGCAAGCCGTTCGGTGAATTGTAAAAGTGCTTCCCGTCGAAGTGATCGGACACGGGGCCGCGATAAAGCGTCATCTCGTTCGCGGCCCGCGCTAGTTTTCCCCTGCAGCGTGCGCCTTGGAAGCTGTCAGGCTCGTAGCGGGACCGCCCGACACGTCAGCCGGCGCCCATTTCCGAACCGACGTTCCGCCCGTCACCATCGGCTGGATGTCCGGCCCGAAGAAGATATAGGGTTGAATGGCTTCTGGTGCACTCACTTCGTCCAACCGCTTCCTCAACTCCGCCGGAATCGTGATTTCCGCGGCCTGCAAATTGTCATTCAGTTGAGCGAGTTTCGTCGCACCGATGATCGTAGATGTGACGCCCGGCTGCGTGATCACCCAATTCAGCGCGACCTGCGCGGCGGGCTTGTTGATCTGTTTCGCCACCTCAACCAGAAGATCGTGAATTCTCCAGTTGCGCTCGCTGAACTTGTTGAACGCCGGATTGCCGGAACCTTTGGTAATCTCCAGACGGCCCTCGCCCTTTCCCGAATCGCCTTCGCGCTTATATTTTCCGGTGAGGAATCCACCAGCCAGCGGGCTCCAAGGACATACGCCGATTCCGAGTTCCTGCGCGGCGGGTATGTGTTCCCGCTCGATGTTGCGCTCAACCAATGAATATTCGAGCTGCAGCGCTATCAGCCGTTCCTTGCCTTCTTTCTCCGCCAGCGTCTGCGCGCGGGCTACGTACCACGCCGGCGTATCCGAAAAGCCGTAATAGCGAATTTTACCGTGTGCCACCAGATCATTCAGGGTCGAAACAACTTCTTCCACCGGAGTCACTGTGTCCCAAGCGTGCAACCAATAGAGATCAATGTAGTCGGTCTCCAGCCTTCGCAAGGAAGCTTCCAGCGCCTGGTAAATGTTCTTCCGGCCGTTGCCGCCGGTGTTGGGATTTCCCTGTTCGGTGTTGAAGGTAAACTTCGTCGCCAGAACAATTCGGCCTCGAAGTTTCTTCTCGCCTATGAATTTTCCGACCATCTGTTCGCTTTTGCCGCCGGTGTAAAAGTTGGCGGTGTCCACAAAGTTTCCGCCCTGATCAACGTAACGGTCAAAAATCTCGCGGGCCTGGGCTTCCTCGCTGCCCCAACCCCACTCCGTGCCAAACGTCATGGTGCCCAAACAGAGCGGGCTTACGCGCAATCCTGAACGTCCCAGCGTTACATAGTCCTGCAGACTCATGAAGTCCTCCTCCTCCCGCGGTTGGATGCCGCGGATTTGCCCTTCGACTCATCCGCATCGCATCTCGTCGGCCGCCGCGGCAACTCGTCATTGGGTCTGGCACGCCAATGCGGTTTTGTCTTTCCCGCCGCTACGATTATGCTATACATTTTCGCGACAACTTGAGCCACGGAGGGCCCGGAGTGGACGAAATCGCGACCCAGAAGCTAACTCTTGCCGTGGCTGATGGTTCCTCAATGGATGCGTTCGTCGCTCGCCCTGCGAAACCTGGAAAATATCCCGGCATTCTCGTGTTTCAGGAAGCGTTTGGCGCGACTGCGCACATCCGCGACGTCACCGAACGCTTCGCCAAAATCGGACTCGTCTCTATCGCTCCGGAGCTTTTTCATCGGGCAGCGCCAGGCGTCGAAATCAGGTACGACGACCTTGCTACCGCGATGCAGCACGCCCGGGCGGCAACCACCGAACAACTCATTCTCGATGTTAAGTCCACCCACGAGTGGTTAGCAAAAGATCCGGGTGTGCACACGGATCGCATCGCCAGCGTCGGCTTCTGCATGGGCGGCCGCGTTTCGTTTCTGGCCTGCGCCAAGGTTCCGCTGCAGGCGGCCATCTCCTTCTACGGAGGCGGCATCGCGCCCTCATTGTTGCCGCACGTCGCGGAGCTTCACGCGCCGATACTATTTTTCTGGGGTGGCCAGGATAAACACATCGGCCAGGATCAGATTCGCGCGATTGTGGACGAATGCAAACGCTTGGGAAAACCGTACGTCAACGTCGAATTCTCGGAAGCCGATCACGCGTTCTTTCGTGATGTAGGCGCCAGCTACCATCCCGGGGCTGCCAGCCTCGCGTGGAGCCTGACAGAATCCTTCCTGCAGCTGCACGTAAAAGAACCGCATAAGCGCGCGCGCATTCGCTAGAGCAGGGTCTGAAAGAAATCACTTTGCCCGGCACTCCGGTTACCTGCGTTTATTGCGATTTGGTCTAATATTTGGCGAGTGCCGTGAAGCAAACGGAAAGCTTTAGCGGGTCAGCCTGTAAGCCGGATTCTTCGAGAACTTCGACATTTTCTGCAAGTTCTGCGGAATCAGTCTTCGTCGTTTGTCGCCGACCACCCGCCCAGAATCGTCGGCATCCTCTGCAATGGGCTGCGTCGGCTATAATTTGCGCGCGCGCATGGCCCTTGCGGGTGCTGGTTGGTCATGCAATCGTCAAGCATTTATCAGATGGGATGAGAAGGCCGGTCTCCAGCGGGATGCGTTACGCTCCCAATGATCGACGCGCTCGAAGTGCACGAGAAAGTCGCGGTAGGGACGGGGATTGCTCCCCGCCCCCCGCACGGACCCGGACGGGCGCGATTAACGCATCCGGTTCTTATCGCAGAGACAATGGGGACAGACAGAGGATCTCATGAACACCCTCTATAACTATCGCCCACGCGCGTTCCAACTCACGGGGCACGATACGCCGGTACTGAGCCCGGTTCGTGTTTCGCTGGAACTCGTGCCCGTTGACCAGAGCCCTTCCCTCCATCCCTTCCGCGACGGTTGGCTGTCCCGTCTTGTTCAGAGACTTCGCGGGTACTACGGCTCTGTACGACTGCCTATGTTCGTGCATCGTCAGATTACGTCCTGGGACTTGCTGACGCGATCCGCCCGCCTTCTGGCGGATAAACATAGGCTCTCCCGGTTCTCGCGCAGGTTGTTTCTGTACATGCTCAGGTTCTTTGACCGCGCAGGGTTCGGTGGTCCCTCACGCTTGCGGGACCTCCGATATGGCCTTCCACTTTCTCCTACAGTGTCGGCACCCTGGAGTAGTCTTTCGCGGCTCGATGGCTGGCCTGTACATGCCTTTGTCAACGCTTCAAGGTTGGCCTCACGGCCAGCCGCACATGACTCAAGGTCGGTATGGTTCGTTAGACCTTCACCGTATGACTCTTTCATTCACAACAACCTGCCGATTTAGCCCGGCGCTATCAGGAGACCGATACCTAAGAACGCTGCTGGTGCAAGGCGCGCACTACATTCTGGGACCCTTTGGAGAAGACAGTGATCTGCGGCGCTGGGGACGGAAGCCAGCCGAGCGGGGAGGAAAGAATGCCAAGAAACGAGCGGTCGTTGCCGTAGCGCGGAAGTTGGCCGTACTGCTGCACAAGCTGTGGGTAAGCGGGGAAGTTTATGAACCACTGCGGAACAACCACAAAGTGGAAAGTGCCGCAGCGTAGAGTGGGATCCTAAGAGCCGAGCTCAACCGCCGAGATCAGGTGACTGGCCCAGCTCCCCTCGCAGAGAAGGGAGCCAAGGTCGATTATCAGGTCGCAGCACCTACTGAATTGAGGACGCCCACCTGGCAGCGAGCGAAAAATCGCTCACCAAAGACTGCGGATGGAAGGATGGCGACAGAGACGGCTCGGCTCGAACAACAGGAACCACAGGAAAAAGAACAACAACAGACTTGACACTAACCGGCCTTCTCATGGAAGGAGCAATCATGCGTCAAGATAGTTTTATTCCGGTTGCAACCAATGGCAGGTCGCGAGGCGACATCGTCGAGCGCGGGTTCAGTCGTCAGCCGCTCAGGGTTGATGTAGACATAGCACGCTCGCTGGAAGCGTTATCCCATGCCGCCTGGTCCGTTCCAAAGGACAAATACTACGATGAGGGCGACAGGTATCGTTCCTTAAATCGTGTCAGGGCCGAGATTGTTGAGGGCGGTGTAAAGGTTTGGTTGAGCGAAGAGAACACGCCCTATGTGCAGCTAAAAAAATACAACACGACAATCGGCGGCCAGCCTCGAGAGTACGCTCCGCTGCCCCCGGCGATCGCCGGTTCCATAGGCGTTCGCAAGATGATTGCTCACCATCTTCATTACCTACCGCTGTCGACGGTAGGTACGAAGTATTTGGTCAACGTTCATCTAATAAGGTTCACGGCGGCGCCTGGCCGGCCGTGCGACACGAGTCCACCGGGCTTACATAAAGACGGGGAAAAGTACATCGCCACGCATCTAGTGGGCCGCTGCGGCGCTCAGGGCGGCGAAGTCGTCATAACCAACAATGACAAGCAGGAAATGGATCGCTTCACGATGCGTGAATCGGGTGAGTGTTACGTCTTCGACGATGATCGCATCTGGCATATGTTAACGCCAGTGGCCGTATTGGAAGGCAATCAGTACGCCTACCGTGACACGCTGGCATTCGATATGCTGCCAGAGGGCTGGGAACCCGTGAAATGATCGGAGACCCCCGGCACAGGCGTTAGCCCGTACAACGGTCTAGCCCATTCAGCTTGTCCTCTGCCGGCATCGGATCACTTCCGGTTAGCCGACCATCCCGTTAGGGGTTTCTGCTTAAGGGGGAACCTGCGCCCAATGGCACCGCGACCAAGTGCGAATATCCTTTCGCCGCAGTCGATCGAGGAGTACCAGGCCATAAAGTTCTCCGCTGCTCCCGGGCGCCGCGGGCACAAGATAGTCTCGGCCGTAATAAACCAGGGACACAACTTCAGATGGCTAACGGCCTAGGAATCGAGGAGCGTGCGAAGCTGGCTGTTCAGGGCGGCGCAAGGTCGTGGGCTTTCCGGTTAGAGCCGACGGTTAGACAACGTCAAAACGTCCGTAACTTTTAGAGAACACGCGCTTGAGCCTGTAAGTCGGATTCGCTGGCGCTCCGCAACAAAAGTAAGAACATACCGAAATCAACTGCCGTTCCCTTCCTTTCAAAAACGTCACGGATGTCACGGATGCAGGCGCTCACTGCACAGTTTTTGCACACCCGGTCAGCTATTCCATTTGCCCAACGTTTCTCCCTGGATACTTCGATGCGAGCCCAATGCTGGAAAGCATGGTCAAGACCAGGCTAAAGGAAAGCATCGAGCCGGCAAACCGAATCAGAATCGAGGTTCACACAGCCAGCTTTCGAAGCGTAAGAGGCTGTACGGCAATTGGTTGTGTCCTCGACGAAGTTGCCTTCCTGCGTTCGGATGACAGCGCGAATCCTGCCTCTGAATTTATTGCAGCGATCACACCAACGATGAGCACGATTCCCGGTGCGCTCATGCTGGTGATCTCCAGCCCTTACTCGCGTTCCGGCATTTTGTGGGAAGCCTACCGGGAAAACTTTGCCAAGGCGTCTCCGATTCTAAGACGCGTTTTGGGGAATTAGTGACTGATGCCCAGGTTCATATCCGCGCAGCCACCACGCTAAGTTTTCCATCTAGCCGACGATTCTGGAGTCCTCCAAAGTTGTGCTGCTGACGAGAAACCTCTCTTGACGTCAGAAATGTCACTACGGGGCGATTGCTCGAGCGAGCGCCACCAGATCGCCGTTGTTCCAATCGTCACGCGGCTCCGCTGCTGCGCGCGCGAAGGTCCAGAGTCGGACACGTGCGTGTTCGAGGCCAAGCAGGTCGGAAAAGTTTCGGATTGTTCTCGCCGGGTCCGATCGCAATCTCGCAGAACAGTTGAACAGATGCTGGGTCGCGTCGTAGGCGGGATCTCCCACGAACGGCTTAGGATCGATGACTAGCCATGGCTCGCGTTCTGCCCGAAGGACGTTGCCTGCGTGCAAGTCGGTCGCCAGCAGGACCTCTCTGGTTGCATTGCTCGGCAATTCTTTGAACAGATGCAGGCCTTCGCGGACGAGTCCAGCATCGGGCCAACGCTCGACCTGAGTCAACGTCTCGTTAGTCCAATACTCTGCCAGGCTCGACAAAGAACGGAAGGGATGCGGCGTTGATGGCAACCGCCACAAACGACGCAGCAAACCTGAAATCACCATGTCTTGATCGCACTCTGACAGAGCTCGCAGCGTCGTCCCTGGCTTACAACGCTCCAAGAGCATGGCACCGAGATCATCGTCGGCCGCAAGCAATCGCACGGTCGGGTCTCCACCCCAGAAGCGAAGACCGTGAATTTCGTGCTCTCCCTCCATGTGCGGCATAGCAACCTTCAGTACCGCAGGTGCCCCGTTTGCAGACCTCACAGCTGCCACGAATGAGCAACTTGCCTCGTCACCATCGAGCGAGTTATCCAGCTTCAATGACCAGAGGCGCTTCAGCTCTCCGACTACGTCAGGCAGCCGGTCGAGCCATGCTATGCGCTCAGGAGTTTTACGGCAGATAACCGCCAGCCTACTGGGAATCCTCAGTGCCATGCTTGTATTCTAACCACCATCGTGGGTCGCGGAGGCCGGATTCGCCGCCTCAGAGTAGACGCGCAAACAGCTAAAAAGTGATTCCGGGGCGGATCCCCATCTCTCGGTGCGAACACCGAGAGGAACACCGAGAGAAAAATGAAAAAACGATCTCGCAGGTCGGATGAACTCAGCCGCCTCCAGCGGAGGTTTCTGCTCAAGAAATTAGTGGGTACGAACGACAAGGACGCAGCGCTCGCGGCCGGCTATTCGCTCAGCGTCGCCGAAAACACGAAGCAGAAAATTTGGGCGAAGCCGGGAGTTCAAGAGCAATTCGAGCAGCTGAAGGAAAAAGCCCGGAGTTTGTTCAATCCTGGAGGCTGACTGAAAATATCCGGCTCGCCTCGGCGGAGTCGATTCGACGTTGATGGCGCAACTGGAAGGAACGGTTACAATGGATCGCATCCAACAACCACAGGACTTGAGTAATGCGCTCGCCGGCGAGCAAGAAGGCTCGCGGCGGGACTAAGATGCGATCGGCTTTTGGTGCAGCGTCAACCTCGCACCATTTCGGAACGAGAAAGCAAAACTTTCTGTGACGGAGGAAGCAATGGGGCTGTCAGGCGGGGGCCCGAAGCGAGTGAGGTTAACAATGCCAGCGAGACGGACTTGTATGACGATCGCTGCGCGGCGCGTTGGCGATGCGTCCGGAATCTCCGCCAGAGAAACAACGTCGGTCGCACTGGCTCCGACTACGAAACCTGTGAACGCGAAGCGCACGTCCTCCTCAGCGCCCGCAAAGATCGCATCGAACCTCGAGCGTGCCTGCCGCCATTTGTCGAACAACGATCTCATTTCTTCGAGTGACGGCTTCACGTTCATCTCGTACCGATGAGAGCACGTCAGATTCCAGTAGTTAAATGCATGAACCAATAGCCTTTGTGCCTCTGTTGCAGATAGCGGGGAAGAAACAGAAACCAATCGGTGACACCCAGGGCGCACTCATAGGACACAAATCATCTGATTTCTGACCGCAATTCGAATAAACGGGTGTGCAAATACCCTGCTCGCGGAACCCGCGTAAGTTGCTGAGGCAGCAAGCTGGCGCGAGATGTTTTCAAGCGGGCAAAAAGAGTTGTTTGGTGCTTCAGGTGTTCGTCAACTGAAGGTTTCGAAAGGCTCAAGAAGTCATCGAGAAGATCCGTGCCGAGACGTCGGTCCTAACGGTTCGTTTCCGTTGAGCGAGGCTTCCACGCTGAGGCGGGTTTGTGCAGGTTCCTCACTCCCACCAAGACATCGGATTTTGATTTTCCCGCTTTGGACATGCCTTCCATTTAGTTTAAGTAATTATAGAGCTTGTTCCAGTGATCCACGTGCCTAGTGATTTGCGCTTGCGCGTCCGGGCTATGGGCAATTGCGATGGACATACCAATCGCGGCAAACGAAGCGTGAGCACTTTGGTTCAGCATGTCCATTGCGGTGAACTCTTCTCCACTCGGGTTAGTCTTCAGTGTGTCAAGACTGCCCCTGCCGTCATGTCCCTACCGTCAAGAATATCTCGGTTGACGGCCCTCCACATCTCCGAAAAGCTATCCGGCGGGTCGCCAGAGAAGATGCGGGGAAGCGCGTGTTCGTTTGCGATGAACAGGACGTACAGGGCACGACAGTACAATTCCCTCCTGCAGGATCTGCGCTACGGCTTAGGGAGGCTACGGAAAATTTCCCGCCTTCAGTGTTGTCGCAATTTCTGCTCGGGCGGGGTTTCTTGGCGGATGAAGGCGAGGCCGGCAAGAACAGAGTCGTGGTCCTGACTTATAAACTATGGGAGAGCCGGTTCGGCGTTGTCAGAGATGTCTGGTAACGCGAACTAATCGGGAGTCAGCCGACCCGTCATATCGGGCACTTGAGGTGCGTGATGCTCAGATTGCTCAGCCTGCAGCGTCTCAGTCAACGCATATAGGGCGCCATACTGCCGGCAATCACCTGAAACTCCCGCCTCTTATCGGCTGCAAACACTCAAAGAGCCCTTATGACAATGAGAGTCATGTCATCGTGTTGAGGAGCACCCGCAACGAATGCGTCCGCTGAGGCCATGAGGCTATCGAGTATCACTTGGGACGGCGCGGAGTAGGTTGTTCGGACCGCAGCGATTAGGCGGTCCACGCCCCATTCCTCATTCGATGCGCTCATCGCTTCGCTAATGCCATCGGTGAACGCAACCAGTAGATCTCCTGACTCAAGTCGTACTTGTCCCTGCGTCCAAGACCCATCTGGGATCAAGCCGACGACCGTGCCGCCTTCGTCTAAGCGCAGCAGGTCGGTGCCTGTACCGGCTGCTCGCAACAGAATCGGCGAGTTATGTCCGGCATTGACGTACGTTAGGATGCGCGATGACGAATCCAAGACGGCCAAGAACAACGTAGCATAGCGATCAGAGGCGGAGCTTTCATACACCAAACGGTTGAGATTTGTGATCACAGCGGTGAGATCGGTATGGCGGTCAATTGCCTGGCCGCGGAGGAAGGCGCGTAATGTGGCCATCAGCAGGGCGGCTGAGACGCTTTTGCCGGAGACATCTCCGATGGCAACGACCAGAACGGTATCCGATACGGGAATGAAATCGTAATAGTCGCCTCCGACGACCAGGGCGGGGCGGCATTTTGCTGCGTAATCGAGCCCGGGCAAGCGAGGAAACTCCTGCGGAAAGAGGCGCTCCTGCACCTCGCGCGCAAGCTCCAGCTCGCGATTGCGTTTTTCGCGCGCGGCAGCCTCGCCCTTGATTGATTCGGTGAGCCTGCCATTCTCCAACGCAAGTCCGGTTTGTGTGGCGACTGAATCAAGCAGCCGTATGTCCGTTTTCGAGAAGGGCTCCTCGGAGCGTTTGGGACTCAGACTCATGATGCCGAGCACTTTTTCGTTGAGAGACAAGGGCAATAGCAGCTCTGGCTTCAGTTCTTGGAGCGCTGCGCGCTCGTCATTATTGGCAAGCTGCACCCAGGACTCGGCGTCGCCGAAGTCGACCAGAGCATGCTGCGTTTTCCTGAGGCGTCTCACGGTCACGCTCTGATCGGACAGGCATGTGGCTGGAAATGCGGGATAGCCGAGCGCATAAGCCGGGCGAAACGCGCCGTCGCCCTCCAACAAGATGGCGATGCGGGGCACGTGAAGGGCATCGGCAATGCGAGTGGCGACGGTCTCTAGTAGGGGGCCCACGTC
>CAWCGE010000021.1:0-58116 GCA_963795005.1 uncultured Acidobacteriota bacterium | reverse complement strand
CGAAGCTTGGGACATGGGCCCGCTAGGCGAGCCCATGGCGGCAAGCCGGCTAGGCGCGGGCCGCCTTTTGTTCCCGATAGGCTGGCGCGAAAACTTCGGCTACAAAAGTCTCCAGCGTTGTGGGAGTGGTGTTTCTTGGGGAGCGTGGCTCGAGCGCCTTTAGGTAGCCCGAATTCTGCGCGTCCGCCAACTCAAACAGCTGGTCCGCCATATTCGAAGACATGCCCATCTGCATGAAACCAGGCTTCAACTGTGCCGCGGGCATCTGCTTATATGTCAGGTCGGGCTTGCCGATCGCGGCGCCGATTATTTTGGCGGCTTCGGTGTTCGTGACATCGCGAGCCCCTTGCAGTTCGCGCGTGCTCTGTCCTTGAAAATCGAGCTGCAACAGGGCGTCCGCGGCTGCGTCGCCGATATCGCGCGTTGCGATCATGGGTATCGGCAGATCGGCTTTGACCGGGCCGGCCATTGTTCCGAAGGCCTTGATCACGCCAACCTGGAAATAAGGTTTTCCATGAAGGCGGCGGGTCGCAGGTAGAGGGCGTTCAATCCAGGAATCGCCCCAAGTTTCTTTTCAAGATTGTACAGCCCGACCACCGGGCCTGTTTTATCCGGCTTGTCCGCGCCGACGCTGCTGAGCACGACGGCGTATTTTACTCCGCTCTTCTCAATCGCGGCGGTCAAGGCATCGCCCACGCGCTGATAGTGTGCCAGCACATCCGGGGCGCTCACGTCCGGCGGTATCATCGCGTACACCCCCTTTGCACCCGAAAAAGCTTTCGTGAGAGGCCCCGTGTCGGCGATGTCCGCAACGAAAGCCTCTGCGCCCTTCTTTACGAATGGTTCTAGTCGCTTTGCGCTGCGGCCTAAACACGCACCTGTTCACCTTTTGCGAGCAACTTTTCCGCTACTTCGTTTCCCGTCTGTCCTGTCGCGCCGGTAATGACGTACATAGGCTCTCCCTATCCTTTATTGAATTAGAGGGCTGAATTAAGTAGATGCCGGTCGCCCTCCGAGGGTTACCAAATCTACTCCGAAGGATCACGTCCCATAAGCCGTATTGTATCGGAACCGCGAAGGGCAAAGCGCCCGCACGAGCACGACCTGTTCATGTCGGCTTCCCTCTAGGGATTGGTTGGTGACCGCTGGCGCGTTTTTCAGGAGCTATCATGTTCTATCATGTTCAAGCAGGCCGAATGATCATCCACGGAGGACTATGTGACAAACACACAGACGCTCATAGCCGAGGTCTACTCTGCTTTCAACCAACGGAACATCGATGGTGCGTTGGCGCTGATGAGGGAGAGCGTCAGTTGGCCCAAGGCGTCGGAAGGCGGGCGTGTAGTCGGGAAAGAAGAGATTCGTGCCTACTGGAGCCGCCAGTGGAAAGAGTTCGATCCTCATGTGGAACCGATTGAGGTGATCGACCGTGGAGCGGGCAAGATCGATGTCCGAGTCCATCAGCTCGTGAAGAGCCTTAGTGGCGATGTGCTTTCAGACAGCGAGGTCTGGCATGCTTATACCATCGCAGACGGTCTAATCGAACGGATGGACCTCGGAGGAAGCGAAGCAGACTCTGAGCAGAGCCCGTCCTCAGCGTTCTCCCATCGCTAAGCGTAGGCGGGATAGCCGGTCTGACTTGCATATGCGTCTTTGCGGATCGCAGGCAGATTGATCTCGCAATGTCGGCTTCCCCCTAGCTAGCGATTGGTTGGTCGCTGCTGGCGCGTCAGAACGAAGGCGCCCGGCGGCGGACGTTCAAATCAGGCCGCCGCAACAAAAGATTCTTCTCTTTCAATCAGTTCCACAGGCTCTGTAACCATCCGAATTTGTGATTTTGTTGTTGATGGATGCCGAGATGCGATGGAACGTTTCGCCTGCTATGCCTCTCTCAGTAGTTCGGTGCGGTACTTGGGTGCAAGGGCCTTCACTTTCTCGATGAATGCGCCCTGCTCTCTTTCGTCCAGCTTAGGCGGTGGCGTGGTGCGCGAGGCGACCGGCACTCCAACTTCCAGGAAGAATTTCTCCTGTCCCGCCGGAGAGCAGATACAGAGCATGCGCACCGTCGCCGTCGAAGTGTTGTGAAACTGATGCGGCGCGTTGGCAGGAATGTTCAGTGTGTCGCCCGCTCGCACAATCGACTTCTTTCCGCGAAAGGTTGCTTCCATCTCGCCTTCGAGCAGGATGAAAGTCTCCTCGAAGTCATGCCGGTGCGGCGGCGGCCCACCACCCGGCGGAATGTGCATGTCGATTACGCAAAAGCGTCCATTCGTATCTTCACCGGTCACCGTGATGGTGTACGTGTCGCCAACGAGACCGATATGTGAGAGGTTGTCGGGCCGCGCTAGCGTGAGATTACGCGTGGGGTCGTCTGGTGGGATCATAGGCGGTGCAGTGGACATTTCGATTCTCCATTCGAGTAGGGCACGACCTCAGTCGTGCCGCTAATTACTTTAAAACTCCTCGTACTTTTATGCCCGCGATACTCTGGACGCCCGCCGGTTTTTTCCGCAGCCCGCTATCTAATACGAAGCCCAGTCAGCGTGGGTGTGTTTGGAGAAGAGCGTCGAAAATTCGAGCTGCTACTTCCTTTAGGACTTGAGCTTCCAGGAGCGTCGGTACGAACTTCGCTTCTCCTTGGGGACTGTCAACCCCCTCCTCGCTTCGAGAGTACCTCCAGGTATTTCCAATATGCTTTGGCGGGGCAGCTCGCGCCGGTCGTCTGCCCTCTAGCGCAGGTTCCGCTAGTTGTTTACCAATGGGATTGGTCGAAGTTCTGAACTCAAAGAGTAAAGAATTTGGCTGGAACCTACTTTAAGCGGTTGTGGAACGAAACAAGAATCGTTCTTTGAAAAGCATCTCCGAGGCGATATTCGAAGAAGGACCCGGTTTGAGCAACGCGACGGGCGACCGCAACTTACGCTTGATTCGTTCTAGATAAAAGCACATTTGGCAACGGCAACGAGCTCTAATCGTGCCGTAGTGTCAAAGCGCATCCGCTAACTGTCACGGCAGAGATCGCGGGTGCGAGTCTTGTTCGTGGTATCAGTGTTGACGGTGTTGCGTCGCTCCTTCGCTCTTTGCCGATTAAAAACCTTCGGCTCACACAACACAATGGATCAGTCCGGTACGGACCGGAATGCTCAGAAATTGCGTATTCGGTACGTATCGGGCTCCCGCAATCAAGCTTATCCGACTCTTGAGCCGAACTCGTGGAGCACGGTCGTTGGGCCAAATCAGAGCGTTGCGCCGAGCATTCAAGAGCGCGTTGAAGGAAAATCGTAAGAGTCTGGGAAAGTATCTGTGCCGAAGTGCACAGAATCGCTTTCCTCTTGGTGGCAGAATCTCAAGGGAAGGTCCCGAGAATCGGGTGCGCCGATATCGTGTCCGCGGCACACCAGAGGTTGTGGCGCGATCCAAGCCGAAATGCTGGGATTCGATAAGGATGGGAACAAATGCGGCTCCCGCTCTTGATTCTGCATATCTTCGCCGGTCACCGGCATGGTCGCCATGGCTGTGCGCAAAGGCGGCAACCTTCACCGCGCATCCGGCAATGTCTTCACCGTTGCTATGCTGACCTTGGCCACCAGCGCCTTCTGCCTAGCAATCCTGAAATCTCAGCAGGGCAACGTCGTCGGCAGCGTTGGCACCTTCTACCTAATCGGCACGGCCTGGCTTGCCGGACGTCGCGGAGAACGCACACGTCTTATTGACTGGAGTGCGCTTTTCATCGGTCTCGCCGGCGCAGTTGCGGCTATCGCCTTGGGCGTTTACACCCTCCACAACCCCGACGGCGTCGACAAAACTACTGCCCCAGCCGGTATGAGCTTTTTCTTCGGCGCCATCCTTCTGCTCGCCACTGCAGGGGACATCCGAATGCTCGCACGCGGCGGAATCTCAGGCCGGCAACGCATCACTCGGCACCTGTGGCGCATGTGCTACGGGCTCTTCATTGCGACAGGCTCTTTCTTCCTGGGTCAGCAGCAAGTTTTCCCGGCTCTCCTGCGCGGCTCCATATTCCTGACCCTAGCAGCACTTCTGCCGTTACCCCTACTGATCTATTGGTTCCTCCGCGTGCGGTTCAGCAAGGCTTACAAGAATCAGTTGTCGCCCAACCCGGTACCGGTGACCCCTTGAAAACGTGATTACTCACAGGAAAGAATATTTTCCGTCGGATGACGGACACAGCTTCCCATACGCTTTTTTTTTGCGGAAGAGTTGCCGACCAACCGCGAGTTGACCAGGCCACTCAATTCAACCAGGTAGTAGATCACTTCGAGTGGTTCGTCACTCGACCGCTGGGCTGGCCTGCTCCTTCCACCGTTGTTCGTTTACGCCCATCATGAGGAGCCACAGCATTACCGATCCTAGCCCGAGGATGCCGAGGGCCAGATTGTAAGGAGACAGATAGCGTGCGAGCGGTGGCGAGAGATAGGTCAACCAGCCGAAACCGCCACACGCTATCAGCCCGCCAAGAATTCGAGGCAGAAAGGTCGACCTGAAAATGAGGTAGCCGATCAGGAAGCAATAGAACCCGTCAAATACCACAGGAAGATCCACGCCCTGAGGATTCCATCGAAGAGCCCCAAGGGTGAGTCCCACGAGGTTGAAGGATGCCGCGAGCAAAGAGAGGCTCCTGTTCACCGGCTTGAAGATGCCATAAAGGAGCAGCGTCACGGCGATCATGCTCGAGACCGCGAGGAGATCGGCCGCGATTTCCAGCCTGCGAACGTAGAATTCACCGAATACCGCCGAGAGTAAGCCGAACAAGAAAAGGGCGCCTGCGATCCTGCCCTTGAAACGCGGTGAGGCTTCTGCAATCCGTTTCATCATTTCATAGCTCCAGGAGCGGCCGCTTCAGGTGATGTTTTATCACCGATACGTCAGAACCGCGGCCAACGCCTGGTAGGAAGCGATCTCCGCGCTTGGCGTCGGTTCTCGACGGATTACGGGCAAACCGAAATTACTCGCCGGTCCGGCACGGTTGACTGAAGCCTTCGCGATACACATCGCGATACACAATAACGTTGTCTACCACGTACTTCCAATGACTTGCAGTGCCGTCCGTGCTCTTCCATGTCGTTGAAAGTACTTATAACCCGCTAACTGTCACGGCAGAGGTCGCGGGTTCGAGTCCCGTCGTCCCCGCCATATTTTCAAGGTCCAGCCCGGAGACATGGGTTACACAACGTACCGGCTACATGGGTAACACTTTTGGGCCAAAGGGATTTTCCAGCGGCTCCAACACGCGAGTCTCCAGATCGAAATATCCTAGATCATAATCCATAAAGCTGACCAGCCAGATGTCGTCGTGAACTTCTTTGATGCCGACGGCTTGACCCGCGAATACGGTGCTGAAGTTAATCTTTTTGCGACCGAGACAGATCCGGCCGCAATTGGTCACGACAATGGTCCTGTCGTGGAGGGGATAGTCGATGTCCGGCAGTCCTGTGTAGGTACGGGTCGCGGGCGGATAGACTTCGGCCGGGCACTGCATGTCTAAGGCTTCGTGAGGACGTTCATTGTTGAAAACCTCGATGAAGTCGTCGAAGCGGGCCTGCTGTTGAAGGAAATTTAAGCCGGCAGGCTTGGTGGTTTCTTTTTTGAGCGTGAGGTGCATGCGCTCATGGCGGCCATTTTGCTGAGGATGGCCAGGCTGGATGCGCTCGATACCGATTCCCAGCCGGAGCCACCAGACCGCGAGCTTGCTCAAATTGAATAAGGCGTGGGCGGAAGCAAAGGGAACCCCGTTATCGCTGCGGATGTTGAAGGGCAAGCCGCGCTCCTTAAAAAGCCTCTCAAACACGGCAAAAGCGTAGTGTTCTTTGGTACAAGAAAGAGCCTCACAGGTGAGCAGATAACGGCTGGCGTGATCGGTGACGGTCAGCGGGTAGCAGTACTGACGATTGCCCAGCAAGAACTCGCCCTTGTAATCGGTGCACCACAGTTCATTGGGAGTCTGGCCCCAAGATAGAGGTGTTCCCTGCGCACGCCGACGCAAGCGACCACGGCGCTAGCTGAAGACCGCATCACGCTCCGTGCCCTTCGGCGAGTTGCCGGAACCATGGGGTGCGAGCTAGCTTACATACTCGTGCCGAAGTCCGGCTCGTTCGCGGAACTCGCCGAAGAACCCACTCGCGACCGAGTCGCTCGTGATGTCAAGAGCGTCGTTCATACGATGGCGCTCGAAGACCAGAAGCCCGAGAACGCCACCCAACTGACGGAGGATGAGGCGCACCGCCGCCTGAACCGCAGCAAGACCCGATGAACTTCATCCTCAGTCACAAACACGCGGACGGGATTACTCCGATTCGGCCGGAAGAGGCCGAACAACTCATTCCCCGCATCAGCACCATCGGCGAACTCAATGAATACGAAGCGCTCAACATATTGTCGGCCCGCGATTGGGCGTTTGATGGTCGGACGATGAAATTCCTGGACCCTTTGGATGAACTGTATGTCCGGCACCTGCATCACCGGATGTTCGACAGCGTCTGGAAGTGGGCCGGAACGTATCGTCAAACCGAGCGAAACATTGAATGCGATCCGAGGGAGATCGTCCAGCGAATTCCCCAGCTCCTTGCCAACACGCGATGCTGGCTGGAAAACAAAACGTTCCCGACCGACGAAGCGGCTGCTTCGTTTTCATCACCAACTGACGAGAATTCATCCCTTCGCAAACGGAAACGGTCGCCACGCGCGAATGATCGCCGACGTCGTCGCCGTAAAGTACGCCCAGGCCGAATTCACTTGGGGAGCCGGTAAAGACCTGGTCGCGCAAGGTGATGCCCGCAGCAGGTATCTCGCGGCGCTCCGTGCGCTCGACGAAAACGAAAACGATGTAAAGCCGCTTCTCGACTTTGCCCGCTCCTAACGACGGCCACTCCGCCTATCAGTGGAAGTCATGCGACTCCGTTTGTGCCGCGCTAATCGCAATCGGCATCATCGGGCTCGAGGCGTGCGTTTCGCTATTCCGACCATTGTCCTTCTCACGCCGATTATCCGTGTCATTTCGGCGCCCACAAATGTCTGGCGGACCTGATGACACGGAGTCTGGAGAAGGGACCAGAATCGTAGAGGAATCCGTCGGCGGCGGCTAATAAGGCCCCGATTCGTTCGTCCAGCCGTCCTTTGCTAAAACCCGGTTGGACGATCACAGATTCGAAAACGATTCGCTCTCGTCTCGCTGGATTTCGAGCGGCTTGATGTCCTCCGCGATTTGCTCGCCGAACCGCTTGACGAGATAGTCGCGGACATAGTGCTCAACGATGGGGATGGTGTTGGCCGATTTCGGGCGCACAGCATCCGCACCGATGCTCCGCCAGAACGTTAAACCGGATGCGGCCGGGCAGGGAGCTATCGTTGATCCTGACACGCAAGCCGAGACGATCCCCTCACGCCGTGCGTCCATAGTGGAACAGTCGCTGAAATGCAGAGGGAGAGTTTTTGCCGAATCTTTAGCCTGACCACCCGAAGGTGCGCTGGTTCCTATTTTGTCCGTCAAAACATGGACTTTCTGATGTATTCTTGTTCGCGTTTATGCCATCTACTAAAATAAGACTGATCAAGGAAGGGACTTCACAAATTAGGGATTTCTATTCACTCTTGGATGGCTCCCAAAGCTCGATCTGATTGCCATCTGGATCTTTAAGCCACGCAAAGGTCCCCATGGAGGGATATTCCTCGGCCTTTTCGATTACCACGCCTTTACTCTTAAGATGGCTGAGGACTTCTCCCATGTTCTTCACTGTGTAATTAATCTTACCGGTTCGTGGCTTATCCTTGATGTCTTGATCCGTGGGCATGATCGCCCACGCTATCGTTCGCTTAATCTCCGGGTTTGCAAGATCCCTATATTCGAACGATGCATAGATTGAACTGCACTCAGCATCTTCGCCCTGAGGAACTATTCCGAGGCAATCGCGATACCAAGCTGCCAATCTCTTTGTATCGTTAGAAAACAGAAAAGCGCCGCCAATTCCGTCGATCATAAGTTCCTCCGTTACGCAGTGACTCGTTTATTGCCCTTTGTTTCGATCATCCCAGATTTTCGGCTCCCAGAGTTCAAACTTCTCATCGCTGCCAGTTTCCGAACCGGCAGGCAAAGTTCCAATTCAAAATGCGACCAATCCGTCGCGTTTTCTTTGTCCAAGAAAACCTCAAGTGCTGGCGCATGCTCGGGCTCGTGGACACTATTGATAAGCCAATCTCTGTAAAGGTAGTCCCAAGCCGTTGCTACCTTATGGATATCGCCGGAAACCTTTATGGCGGCGTATCGCATGGCTGGCATTTTCAATTTCGACATTCCTTCCATGCACTCGAAAGGAAAAGACGACGCAAGACAGACCTCATATCGATACAGATGCTTTGGGGTCACGTGTGGATCGTCTACGGTCATTCCGAAAAGAATTCCTTGCGAAAAAATATCCTGGGATTTGGCCCATTCGATCACTGTCTTGAGGGCGGCAAGTACTCTGTCCAGTTCGAAGGCATTCGTAACCCGAATATAGGCGACTTGCCTTTCGGGAATGTCGATCAATCTCACTGGAAAAGCAGCTCTCTTTTCTTCCGCGCTCATGGGGAGACCATATTCCTCTTCCGGGAACAGTTCTTTGCAAATCTTGCTCTTTTTGATCTCGCCGCTTTTTCGAAACTGACTTGGCGAAGTGTCGTAGCCGGATCGGAAGGCACGTGAAAACGCGGCCGATGACGAAAAACCACAATCTAAGGCCATATCGGTGAGGCTTTGGTCGGAATAACGAAGAAGACGGGCGGCCTTTTCAAGACGAAGCCGATTCGTAAAATTATTTAGGGTTTCGCCGGAAAACGCTCCAAAAATCCGATGGAAGTGAAATTCCGAGAAACAAGCAACATGAGCAAGCTCACCTAGCTTCACCGGGCGATGTAGATTCTCGCGAAGATAGTCAATGACCCGATCAATTCTTCGGGAATATTCGCTGCTGGCCTGGGTCTTTGCATTTGGCACGGAGTCCACTGGCATTGTCGCATAGAAATACCACAATTGGCCCTATGCGGTCAGCATCCAAAAGTCTGGCTGCCATTCGTCGTCAAGAGTCTCGGAAGAGTTGGCGCATTTTGCTTTAAGGAAGATTGTCGAAAAAGAGATAGAGCGAAGCAATGCGACCGTTCCGGGCGACGATAAAATCGGTTCCCGCGTAGGCTGGCAGTTTGCCGGGAGTGCCAGATACCCATCGAACCCGTCCGGCATCACCTAATTCCTCGGGAGGGAAGAGGGGCTGATATTCGAAATCTGGATGTGTTGCTTTTATGACACCAGCAATGCGATCAATCTCGTCTCGGCCACGAAATATACCGCCCTTGGGGTCATAGAATACTGCATCTTCGTGAAAGATCTCGTCGATTGCAGCGCGACGACGCACGGGGTCATTTTCGCCAAATACGTCGCTCAGATTACGAAGCAGCAAGGTTGATATGCTGTTGGACATCGTGTTCTCCGTTTCAGGTCGTAGGCCGCGAGCCACTCGACCTGGCTAATTTTATGACTTTTGTGGTCGCCACATCAGCGTTCTTTAACCTTAACAGTCGAGCCGGATTTTGCGGATTCTGGCTAATCGACGATAGCCGATTCCGGGTCCGCACATCGCAATCTTCAACCCACAACCCAACCCACAATTTGAATGGTCTTGCATGCCCTGTTGGGCGCGATTTTGCGGCACGATGGGGTCCTCCCTGCGTGTGACTTTCATGTTTCTCCTCCACGGATCCATCCCTCGTTCGGAGACTTTGCTCCCGATTCGGGTGAAGGCGTCACCATTTGCGAAGCTGGACCCTTCCCTAGCTGCCAACCGTCACACCATCTCTTCGCACTTTCGCCGAATATCCCTTGCTGTCCCGGCACAACGATTGAGTGAAACAGGATTTTTCCTTCCGGCACGAATCGTTCCGCCCACGGTCGGAAGTCCACTGGCAACTGACTGCGCCGCCACAGCCGCTTCAAGGTTTCAAAGAATTGCCCATCGAAGCGCTTCCGCGCCTCGTTCCGAAAGATCAGATCGGCATCCGAGACGTTGTGGTACTGCTTGTTGTCCCACCGCGTTTCCACTTCGAACAAACGAATCAAGTCGGCTATCCCCTCGCCTAGGATCAGCATGGAAAACAGCTCTCTGGCCTCCTGCTGCCGGCCACACTTCGTCGCCACATGGAACAATTGCAGGCTGCGAAGCTGCCGGAACAGAGGCCGGTAGCGACGCAAGTGAGCGATGTATGGGTCTATCGTGCGATGTCCCGGATCGATGTAGGTAAACGTCACCACAGGGTCGTGATCGGGAGCGGGATACGCAATGCAGAGAGGAAAACTGTCTGCGAACGTAATGGCGTGCCTATTCTCTTCTGTCGTAGAGAATAGTTGGGGATCGATTCTGCAACCTTCGATGAAGTAGCGGCGTTTGGATTCCGCCGTCTCGAGATAGCTCTGTTCCGCATGAGCCAGGATGAAATCCAGACCCAGCAACCGAGTCCTTATGTAGCGGATCTCGTGCTTCCTCCTGCGCGGCAGATACTCTTTACCAATTGCGGAGTAGATTCGACGGCGATCGAGATGGTAGACGCGGCTATTGCGTCGGTATCTCTGAACCGAGGCATGGCCCAAGGTCAGGAGCTTCTCGACGAATCGAGCGTTTCGGTTGCCGTAGCTGGCCTTGGCAAACGATAGAAACTGCCCGACCGTGAAGTAGCCCGAATGCGTCGCGGCGATATGCAGAAATTGGGCTTCCACTTCGGTGTACCCGAAGGTGCGGAGATTCGCGAGTTGGGATTCGGGGATGTGCATGGCTAGAGCCTGTAGATCGCCGCGCTCAATTCCAGGTCGTCGCGGATTCGCCGCAGCCGGTCCGTCTCGCCACTCCGGGCATAGATTTGAAATCCCGCTCGGGCCTTCTCGGCGAGGCCACGTGGACGGTAGTGGTTGGTCGCCAGCTCTAGGTCCCGGCGCTGAAGCAGGAATTCTTGGTCCGCATACTCGATCCGTAAATCGGGGATGGGAATCTTTCCTTGAACGACCTTGAGGTGGTATTCCTCAGCAACCTCTTCTCTGATGGCTTCGCGCTCTGGCTCGCGGGTCTTGCCCTCCAGGGCTTTGGCGAGCTTCGAATAGAGTTCTTCCTTCATTTCGTAATCGAGGATTACGCGGGTGACACGTCCGCCCCGGCGCTCGATCTCATCGCTGACCTTGTGGTATAGCCGGTAGAGGTCGGCATCATGAAAGGCGTCGTTCGGTTTCTTCAAGCCATGATAGACGGCTTGGTCGGAAGGCACGACCTTGCCGCGAGATACCAGCTTGTGCCCTTCCTTTGTTAAGGAGACAACTCGCGTTGGTTTGTGCGCCATGTCGGCGAGTTTTGTCTCTCGTACCAGTCCCTGACGGCGGAGATTCTCAACATCGCTCTCCATCCGGGAGCGTTCCCCGTTGTAGGCAAGCTGCGCGAGGTCTTGGGTGGCGACGATGCGAAACTTCCCAACTTCAGAGAGGGCATGAATCTCGGAATCCCGCAGCGAGTAAGTCTTGTCGCGGTCGGCGTAAGTGCTGCGGAGGCGTTGGGAAAGAATCTCCTCAACACGTTCTTCGCGAGCTGGCGGCGGATGCTCGCGGTCACTGCGCTCTTGGCGCTGACGATCGAGCCAATCGGCCTCATTCTCTTCCCGGTGGAGCGCTTGGAGAACCGTTTGAATCGACTCAGGTGAGGATGAGCCGCGACCCGGACCCCGGCCCGAGCCGAAATCAGAGTCGCGAGAATCATCAATTTCGTATCCGTCGAAGCCTCGGGACATAGCTAAGCTCCTCAAAGTTCGGCGACGCTGGCGGCAGAGACGGAGCATTCACTCTTGCCGCTGCTAGCCGCAGAAATGGAGTTTCAAGGGGAGTTCGCGTTCGGATCGTCTCAGAGAGGAAAACGGGGGCGATTGCGAGGAAGGCTGTTCGCCGGTGGCTAGTCCCACGCATACACCAGGGACAGCGTTCTCCCACAATCGCGTCCGTCCCCTTACTGCGGGCCGCACGCGAGACAGAGCAACACCCAGCAAATAGTGAACGCCCTGTCTGCGGGAATTACCGGCGAGGACTCCCCTTGCGATACTAATGCCCGAACTCAACCGAAAAAGCAATGGGTGCTATCAAATATTCTTACCTTAGTACTCGCTCCCGACGAATAACAAGGAACACCGTGGAACACCATAGAATTGCGCGAACTTCAATTGCTTGTTTTTTTCGCTGAGCTAAAACAAAACACATCCACAACAATGCGCAGCGCGCCACAGGGCGAAGAAGCCAAGACTCTCGCGCAGGATCGCTTCCAAGCGCGAAGGGGGACGATAGAACGCGTTGTCATTGTTGACTGAGGCAAGCGCACGAACGTCAGCAGTACGTCCGCGTCTCCGGATTGCACAGCGTCCTACACGCTCTGGCGAGTTCGGTTTCGCGGTCACTCCGGCCAATCGATTTCATTCTCCGCGTATACCGTCAGTTGTTTGCAGTCTCCGGTTTTCCAGTCGCTCAGGTCGGATTCTCTGAGCACGTGCGCCGTTTGCAGCGTCCAACACAGTTCGGTCTTGTCCATAAAGCGCACCCGCACGTACATCATCCCTTCCTCGAAAACGTGCTCGGCCCAATCGACGATCTTGCCGTGGACGCCGGGGTACTGCTTTCCTGGCTTGGGTAAATCCCTCGCTGGTTTCTCCGTCGCTTTTTTCTTTCTCATCGCTTGGCCTCCACTTCGGCCCGCGGAGCATCGCTGGTCGGGTTTGAGTACTGGCGCTGCCAGTCGCGCTGCTCCTCGGGCGTGAAGAACCACACCTCGGGTGACTTTCCCTCGCGGTGATCTTCGAAGAGCACGAGTTCTTCCTCAAAGCACGCGGCATCGAGCTGCGAGCCCTTCGCCCGTTTGAGTCGTTCCAGCCCACGCACGGCCTCGTCAACGCCTCGATTCACTAAGAAAATTGCCTCGTAAAGATGCGTTTTTTGCATTTGAATCTCCTGGATTGCTTGCGGCGGGAAGCCGTTGCCGATCGTTGATAGAACCGTTAGGCACACGGATAGCGAGACGGTCGGAAGTCCGACCGGGCTCGGCAGACACAATTGCGACTGAGCTAGGAGGAGATTCAGCGGCCGGCCCGGAAGGAATTAGAGCCGGAAACAACGAGCCCGAGGTGAGTTGCGCGGAAACTGGAAAATGGATAACTTCTTTTGCAGCCATCGTTGCACCTCCGGTGCGACTTTGGTCAGGGGCGCGCTCGGTGCTTCAACACCTGCGCGTCCCGCTTATTTACTTGTTTTTTCGCTTCTTACGACCGCCCTTACCCCAATAGTGTTCGGCTTTGTATTTCTTGGCTGCCTCAATATCTGCTTCGGACCAAAGACGAACACTCATGCCTGCTAAGGACTGCAAAGGGGGAGTTGGTATCTTTCCTTCGTGCATCCATCGATATAGCGTTTCTGTGCCAATTCCAAGAACCTTTGTCGCCTTAGACGTCGAGTAGGTCTTCATTCACAGAATCGAACACCCCTTTCGATTTGTCAAGCACAAAATGTGGACACGAGAGAGAATCTACTGGCCCCAACGTCGGGCAGGAAAGAGTATCCCATTTCATTTGAATTTGAGCACTCCCTGACCAGATCAAGACGCGCGGAACCCTCCCAATTCTCATCAACTAGAGTTCTTCTGCCATTGCTTAGTGCGCTCAAAAGAGTAATTACGTCCTCCACCTCGTCGGTGAGCCTAAGCGGTGACAGCCTTCCCGTGATAGCCAGGCGCAAAGACGTCCTGCACAAATTTTTCAAACGAAGTCGGTGTGGTGTTCTCCCGCGAACGCGGCTCCTGCGCAGCGAGGACACCTGCGTTGATCGCCTCGAACATCTCGATGTACACCGCGGCTTTCTTCGGCGGCATGCCCATTTGCTCTAACACCCGCTGTACCTGGTCGTAGGGAAACTGCTGGTAACGCAGATCCGGTTTGCCGATGCCGCGCGCAATTATCGTGGTGGCTTCCGCCATCGACAGGTCGCGCTCGCCAAGCAGCTCGCGGGTTTGTTTGCCGGAAAAATCCAGGTCCAGGAGGCGCTGCGCGGCGTAGTCGCCGACGTCGCGCGTCGCGATCATGGGCAGCTTCAGGTCCGGTAGCAATGCATGTCCGAAGATTCCCATCCGCTCAATCATGCTGATCGCCGCCAGATGGTTCTCCATGAAATACGCGGCGCGCAGGTGCAGAACGTTCAAACCGCCGATAGCATTGAGTTTTTGCTCCGAAGAATGCAGCCCCGCGATTGGCCCGGTGCCTTCCGGGACATGAGCGCCGTAGCTGCTCAAGTGCACCGCGTAACGCAGCCCGGACTCCGTCACGGCCTTCGCGATCGCATCGCTTTCTCGCTCTTGGTCTTCCCGGGAGGTAATCGGCGGCAACATCAAGTAGGCTGCGCGCGCGCCTCTGAAGGCTTTGGTGAGCGCGACCGCATCGCTCAAGTCGCCCGTGAACGCCTCTGCGCCTTTACGCACAAAGCGCTGCAGTCGTCCTGCGTCGCGACTTACGACGCGCACCTTCTTGCGCCTCAATAGCAGGGTGTCGGCGATGATCGAACCGGTGTTCCCGGTCGCCCCCAAAATCACATACATGGCATCCGTTGAGACCGCGAGCTTGTCTTTAAGGCTGTTCACATTCGTTTCTCCTTTTCTTAGAGTTCACCGATCCGCTCCGTTTGCCACACGGGTGCCCGTGTGGTTCGATGTGATGATAATAAGCACATATAGAAGCAAAACAATTCACCGTTCCCCTCGACGGACTTCGCCTACTACATCAGCGAGGGTTAGGCGATCGAGAGTATTCTCGAAGCTGTTCTGCGCTTTCTTTAGCACCGACGACATACACCCCTTAATGTTGCGGCTAATCGGGCATCTCTTCTCTATAGGATAGTTATGAATCGCGAATGTCGCTGGTGCCGCGCTGGCCCGATAAATGTCCAAAAGCGTTATTTGTTCAGGGGAACGCATAAGCGTGCTCGCGCCGTTCTTACCGCGCGTTGTGACGATCAGGCCAGCCTTGGAGAGTTTCGAGAGCGATTTCCTCACGAAAGTGGGGTCTGCGTTCACACTTTCAGCGAGAGTTGCCGAAGAGATTTCCTTGCCGCGGAAAAAACCAAGAGCTGCCATGATATGGGCTGCAACCGTGAACTGAACGCTCGTCGCGGACATCGAATCTCCTCTCGACGTATGTGATGTTTAACCGCACAATTTGGATACAAGAGTTTTCAAACGACCGGAAGTGGTCGCGGACTTTGAGACTTAGTTCACGACATGAGCCGTTGCCGACAGCACGGGTCTGGATTGAGGCTCGCTCTCGTTCAGTGCTTGGTCCTTGAAAGCATGAGCCTTAGGCAGCCGCGTGGATCAATTCACTGCGGAAGGGTAGGACTAAACAATTCGGATGGTTGCAGGCCTCTGCAACCAAAGTTTCTTCTCTCTCAATGACTTTCGCAAACCCTGCAACCATGCGAGTTTGTAATCCCGTGGTGGAGAATCGCGAAAGTTGCCTCTAACTGTTAGGACGTGATTGATAGCTTCCGCTTAGCCCATCATCCGCATGGGACAGGCATACAGGCAGGGAGGATCGCTACTTGACGCCGATGACCATAGAATCAGGGCCGATCAAATGCTCCACTCGGGTTTCGCGGAATCCTGCTTCCTTCATCCATCCGGAGCAGTCAGCACCCGTGTAGTCGAAACCGTCGGCGGTTTCGACCAACATATTCAGACTCATCAGCAGCCCGAAAATGTTCTCAGAGCGATCATCGTCGATAATGCTTTCGTAAACAATATAAGAGCCTCCCTGCGGAAGCGCTTCGTAGGCCTTGCGCACCAGCATTCGCTTTGTCTCGAGGTTCCAGTCGTGCAGGATATGGCCCATCATGACCACATCGGCCTTGGGAAGCGGCTGATCCATGAAACTGCCAGATGCAAATTTCACGCGGCCCGAAAGCCGATTGGCATCGACGTATTCTTCAAAGATGGGCCCCACTTCCGGCAGATCAAAACCAGTTCCCTCGATGTGCGGATTGGCTAATGCCACCTGGGTGATCAAGTCGCCCTGGGCGGTTCCGACATCCACGGCGGTGCGGTATTTGCTCCACGTAAATTGGCGTGCGATTGCGAGGTTCGCTCCGCGGCTCACAGCGCTCATGGATTTCAGGAACTGTTTCAGCCGCTCCGGTTCCGCGTAAATGGCCGCGAAAGGATTAGGGCTGCCGTCCCTCATTTCGTTTTGCGGAAGTCCGGTTCGGAGCGCCGTGGTGAGGTGGCCCCAAAACGGATAGAGTCGATGGTTGGCCATTTCCAAAATGCCACCTATGTACGACGGCTTCCGTTTATCGAGGAAAAAATCCGTGCTGGGAGTGTTGTAGTAGCGATCCTCGCGGCGCTCAAGAAATTTCAGAGACACGAGCGCATCGAGAAAGTCCCGCGCGGATCTGGGATGGAGGCCGAGCCGTCCCTGCAAAGTATCGAGATCCGCGGGGTGTTTGGCTATCTCCGTAAACAACTCCATCTCCACGGCACTCAGAAGCGTTTTGGAAGCCCAGAATCCCAGGCCTATTTGCAGAATATGATCGGGTTGCGGCTGGTTCATTCGTGTTTCCCCCTCGGGACTGGAAAGCATTCTAGGCGAAATAGCCGCCTGCGATGACAACTACCATCACCGCCGAGATTACCAGGATTCTCTGGCGGCGGATTTTTAACTGTTTGCCGGGTTTCGGCTCCGACTGCGAAGGGCTGGCGTTTTGATCCACGACAGCAACCTGCTTTTCATTCGAGATGGTCTGAGTGCCACTGTTGTTCGGCATCGTCCGACTAAACATCTCGGCGGATCTTCCGGGCCATCCGTTTGAGGATCTGCTTCGTGAATACACCGGACGAGCGGAAGCTGGCTCCTTGTTTCATTAGCTCTAGAAGTACGTTTTCTCCGTCCTCGGTAATGGCAGTAAGCCCCTTCACGTCAATAATGACCGCACGACCGTTCAGGTCTGTCGTCGCCTGCCGCCAGACTCTCGCGAGCTCAGTGGCCCAAGGGCCAATGAGCTTCCCTTCGATCAGCAACCGGCGCTGGCTCAGGGAGTCGAGAATGGAGATCTTCAACATTGCTTTTTGCTCACATTCCGAATGGGCAAGGCTCACACCAAACTTACAAAATCGTAAGTCCCTGAATTTCCGGGAGAACGCCGCCAGAAGTCGAAAGCGTCGAAGTTGAAGAAGTTGAAAGGGTCGAAAACGTCGAAGCTAGGAGCGAGGGCTTTGGTGAAGGAAGTGGCCAGGTATTCCATGCTCGCACGATGCCGTCGCGTTGGCATGTTGCAGGTTTGCCGTTGTACCAAAATCACCGGCACACTTCCGAATAGCTTTTTGAAGCTTGACGTATCGCGGTACACTGCGGGAAAACACGCTGGCTGGGAGGAGCTAATCTCTGGCTCGTACGCCCTCCGAATCTAGATCTACTGTCTCCATCGCCAAGTCGGCGCGCCACCAAGCTCGCAGACCGCCACTCAAAACATAGAAACTCAAATCGTTGCGCAATAGATCGAGACGGGAGCAGCTTCTCGGAATACGGTCGGTTGCATACAGTACGAGCCAGGTCTGGGGAGGCAACCAGTCGATCAGTGCCGGAAGGTCCATCCCCGCCGTGAGCAGTGCACCAGGAATGATGCGTGGATATTGCTCCAGCTCATCTCGCCGCCGCAGATCAAGAATAATGAGCTTGCTGCAGAGGGGCTCCATGAGGGCGGAAAGATGCTCTGCGCTGATATCCACCATTCCTCCGAGCGCCCGGTTTCGTTGAAATATTTCCCACATACCTGCCTCCTGTTCTGCGCTCTGGCCCGAGCGTGCCTTCGAGTCGGGCGATTGACACATGCATTGCATCTTGCAGCTCCGGGATGGGTACGTCTCTCAAGCTAAGCACGTCTGGCTCGCTCTAACGTCAAAAACCACCGCGCATGTGCAATGCCCCTAGCTGTGTGACGCTACGTTCGCCTCGTCGAAGCTTTCGATCTGTTGAAGAAGTTGCTGCCGCTCGCCTCGTTCGGCGGCGCGCCTTACAGCGCCGATGAGACGGGCGTTGTGGACCGCGTGGTCAAAGCCGGGTGTGTTGTAGGTGCCCGCATGCACGTCGCGGGAAAGATGAGCGTAAACCTCTCCCGCGTTGATCGCTGCGCCATGAACCCACCGGAGACTACGGTCTTCTCTGGAGTCATATATTCAACGTTTGACGTCAGCTTGAGGTCCCCGGCCTGGAAGCTGTAGGGGTGGTCACTGGTCAAGCTCAGCCATCCCTCTGATCCCCTGATTTCGAAACTGGAGCGAGCAGATCCCAACGCTACGCCACCGCTGATGTCGCATGGTGGAAGCGCTCCTTGGACCGATCATCGAGGTTGACGCCCGGATCGAGATTCTGTGGCCCTCTGTCAGACTAACGGACATCGGCAAGGAGAGTGTGCGTAAAACGGCCGATCAGCTCTCCGTCTTAGGAAAGACGCGTTCCGGCGCAGTATTCACGGCCGACAGACTCAATTCAATGCGCGTAGAGCAACGCCACTGGCAAGAGTCGTCGTCAGGCCTCCCGGCAGAATCGTTTGCCGTTTGCTCTGCGCCCTCGCGACTGTTCTATGGATTGTCCTGATGATCCTTATGGTGTTTGCGGCGAAGGTCGGGCCAGAATTCCTTAAGCATGTATGTTCCGACGTCCCACCCGATCTGTGTGCCCCATACGCTGAGCACGGTGCCCGCATCTTGTTCCTGCGCTGCATGGTAACCGTAGGTCGAAATCGCGGCGGCCATTCCCGCGCCGAGAACCTCCGAGTAGTTGAACTGCGATTGACCGGAATCAGAACGAGTGATCCAGACTCGACTAATAGCATGTCGCGTGCGCTTGAGAAATCCGCCGTGACCCAATGGGTAGTATCGAGGGTCCTGATGAAGCAATGACGGCAATACTGCGCTGGCCATGAAATTCTCAATGGCATTATCCGCGTAGGCGGTTGCATATCTCTTCCCGTAGCCTTCCGCACCCTGGCCGTACGTTGGATTGCTGTTGCTCGCCTGGCCCAGGCCGGCGACGAAGCCGATCAGCACGAATTCCGACGGATCAATCAACGACCGCCCGACCACTTTGAATTTTTGGCCGCTCGTAAGTTGCGGAAGATTTTCCTCATCCTCGACGGTCAAAAAGTTTGGCATCGTCCAGAAGAGCCGGTCCTTCGAAGTGCCGGTCTCCTTCTCGTGTTCAATGTTTTTCTGCTCTTTCGCGCTCACACCTGATTGCGACTGAGCCTGAGCGGGCTGTTTGGTGGCAGATGATGACGTTCCCGACGGTTGGGTGGCCGGCGGTGGTGTTGAAGGTTGTGACTGCTGCTGTTGCTGTGATTGATCCTGTTCGTCTCCCAGCTGCGGCAACTCTCGTGAGGATTCCTGTGCGATGACGGGCGAGGGAGTCCAAGCCGCTGCCGCAATCATCGCCGCCAAGCAAAGCATTGTGTACATCCTCTTTCGAGTTCTCATTTTGCTTCCCCACGCCACGCGTCGCCACGCCGCGATCCCGTTCCGATCCTCGCTTGCACGCTCACGCGCCGGCGCTCATCACGCTGGGCTTCCGCACCGTTTCAATCATCTCGCGAATCGCCTGCAGGACTACTTCCGGCTCGTCCATTACCACCCAATGGCCGCTCTGCGTCGCGGTGAGATGCTTTCCACACGACGAGAGCTGCGCCGTGGCAATGTGTTCCGTTCTGCGTTTTGCAGGCGTGTTCGCGGCGGAAATAACCGTCACGGGCACCTGTCTTAAGTCTTCGGCCGCGGCGACCTGCGCAGCGCTCCTCGGCAAATTCTCCAGCTGGCTCGCAATCGTTTCGGTGAATTTCGGCTGGACCCAAAAAACAGGCGCCATGGCCCGCTCACTCGGCGGCAAATTCCAAAATAGCGGGCTGCTGCTTGTTCCATCACCCTTCGGCGCGCCCTTGCTCATCAGGCGCACCAACGGCTCCGCAAGGGGCTTAACTCCCGCGCGCAACAAGAATGAAACGAATCGAATCACGCCCAGGCGCGAAAGCACGCTGGCGCGCCTCAAAATTTTCGCCCCAGTCCTGATGCGTTTCTGATTGTGCTCGCTTGCCGGATTCCACTCACCCGGAACGACTGGGTCAATCAGCACAAGCCCGGCAACTTGTTCCGGATAGCGCGCGGTGAAAAGGCGCGTGGTTAGTCCACCGAACGAATGTCCTACCAGAATGAACGGTGCAGGAACGTGCGCCTGGTCGAGGAGTTCGTGGAGTTCGTTAACGATTTGCGCGGCGTCTCGCGGAGTTGGTCCCGGACCGCTCCACCCGAGACCGGCACGGTCGTAGGACACCGCGCGAGTGTCCTTAGCTATCTGCCTCTGGACGTCCTGCCAGCATAGCACGGTGGACATCAGACCAGATTCGAAAATCACCGCGGGGCTGCCCTTGCCCATCGAGAGCAGGTGCAAACCACGTCCTTCCATACCCACTAGCTCACCAGGCGGAGGGTAGCGTTTCCGGTCTTGAGCCGTTCCCGACTGCTGGTAAACCCAGCCGGCCAAGGCCAACAAACCAAGAATTGCGATGGCATCGAAAATGAAAAACTGCAACGACCTCTCCTTTACCAGCAACAGTGAACTTCACGACGTGCGGGACCCGCCTGCCAACTTAGATGCGCTAGGACGAAAACCGACGCTTTACTTTTTCCGCGGTACGTGACCCGAGCTCTGCGCAGTCTCCAAGCGAGCGGCCCTGCAGATAGTTTCCAGTCAGGTACAGGCCGGGCAGTTCCGCCAATGCAACGCGAACGACGTCCATCCGTTTTGCATGTCCGAGGTTGAATTGCGGGAGCGCCCTCGGGTACTTCCACACACACCGCTCGACGGGCGGCCCGTTCATTCCAAGTATGCCACCCATTTCCCCCTCGACAATTTGCGCGATGGCTGGCTCATCGCGCTCGACGAATGCAGGATCGGTCGCGCCGCCGGCAAAGCTCGTCATCAGAACTTTACCTTCGGGCGCGCGCCCCGCGAACACGGACGAGTTCCAAATACTGAAAAAGGTGTTGAGCCTCTCTCGCCGGGGGATCATCACTCCGAACCCGCGAAGCGGATTTCGCACCTGCGCGCGATCGTAGCCCGAGGAGACCACGGCCATCGGCGCATAAGACACTTCCGCGAGCATCGCGCTGAGTTTTGGAGCGGCCTTCTGCAGAAGGCGCGCGGCTTCGTAAGCGGGTGCGCTTACCACGAGAACCGAGCCGCATACTTCTTCACCATCGCTCAATCGGAGCCGCCACCCCGAACTGGAGCCCCCGTTCCCCGCGACGGGCTCGACGCTCTCTACCTTGGCTCGAAAGGATACTGAATCTCCGAGCTTGCCTGCAATTGCTTTCGGCAGAGCGGCCAGCCCACCGCGAAACGATCCCATCCGCGGAAGAGACTCGGTTAAATCCATCGTCTTTCGTCCCGCAGGAGATTCCGCCGCCTGCGAGCCGCCGGCCATGCTGGGCTTTCTCGATCGGATCGCGCCGCGCAAGACGCTGCCTTGTTCCCGTTCCCACCGGGCCAGAAAAGGAAACGCGCTCTCGACGCCCATTTTCTCGATGTCGCCCGCATAGATCGCCGAGATGAATGGGTCCACAAGATACGCGAGAACGTCGTCGTCAAACTTGCGGCGAACGAATTCGGCCAGAGACTCTTCGCTGGCGGGCGGTCGCGTCCGGCGCAGCGCTTCGGTCAGAAGACGATATTTGGAAGAGGCGCCCACCAGGCGGGTCGACACAAAGCGGCGCACCGAAAACGGGGCTTCGTGCAACCGGCCATTTTTCAAAATGAAGCGCGTTGCACCGGGAGCGCTCTGCACGAACTCGTCCTCCAACTCGGCTTCGCGGACAAGTTCCCAAAGCGGCCGGGCAAAGCGTGGACACTGCGGCCCGGCTTCGAAGAGAAATCCGTTTTTCTCAGAGGATGAGATCATCCCGCCGGGCGAATCAGAGGCTTCCAGCACCAGAACGCGGATTCCCGAGCGGTGCAAGCGCAGCGCGCAGGCCAAACCGCTGATTCCTGCGCCGATTACGATGACTCGCCGCGTCAGGCTCATACCTAAAATTACCATGCCCGCAGCGACCATTCGAAACGTTCCGCGGGCTTAGATGTGCTCCCATTCTTTTGATGCGCGCAATCCCCGAAAGCAGCAGCCGTCTCCTGTTCATGTCATCCCGAGCGCAGCGAGGGATCTGCTTTGCGCTCGCCGATCGTTCTCACCCGCGGACACACGCTGCTTACCTTGCTTATCCCGTCCGCGACACCCCGCCCCTTTCAACCTCCATTCGCTTAAGGCACACTTTGAGGGACCATGGGTCGCGCCTCTCTCATCGAGTTCTTCTCTGAATATTCTCGCCACCAGGCCGAACCCGCGATCGCCTTCTTCCGCGGCTACCGCATCGAGCGTTGGACGTACGGCCGAATCGCCGGCGAAGCCTGCCGGTTTGCGCGGGAACTCGAATCGCGCAGCGTGGGGCGGGGCGACGCAGTCTTGCTCTGGGCGGAAAATTCTCCCGAATGGCTCGTCGCGTTTTGGGGATGCATGTTGCGCGGCGTCGTCGTGGTTCCGATCGATAAGATTTCCACCGCTGAATTCGCGTCGCGCGTAGCGCAACAAGTCACCGCCAAGCTGCTGGTTTTCTCTCAAACTGTTCCCGCTGCTGGCGTTGCCGTTTCCTCGCTGGCGATCGAGTCTCTTTGTGAAATCATCGCGCCACATTCTCCCGCTCCGTACGCTTCTCCGTCGCTTTCTCGCAGTGACGCTCTCCAGATCGTCTTCACGTCCGGAACGACCGCCGAACCTCGCGGTGTCGTGATTTCGCACGGAAATGTCCTCGCCAATATCGAGCCTCTGGAACCTGAAATTCGGAAGTATTTGCGCTATGAGCGAATCTTCCACCCCCTGCGATTTCTCAATCTGCTGCCTCTCAGTCATGTGTTCGGCCAGTTGCTTGCGATTTTCATTCCACCCATATTGGGCGCCACAACCATCTTCCTTGATTCATTCAGCCCCGCCGATTTGCTGCAGACGATCCGGCGCGAGCGAGTATCCGTGCTGGTGGCGGTCCCTCGATTGATTGAGTCGCTCGAGCGCGAAATCGAGCGGCGTATCGAATCCGAGGGCAGGTCCGAACAATTCAGAAAAGATTTCGCCGCGGCCGAAGGCCGGCATTTTCTGCGCCGCTGGTGGCGGTGTCGGCGAGTCCACCGCCTGCTCGGCTGGAAATTCTGGGCGCTCATCTCCGGTGGTGCGGCTCTGCCGGACGCCGTGGAAACTTTTTGGAATCGCCTCGGCTTCGCGGTGATTCAGGGCTACGGCATGACCGAAACGACGGCGCTCATTAGCCTGAATCATCCGTTCCGGTTGGGGAAAGGATCCATCGGCAAGCTGTTTCCCGGCATGGAAATGAAAGTCAGCCCAAGCGGCGAGATCCTCGTGCGCGGAGAAAATATCGCGTCGGGATATTGGCGCAGCAAACAGCTTCGCCCCGTGATGGAGGAGGACGGCTGGTTCCACACCGGCGACCTCGCTGAGCAGGACGCCGAAGGTCGCCTCTACTTCAAAGGCCGACAGAAAAACGTCATCGTCACTCCGGCGGGCATGAACATCTATCCGGAGGATCTGGAGCGCACGCTGCGCGCGCAACCGGGCGTTAAGGATTGCGTCGTCCTGGGAATTGAACGCGACGGAAATGCCGAACCTTGCGCGGTTCTCCTGCTTGATGATGACGCAAAAGATCCGGCGCCGATCGTCGCTGCAGCAAATAAATCTCTCGCGGATTTTCAACGGCTTCGGCGCTGGATCGTTTGGCCCGAGCCGGATTTTCCTCGCACGCCCACGCAAAAACCGGCGCTGCCGCGAATCCGCGCGGCAGTCGAAGGAAAATTCGGCGGGCAAGAAGCGCCTCCCGACGCAAATTCTCTCGCGAGCCTCGTCGCCCGCATCACCGGCCGGCCGCTCGACACCCACTCATCGGGTTCCCCACTCGATCAGGAATTGAACCTGAGCTCGCTCGATCGCGTCGAGCTCATGGGCGAACTCGAAGAGCGTTATCAGGTGGACCTAAGCGACGTAAGTTTCTCGGACGCCACGACCATTGGCCAAGTGGAGGAACTGATCCGCAATCCGCCCAAGGCTCCCGTCGAAATCAAGTATCCGCGCTGGCCCCAAAGTTGGCTCATCACCGCCATACGAATCGCCGTTTATTATTCGTTGGTCTGGCCAGCCACCTACATACTCGCGGCGCCACGCATCCGCGGCCGTGAAAACTTGCGTGAGCTTGCCGGTCCTGTTCTGATAGTTTCCAATCACGTGACCTACGTGGACATCGGCTGGATTTTGGCGGCGCTGCCGGCAAAGTTTCGCCATCGCCTCGCGACAGCTATGCGAGCCGAGCGCATCGTGACCATGCTCAAGCCACCGCCGGAAATGAACCTCCGGGAGCGTTGCAGCGAGCGAATAAGTTATTTTTTGGTCTTCGCGCTTTTTAATGTCTTTCCGCTGCCGAGGGAATCAGGCTTTCGTCGGAGCTTTGCTTTTGCAGGAGATCTCGCCGATCGCCTCTGGAGTTCGCTCATCTTCCCCGAAGGCATGACCACGCCCGACGGGCAGCTTCACCCCTTCCGCGCGGGCATCGGTCTGCTCGCAAAGCAGCTGGGCCTCCCCGTTGTCCCAGTCCGCCTCGACGGCCTTTTTGACATGAAGAAAACGAACCGAATCGCGCACGCTCCCGGAAAGGTGCGCGTATCCATTGGAGCGCCGGTCCACTTTCCGCCGGACGTGGATGCAAACGAAATAGTTCGCGAACTGGAGCGTCGCGTCGCCGCGTTGCATTGGTCTGGCAGCCGAAACTAATCGCGCCCGACCGTTCCTGCGATGATCAAAATCCGAAGAAAAAGGTTTTAGTGCGGTACCCAGGTAGGATTGTGGGTGAATAGCCCGTTGACGAAACCCATCTGGTAAACGATGAAGAGTCCGAAGCCCAGGCTGATTATGCCGGAGGCCAATCCCAGCCCGCGATTTAGCCGCGCGAATCGCGTTTCGGAAAACTTGAACGGCACGGCAATCGCCGCCGTAATCAGCATCATCCCCGCGACCGTGCCGAGGCCAAACACGAGTAAATAAAAGACCGCCCAGGACGCCACGCGGATCGTCGTCAGCACCAGCAACGCGACCGCCGCGGACCCGGCCAGCCCGTGCACGATCCCCACGGCCAACGGCCGCAACATCTGATAAATTCCCAGCCGGCCAAATGTGCGGTCCATCCAACTCACCGGCGTGGCATCCTCGGCGTGTCCGTGCCGCTCGGGACCGTGCCCGTGCCAATGACTGTGCACGTAATCTCCATGTCCATGTGGATGCGCGTGTTGCTGTCCTAGCTGCGCGGGCGTCAGCGTTTCCGTGATCCAGCGCATCATCCCAGAAAGGTTCAGCACGCCGAGCAGAATCAGCATCAGACCCACCGACAGTTCCATGGTCAGCCCGATTCTCGGCGGAATGACCAGCCCGAATAGAATGATTGCCGAACCAACCGCCAGAATCGTGATCGTGTGCCCCACTCCCCACAGCGCACCGATCACGGCCGCGTGGCGAATGCTGCGCTGCCGACTCACGATGGTCGTCACGGCGATCACGTGGTCGGGGTCCGTCGCGTGGCGCATGCCCAGGAAAAAACCCAAGGCAATAATGGAGAGGAAAGTGATCATTTATTTACTTCGCTTCGACCGCGGCAGCGCGGAAATGCGCCCTTCGGCTTGTCAGAAACTCTACATACGCGTCCCATGCCTTACCCGGTCTTCGCCGACTTTGAAGATTTTCATACGCGGCCGCACCGCCTGAATATTTTTGCCGCGCCGCAGCTTCGTCAAACTCCACAGCGGCCGCGACATCTGATTTGGTGATCACGGCAACATCCGCGCTGTTGAATATCGTCGGGTGCTTGAGCGGCTTATCTTCGCCCTCCGCCACCGAAAGCAGCACGAACCGCAAATCTTCTCACAGAGCGTACGACGAAGGACAGACCAGGTTCCCCACATTTTCGATGAACAAAAAAATCCAGGTCGTGCAAATTCCAGCCTTCCAGCGCCTTCTGGACCATCGCAGCTTGCAGATGGCACACCGTGCCGGTAATGATCTGCTTCACCGGAGCCTAGCTGCGTCCGAGGCGCACCACATCGTTTTCCGTGGCGAGATCGCCGACCAGCGCCGCCACCCGGTAGCGCGCCCGCAACGCGCGAGCTACGACGTCGTTTTGTTTCAACACATCCTTTCTGACTTCCACCAAACGAGGTGCGGCGCTCATTTGCTAATCTCCAGCGCTACCACTTCCAATTCTTTCCCGCGCAGTATGTTCGCGGTCGCAGCGCTGCATTCCGGGCAGCAGAACCACTGAATCGAATCCACCAGCTGCGGCGCCTCGCACTTCGGGCAAAACGCTTCGACTGGAATTTCTTCAATCACGAGCTGCGAACCCTCCAGCGGTGTCGCCGCGCAGGCCATTTCGTACGAAGAGAGCAGCGCTTCCTTCACCACGCCGGTCAAGCGCCCCAGCTTTAAGTGCACAGCCTGCACCTGCACTCCTCCATGCCGTTCCAGTTCCTCCTGCGCCATGTCCACAATGCTCATCGCGATCGAAAGTTCGTGCATGTCGAATTATCGCCCTAAGAAACTTAGATGTCCGTGCTCGAGTCACTCGCCACGAGCCACTACCTCTTTCATCGAACAGCCTCAACCGTCAGTGGATCACACTTTTTATCCGAAACGCCCAAATCGTGCTGCGCCAATGCAGCTAGCGCAGCCTGTCCAAGGCTGATGCCTCCATCATTCGACGGAACCACGTGATTCGTCCAAATCTGCAAGCGCGTGCCTTCCCACAAATTCTTGAGATCGTTCAACAGCAACTCATTCTGAAATACTCCACCCGAAAGCACCACAGTCTCCGTGCGTTGAGCCGGGGCAAGCAAGGCGATCGCGTCGCAAAGCCCCTGCGCAATTCCCCGTTGAAACGTCCGCACAATTTCGCTCGCATCGCATCCACGCAGGCGATCGTGGATCATTCCACCCAGCAGCCGGCGGAAATCCAATTCCTCCCCCACAAACGGAAAAGGATAAGCATCGGTCGTCGACGCATGTCCGGCAAGCCGCTCCAGCCACATCGCCGCTTGCCCTACGTAAGTAATCTCGCGCGTAAAGCCCAGCAGCGCGGCAGCCGAATCGAATAGCCGCCGCATGGAAGTTGTATGGAACGATCGCACGCCACTGCGCACCAGTTGTAACGCGTCGAGATAGCGTGAAGGAAATGAAAATGGCGACGCCATCAAATCTGGCAACTCACTCAACTGTGCCAAAAGCCCCGCCGCTGCGTGTACGGGATGCGACGCTGCTGCGTCCCCGCCGGGCAGAGCGGCACCCCGCAAATGCGCCACGCGCTCAAATCCCGCGCGCAGGCTGCCCGCGAAAATCTCGCCACCCCAGATCGTGCCGTCGTCGCCGTAGCCAGTCCCGTCAAAGCTCACACCGATAATGCGCTCGTCCCACGCGCCGCGTTCCGCGAGCGCCGAGGCGGGCACCCTGCGACCGGCTAGAACCGATAATTCAATTCCGTGTACCCCAGCGCGCCATCCGCATTCAACGGATAAATCTTCTTGATCACTTCGCCGCCGATCGCATAGCCAAAATACAAGCCGAACGACACGCCGTGCTTCCACTTATAATCCCCGCTGATGTCATACAAAGTCGCCAGCGAAGTCGCGCCATTCGACGGCCTTCCGTTGAACCCAAATGTCCATGGCTGAAAAGCGCCGCCTCCGGTGTACCACAAATCATTCTTGTTGCTCAGCCGCAGTCCGTGCACGTCGCTTCGAATCGCCAGGTTCTTGGTCGGCCGCAGCATCAGTTCCGCGAACAAATCCGTGTTGTTCATCGAATTGAAAAAAGGAAAGCGCGCGTAAATGCGCGGCGTCGGTAGTATCGCGAAGAACGTGCCGTGCGTCCCATCCGCAGCATTTCCATCGCCACTCGAATAGTAATATCCGCCGCGAATCCAGGGACGCACCACACCGGCAAACGCCGGCTGCCATCCTCCTTCGATCGCACCCGCGCCGGAGCGCTGCGTCAATTTCCCCCAGCTGCCGTTCTGCAACGCGCCCCAGCCGAGCAGATCAAATTCTCCCGCTGAATTCGTCGGAGCCGCCAGAATGAAATGTCCACCGTAGGTCCCGATATTGATCGCCTTCAGATCAGTGGTTCGCACCGCCGCCGGACGGTTGTCCGTCTTCTCCACGCCGCGATCGTCATCGTAATAAATCCCAAAGACTCGCCACTCCGCATGGCTCTTGCCGAATTCCGCCTGTCGCGTCAGCGCCACATACGTCACCGGCGTTTTCACCCATCCCCAGCCATCCACCTGGAAGACGCCGCGCGTCGGAATTGCACTCACTGTCGTGAAAGTCCACGGGCCATTCGCGTACGCAAACTGCAATCCATCCAAACTTCGCATCACGTCCGAAAAACCGAAATTTCCGATCAATCGCTGGCCGATGCGATCCGCTTTCAGCTGCGCCAGCGTCCGATCCTTCGGCGTCACCTCGCTGCCATCGGTGAACTCGAACCGCCCCATGCGTAAACTGGAATGCTCTCCCTTGATCCGCAGAAACACTTGCTTCGGAAAAATGAAAGCCGCGTTTTGATCGTTGTGGTTCGCCGCGTAATACGACCCACCCAGCCCGTATTGGCCAAGCGGAGCGGGATTCACCGCATGGTTCGGAATTCCCAGCAGCACTGGCGCTTCAAACTCGATATTCCAATCGTAACCGGGCCGCACCTGTGAAAAGCCAAAGCGGATCACCGTGCCCGAATAGCCGTACAAATTTTCGCCGCTCGCCCCCTCAAACCAGTCCCACGCCTCATACCTTTCGCGCACGCTTCCGGAAAACGTCACGCTGCCGATCTGAATCGGCTGCGTGTCCCGCTCTTGTGCCTCAGCCACAGTCGCAGCCAACAGGAAGAGCAACAAACAAGCCACGAGTCTTTTCACTCTTTCTCCTGTCCACAGAATTTCAGCCGGCACGCTCGCGCGTCGCACAATCGCAAAACGACTCCAACATTCGCGGCGATGCACTGAGTTGAAAACCTGCGGCCAACTTTTCTCCGCATCACAAATTTCAATTGCCTCGCGGCCGGCGCGATCCGAGGCACAATCGTAAAAGTGTGGTGATTGTAGTTCGCGGAATTTCTGACGCAATAATTGAAAAATACTAGAAGCGCCTTTCGGGGCATCGTGCCTGCGGACTGGCACCTTTTCTGTCCTTCAGGACAGCTTGCCGGTTCCTTTCTGGCCTCTTAACCTATCTTCACGCAAACTTTCAGACCCAGCTCCAGAACCGGTATCCAACCCGAATATCACTCGCGTCACGCCGCGCCATGCGGGAGGCGAATCACATGAAGTCCGCCAAACGTCCATTCCCTGCTCTCGTGCTCGGCTGTTTGATCACGCTCCTGTTCTTGTACACCGGATGCGCCGGCACCCATGGCAGCGGCGACTCGGGCGGTGGAGGGGGAGGAGGCACCGCCGTCCCGGCGGCTCCAACCGGCTTGGCCGCGGCACCAGGCAATGCACAAGTCACGTTGAATTGGACCGCCAGCTCCGGCGCCATTGGCTATTACGTCAAACGCTCCACTACCACCGGTGGTTCCTACACGCAAATCGCAGCGCAATCATCCACCAGCTACGCAGACACTGGGCTTACGAACGGCACAAAATACTTCTACGTAGTCGCGGCTTACAATTCGGCAGGATCAAGTGCAAACTCGACGGAAGCCAGCGCGACTCCTGTCCTGCCTCCGCCGCCAACTCCCGCAGGACTTACAGCGGCACCCGGGAACGCTCAGATCACGTTGACCTGGAACGCCAGCACCGGCGCAACGAGCTATCACGTGAAGCGCTCCACCACCAGCGGCGCGGAAACCCAAATCGCGGCGCCTACCACGACCAGTTACACAGACACCGGGCTAACCAATGGCATCAAATATTTTTACGCAGTCTCCGCGGCAAACTCCGGCGGCGAGAGCGCAAACTCCAGCGAAGTTCCCGCGACGCCCGCAGCTCCGGCTGCTCCTCCCGCAACGCCCACGGGCCTGCAAGCGACGGCCGGAAACGCTCAAGTGGCTCTGAGCTGGAGCGCCAGCACCGGCGCCACCACCTACAATGTCAAACGCTCAACCACCAATGGCGGCCCCTTCAGCACACTCGCCTCGCCCAGCACCACAAACCACAGCGACACCACGGTGACCAATGGCACCACCTACTACTACGTCGTCTCCGCAGTAAATGCGACCGGCGAAAGCGCCAACTCCGCGCAAGTCAGCGCCACGCCCGCCGCTCCCACGGCGAATGTGACGATCACCGTAGATCCCGCGAACACCAAGCCGATTTCGCCATGGATTTACGGCATCAATTCTTATTCGGGAGTCAATGGCGCCCCGCCGCAGCTCACCTTTGACCGCGCGGGAGGCAATCGCTGGACCGCCTACAATTGGGAAACCAACGCTTCGAATGCTGGCAGCGATTATCTTTACGAAAATGACGACTATCTCAGCAGCAGCACCGTGTCCGCCGAAGCAGTACGCGCTTTCATCGCCAGCGATCAATCGAACAGCATGGCCAGCTTGATGACCGTCCAGTTGCAAGGATTGGTCGCCGGTGACGAAGCCGGTCCCGTCAGTGTCACCAATCCTCCCGATCTCTCGCGCTTCAAACAAGTTGTAGATCAAAAATCGACGGTCTCCAGCGCTCCCTTCACCATCAACCCGCCCACCACGGACGACTACGTTTTCATGGACGAATTCGTTTGGGCGCTCGACCAGAAATTTTCCGGTATGGGCATCTTCGGCGGGAATCCGGCGCACCCCACCTTCGTAAGCCTCGATAACGAACCGGAGTTATGGAACTCCACGCACCTGGAAGTCCAGGGACCCAATCCCGTCACCTCCGACGCTTACATCGCGAAAACCATCACCCTTACTGAAGCGCTGAAAAAGCAATTTCCGAACATGATAATTTTTGGGCCGGTGCATTACGGTTTTCAGGGCATCTACAATTGGCAAGGTGAACTGAGCGCCACGCCCACCGGCGCGAATTGGTTCCCGGACAAATATCTCACCGCGATCAGCGCCGCATCCGCGACCTACGGCAAACCGCTTGTGGACGTCTACGATTTTCATTGGTACGCCGAAGAATATGATTCCAGCGGAACACGCAGCCTCGACCTAAGCGGCACAACTCTCACCGACGCGCAAGTGCAGCTGATAGTCCAAAGCCCGCGCAACCTGTGGGATCCTACCTTCACGGATTCCACCAACAGCAATCCCTGGATTTACGAAGAGCTCGGCAACTCCCCGATCAACATCCTCGGCCGCCTGCAATCCAAAATCAACGCCGAATTCCCTGGCATGAAGATTTCCATCACGGAGTACGAAAACGGCGGCTGGAACCACATCGCCGGAACCATCGCGCAAGCCGATAACCTCGGCGTCTTCGGCAGCCAGGGAGTTTTCGCCGCGAATTTCTGGCCGCCCAACGGCACCTACTCGTACGCCCTTGCCGGATTCCGCGCCTTTCGTGATTTCGATGGCGCTGGCGCGAATTTCGGCGACACCTCGCTGCAATCCACATCCAGCAACGCACAAAATGTCGTCGTCTACGCCAGTTCGGACAGCACCATCCCAGACCGTTATGTTTTCGTAGCCATCAATCGCTCCACAACGCAGCAAATCACGGCCATAAACGGCCTATCGCTCTCCGGCGCCGCCAACCTCTATCAAATGACTGCCGCCAGCGCCCAAGGCCAGACCACCGTCCAGCCAGTTTCCATCGGCACAATGCCAGCAAGCGGCTCGACGCTCACCGTGACGCTTCCCGCGCTGAGTGTTACGACCATCGAAGTAAACTGACGCGCGCGTCCCAAGCCTGGTCATACGAAATTAGCGAATCACCCTGCGAATCCGCATAATCGCTACCTTCCTGTAGGGAGTTCTCCGTATAGCGATTTTCCCCGAGCGTGTCGAAATTCCATCCCTACCGAGCCTTGCCGATTTTTTGCGCCCTCCCGTAACGCCTTGAATCACCGCGAGTTCGCTCTTAAAAGTTGCTGTTTGGCACGGAGGTTGCACCTCTGTCGCGGGTGACACATTCACCGCAGGAGGCGGTCGCATGAGAAAGAAACATTTGCAGAGCTGGGTAGCTGTATCAGCTCTCACTGGTTTTTTCTGGGTGGGAACTCCCGCACGAGCGCAATCGATGCCCGCTCAGGATAATCGGCCCGTTCAAGACAATGACATCAGTCGCCAGGAGTTGGCCAGCTTCGATCGGTTTCTCGACAGCCATCCGGACATCGCCGGCCAAGTTCGGAAAGATCCTTCGCTGGTGAACAACGGCGATTATGTGAAGAATCATCCGGCATTGCAGGATTATCTGCAGCAACATCCGGCTGTTCAAGAAGAAATAAAAGAAAACCCGGACGCTTTCATGCAGCGGGAAGATCGCTACGACCGCCGCGACGATGACCGTGACCGCGGTCGTGACGCGAACCGCGACCGCGAGGAGGTAGCTAATTTTGATCGCTTCCTCGATAGCCATCGTGAAGATGCCGATCAGCTGCGCAGAAATCCTTCCTTGGTGGACAATCAGGAATTCCTGAAAAACCACCCTGCCTTACAGGACTACCTGCAGCAGCATCCCGCGGTACGCCAGCAAATCGACCAGAATCCGGACGCCTTCATGCGCGCCGAAGATCGCTATGATCGCCGCGACGATAATCGCGATCGCGACCGGATGCGTCCGGAATTGGCGAGTTTCGATCAATTCCTCGATAGCCATCGCGAAACCGCCGAGCAACTTCGCAAGAATCCTTCCCTGGTGAATAACCAGGAATTTGTGAAGAGCCATCCGGCGCTGCAGGGTTACCTGCAACAGCATCCGGAAGTTAGCCAGCAATTAAAGGCGAACCCGAATGCGTTCATGCAAGAGGAAGCTGGTTACGATCAACGTCAAGATGACCGCAATCGCGATACGGACTACCGCGACGCCGACCGCAATCGTGACAACGACAACAACCGCGATGCGGACCGGAATCGCGACGCTGATCGTGACGCGAACCGCGATGCGGACCGCAACCGTGACGCCGACAACCGTGATGCGGATCGCAACAAGGATGCTGATCAGGACGCTGACCGCGACGCCCATCGCGATCGTGATGCCGACAACAATCGTGACGCGGACCGCGAGCGGGATAGCGACCGCGACGCCCATCGCGGAGAACTGGCTAGTTTCGACCGGTTCCTCGATAGCCATCGGGAAACCGCCGAGCAGCTTCGCAAGAACCCCTCACAGATCGATAACCAAGAATTTGTGAGAAGCCATCCGGCCTTGCAGGCTTATCTGCAACAGCATCCGGGTGTTCGCCAAGAAATAGACCAAAACCCGAACGCCTTCATGCAGCAGGAAGCCCGTTACGACCGTAGCGAAAACGGCGGCATGGATCGTGACTCTACGAACCATCGCCAATACGCCAGCTTCGGACAGTTCCTGGGAGGCCATTCAGACGTTGCACGCGACCTCTCCAGTAATCCTTCGCTGGCTAAAGACCATCAGTATCTCGACAACCATCCTGAATTTCGGGATTACTTGAAGGCGCATCCCGATGTTCAGCAGGGCTTGAACGCGGATCCACAAAACTTCGTCAAGTCTGCCCAGCAGTTCAATACGACCACTACTCCGGGTCAGACCGCGAAGACTCCAACTTCAATGCCCGACGTTAGCGCCAAACCCAAGCAGTAAAATCCGACCCGCGCGGGAATGGAAGGCCTGCAAAGCAACCGGCCTTCCATCCCGCGGGCGTCGTCTGATCCGTCTGCGACGCTTCCTGGACGGAGGATTCCTCTAAGGAGGCATCATGAACGCGAAAATTCCACTGATATTTGCTCTGGTTCTCATCTGCGCCGTTCCTGCCCTTGCTGGCGGAAATGATAAAAAGCCGCCCGAGAGGGCCACGTTGCAAAAAATGGACGCGGTTCCTTGCGGCGCAAAGCAAAAGGGCATCACCGGCTTGGGCACGCTGTGGGCTTCGGCGGGCATCACTCACGTAAACTCCGACGAGAAGTTGTGTCCGCAATACACGGTCCTTAGCGACGAAATGGAATACGACATCCGCCCCACCGACCTGAAACATGCCGTAATCCTGCCGGTGGGCAAGGAAATCGAGTTCAAAATCAAGAAGGACCGCATGTATCTCAAAGTCCCGGACACTCACGGGAAGATGGAAACGTACGAAGTCGTTTCTATGAAGCCGACAAACTCGGAAGCGACTGTGAAAGACGCGTCCAACAAATCGGACACTCCCTAGTTAACCGCTGAGCGACTGAACTCGGTGGCCCACACCGCCGATTAACCCACACCACGCGTTGCCGAATCCGGCGACGCGTGGATCTCTCCCGGGAGATCCACTCCGGCCTATGTTTGCGCCGGAATCTCAGGCGGCTGCCGCGCACCTTTAGCACCAAGCCCAAACAGTTTCGCGCCGACCGCCACGGCAAACACTGCAATCAGCATGTCCCGCACAAAGCTCGTAATAAAAACGAGCCCGAAATGTTTGCTATATAAGTAAGATTCGCTCGCGATCGCCTGAATCGTCCGGCTCTCCACAATTGCCGCCGTGAAACACATAACCAAAACACCCACCCACAAATATAATCTCCAGCCTGGTTTTCGCCATACCCACGGCTGAAATCCCGACGCCTTCATCCACCTGTGGTACGCGTACAGCAGCACTCCTAGGCCGAGCACCGTAAACAGATATTGCAGCACGTTGTATCCCGCAATCACGTCTCCCAAAAACCGTCGTTGCAGCATTGGAGAATTCGTCACAATCCAGCCCGCACGATGCGTAAACGAATCCCACAAGACGTGGGTCCACGCCCCAACTACAATTCCCACAGCCACGAGCAGCGCTTGCATGATGGAACCGGGCGGAGGTTTCAGCTCGGAGTGCAGAGCCTCGCGGTGCGGGCTGGGCAGCAAAGAAACCACCGGCGCCGCCATCCAGTAGAAAACCAGCAGCGCCAAAATCCCCAGCGGAAGAGACGTGGAAAATGTTCCCAGCAGCGAATGAGAGTGACGTTTGAAATGCTCGGGCATCGGCAAATAGTACGCGGCATCCGGCACCATGCTTCCAACGACCAGCGCCGAAAGCGGAATCCATTTCTTGAACCGGGCATGAATCGGCAGCACCGCTGCCGGATGTGAGAATGTGAACGGCATCGCTCAACACAAGATTACCAAAGTTGTCGCGAGCACCCGTCGAAAATGCGGCAAAGGCTCGCACACTGTAAGCTGCTCTCGAAGGGAGCCGGTAGCAACCGCGCGCAGCGCATCGTTCTAGTACTAAAGCCTTGCCTCCTGTACCAAAACTGTCCTACTTTCGCCTTGTCAAGATTCTTCAATTGGCGTAGTTTGCCTCGGCATCCTGCTCATCCAGCATCGCCCAACGTGTAGGAGCACATCGCCTTCAAGGAGACTGCTCATGCCATCGTCCAAGCCTGTCCTCGGCGGGGAAGAAAATTCTGCAAAACTCAGCTCGCAAGGCTCCGACCGCCGCAAGTTCATCGGCCGACTCGGCTGCGCGGCCGCTGCATCGTTTGCAGTCAGCGCCACCGGTCTTGCCCCTGTCGCCAAAGCCGCCGGCGCGCAATCACGCGCTAACTCCGCTTCTGCTCCCGGCTTCAGCGGAAGCACGCGCGCGCAACAAAGTTTTCAGAATCGCCTCGACGCCGCGCTCGCCGAACTCGGCGTGCCGGTTCCGCAGCAAATCACGAACGGCGATGAACAGCTGTATCCCGATCGGATCGGAAACTACTCGAAAGGCTTGCTTCACAATGGCATTGGCGAAGTAAACTCGGCGTCTTACAACAGCCTCTTGAAAGCCGTCCACAGCGGTGAGCCGCAAGACTTCGCGCAAATCCAACTCGGCGGCAACACGCCTCTGGTGGATCCGCAAAGCGGCCTCGCCTTCGACTTGGAAGGAACTGATTGCCACCAACTTGCCATCGGCACGCCGCCCGCCGTTGCCAGCCGCCAAATGGCAGACACCGCCGTGGAAAATTATTGGATGGCTTTGTGCCGCGACGTCAACTTCACCCAATACGGCAACGAGCCGCTTACACAAGCCGCGATCGCCGAACTGAATTCCCTTCCCGCATTCACCGGCCCGCGCCCGGTCACGCCGCAAAATCTGTTTCGCGGTTTCACGCCCAGCGACGTCCTCGGCCCCTACCCGTCGCAATTCATTCTTCAGTCGCTAACCTACGGCGCCATCCCCATCACTCAGATGATGATCACCTACGTCCCCGGCCTCGACTACATGACCGAGCAATCTTCCTGGCTCGCCGTGCAGAATGGCCAAGGCCCCTTCGCCGCGAATCAGCCCGACCCCAACATCCAGCACATTCGCAACGGCCGCGGCCTCAGCGCCTACGTTCACGTCGACGTGCTCTTCGAAGCCTACTTCAACGCCTGCCTCAAACTAGTTGACTCCGGCGCGCCGCTCGATCCCAACAATCCCTACGTCAACTCCCAAACGCAAACCGGTTTCGGCACCTTCGGCAGTCCGCATCTGAAGACTCTGGTCGCGGAAGTTTCGCAGCGCGCTCTGAAAGCCGTCTGGTTCATGAAGTGGTTTGTGCACCGCCACCTGCGCCCCGAGGAATTCGGCGGCCTCGTGCACATGACCAAAACCAATCAAGCCAGCTACCCTCTGCATCCCGACGTCCTCAACTCCCACGCCGTCGCCGAAGTTTTTGCCAAGAACGGCACTTACTTCCTCCCACATGCCTTCCCCGAAGGCTGCCCGCAACACCCCTCTTACGGCCAGGGTCACGGCACCGTCGCCGGCGCGTGCGCCACGATCGTCAAAGCCTGGTTCAACGATCTCGCGCCGCTCACTTCCATTCCCGGCTTCACCATCATGCAGCCCAGCGAAGACGGTTTGTCGCTCGTTCCCTACGAAGGCTCTGACGCCAACGAACTCACTATCGGCGGCGAAATGAACAAACTCGCGGCCAATATCGCCATCGGCCGGAATCATGCGGCGGTTCACTGGCGCCACGACTACGCCGATTCCCTCCCGCTCGGCGAAGCCGTCGCCATTTCCATGCTCAAGGATATGGCTCGCAACTGGAACGAAGACTTCGAAGGCTTCTCGTTCACCAAATTCAACGGCCAAAGAATCGCAGGCGTAGGCGCCAACACCAGATAACTCTTCAGTCTGGAAAAATCCCGCGCTATGATGCGTCGGTCGGCGGCCCAGAAGCCACGCGACGCAACCCAATTCGCCGCGCGCGAATCTCATGCTCCGATCCACGGGCCCGCAACTGAATTCAACATGTGAGGCGCCGCCATGCCTTCCTATCTGCACCTTTCCTTCCGCGTCGTCGCAGTCTGCCTCTTGCTACTGGTCTTGGCTTCGTTCGCCCACGCGCAATGTGGCGTCAACTCCATTGGCTTCGGCGACGTCGCCCTGGTCCCGGGAAATCCGTTTACCGCCGAGATCGCCTTCACCTCATCGGGCAGGCCCGACGTCACCTCCCTAAGTCCGAACCATCCTGAATCGGTCGCGCGTGACAGCCAGGGACGCGTGCGCACTGATCGCGTCGCCGGGCAATTTAAGCGCGACAACGGCCCCGACGCCGGAACCAAAATCGAACAGCATCTCATCATGATTTGCGATCCCGTCGCTCAGACGTTGACCGAGATCGACACTTTGAGCGCCACGGCAAAAGTCAGGCATTCGCAGCCCAGCGCCACGTCAGCCCCTTCGCAGCGGACGTTCTGCTCGTCGCGCTTGCCGTCGAGCCAAAACGACCGCGTAGGCGTCGAGGACCTCGGCGATCAAACCATCGAAGGAGTGCCGGCGCATGGCGTGCGCATCACCATGCCCATGCTCGGCGCCACCATCGCCGGAAGCGCATCTTCCGGCGAGAGCACCAGTGAGCGATGGTGTTCCGACCAGCTCGCCGCCGTTGTTCTCACCGTCAGCCAGGGCACCCACTCCGAAGTGAAGCTAGTGCGCGGCATGCGCAATATCGAACGCAGCGAACCCGATCCAACTCTGTTCCAAATCCCCGCAGACTACGCCGTAACAGAATCCGTAGCCGAACCCCGCCCACGCCACACCCCAGCCCCGCCCCCCACCGACCAACCCTAGCCCAATCTCAAGGCCCGGGCTGCGACTTATTGGACGTTATCTAAGGCCTCGGTGAAACCCGCACATACAAACGTGAGCAGCAATATGTGTATCCACCGAGGTCAAGCGCAGCAAGGTACAAGATGCCGTCCGACCGTAGTTCGTCACTAATATCCAGGGGTTCCACCGGTATGTAACTGACCAGGGGATCTTGTCCGAGTGATTGCTTCGGGTCGGACTTGGTCCCAGCGAATCCTCCGTGCACATTTCCGTTTACGCTCAGCGTATCATCAACCACGAACGGAGCGTCGGTATCCGGGAGATTGGAGATTGTTATTTTGAATTTTGATATGTCAATTTGCCCTAGCTGTAGGCCAATGTTAATGAATAGACGTTGTGTCTGCCCGCCGCTATCGGTAATCGGTTGCCCTGTTGTGACCAGATAATACGACAGAGCAAGTGGACCAGCCTTCTCAACCCGGACTGGCAATGTAGATTCAATAGCACCAACACTAAGGGCTTCAGGTCTGTCCCCGACTCGCTGAGCCTGCGACGCCATAAACCACCTCCACGGTTGCAGACGACAGCCATCGGCCGATCCCCCGAAGATCCGACAGGTCCGACGACTTGCCCGTCCTTATATACACTCATCGTCTTCTCATCTTCTCGTTAAAAGCCTGATTCATAACCAGGCTGCGGCGTTTGCTTTGCAGCGGGCCGGTTCGGCCCACCCTTCTCGGGTCGCACCGGGCATGCTTCACTGTTCGCTTTTTGTGGCACAGCCACTCCTGGCTATGTGCTCTTCGCTTTAATCTGTCATCCCGAGCGCAGCGAGGCAACTCTCCACTGTTAACTTTCAACTATCATTCTCACCACGGCCTTGCCCACCGATTCTCTCTGCCGCATAATAAATTGGGCGTACGGCGGGGCATGAAGAAATCTTTCATTCTGGTGTTGGCGTTGGGGGGCGGGCTGGCAGGCCTGGCCATTGGTCTTGCCGCGGGACGTTCGGGCCAGCCGCATTTGCACAAGCTGACGTCTTCCTTCGCATCCGCGCGGCCCGCGACGAAGGCGGCCTCCGTCACACCCGCGCACGCGCAAACGCCGCAACCATCCACGACCGAGTCAGGCGATCACCCGGCAGATCAGCCAGCCAATAACTCCGGCGAAGAGCGCGTCGTCCGCTTCGCCAAAAATCCTCAGCCCATGCCGCCCTTCCTGGTCACCGACCTCGACGGCAACCCCGTCTCCACCGCCGCATGGAAAGGCAAGGTCGTCTTCATCAACTTTTGGGCTACCTGGTGCCCTCCGTGCCGCGCGGAAATTCCCGTGCTGATTGATCTCGCCAATCGTTACAAGGACCGGCTGCAGATCGTCGGCGTTTCGGTTGATGACGGTGATCCTCAGGACGTGAAGAAATTCGCGCAGCATTTCGGCATCAATTACCCCATCGTGATGGCCAGCCGCGAAATGGTCGCCGAGTACGGCGGCGTGCCAGCGCTACCCACGCTGTTCGTCATCAATACCGATGGCAACGTGGTCCAGAAACACGAAGGACTTTATTCCCAAGAGCTCTATGAGACCGAGATACGCCTGCTGCTCGGCTTGCCCGCCGACGCGCAGGTGGAGACGTTCGTAGACCAGGGGCAAATTTTCCTGAAGAACGCCTCGCTCGCCACCGAATTGCCGGACGTGGACTTCGCCGGCCTGACCTCCGAGCAGAAGAAAGCCGCGCTGAAACGCCTCAACTCGGAAACCTGCGACTGCGGCTGCCGCCTCACCCTCGCGCAATGCCGTATCAACGACACTTCCTGCCCGGTAAGCAAAAAACTGGCCGCGAACGTAGTGAAGGAAGTCGCCGCAGGAACGACTGCGCCGGCGACAGCACCGGCACCTGCGACGTCGATTCCACCGCCAGCGCCGCAGGCCTTCCCGCAGCCGCCCCAAGCCACACCGGCGCCGGCGCCCGCGCCCGGATCGGACCGTCCTGCCGGTTCCAAATGAAAGGGAAACGCGTGGCGCGGGGGAGGGCTCGACGTTGGAGTCTTAGAATCACCAGATCCACACGGCGATTCATCGCGCGGCCTTGCGCATTTTCGTGCGAAGCGACGGGATCATACTCACCATAGCCCGACGCCGAGAGGCGCTTCGGGGCGACCGCATATCGGGTTATGAGCAGCTTGATGCATGCACCGCAATGGAACACTGCGCATGCAATTTTGTCTCGCCTCACGGATGGGTCATGTTTTCAGGCCGTACCAACTCATCAAACTCCTGCGCACTCAGGTATTCGAGCTGCAAAGCGGCTTCGCGCAAGCTCGAATGTTCCTGATGCGCCTTGTGCGCGATCTCCGCTGCCTTGTCGTAGCCTATCTTCGGGCTCAAAGCGGTCACCAGCATCAGAGAATTCTTCACATTCGCTGCAATGCGGTCCAGGTTCAGCTCCATTCCGTTGACGCAATGGTCCACAAAGGAACGGCACGCATCCGCGAGCAAGCGCACGGAATTAAGAAAATTATGAATCATTACCGGTTTGAAAACGTTCAGCTGGAAATTTCCCTGCGAGCCCGCGAAACCGATCGCCGCGTCATTACCGAACACTTGCACCGCCACCATGGTCATGGCTTCGGACTGCGTCGGGTTCACCTTCCCCGGCATGATCGAAGAGCCCGGCTCATTTTCCGGTAGGATCAATTCGCCAAAGCCGGCGCGCGGCCCCGAAGCAAGCCAGCGAACGTCATTCGCAATTTTCATCAGCGAGGCTGCCAAAGTCTTCAACGCTCCGCTGGCAAATACGATCTCGTCGTGTGCGGAAAGAGCGGCGAACTTGTTGGGGTGCGACTTGAACGGCAGGCCGGTCAAGTCCGAAATCTTCTTGGCCGCCCGCTCTGCGAATTCGGGATGCGCGTTCAATCCCGTGCCCACCGCCGTGCCGCCAATCGCCAATTCGTAGAGGCCTGGCAGGACCAATTTCAATCGCGCCACGTCGCGATCGAGCTGGCTCACCCAACCGGACATTTCCTGCCCAACCGTCAGCGGCGTCGCGTCCATCAGGTGCGTACGGCCGATCTTGACCACATTCGCAAACGAGTTCGCCTTGGCATCAAGCGCATCGCGCAGCCGCTCGACCGCCGGAATCAGCACTTCGGCCATGCGCGACGCGGCGGCGATGTGCATCGCCGTCGGAAAAGTGTCGTTCGAGGACTGCGACATGTTCACATCGTCATTGGGATGAATCGGCTTCTTGCTGCCTAGCACACCGCCCGCGATCTCAATCGCCCGGTTCGAGATGACTTCGTTCGCATTCATGTTGGTCTGCGTGCCGCTGCCCGTCTGCCAGATGCGCAGCGGCAAATGCTCGTCCAGTTTTCCGGCAATCATTTCGTCCGCAGCCTGCACGATCAGCCTCGCCTTATCCGGCGAGAGCTTGCCCAAATCCTGGTTCACCAGCGCCGCCGCCTTTTTCAAGATTCCAAAGGCGCGTATCAATTCAGGAGGCATGGTTTCGCGGCCGATATCGAAATGAATCAGCGAACGGGCGGTCTGCGCCCCGTAGTACCGGTCGTTCGGAACCTCAATTTTCCCCATGCTGTCCGATTCAACCCGCGTCCCTGCCCTGGTTGCCACCGACGCCTTCGCGTCCACGTTCCCTCCGGTAAAGTTATTTGCCGTACGAGCGAACAGCAATCCCTGCCGCGTTTAATCTACGTATATAAGGATACTGCGGAATCCAACCCCGCGCAGCTTACAGTTGCCTTCCGTGCGTCAAAAGCGCAAGTTTGGTGCCCATCATCGCCTTGCCGACCCGCAAATCGCGCCTCCTGGCCTGGCTTTGGCTCACAAGGACGCCCGGTCAGCTGTTCCTCACTTGCACCTTCGTACAGGCATGTTTTGAGAAACGTTCGCGCTAGGATACTGTCAGGCGAACTCCAAACAGATTAATATTGTCACTGCGAAATTGGGGGAATCACTCTCTTCGTCGGGCCATTTTTCAGACTGATTCTTTGGGGATTACACGATCGCATGGCATCTCTATTCAAATTTGCGTTCTCCCGTGATCGCACCGGGAATGCTACAGCGACCGCGGAACCCGGACCTGCCGTGGAACTCGCTGCCGCAACGCCGAAGCGCGTCGAACCTCAGCCTCCAGCTCCGGCGCCTGTAGATGAAGAGCAGTTGAAGGATTTCCTGCTTAGGAATTTTCTTGCCACGGAGCCGCCCGAGTCCGCGGCGCGCGAGGCAGTCGCGCCTGCGCACGTTCCCACCTCTCGACCCGCGCGCGCGGCAGCGTCCGATGCCGCACCCGGGATTGCGCAACAGTCTACGCCGGAAACATCGACAGAATCAGCAACAGAGACTCCGGCGCAGATCGCGGCCGTACCGGAGCCCCCGCGGGAAACTACGGCCGAACCAATTTCCGACGCGATTACCCTCGCCGACCTCCACGAAAGTGAGGAACTGGTTGCAGACGCACAACTCGCCACCCCGTCTGAGCCGGCCGCCCCGGCCAAAATTGCCCCCCACGAATGGGCGCTCGAAGAAACTCTGGCGAATCACAAAGAGTGGCTTGATTCGCACGCAGCGGTGGGCGCCAAAGCCGACCTGCGCAATGCCAAGCTGGAGGACACGGAATTAATCGGCGTCAACCTTCGCTATGCCGATTTGCAGGACGCGAACTTGAAGTCCGCCGACCTCCTGCTCGCCGATCTCCGCGACGCTTGTCTGGTTCGCGCCAGCCTGCAGGAAGCGTGCCTGGTCGGCGCAAATCTGGAAGGCGCAAGTCTCGAAGGCGCATCGCTCGAGAGCGCGATGGGCCTTTTGCCTCGCCAGTTGGCAGGTGCCAATCTGCACGAAGCGTCCTTGCCCGCGCCGATTTTGGAATTTAACGCCTTGCAGGACTTCGCGCGCACCTCAAACACCGCTGCGCGCTTATTCAGCACCACGACTGCTCTGAGCCTGCTGTCGTGTTTGGCCATCTGGAAAACCAAAGACATTCAACTTCTGGCCAACTCCGCCATCATTCCGTATTTGCATTCGTCCGCCGCCGCTGCCGCGGTCCCCACGGACGAAATCTATCTCATCGCTCCCGCCGCATTGCTGGTGCTCTACCTTTGGTTCCTTTATAACCTGCAGCGCGTCTGGGATGCTGCGCTCGAATTGCCCGCCATTTTCCCGGACGGACGAGTTCTCGGCCAGAAGGGTCCGCGAATCATCACCGGCTTACTGCGCATGCATTTCCGCTGGATGAATCCGGATGCTCCCTCGACGCGCTTGATCGAGAAAGCCACTTCTGTGGTTTTGGCTTATTGGCTTGTTCCTATCGTGCTCATTTTCTTCTGGGCACGCTACCTGACGCTGCAGGAAATCCACGGTTCGTTCTTGCAGATCGCTCTCGTTATTGTCTCCGTGGGCGTCGGGTTTTACTGCACCACCAGTGTTGGCCGTCCCGCCGACATTTGGGCTGCGCAAGGCAGGCCGACGAAAGACTACTTCGCGCGCTTGAAATTCTTGAAACCGGCCACTCTGCTGGCTTTTCTTTTTGTGGTCCTGTCTCTGGTTTCCGCAGGAACCGTCGCGGGCGTTCCTCACAGCCAGAATCGCGCTCCGCAGTTTTCAGCTGCAAGCATTCGCCGCTGGGTGCCGAGCACCCTGTGGATGGTGGGCTACGACCCCTATGCGGAGCTGACCGAGGCGTCCATTTCGTTGCGCCCGCCAAACTGGAACGGCGCCGACGACCAGATTTCGTCCGTCAAGGGCGCGCATTTGAACGGCACTAATTTCCGTTACGCGCAGGCCTACGGCATCTTCCTTGCCAACGCGCATCTGTTCCGCGCTAATTTTCAAGGAGCGTTCCTCTCGGAAGCAGACCTGCGCAGTGCCGACCTCGGGCAAGCCAATTTGAAATTCGCGGTTCTCGACCGCGCGCAAATGAATCGCGCCAATCTCGACCGCGCGGAATTGGACGGCGCGAACCTGGCGCGCGTGGACCTGCGCGGAGCCAATCTCTCCTATTCCTCGCTCGCCGATGCTGTTCTGGTGGACGCGCGTCTGGATGGTGCCAGTCTCTACGCCTCCCACGCCGAAAATGCCTCCCTGATTCGCGGCAATCTGGAGAAAGCAGACATGCGCGAAGCGCACCTGGACGGCGCCAATCTGGAAAGTGCCGATTTGCAGCAAGCCTACATGTGGTCCACGAAGCTCGCCCGGGCAAATCTCCAGAAAGCGCAGCTGGCCACGGCGATATTTATTGACGCAGATTTGCAGGGCGCCGACCTGCGCGGCGCGCAATTTAATGGCACGGTCCTGAACGGTGCGAACTTACAGAACAGCAATCTGGACGGTGCTGATCTGCGCGGAGCGCTGCAATTGACCGCCAACCAGATTTGCTCGGCGAAATCGCGGCAGGGCGCCATGATAGATGTGACGCTGCAGACCCAAGTTGACGCGCTGTGCGGCGCAGTTCACCAGCCCTAGATCGTCGTCATCACCGGAAAATACAGGGCTACCTGCAAGATCAGGCCTGGCACGGTCTCAAACCAGCCACCGCGACAAATCGCAGCCTCGCTATGCCGCGAGTTAGCTGGAATCATCTTCGGAGGAAGCGCGATGCATCCCTGGCATGACCTCAGTCCCGGTGAACACGTACCGCACGAATTCCACGCCGTAATCGAAATTCCCCTCGGCTCCAGCGTCAAATATGAGCTCGACAAGGCCAGCGGGATTATCAAAATGGACCGCGTTCTGTACTCAGCCGTCTACTACCCCGCAAATTATGGATTTATTCCTCAATCGCTCGCCGAAGACCATGATCCGCTCGACGTCCTGGTTCTCTGCCAGGTTCCCGTGAATCCGCTTACCATCATGTACGCGCGCACTATCGGGCTGATGGCCATGATCGATTCCGGCACGATTGACCACAAAATCATCGCCGTCGCCACCGCCGATCCCGAATACAACTCCTATCACGAGGCCAGCGAGTTGCCGCCGCACAAACTCGCCATGGTCCGCAGATTTTTTCAGGATTACAAACAGTTGGAAGGTAAGGTTGTCGAAGTGGATGCAATTCAGCCCGCGGCCGCGGCTTATCCGGTAATTGAAAGCGCGCTAGCCCGTTACGACAAGAAGCGCCGCGCAGGCCATCACAAGAAATAGCCCACTAGGCCCAGGCTGCGGTCTGCTCAGGCGTCACCCGGCACAGGCGATGAAAAGGTGAACTGTCCCGCATTGCCCGTTTTCTGAACTTGTGGCCAGTTGCGCCCCGATTTCGCTTGTCCTCATACTGGACGTACCGGTTTGGGCGATTTTTGGAAAGCAGTGGACCTTGGGGAACGCCGTGCCATACCGATTTTTTTCTTGCTGCCCACATCCCGGGGTGCAACTGTCCACACAAACGCACCTTACCGCCAAGCATCACCGCAGGGTCCGCAATTCCTCCGGTTTCCAAGAACTGCTGGCTTCATCGGGAGAAACGGAGATACAAGCCGCGATGCAGCACGCCGCGATGGTTGGAGGAAAAATGACTCGTCTCCTAGGTTTTGTTCTCGCGCTCCTGATCGCTGGCGCCGCTTCGCCCGCGAAAGCTGGCGGCACGACCAATGTGAAGTGCGCACCGAACGAAGACCGCGTATGGGTGTACGAGTCCCTCGACGACTTTAACGTAGCGGCCAAGCTCAAGTGCGGCGACCCGGTACAAATTGTCGGACGCGTGAAAGGCTACGTAAAGATCGAAACTTCGAGTGGCACGGAGGGCTACGTGTTGGAGTCAGCCTTTCCGAAATCCGCGCTGCCTCCTGAACCCGAAGAGAAGCCCAACACTGTAGAAGCTGCGTCGCTCGCTTTCGCGGCTCGACGTGCCACAAGGCCTTCAGCCAGTTCGCCCAGTCCGGCACCGAGCGCTTCTGCAACCTCGGCTTCGCCGGCTTCAACGTCGAGCGCCCCCGTGACCGTGGCCAGCACGCCCGCGCCAGCTCCACCAGCGCCACCCGTTGCGCCTCAGCCCCAACCGGTAACGATGGCGGCGTCGGCGCCCGCGGCCAACGTCTCGAGCCAGCCGACGGCCGCACCTGCGCCTGCCCCGGCGGTTGCGACTCCCCCGGCTCCGGCTGCGAGCACGGTTACAGTTGCGAACGTAGCCAACACGGATCCGACGCCCGCGCAACCAGCTCCGGTCGCGCCTAAAGCCATCGCCAAGTACAGCAATCCCCAGCCAATCGCGCCGTCGCGCGTGAAAAAGCCCACGCCTGCGCCGGCCACCCCTGCCGAGCCAGCCGTTTCCGCAGCGCCGCCAACGGTAGCGGCAGTGGCGACGAGCGCTCCTCCACCGCCTCCAGTTAGCAGGCCCGTCCCGGTTGCCACGATCTCGGTCACCCCGGTGGCGGTGGCCGTCCCGGCTACTGCGCCCTCCGTAGCGAGCAGGGTAGACGTTGAGGCAAATAACGCTGCCACTGAAGCTTCCGTAAGCGTTCAGCCCGTCTCGGCGCCGAGCGCCCAGCCAGTCGTCGCTCCAGCAAAACGCCCGGCAAATCCGGACGACGACGAGGAGGACTCCTCGGTTCAGCCGCTCGAGGAAGACACGTCAAACTGCGCGCACTATTTCTCCGCTTATGGCCTCTCGCCCAATCAATTCAAGTGGATCGCGCAGAACCGGCGCAAAGCTTTTCCCACGGTCTGCCCCGCGCCCACGCCAGCGATGGTGGATTTCGTGGTCATCTTCACGCATGACGTTGACTTTTACAGCGTCACGATGCCCAACGCCGTGCATGTGGAAAAAAACGGTTTTTCGGATTGGACTCCGCTCACTACGGAGGACACCGCTCTGATGAGCGCCTCAGAGGCGAACAAGAGCCACCACGAATACGTCTGGGTTTTTCACACCAATCGTGGCGCATTCGATCCGGCCAGATTCTCTTCCCATCGCCGCCCCTTGTATTCCAAGTCCGAGACCAACACGCTTGGTTCGCGCGGCGGGTTTCGCACGGTGATGGACGCGCTCACCTTCATCGAACAGAACCAGACAAGTCGCTAGCGCGGTCCCGATCTCATCCGTGTTTCGTTTGTCAGTAGATTTCGGAATTGCACAACCCTCGCTCAACTCTCTTGAACCGCGTTCCTGAACATGCGATAAGCAGAGTACCAACGGCGCATTTCGAGGAATGATGTTCTTGGGAGTGCTTCATGAAATCCTTTCTCCTCGCTTGTTTGGTCCTGTTCACTGCTTGGCCACTGCGGCCTGGACAGGATCGAATGAAACCCAGCCCGGACGAATCCAAAATCCTCGCCGTGGAAAACGCCTGGAATCTGGCCGAAGAGCATAAAGACATCGGCGCACTGGATCAGCTCCTCGCTAATACACTCGTGTACACCGATTTCGACGGTTCGTTCATGAACAAGGCGCAATTCCTCGCGGCCGTGAAGAGCAGCACGCCGAATTCCGATCAGATAACCAACGACGATGTCACCGTGCATGTTTATGGCGATAGCGCGATTGTGGCTGGCGGTTACCGCGAAAAAGGGAGCGTGAAAGGCAAGCCGGTCGTGCGGCATGGGAGATTTACGGACTCCTGGGAGTATCAAAACGGAACATGGCTTTGTGTCGCCAGCCAATCCACTTTGATCAGCCACTCGCAAGATTGACCCGCCCTCAGCCGTGCCAACGACGAGAACAGCATACGGCGAGTGTAAGCACGTGGTTACTCCCTCGCACCTATGCTGCGAATTGTCATGAAGCGGTTCGATTCCGCACGATCCTGTGTTATAGAATGAACGTAGTTCACCCCCTTCCGCTTGTAATCCTTTTGCATTGCTCTGGGAAAGGCGCGCGCCAGGAAGAAAAAGCGGGTGGGTGAAATCCTCCGCGAGCGGAACCAAGTCTCCGCAGACGACCTCAACAAAGCCATTCAAGACCAGCACGGCAAACTCGTACATCTCGGCGAGTGGCTGCTGGAGCGCGGCGTCGTATCCAAGGAGAACCTCGTTTCGGCTCTCGCGGAAGTTGCGCGAATCCAGTACGGCGCCATGCATAAGCCAGCCATCCCTCAGCGAAACATCCCATTGACACTGGAGCAACAGGCGAACCAGAATTCATGCGTAATCCGACGGGGGCCCCGACGCCGTCGCGGCCACTCCGAGAATGGAGCAAATCATAATGAAGATAGCCAGTCGCATAACGGCCTGCGCGGTTTTTCTGCTCGCCGCCGCCATCGTTGCTTACACCGCAGCGATACAGAAATCCGCCGGATCCAATGCAGCGGACGTCCAGCGTGGTAAATACCTGGTGGAGGAAGTCGCCAAATGCGCGGAATGTCACACTCCGCGCGACGCGCAGGGCCAACTCGACCCCGACCGCTGGTTGCAGGGCGCTTCCATATGGATCATGCCTGTCCATGCCACAACGCAATGGGCCGAACGCGCGCCCGCTCTCGCCGGTTTTCCCGGATACTCGGATCAGGACGGCATCGGCATCCTCGAAAAAGGAATCGGCGCAAATGGCGAGGCCATCCGGCCTCCGATGCACATCTATCACATGAAGCACGAAGATGCGGTCGCCATCATCGCCTACCTCCGTTCGCTTCCGAGCTCTCCCCGATGAACATGCGCGGCCACGATTAACAATTCTTAACGCACGCACGGATGCGCACGCCCAACATTTGGACCCTTTACATTTTTTCCTGTATTGCCGCGCTTACCATGTGGAGTATTGTCTTCCTGAGGGAGGGTCCAACTATGCCCAGCACAAACAAAAGGATTCCATCGCAAGAAGCGATCGAACGCCGCGCATATGAAATCTACATCGAGCGCGGCAGTGTCGACGGCAACGATTTGGATAACTGGCTCGCCGCTGAGGAAGAACTCATGGCGCGCGCAGAAGAAGCGGAAGTCGCCAAGGTGCCGGCGAGCGATCTGAAGCCCGCGACTCTGCGAAAGAGCGTGACCGCGAGCTAGTGTTACGCTCCCAAGATTTCCGAAAATAGAATCCGTGGATTATCACTCGCCGCGGGGCCGCGGCTTGCCGCGGCGGAGTTGTTTACTTTCCTCGAAACAAGAAAACGATCTCGATGATCAGGATTATCACCACCGATAATTCCAGCACAAAGCTGCGCGTCTGGTTGAACTGGTCCACCATGAAGCGGTACAACTCCCCGGCAGTGCGCAGTTTCTGATCGACCAGCCTGCGATAATCCGTAACCCCAACTTTGGCTGCCGCCAAACCATAAAGGCGGGCGTAAAACATGTCGCTCAAAAACTTGATGGCGTTATCCACCTTTTCGGTCAACTCCATCACGTCCAGCCGGATCGTATTCAGCCGCTCCGCTTCGCGCGAGAGCCGCCAAGCGGCTGTCACTCCGCTCTTATGCTCGAGCGAACGATAGACGTCATCCAGCAGCCGCGTCAGCAAACTGTCGTAGTGCCGCAATTCCAGCAGCTGCGTGTTCGCATATTCCAGCAACTGAATCGTCGTCGCCGCGCTCTCGGTGCTGCCGTAGACCAGCGCCCCCGACCAGCCCACCACCAGCAAATCTTCGTGCGCATACGAAATTGTCGATTGCAGAATTTCCTGTGTTTCAGCGTCTGATAAATACACCGACTCGCCGCGAACCAGTTGCGCGATCTCCCGAGCGTGCCCTGCAAGCAGGTCCTTGGCGCCCAGCGTCGCCCCGTCTGGCCCGGCGAGTACCTCAAGATGCACGATAAAGTAGTCTTCGCTCAGATACGTCTTATAAGGCCGCACCAGCGCGGCGGAGGCTCGTTCCAATGCGCCCCGCAGCAGTTCGTTCGCTTTGCTTTCCAGTTCCGGCGCGCCAATCCAGCGGCTCGATTGCGAAACCAGCGACGCCCAATCGCCCGCGAACGCGAGCTCCATCTCGATGCTCACCACGCCATAGTCGTAATATTTCGTGCTTCCGCCGATGGTCTCGCCGGTCTTCAACATCACCGGCCCAATGGGCTCGATCACCGGCGGCCTTTCGAATTTCAAATAGTGCGGAATCGGCGGCGTGCGGCTGGCAGGAGCCTGCACCGCGCTAGGTTCGAGAAGCGATCGAAGCTTGTCGAGATTGATGGCCTCCGCGACGTCGTAAAGGTAAAGAACCCGAAAATGTCCACGCAACGAAATCGTATCCCCCTGTGTTACGCCTATAAGTATCTCACCCGCCTGCTCGCAGTTGTACCGCCCCGCGAGGGAAGCCATCGGTGTTACCGCAACCAACCATGGGGTCGGAAGACCGCCGCTACGAAGGCCCTGCAATTCACGCGCGGTTTGCGAGGAATATCCCGGCCGGCAAGGCTGTCAATGAAAATCATGCGAAGCAGTTTCCGCCTGCGTCACTTCCAGCCCCTGCACGTTTTCGACCTTCACGGAAACCACGTTGTCCAGGTTCTGCAGCCTTCCCTCGATCAGCAGAAATTGCTGGTTCACGATCACCACGTGGTGCTCCCCAAATAATTGCGGTGTGATAATCGCATTTGCGATCCCGGTTTCATCCTCCAGACTCAGAAAGACAAATCCATGCGCCGTTCCCGGCCTCTGCCGTGCGATCACACCTCCAGCGAAACGAACGTACGTCCCGTCTGGCAGATGATTCAGCTCGCGCGCCGTCACCGCTCCCTGCCGCCTCATTGTCGCGCGATGATATTTCATCGGATGCGGCCCCATGGTCATCCCCGTCCCTCGAAAATCGGCGACCAGCCGCTCCTCCGCCGTCATCGGCAGCAAGGGAGACTCCCCAGTCACGGCCGCACGCGCGCTCGCCGCGCCATCTGTCGCCTCTTTCTCCGCGATAGCGACAGCATCATCCTCATCGCATCGTTCCAGCAAAGGCCCGGCATTGCGCGCCACCCGTTCGATTTGCCACAACGCATCCCTCCGGTGCGCTCCGCGCCGCCCGGCGATAAAATTCAACGCGCCAATCTCTGCCAGCGTCGCCAATTCCGCCTTGCGCAGCCCCGGAATGCGCAATTTCAAATCAGCAATCGAAGCAAACGCCCGCAGATTGCGCTCACGTGCAATTTCCGCCCCCACATCCGCGCGCAAACCCCGCGCATAACGCAAACCCAGTCGAACGCTAAAACCCTGACTCTGCTTTTCCAATTTGCATAGCCACTCCGAACACGTCACATCAATCGGCTTAATTCGCAAACCGTGCCGCTGCGCATCCTTCACTAAAGTTGCCGGCTGGTAAAATCCCATCGGCTGATTGTTCAGCATGGCGGCGGTGAACGCGGCGAGGTAATGGCATTTCAAATAAGCACTGGAATATGCCAGCAACGCAAAACTCGCCGCGTGCGATTCCGGAAATCCATACAGCGCAAAAGAAGTGATGGACTGCACGATCGTGTCCTGCACCTCGCCCGTGATTCCGTTCCGGGTCATCCCGCTACGCAGTTTCAGCTCGATATCCTTCATCCGTTTTTCAGACCGCTTGAAACCCATCGCGCGCCGCAATTCTTCCGCCTGCCCTCCTGTAAATCCCGCCGCAATCATCGCCATACGCAATAATTGCTCCTGAAAAAGCGGCACGCCCAGGGTGCGCTCCAGCACCGGCTCGAGCGACGGATGCAGACAAGTCGCCGGCTCGCGCCCCTGCCGTCGCTTCAAATAAGGATTCACCATCTTCCCCACAATCGGTCCGGGCCGGATAATCGCCACTTGCACCACCATGTCGTAAAAACGTCTGGGCTGCAGGCGCGGCAAACAACTCATCTGCGCGCGGCTCTCGATCTGAAACATTCCCACCGTGTCCGCTTTGCGCAACGTCTCGTAAACCACCGGATCGTCCGCGGGCAATTTCCCCAAATCAATTTCTTCGCCGTAATCGTCCCGGATAATCTTCAGCGACTCTTCCAGCACCGCCATCATTCCCAATCCCAGCAAATCCACTTTCACGATGCCCATGTCCGCGCAATCTTCTTTGTCCCATTGCACTACCACGCGTCCCGGCATCGTCGCCGGCTCGAGCGGCACCACGGAATCCAATTGGCCCTGGCAAACGACCATCCCTCCCGAATGTTGTCCCAGATGCCGCGGCAAATCTTGAAACTTCACGCACAGCTCCAGGAATTTGCGGATCTGCGGATGCTGCAAATCCAGGCCTGCATCATGGAAATGCTGCGTGAGCGTATCGTTTTCGTCTTTGTACTCCCACGCGCTCACCAGACTCGTCAAACGCCCCAGCGTTTCCGTATCGAACGAAAGCGCCTTGCCGATTTCCCGCGCTGCCGAACGCCCGCGATAAGTGATCACATTCGCGGTCATCGCCGCACCCAATTTTCCGTAGCGCTCGTACACATATTGAATCGCACTCTCGCGCTGGTCGCCGCTCGGCAAGTCCAGGTCAATATCCGGCCACTCGCCGCGCTCTTCGGAAAGAAATCGCTCGAACAGCAGATCCATCCCCACCGGATCCACCGCCGTGATTCCCAGCGCATAGCAAACCGCGCTGTTCGCCGCCGATCCGCGCCCCTGCACTAGAATATTGCGCTCGCGACAAAAGCGAATAATGTCCCAGACAATCAGGAAATATCCAGCCAACTCCAGCTTCTCGATCAGCGTCAATTCCTTCGCGATCTGCGCGCGCGCCTTTTCGTTCTCTGGCCCGTAACGCGCGATCATCCCTTCCAGAGTCCGCTCGCGCAGAAAATGCGCCTGCGATTTGCCGTCTGGAACCGGATACTTCGGAAACTCGTATCCCAAATTGCTCAAATCGAATTGCAGGCGGGAAGAAACCAGTTCCGTATTCGCGATGGCCTCCGGAATATCCGCAAATAAACGCGTCATCTCCTCCGGCGATTTCAAATATCGCTCGGAATTGCGCGCCAGCAAGCGCCCAGCAGTCGCCAAAGTGCGGTGATTGCGAATGCAGGTGAAAACATCCAGCACTTCCCGCTGCTCGGGCAGCGCATAACACACGTCATTCGTCGCTACCAGCGGCAGGTGCAATTTCCGCGCAATCTCCCATGCGGCGTGATTGCGCGCCTCCTCCGCCCGGTCGTAATGCCGCTGCAATTCCACATACACATTCTCGCGCCCGAAAATCTCGCAAAGCTTCCGCACGCATTCCGTCCCGCTTGCAATTCCCCCGCGCCCCAAAGCGTGCGCCAGCGGCCCTTCCCTTCCTCCCGTCAGGCAAATCAGCCCCGCCGCTCTTTCTGCCACTTCTTCATCCGTCACATGCCCTTCGCCCTTGCGCGCTCGCAATTTCATCAACGTAATCAAGCGGCACAAATTCTGATAACCGGCCCGTGCCTCCACCAGCAAAGGAAAACGCCACCCACCAGCAGCCGTTACCTCCGCCCCGATATGCGCGCGCAACGAGATTTTCTGCGCCGCCAGATAAAACCGCGGCGCGCCATAAACCCCATCCCGATCAAGCAAAACCATCGCTGTCATCCCGCGCTCCACGCACACCGAGGCCAATTCCTCAGGCAAAGCTCCGCCCTCCAAAAAACTAAAAGCCGAACGCGCATGCAGTTCCGTATACATGGAGGCAAAACACCGGCAGACGAGGGATGACGCCCAAATCGCTCTTCTCTACAAATTCTCCGTGTCCTCTGCAGTTATTCTGTGCCTTCTGTCTGAAATCCTTGACTTAGCTTTCTTTTCCCACATGAAACCTCTAATCGTAAACACCCCGCACAAACCACCCCCGGCACTCCGAATCGTAATAAACGCAATAAACCCCCGCTCCACCCTCCGCCACCTGAAATTCAATCTCCAAATCCCACTCATCCTGGTGCCACGAATTTTCCCGCCACCAATCCCCCGACGTCCTCCACGGCCCAGAAGCCGCCACCACCCGCCCGCACCAACCGCGAAAAAATACTTTCGCCGGACATCCTTCCCGCAATTCCACCGACGCCGGCAAGCAAGGCCGAAAAATCCGGCACCCAGTAGCCGGCCGGCGCAAAAGCCCCGCACCACCAGCGCCACTCGCAGCACCAGCCGTTTTCCCGCGCGCAATCCTGTTCCGCTTAGGCAGCCCCGCTCCATCGCCTCCCACCACAAACCGCTTCATCCGGAATTCTCCCGGACGGTGCGTATCCACCAATTCCGGCGACCCGATATTCGCGCCGCCAACCAATTTCGCCAGCCGCGCCACCGTAAGTTCCAATTTTTCCGGGTCCGGCGAACCGGGAACAAATAACCCGCCCTGCGCCGAGCGCGGCCGCGCAGGCTCCGCGGCCAGCATAATCTTCACAATGTCCCCAGCCGGCGGATCCCCCTGCAATTGCAATCGCAGCAATTTCAAAAGCATCTTGGAATCCCGCATCGGCACAGGCAGCTGCAGCGTCTTCGAATAACTTTTCCGTGCATCCTTGCCGTTCGCGGAATAACCCGGCACATTTTCTGTCTGCAGTTGAACATCCTTCTCGAACAAATCTCCTAAATCGAATTGCACTCGAATCGCAGCCGCCGCCAAAGAACGCGTCTCCAAACGCGCGCACATCTGATCCAGCAATCGCCCCAGCAAAAACGACAACGGCTCCAAATCCTCCACCGCGTCCTCAAGCTCCAACTCCTCTTCCATGCTCTCGACAGGCTCAACCAGCACCATCGAACGCGCGCTCGCCCCGCGCGCCAGTTCGTGCAAACGAACTCCTTCCTGCCCCAATCGTTCCGAAAGCTCCAGCACCGGCAAAACCGCCAGCTCCTTGCAGTTTCGTATTCCCCAGCGCCGCAAAGTCTCCAGCGCCTCCACGGAGGGCGAAAGCGCGCCGACCGGCAAACCGCTCAAGCACTTTTCTTCTTCGCCCGCGGGAATTAAAGTAATCCCCGGAAACCCGCGCCCCGCATGCACCGCCGTTTCCAAATTCGCTGAAATAGCCACATGCACCACCAAATCCAGCCCCACCGCCCGCCGCACAATCTCTAGCGCGATATTTTCGTCGGAACCAAATAACGAACCGAGTCCGGCCACATCCGCAATGATTGTGTCCGGCGCAAGATCTTCCACACGCGGCGAAATGGACCATCCTAAATCCAGCAAAGCCGCATGCGCCGCCTTCTCCTGCGCCCGCGACCGCGAACGAATTTCCACTCCGCACAATTCCGCCTGCAGTTTCGCCATCCCCAATTGAATCCCAGCCCGCAAAGCCGCTTCATCAGTCGCCACTACGCGAATCAGGGGCGGCGTCCCATCCACCAGCGCCATCGCGCGCTCGCGAGTCCGCGCCCCGCCGCGCACCACGGCCTGCACCATAAAATTCGGAACATGAATCGAAACGAATGCCACGGCTTTTGAATCTCCATTCACTCCCTGCAATCTGCAGTGGAATTGCCTTTCTCTGCGCCTTCTGTCTGCGGCCTAAGCGTGCAATAAAGCTATCTTTCTCCGTGCCCTCAGCCTTGTGCCGGCCGTTACCCCGACGCAATCGAAGCGGTTTTCTCTGCGCTCTCTCTCTGCGTTTTTCTCTGTGCCCTCTGCGCTAAATCTTTTGACGTCGATTTTGATTTCGCTCCCCCCGCAACCAACCGAAATATTCCCAATCTGTCCAAGCTCTAAAAATCCCCCCCACTCTCTGCCCTCGCGAACGCGACACTTCCCCCCGCGCGCGCAATCCATCCAACAACCACCCCAACGAATGCCTCACAAAATCCGCATCCGGCACCGCCTCCGCCCAAGAAGTCCCTTCCGCTTCCATCCGCAATCCCAAAGAAGCGCAAGTCTTCGCGTTCGACTCCTGCTCCAGCAGCACCAAAACCGTCGGCGTATCCTCCACCGCCCGCCGAAAACGGAACCACGATTCCAACGGCACATGCCGCACCAACCGCGGCGAAATATCGCTCAAATCCACCGCAATGAATCCAAATCCTCCACCCTGCAAAACCAAATCCGTAGCCCGCAAACTCTGTTCGATATTCTTGCAACGCACCCACAGCAGTTTGCGCAATTCCACTCCCGCCGCTTCCGCCGAATGTGGATCAAAAGCATCCGCTCCATCAATCAACGCGCAAGCTTCCTCCTGCGCCGTTCGCGCGCGCAAAACGGATAGCAGCAAACTGGTGCGCCCGGAACAAGAAGGCCCGAAAATTTCCGTTAGCGCCCCGCGCGGCAAACCTCCCGTCAACGAATCAATTTCAGGAATGCCGGTGGAAACCGTCGTAACCGTCTTGCGGTCGCGATAGGTAAAAGGCGCAGCCACGCGCCCGGCCAAAGCCAGTTCCACCTGCGAGCGCAAAGCTGCAAAATTAGCGGCCATAGTTCATCGCTAGGCGTCAAAGCCAAGGCATCAATCTTCGCCTTTTATTCGCCTAACCAATTTTCTACACCTTGCCAAGGATTGTCAACCTCTCCGTCTCCAGGAATGCAGGCAACCCGGTATATATTTCCGATCTTGCTCTGGTAAAATACCTGTAATGACCCATGCCGAAACGCTCGGCAAAATCCGTTGAACCTGCCATCAAGCCGCACTCATCGCTGAAAGAGTTGCAATCAGCCGCGAAGGACTGCCGGGCTGCGATCTTTGGAAACGCGCCACGCAAACCGTCTTCGGCGAAGGTCTGCCCAACGCGAAAATCATTTTTGTCGGTGAACAACCGGGCAATCAGGAAGATTTGGAAGGCAAGCCGTTTGTCGGGCCTGCCGGACGGGCTACTGGATGAAGCTCTCGCAGAGGCTGGCATTGACCGCAAAAAGTCTACGTCACCAATGCCGTAAAACATTTCAAGTGGGAACCCCGCGTAAAGGCACTGCATCCACAAAAAACCCAGCGCTGCGGAAATCGCCGAGCTGGGTCCGAAAATAATCGTTTGCCTCGGCGCCACCGCGGCGCAAACCCTTCTCGGCCGCGACTTTCGCGTCACCCAGCAGCGCGGCGAGTTCCTGAAATCTCCGCTCGCGCCCATCGTAATGGCCACCGTGCATCCGTCGTCTTTCGCGAGCGCTACATTCAGAATAAGCCGTGGTGTGCCTTTGCGCACGTCCTTATGCCAAGAAAGGTACGTATTTCTACGTTTGCGGTGAATCCGGCTCTACACGGATTGCTGTATTGTTGGATGGACTACAATGTTATCTGCAACAGTAGGAGGCGAATAAAGTGACCGCCGCGGAGACTTCTGCTCATCTTTCCGCAATATCTAAGCCCAGGACTATTCTCATCGCCGACGATAGCGAGAGAGTGCGCACCATCGTCCGCCGCGCGCTTGAGCGCGATACTGATTTCACAGTTTGCGGTGAGGCCGTCGATGGCCTAGAAGCGGTGACCAAGGCTAAAGAACTACTGCCCGACCTGATCCTGCTGGATGTAAGGATGCCCCGTCTCACCGGCCTTGAAGTGGCCGGAATACTGCGAAACACGCAGCCGAGCCTGCGGATAATAATGCTCACCATGTACGCTGATGAAGTGAACCGGACCATCACCGCCCTCTTTGGGGTGGATTCCGTTTTCCCCAAGTCGGACGGCGTAACCAAGTTGATCGAGCAAGTTGAAAATCTCCTGGCTGATAAATCTGAGGGCTTAGGCGACGCCCCATCGGCGCACTGAGGTCTCGGCCCGACGCAACCCATCCTCTCCTCATTTTCGGATCGCAAACAAAAACCCAAGCTCCCAGAGAAGGTTGTGGCTCAAACGTGAGTCGAATCATTTGGCACGCGCTGTTGAAGTCGCGCGCCGTGTGTCGTAATCTATTCAGACTGCACGTGCGGTTCCGGCGCGCCCGTAGCTCAGCTGGATAGAGCGTTTGGCTACGAACCACGGCAGTAAAAATCTAAGCCGTTGAATTGGCTTAAGTTCCCCTGTGCAACCCTCTCGCTAACCGCGCTACGATTTGCGATACGA
>CAWCGE010000020.1:0-241908 GCA_963795005.1 uncultured Acidobacteriota bacterium | reverse complement strand
CTGATGGCTGAGCGTTTCGCCCGGAACCCGTGACTGTGTTCGGAGAAGGTCGGGTCCCATCTGCGTTGCAGAACCTGCATCACCGCTTGTTGGATGAACCGATCCAGCACCGTCGGGATGCCAAGCTTTCGCACCCCGCCGTCCGGCTTCGGGATTTCCACCCGTCGCACCGGTTGTGGTTCGTAGGCCCCACGCAGCAGTTGTTCCCGTAGGGAGGGCCAGTGCTGCTTCAGGTAGCCCGAGAGTTCTCCGACTTTCATGCCGTCGATTCCCGGACTTCCTTTGTTCGCTTTGACCCGCTTGTAAGCCTGCCAGCAGTTGTCTCGCTCGCAGACTTCTTCCATCAATGCTCCTGCCCAGCTGGACGTTCGGTTTCGCATTTCGCCGTGAGCGATTCGGTCCCTTCCTGAGAAGTCTTCGGAGCTTCACTCCTATCCCTCTCAGCGAAGGCTAGCACTAGCTGGTTCTTCTGCCGCTTGTCGCTCATCGAGTCCTGCGTCCTACTTGCCGCTCCCTGCTGTTTGGGCCTTCATCGCTTGCGCGACTACTATGCCCGCTGCTGACTCCTGCCGCACGATCAGAGTGAATCCTTCACCCTCAGTCACAACTCCGTGACATGCGACAGATCTCCTGAGGTAAGTTCGACCACCTTCCACGCATAACCGCCGGATTTACCACCAGCACCTTTGATGGATATGAGCTTCGCGGTCAGTGGCCCGCTCGCTCGGCACCGTAGGCCTCAAATCCAGCTCTTGTCCATCGGCTCGCGTGTTTGCTCCACGCTTCCTTCAGGTCCCATCTCACGATGGCAACCCTTGCGTTTCACTAACTCTTCTCCTCCATCAGGATGAGTAGAGGACTTTCACCTCCGAGTTGTCGAACATGCTCAGCGCACCACAAAAAAAAGGCCGGTCCATTTCTGGACCGGCCGCAATTCGATGCGAGCCAAGTGGCTACTGCTGCTTGGCCGGAACCTTATGGCGCTTTCCGGTGTCGGTCTTTTCCGGAATCGCCGCCGGGTCCACCTTCACCTGATCCCAGTGCAACAGGAAAGGCGACGGATCGTAGCTGACAATGGCTCCGGAGAAGCGGATCCCGTCGTCTTTCTGAAGACGAACGACATCGGGCTGAGGAGTATCCTGCGCCGCTCCAGGAGTTCCTGGCGGAGGCGGCGCAATCCAGACCTTCACATCCATATTGGCCGCGGTAGCCTTATCCACTTCGTCTTCGCTGGCACCGGTGAACACCATGAAGTCCACAAAGCCTCCGCCCTGTTTGACTTCAATGATCTTGCCAACGACGCCGGGGAACTGCGCGCCGCAAATAGCGAGCCAGGTCATCTTGGCCTTATCGCCACCCGCGCTTAGATCGCTGATCACTGTGAGAATCGTGCTGCCTTGGGCGATTTTCTGCAGGTCGGCCGCGCTCGGAATCGCATAAGTCGCCGGACGATCGCCCGTCGTGCCCGCAAGACTCAGAAGCTCGTTTAGCTGCGCATCCACGGAGCTATCGCATCCCGGTTGTTCATACGCCAGAATCGCTTTGCGCAGATAATCCTTGATCTTGTCCGCATCGGGAACTTTCAGGTTGATTGCTCTGGCGAGCGCCCAGAATCCGTCAATCGATTGAGGCGGATTCATTCCCAGGTACGCCAGGCCTAACCGATAGTCCGTAACCGCGTCGTTGGGATTATTCGCCAGCGCTGCCTTGAAATCGTCCACTGCAGCCGGATAGTCCTTAAGCTGCAGGTCGGCAAATCCGGCCGAAGCATAGAAAAAGGCCAGCCCCGGCTTTTTCTGCTCCGCAAATTGCGCGTCGGTCAGCGTCGAATTTGCGGGCTTGGGATACTTCGTCAACAGATCCGCGCCTTGTCGTGCTGAGTCGCGCTCCTTCACAAGTTGATCGTGCACGTCGGGCGCCTTCGGGTTGAACGCAGACAAAAATACCTGCACCCGCGTCTGCAAAGTCTGCAGGCGGGTGGCTGCCTCTATCTTGTCGCCCATGGCGAGGATCTTGTCGGCGGTCTCGATGACCTTGGAATAGTCCTTTAGTTCGCTGTAAGTCGAGAGATAAAGCTGATCCACGTAGATCGTCAACGTAGAATTCGGGAACTTGCTGACAAAATCATCCAGCAGCTTGACGCGGTTTTGAGGATTTGTCTCCGCGCGCGCCGCCTGGAAGGCGTTGTATTCCGGAATCGTATACGAGGTCTTTCCCTGGTCCTGCTGCGCGGCTTGGGCGCCAGCCGGCGGCGTCGCCAGACCGAACTGCACGAAAGCAAGCAATAACAGTCCCTGTATGAAAAAGCACTTTCGTATCATCTGTTCGCTGCCTCCTGGACCAGTTTCATTTTGGATTAGCGGTCACGCCCTGGGGCCACTACCCCTGCAGAATAACGGGGCCAACGAAATCCCCGGGATTATAGGGAAAGCTACCCATGCGTGCAAGGTGAAATCAGCCTAGGAACCAAATTCGTGACCTGGACGCATTCTTGGGATGTTCGCACCTAATGATAAGATGATGGAAGGAAGAAATTTGTCGCCTCCCGGGGAATTCCGCAAATGTCCAATCAGAAACCTCTTGAAGAGAAAGTTGCCATCGTCACTGGTGCGAGCCGCGGTATCGGACTCGCGATCGCGCATCGTCTGGCGAGCATGGGCGCCAAACTCAGCATCTGTGCGCGTGATCCGCAAAGACTGGAAGCAGCGGCGAGAGACCTGAGGCGTGATGCTACTGGTGTGTTTGCCGCTCCGATAGACGTCTGTCGCGACGATCAGATCGCGTCGTTCATCGCCGACACCGAAAAGAGCGTGGGCGTCCCTGAAATCCTCGTGAATAATGCCGGAATCGCCTACTTCGGACCAACGCAGCAGGCCAGCGAAGAGAACTGGGACTCCGTATTAGACACCAATTTGAAGTCTGTGTTCCTGATGAGCAAAGCAGTCGCGCCCGGGATGATCCAGCGGCGCGGCGGCCACATCATCAATATCGCTTCGCTCGCGGGAAAGAACGCTTTTCGCGGGGGCGGCATTTACTGTGCCTCGAAATGGGGGCTGCTGGGCCTCACTGAATGCATGGCGGAGGACCTGCGGGAGTACGACATCCGGGTGAGTGCGATCTGTCCCGGAACCGTGGCCACCGACTTTTCGCCGCACGCTGGGAAGGATACCAGTCGGATGCTGCAACCAGAGGACATAGCACGCGCCGTGGAAATGATTGTGACCCAGCCTCCGCAAAGCTTTATAAGCGAAGTACTTATGCGTCCCACGCGAAAACCTTAAAGCCTCCTTGAATCCTTCCCAACGGATAAGCATCGAATCTTTCGAGTTTAAATTATTTGAGTTCAAAGTAAATGCCAACCCACTTCGCAGGCTGTGAAGGAACCGTGCGGGCGCTCAACGCCTACATCAATCTGGTCCGGGCCGCGGATTCGATGCTCTCGAAGATTGGTACACATTTGGAATCCGAAGGCGTGACCATGGGCCAGTTCGCGGTGCTGGAGGCGCTGCTCCATCTGGGGCCGATGTGCCAGCACGCCCTTGCCGAGAAGCTTTTGCGCAGCGGCGGAAATATGACGCTGGTCGTCGACAACCTTCAGAAGCAGGGATGGGTAAGGCGCGAGCGTCATGAAAAAGACCGCCGCGTCGTTGAAATTCATCTAACGCCCAGGGGAAGACGATTGATCACGCGGATATTTCCGGAGCACGCCCAAGTGATCGCGCGGGTGATGAGTGAATTGACGCCCGCGGAGCAAGACGAGTTGCGGCGCATCGCGCGCAAGCTCGGGCGCGGCGCCGAAGAATTGTGCGCTGAAAGGCTGAAGAAGGAGATTCACGATGATTCGCATCAGACCAAGTGAAGAACGCGGCCATAACAAATTGAATTGGCTGGACACGCATTTCACATTTTCGTTCGATCAGTATTCTGACCCCGAACACATGCACTTTCGCTCGCTGCGCGTGTTGAATGAGGATATCGTTGCGCCGGGCCAGGGATTCGGAATGCATCCCCATCGGGATATGGAAATCCTGACCTGGATCCTCGACGGCGCCCTCGAACATCGCGACAGCGTGGGAACAGGTGCGGTGATCCGTCCGGGAGAATTGCAACACATGACTGCCGGCTCCGGCATCCTGCACAGCGAATTCAATCCTTCGCCGAAGGATCCCACCCACCTGCTGCAGATCTGGATCCTGCCGGACCGCAAGAATCGGAAGCCGGAGTACGAGCAGCTCGCGTTTCCGGACAAAGATTTGTGCGGGAAATTCCTGCACGTGGCTGGGCCCAATGCTCCGGTGACGATTCATCAGGACGCGAATCTATTTATTGCCCGGCTGAATGAAGGGCAAGAAACCACGCTCGATCTGAAAGCCGACCGGCATGCTTGGGCTCAAGTAGCACGTGGCGGCGTCACCATAAACGGCAAGGATTTGAATGCCGGCGACGGCGCCGCAATTTCCCAGGAAGACGAAGTTCGCGTAAAGGCCAAGGAAGCATCCGAGGTCCTGCTGTTTGACCTTGCGTGAAGTCAAATTCAAAAAGGAGACAGTCGCATGGCACCATCGAACAGCCTCATTACCCTCTCGGGGCGGATTTTGATTAGCGTGATGTTTCTCATTAGCGGTGTATTTAAGGTAGCGGCCTACTCGCAGATAGTTGGATACGCAACCGCCATGCACTTGCCCGCGCCCGGTGTGGCGATTGCGTTGGCAGCGGTTGTCGAGCTCGCTTGCGGATTGGCGGTTCTAGCCGGGTTCAAGACGCGAATTGTGGCTTGGGTCCTCTTCCTGTATTTGATACCGGTGACCTTCTTTTTTCACAATTTCTGGGCGGTGCAGGGCGCAGAGCAGCAAACCCAGATGGTCAACTTCCTTAAGAACGCCGCGATCATGGGTGGCTTGTTGGTGCTCGCCGTAAATGGCGCCGGAGCTTACTCAGCAGACGGCGCGCTGGCTAAGAAGAGTTAGCGGAATTCCGAAGTCTGCGGGTGTTAGGGCGATTCGCGATTCGTCCGAGGTGGCCAAGCCTTGCGCACGTGGACGGATTGTCGAGTTTTCGCGCGTTCACAATCATTCGCTACGGACCTACAAAGGAGAACTTATGGCCATACCAAAAAAGAGTGCCGAGACGAGTGTTCCGATCCACTCTTTGATCAGTGAGCGCTGGAGCCCCCGCGCATTTGCCAATCGTCCCGTCGAACCTGAGAAATTGCGCGCTCTTTTCGAGGCCGCCCGGTGGGCCGCGTCGTCCTACAACGGACAGCCGTGGTATTTCATCGTAGCAACCAAGGACGACGCCGCGAATTACAAGAAGATTCTCGATTCCTTCGTCGAATTCAACCAGGGATGGGCCAAAGAGGCTCCGGTGCTGGCGTTGAGCGTGGCTAAGCTGAAATTCGATCACAATGGCGAACCCAATCGCCATGCGTTCCATGATGTAGGACAAGCGGCGGCCAATCTGGCGCTGCAAGCGCACGCGCTCGGCCTTGCTGTACACCAAATGGCCGGGATTCTGCCCGATAAGGCGCGCGAACTTTTTGAGATTCCCGACGGGTACGAGCCGGTTGCGGGATTGGCGATCGGTTATCCTGGAGAACCAGACGCCTTGCCGGATCAATTAAAGCAACGCGAACTGGCGCCGCGTGAACGCAAGCCGCTCGATTCGTTTGTGTTCACCGGAAAGTGGGGAAAGGTTTCGCCGATTGTAAGCGGCAAGTCTTGATGCTGACCGGCGCGGCGGCTGAACAGTTTGCGGAAAAACCGACGTCCTTTCGAGGGCGACTTCGGCCCGAGGAATCTGCTTTCCTCTTAGGGTTTCAGCGAAAAGCGGATCCCTCGCTGCGCTCGGGATGACAGCACTTGTCTTCTACCGGGCGCTGTAGAACCGGCGCTGTTGCCCCGACTTAGATCTTCGGCAGCACAATTCCCTGTTGTGATTGGTATTTGCCCTTCTTGTCCTTGTACGAGATTTCGCACTGCTCGTCGGACTCGAAGAAGATCACCTGGCATAAGCCTTCGTTCGCATAAATGCGCGCTGGGAGCGGCGTGGTGTTGCTGATTTCCAGGGTCACGAAGCCTTCCCATTCGGGCTCGAACGGCGTGACGTTCACAATGATTCCGCAGCGCGCGTAGGTGGACTTGCCGACGCAGATCGTCAGGCAGCTCCGCGGAATGCGGAAATATTCCACCGAGCGGCCCAGCGCGAATGAATTGGGCGGCACGATGCAGATGTCGCCCTTGAATTCGACGAACGACTTCGGATCGAAGTGCTTGGGATCCACGATCGAGGAATTCACGTTCGTGAAAATGCGAAACTCATCCGCCACGCGCATATCGTAACCGTAGGAAGACACGCCATAGCTGATGACGCCGTCGCGCACCTGATGATCTTCGAAGGGCTCGATCATCCGGTGTTCCCGCGCCATCTTGCGAATCCACTTGTCAGACTTCACCGACATCATTTCCTCCTGGTCATACCACTCGTGCTGTCTTTGCTGGCCACTCGCCGATTGCTGCGCGGAATCGTGCCGGTTGCCGGCTCCACGCCCAGTGGAAGCCGGGCAGTGTAATACACCGCACGGCGCTTGACAACCTGCAACTCCCTGTCTAGCATAGGTTTCCGGTCCCTGGGAGGCACGTGTGATCAAGCTCGACATCGTCAACGCCATCGTACAGAAAACGAATATTACTCGAACAAAAGCCGAACAGGCCGTGGAAACCGTCTTCGAGGCGATGAAGAACGCATTGGGACGCGGCGAACGCATCGAACTCCGCCGCTTCGGCGTATTTAATGTGAAGCCCCGCAAGACCGGCATCGGCCGCAACCCGCGCACTGGACAACAGGTTAGTATCCCGCCCGGCAAGGCTGTCCGCTTCAAGCCTGGCAAGGAATTGCAGGCGCTTCCGGCGGCTACTTCAGCTCCAAAACCTTGATTGGGATGGCGCTCCTCGCCGCTGCTGTATACGGCGCGGAACCGGTTTTTTCGCGCCGTGCATCCAAACCACATGCGCAATAAATCCGGCAACGGGGATGGCCGTCTACCACTGGAAGTGCTTGACGGTCACTTCGCCGAGGTCATTGACCTACCCCCGCCGCCGAAGCCAGCTCGCCGCCCTCCGTTTTGGCCCGCGTTGACTCTATTCATACTGACTCTGGGGATGACGCTGGCTGCCGGAGCCATGTTTGCAATGTCTTATGCGAACGATTCGGCGCGGGCTCTCTCCGATGAAGGTCTTTTCACGTTGCCGTTGTTATTGGTGCAACATCCCCAGTTGCTCTTGCTGGGTATTCCGTTTGCGGCAACGCTGCTGGGATTCTTGATGGCCCACGAGATGGGCCATTTTCTGGCATGCAGGTATTACGGGGTTGATTGCAGCTACCCGTTTTTCCTGCCGTCACCATTTCTGTTTGGCACCTTTGGCGCGGTGATCAAAATTCGCTCGCCGATAACCACGCGCCGGGCGCTGTTTGATATCGGCATTGCGGGACCGATCCTTGGCTTCATCGTCGCCGTGCCGTTGCTCGCCTACGGAATCGCGATCTCGAGAGTCATTCCGGGCGCACAAAGCGCTTCAGGCGTCACTTTCGGAGCCCCGGCGATCATGCAGCTTTTTGTCGAGCTGTTCCATCCCGGCGCCGATCCGTATTCTTTGCTGTTGCATCCGGTGGCGCGTGCCGCCTGGTTCGGGTTGCTGGCCACGGCATTGAATTTGCTTCCGGTATGGCAACTTGATGGCGGGCACATCATCTACAGCCTCACGCCGGAGCGTCATCAGCGCGTTTCGCTGGCTGTTTCGCTCGTCTTGGTCTTCATGGGAGTCCGCTACTGGAACGGCTGGGCGTTCTGGGGGATCGTCCTACTCGTGCTGTCGCTGCGATTCCGGCATCCTCCTTTGTACGATCGTTGGCAGCCGCTCGACGCCTCGCGCAAACTGCTGGCGGTAATGGCTCTGGCAATGTTCCTCTTGTGTCTCACGATTATGCCGGTGAATAACCCTTGGTGAAGTTCGCTGGCCCGTCGGTACTTCTCAACGACGCATTTCAACCGTTCAATTTGTTAGTGAAACGCTCATGCAGCGGATGCGTCTGCTTTCGACGACGCTCGACGAGATCTCGGGCTGCGGAGTTCCAAGTCGGGAAATCAAATTCAAATCCATGAGCGAGTAACCTGCCAGGCACCACGCGCCGGCTTTTCAAAATCAACTCAGTCTCGGTTCGCAGAAAAACTGCGCCTAGCTCCAGCATCCAAGCACTCGCTGGCAGTCCGATGCGCGTGCCCCAGGCTTGTCGCAGTACTGCCATAAACTCCGCATTCGGGATTGGATTCGGCGCAGCGAGGTTGACCGCGCCATCAAGATCGTCGTTGGCGAGGAGGTACTCGATCGAACCTAGCAAGTCCTGGTCGTGAATCCACGATACAAATTGCTTACCGGATCCCGAAGCTCCGCCCAGGCGCAAGCGGACAAGCCGCAAGAGCGTGTCGAATATGCCGTCGGGATCGGGGCTCATCACCATCGCGCTGCGCAGAGCAATTTTCCGTGTTCCGGGAGCGGGCGCGGAGAAAAATGCGTCTTCCCAGCTGGTTGCGACTTCGATGCTGAATCGCCAGGATGGAGGCGCGTCTGATTCGTGCCCGCCAATTTCCCCGCTGGCCTCGTCCATTGCGCGGTCATACGTGTGCCGGTAAATCGTCGCGGTGCTGGCGTTCATCCAGATACGGGGAGGATGGGACAATCGGCTGATTGCGTCGCCAACCAAACGAGTGGTGCGGATGCGCGATTCCTTGATCTCCCGGCGATTGGCTTCACTGTAGCGGCAATTAACATTGCGTCCGGCAAGGTTGATAACGAGGTCTGCGTTTTCGAGTTCCTCGGTCCAGGGCCCCAGCGATTCTCCGTTCCACGGGACGATCCGCCATGGCACGCGACCGGCAGTTCTCGCGATGACGACAACGTGGTGGCCTTGGGCTCGAAAGTGTCTGGCGACAACCGTTCCTACCTGACCAGACCCGCCAGGCAGCACGATTCGCAGCGGTCGTGTGTGCATGTGCCGCATTATGACATTCATCGTGCGGCTGAGCGCCTACGAAAGGCTGGTGGGGTCAACATCCACGATGACGGCGGTCTCGGGGATTTCTTTCTTTGTGCAGAAATCGAGGGCGCCGCTCAGCGCTTGTGATAGCGCGGAACGCTGCGGCGATTTCAGCAAGAATTGATAGCGATACTCCTTGCGCAGGCGCGCGAGGGGCGCCGCAGCCGGGCCCAGAACTTTTACGCCGCGATCTTCAAAGGGCGCGAAATAAGCGGCCAGCGCGCGCGACCAGCGGATCGCATTTTCGATTTTGCGATCGCGCAGCAAAATGCTGGCGAGCGCGGTGAGCGGCGGGTAATGCAGCATGCGCCGGAAATGCGCTTCCTTCTCGTAGAACGAAACGTAATCCTGCTTCGCCGCGAGTTGGATCGCGTAGTGTTCAGGGTAATGCGTCTCCACCAGGACTTCGCCGGAAAGATCTCCGCGGCCAGCCCGCCCGGCCACTTGCGTCAATAGCTGGAATGTTCGTTCGGCGGCGCGAAAATCAGGCAAACCCAGCGCCAAGTCTGCCGCCACGACGCCCACCAGCGTCACGCGCTGGAAATCGTGGCCCTTCGCGACCATCTGCGTGCCCACCAGGACATCTAATGCCCCAGCCGCGAACGCGCCGAGTACTTGCTGGTATTCGCGCTTGGTGCGCACTGTGTCGCGATCCAGCCGCGCGATCCGCGCGCCCGGAAAATGTTCGTGTAAATATTCTTCGACGCGTTCAGCGCCGTGGCCGACGAAGTACATGTACTCGGCGCAGCATTTCGGGCACTGCTTTGGTGGGCGAATCGAGTATCCGCAGTAGTGGCACTCTAGGCGCTGGCGGCTCTTGTGATACGTCAACGCGATGCTGCAATTCTCGCACTGCACGAACGCTCCGCAGCTGCGGCACAGACTGGACCAGGAATAGCCGCGGCGATTGATGAGGATCATCGCCTGCGTTTTTTCTTCCAGCCGCAGCGCGATCGCCGCACGCAGCGATTCGGAAATGGGCGCGGCCTTATGCGTGCGGCGAAATTCCTCGCGCAGGTCCACAACGCGCACTTCTGCAAGCGGGCGATTGGCGACGCGCGCAGTCAGCTCCAGAAAGTGATATTTTCCGCCGCGTGCATTGTGATACGTCTCGAGCGACGGGGTAGCCGAGCCCAACAGCGCGACGGCGCCTTCCAAGCGCGCGCGATAAACCGCGGTATCGCGGCCGTGATAGCGCGGCGTTTCTTCCTGCTTGTAGCTGGACTCCTGCTCCTCATCCACGATCAACAGGCCGAGATTTTCCAGCGGCGCAAAGACCGCCGAACGCGTGCCCACCACCACGCGCGCTTCGCCGCGGCGCACGCGCCACCATTCGCGCGCGCGCTCCCCGTCCGGCAGGCCGCTATGCAGGGTCGCAACCGTCGCGCCGAAGCGCGCCCGCACCAGGCGCCCCAGCCACAGCGTCAGCGCGATTTCCGGCACCAAGACGATCGCCGTTTTGCCGCGCGAGAGCGTCGCTTCGATCGCGCCCATGTAAACTTCCGTCTTGCCGCTGCCGGTCACTCCGTACAAAAGCGCCGCTTCGAATTTGTCCGCCACGATCCAGCGCCAGGTTTCGGCGAGGACATGTTTTTGTTCGGCATTCAGTACATTCGCCGGCGGCGTGAAATCTGTCTCCCAGGCGTCTTCGTCGGAGGTGACTGGCTCGTCCCACGTGAGCACGCGCCCGCTTTTTTCCAGGCGCTGAACCACGGTGCGCGTCGTGGATGTCTGCGCCAGCAACAGATTCAGCGGCAGTGGGCCGCGAGTGGCGGTCAGCACTTCGCGGATCTTTTCTTCGGAGGCGGTTGCCGTCGGCGCGGCGTTCTCTGGGTTCCACGCCACAATCTTCTGCACGCGAGCTTGGCGGCGGCGCGCTACTTCGCGCGCGGCCAGATAGCCACGGCGCACCAAACGCTCAGCGGCAGCTTCACCGCCGGGGATACGCCGAACGCGGGCGGAACGCACCGGGTGGTCTTTCACGCCCGAAGCATTCACGCGAAAAACTCGCAGGAATTCCAGCTCGGCCTTCTCTACGTCCGTTTTTTCCTCGTGCTGCGCCAGCTCCGCCAGATAAGCCCGTCCGAGATCCGTAAGCCAATATTCGCGATCGTGTCGCAGCTCGATTTCCGGAGGCAGCATCGCGCGAAACGTCTCGCCGATGGGCGCGAGATAATAGCGGCTGATCCAGTAGCCCAGTTCGATCAGTTTCGGCGGCAGCGCGGGCAAAGGATCGAGCAACTCGGCAATTTCTTTGATGCGCTTCGTTTCGGGGGCTTGTTCCGTAAGGGCGAGTCCGACGCCCACCATCGGGCGATTGCGGAACGGCACCAACACGCGCCGCCCGATCAATTCTTCACCGTTGAACGAATCCGGCACAGCGTAGGTGAACGCCGAGCGCAGCGGCACCGGCAGCGCAACTTCCAGGTAACGTTGAGTCATGGATTCAGAAAGATAGTGTAACAGCGCAGGAGAATGGTTCGGCAGCGGCGGACGTCCATCCGCATGGTCTCGATGGTAGGTCATGTGGCAATTTGTAGGCTGACCATAACGATGCCCGCGAAAATTAGCACAATGCCGAGCCACTGGCTGCGTTCCAGTCGCTCCCGCAAAAAAATCCAGGAGAGCAGCACGGTAACTGCGCCATAGAGCGACGCCAGCACGCTCACGACGGAAACCTGGCCCGTGCTCAGCCCGGCATTATTCGCGACGAACGCGGCTGTGTCCAGCACGCCGACAGCGAGCAGCAGCCACCACACGCCGCCGCGCGGAAGCGCGATCGTCTGACGCGCTGGGGCGGCGGCGACCGCGAGCGAAATCAGCGCGGTCAAGCGCATCACCCACACCGAAACGGCGCTGCCCACCAATGGCACAACGTGAAATCCCAAGAACCAAAAAAGCACGCCAAATCCGACCGCCGCAAAAATTGCCCAGCTCACGCCTTTGGACAAATGCGCGCGCGCGGATTCTTCATTCGCCGGAGCCGCGCGCATCGCCGCCTGCGCGCCGCTCCTGGCCTGCGGCGCAAACGACGTCGCCGCCAGAATCACTCCCAGCAGGGTGACCGCCAGCCCCGCGCCGCGCAGCGCGTGGATGCGTTCGCCGCTCAGCAACGAGAAAGCCACGGTAAGCGCGGGATAGCTCGACGAAACCGGACCGACGATGCTCATCGTGCCGATCTCGAAAGAATGATAGAGCGAGAGCGACGCGACCATGTTCAGGACGCCTGCGGCGACCGCCATGGCCCAAGCACGCCAGCCCGGCGCGACACCCGAGAAGCCGATCGTCCATTTCAGGTACGCGCTCAGCGCCAGGAAGCCGAAAAACTGCATGAAGAAAAGGGTCCGGTAAGCGCCCACGCGGCGCGACGCAAAGCGTGCCGCAAAATCCGCCGCGCCCCAGGACACGGCGCCGGTCAATCCCAGGATGATGGCGAGGGGAACATTCATGGCGCGGAGCGGCTATCGTTTCCTGGGCTGCAGGCCGAGAAGCGCCATCACTTTTTGCAGGTCCTTCCACACTTCGCTTTTCGCAGGGGGATTGCGCAGCAAGTAGGCGGGATGATACGTGGCAATCAATTTCGCGCCGCGAAAATCAAACCACTCGCCGCGAAATTTCGAGATTCCCTGCGTGGTTTGCAGCAACGTCTGCGCCGCGCAACTGCCCAGGGCGCAGATGACTTTCGGCTGAATCACGTCGAGCTGGCGCAGCAGGTACGGCGAGCATGTCGCGATTTCGTCTTTTTCCGGCAGGCGATTCTCCGGCGGGCGGCATTTCACCACGTTCGCGATGTAAACGTCTTCGCGCCGCAAACTCATCGCTTCGATCATCTGCGTCAATAATTTGCCGGCGCGCCCCACGAAAGGCTCGCCCTTGATGTCCTCATCGTGGCCTGGCCCTTCGCCGACAAAAACGAGCTCGGCTTTGGGGTTCCCCACACCATAGACGATGTTCGTGCGTCCCTTGTGCAATTTGCAGCGCGTGCAATCGCCGATGTCTTCGCGGATGCGCAAAAGCGTGTCGTCCGCGATGCGGTCAATGGATTCGAATAATGATGGCAGCGACGCGGGTGCGACGATGACGGCGGGCGCCGGCGCTGCGGCGGCTTTCGGCGATGCTGCGGAGGGCTTTGCCGCTGATGCAGCAGCGGCGGAAAGCGCAACTTCTGGCGCTCGGCGTATGGCACCAGGCGCCGCAGCCGCCATCGCGGCAGGAACCGGTTCAGCCGGCTCAATCGAAGCAGGCTCGACGGCTTGATGCAACGGCGCGCGGTCGCGATAATACAGCCCCAAGCCGAGCTCTTCGCCGTAGCGCAGCCAATCCTTCACCTGCTCCTCCACGCGAGTGCTCACACTTGCACGCTTGGCCGGATTCATCGAATCCTCCGCTTGAGAACTTACTTGGATTGTTTCTGAATCTCCAGCACTTGATCCAGGATACGGTTGGCGACATCGACCTTGCTCATCTTAGGCAGTGGAACTTCGCGGCCGTCGCGCAAGTAGAGCGTGACGATGTTCGTGTCGGTACCGAATCCTGCACCTTCCTGGGTCACGTCGTTCGCGACAATCATGTCCGCGCCCTTGCGCGCGAGCTTGCCACGGGCGTTTTCGGCGACGCGATCCGTCTCTGCGGCAAATCCAATGAGCACGCGATTGCCTTTTTCGTGGCCAAGCTCGGCGAGAATGTCCGGCGTGGGTTCAAGCTCCAGCGTGAAGCCGCCTGAACCGCGCTTGATTTTCGTATCCTGCGCTGCAGCAGGACGGTAATCAGAAACGGCAGCCGCCATGATCGCGACATTGGCTTCGCGCGCGCGTTCCAGCACCGCGCGATGCATCTGCTCGGTGGCGCGGACCGGAACCCAATCCACGCCTTCGGGAATTTCCAGCTCGGTGGGGCCGCTCACCAGAATCACTTGTGCTCCGCGCCGGTGTGCCGCTTCCGCCAGCGCGTAACCCATCTTGCCCGAAGAGCGATTCGTGAGAAACCGCACCGGGTCAATGTCCTCACAGGTGGGACCGGCACTGACGAGCACCCTCTGGCCGGCGAAATCGTGGCCCAGGCCGAGAACTTCACAAACTTTCTTGGCGATTGTTTCCGTCGCAGCCAGCCGGCCCGCACCGGTCATGCCGCAGGCGAGGTAGCCCTCATCGGGATCGACGACGTGCACGCCACGCGCGCGCAGAGCCTTGAGATTTTCCTGCGTCGCCGGGTGATCCCACATGTTTACGTTCATGGCCGGCGCGACCACCACCGGCGCCTTGGTGGCAAGATAAAGTGTTGAGAGAAAATCTTCTGCGATGCCGTGTGCAAATTTTCCCAGGATGTCGGCCGTGGCGGGAGCGATGAGCAATAGGTCAATGCGCTGCGCCACCGCGATGTGTTCGATGGCGCTTTCCACATTTGCGGGCGCGGCGCCCGCGGCGCTGAAGAGATCGGTGATGACCTTCTGTCCAGTAAGCGCGGCAAACGTAAGCGGCTTGACAAATTCCTGCGCGGCGCGCGTCATCACCACCTGCACGTCCAAGTTTTCCTGCTGCAAACGACGCACCAGTTCCGCGGCCTTATAGGCAGCCACTCCACCGGTCACACCCAGCGCTATTTTCATCGCATCACCGCGGGCCTAGGACTTCCGCCGCTTCTCTTCCTTGTCCTCGGCATCTTCGTTGAGGTGCGGCGCGTCGTATTCAAGCAGACCCTTCTGCAATTCTTCTTCGGCGATGCGCGTGGTCTTGCGTGAGCGCGGATTATCTACCATGGGCCGCCCCCCGATTAATAATTGCCGCGCGCGCCGCGCGACCACCACAACATAGGCAAACTGGCTTTCTGGTGCATCCTTGAGAACGGCCATGTGAAGATCAGCCTCCAAAAGACTTCAGAATTTCGCGAATCTGTTGCTCGTTCCGCGCCACCCGGCAACGCGAACCGAGAGCGATAGCCTGCACTTCCCTGCCCGCGCGTTCGACGTTGTCATTAATTACCGCGAAATCGTAACTGCTGTAGTTCAGCATCTCCTGGCGCGCGCGCTCCAGGCGCCGGTGAATTTCATCTTCCGAATCCTGCCCCCGTGCCCGGATCCGGCGTTCCAATTCCGCGCGCGACGGCGGCAGCACAAACACCGCAACCGCACCCGGAAGTTTCTGCTTCACCTGCGAAGCGCCTTGAACGTCAATTTCGAGGACCAAATCCTTTCTCTGCGCCTGCGCCGCTTCCAGCCATTTCCGCGGCGTGCCGTACCAGTTCTTGCCGAACACCTGGGCATATTCCAGGAATTCGCCGCGCTCGACCATCTGCTGGAATTCGGCCTCGGAAACAAAATTGTACCACTTGCCATCGCTCTCCGTCCCGCGCGGCGCGCGCGTTGTACACGAAACAGACAGCAGCGTGCCGGGAATCTCCAGAATTTTTTCCACCAGAGTGGATTTTCCGGAACCCGAGGGGCCGGAGACGATCAGCACCAACAGCTCCGCTTGGCTCATTCGATGTTCTGCACCTGTTCCCGCAATTTCTCGATCTCCGATTTTATTTCCAGGCCCAGGCGCGTGATTTCCAGACCCTCTCCGTCGTTCCCCGGCGATTTGGAAAGCAGCGTATTTGATTCCCGCTGCATTTCCTGCAGCAGAAAATCGAGCTTCTTGCCGACGTCCGCCGCGCCCACCATCAGCGATTCGAATTGTTGCACGTGGCTGCGCAATCGCGCCAGTTCCTCGGACACCTCGCTGCGCTCGGCGGCGATGAATGCTTCCTGGGCGAGGCGGGCAGGATCGAGCTGCGCTTCGCCGAGAAGCTCCTGCAAACGCGCCTGCAAGCGGCGCGCGAAAGCCGGACGCGCGTTCTCAGCTAACGCTTCCACTTTCGCGCCGAGCTGCGCGATGCTGCGCAAACGCGCGGACATTTCCTCGCGAAGATGGCCGGCCTCTTCTTCGCGCATGGCATCGAGCTTCACCAACGCTTCGTTCAGGCAACGCATCGCCACTTTTTCCAGGTGCTCGAGTTCTTCTTCAAGTGAAGCGGCCGCCGAGCCAATCACTCCCGGTAAACGCAAAATCGAGGCGAGATCCGGCTCGGTCTGGATGCCGAATTCCTTGCGCAGCGAATTGACCTCTTTTAGATACGCCGCCGCGACGTCGTGATTCACGCCCACTGCTGCGGGACCGGCCAGCTCGTAATACAAAGTCACGTCGAGATGCCCGCGGCGCACGCGTTCGCGCAGCAGTTGGCGAATCCGGGGTTCGAGCGGCTCGAATCCTTCGGGAATGCGAAGATGCAAATCGAGGAAACGATGATTCACGGCGCGAATGGTGACACGCAGGCTCCAGCCGTTCTCCACAGCACCCGCCTGCGCGTAGCCGGTCATGGACTTCAAGCTCGTGGCGCGCGGCTTGGCGGGATTCACGGCGATGGACTTTGAGCCTGTGGTGGACATGTCTTATGCCGGCCCCGCAGTACGCGACGCGGGCTCCGCATCCTGAAACTGCATGTTGTACAAACGGGCGTACAATCCGCGGCGCTCGAGCAACTCCTCATGAGTACCGCGCTCGCGAATTGTGCCTGCTTCCAGCACGGCAATCAAGTCAGCGCGGCGAATTGTTGAGAGCCGATGGGCGATCACAAAGACAGTCCGGCCGGTCATCAGATTGTTCAACGCACGTTGCACCAGCATTTCGGATTCGGAATCCAGTTCGGACGTCGCCTCGTCCAGGATCAGTATCGGCGCATCTTTCAGCAAAGCGCGCGCTATTGCCAGCCGCTGGCGCTGGCCGCCGGAAAGCCGCTGGCCGCGGTCGCCGATCAGCGTTTGATACCCCTTCGGCATTTGGGTGATGAAATCGTGGGCCATCGCGGCCTTTGCGGCCGCCACGACTTTGTCGTTCGGCATATTCGGCTGGCCGTAGCAGAGGTTGTTCCAAATCGTGTCGTTGAACAAAATCGTTTCTTGCGTGACGATCGCCATCTGCTCTCGCAGAGAACGCAGCGTCACTTCCCGCACATCGTGCCCGTCCACGCGAACCGCTCCCGAGGTCGCCGCGTAAAACCGCGGCAGCAGATTAACCAAGGTTGTCTTGCCGGCGCCGCTCGAGCCGACAATAGCGACGACGGCTCCCGCCGGCACTTTCAGGCTGATATTTTTTAACGTCGCGGTTTCGCCATCTTCATACATGAAAGTCGCGTCATCGAATTCCACGCAAGTCGAAAAGCGCGGGAGCGCCTTGGCTCCCGGCGCATCAAGCTTTTCTTCCGGCAGGTCCAGAAGTCTAAAAGCTTGCGCGGAAGTTCCCAGGGCCTGAACAAATAGCTGGTAAATCCCGCCGAGGCGCTTGATCGGCTCATAGGCCTTGAAAAGAGCGAAAGTGAAGGCGCCGAAGGAGCCGATGGTCATGCGGTCCGCTTTGATTTCACCGCGCGCGAAAAAAAGAATCATGGACACCACTACCGCGCCCAGCACGTCCATGATCGGTCCGGTAGCGGCCATGGCGCGAATCCAGCGCATATTCTCCCGCAGCAGATTCCGTGCGGCATCGCCAAATTTCCGGATCTCGAAGCCTTCCATCCCGAAGGCTTTCACCACGCGGTTCCCGCTGATCGTTTCCTGCAGGATTTGGCTCAAATCCGCCAGGCGCGAGCGGCTTTTTTCCGTCGAGCGGCGAATCCGGCGGGTCAATTTCCCGACGGGCCAAACGACCAGTGGAACGAGAACGGCTGCTCCGACTGCCATGCGCCAATCAACGACCAGAAGCACGGCAACAAATACGATCAGGCTGAATATTTGGCGGAAGAAATCAGCCAGGTAATCGGAGAACGCGCTGCGCACCTGTTCGATATCGCTGATGACCGCGGACATGACCCGCCCGACCGGATTGTCGTGAAAAAAGCCGACGGGCTGCTGCACAACTTTGGTGTAAACGCGATTCCGCAGGTCCGTAACGCCCGCCAGACCCACATACTGAATCAAAGTGCTGCCAAAATATTCCGCCGCCGCCTGGAACAAGAAAATGAATAAGAGCGCGAGCGCGAACACCGACCACACGTGATGCACGCGCGACGGAACAAAGTCGTTCATGTAGACGAAGCGGCTGGTGCCGGGAACCTGAAAGAGGACCAGTTTTTGCAAGGAGGACTGGGGATTGAGCACCACATCGATGGCGGGCTTGATGGCAAATGCCACCAGTCCTTCCGCTACACCCATGCCGGCCAGCAGCAGAATCCCCAAGGCCAGCGCCCCGGTGTAAGGAGCGAGATAGCGCAGCAATCGCCGGAGCTCTTCGCCCTGCGTCATCGCTGCGGCGCTTTCTTTTCGTTCAGAATCCACCTTGCAGGCCCTCTGCGCCGCCCAAGCGGCCGCTGGATTTTAAGACACGGACTTATCGATGTCGCGATGCACAACTTTGGCCGAATAGTTCTTGCGCTTCAAGTCGCGCCGAATCACTTCCGCCAGCGCGACGGAGCGATGCCGCCCCCCGGTGCATCCCAGCGCGATGGTCAGGTAGCTTTTTCCTTCGCGAATATAGTGGGGAATCAGATAGAGCAGCAGACTTTCGATTCGCCGCAAAAATTCCCCGGTTTGCGGGAACGAGCGAATGTAGCGAACCACCCGCTGGTCCCTGCCGCTGAATTTCCGCAAGCGCGGCACGAAATGCGGGTTCGGCAAAAAGCGCACGTCGAAGACCAGGTCCGCGTCAGCCGGAATGCCATAACGAAATCCGAAGCTCACTACCGAAACCAGCAATGGCCTGCGGCCGGGGTTCTGAAAGCGGTCAATGATGAATTGGCGAAGCTCGTGAACGTTGAACTTCGTCGTGTCGATGATGACGTCCGCCAAACGCCGGATCGGCGCCATCCGCCGCCGCTCCAAACGAATTCCTTCGGCGACGGAACCATTTGGGCTGAGGGGGTGCGGACGTCGCGTTTCGCTGAAGCGCCGCAACAGTGCTTCGTCGCTCGCTTCGACAAATACTAGGGTGGCCGGGTGCTCGGTGGCGAGTTTGCGGTAGATGCCGGGGAGTTTTTCGATCTGCTCGCCTTCCCGGGCATCCACGAGCAAAGCCGCGCGCTCCACCTCTCCCACGCCTTCGACATACAATTCGCTGAATTTGGGGATGAGGCCGACGGGAAGATTGTCTATGCAATAAAATCCGAGGTCCTCAAACGTGTTTAGAACGGAGCCTTTGCCGGAGCCGGAAAGGCCGGTGAGAAGAACCAACTGGCGTGCGTCGCGATTTCTGTTTCTGGGTTGACGGCGCGTCACGGCGGGCTGTTAACCCTTCACGCGTCGGCGATGGGTGCTGGGTATGCGCAAATCCTCGCGGTATTTCGCTACGGTGCGCCGCGTCACTTGGATGCCCTCTTCGCTGAGCCTCTTGGTAATCTGCTCGTCGGTGAGTGGGTGCGCGCTGTCTTCATCCTCGATCATTTTTTTCACGCGGCGCTTCAGCGAAAGCAACGACATCTCGCCACCCTGCGGCCCATTCACTGATTCACTAAAGAAATAGCGAAGCTCCAGGACGCCCTGTGGCGTGTGGACGTATTTATTCGCCACGGCGCGGCTGACGGTGGAAGGGTGCACGCCCACTTCTTCCGCCACTTCCTTGATCATCATCGGTTTCAGATGATCGGCGCCATAATCCAGAAAATCGCCTTGTCGCCGCAGGATGGACTGGCACACCCGCTGGATGGTGTGCTTGCGCTGCTCGATATTTTTCATCAATTGAATCGCGGCTGTGAAACGTTCTTTCACGTAGTTGCGCACGTCGCGGTCGGCGGCATCACGCGCCAGCAGCCGGCGATACATTGGGTTCAGCCGGAGCTGCGGCAAGTCGTCTTCATTCATCAGCGCCTGCCACTCGCCATCCACCTTGCGGAATTGCACGTCCGGCTCGACCAATCGCGGCTCGGTGTGGTTGTAGCGCAGACCCGGCTTGGGATCGAGCTGCTTGATCACGTCCACGGCGCGCTTCACCAATTCGACCGGACGATTCAGCGCTCGCGCGACTTCCTTGAGCTGATTATTCTGCAGCAGCTTCAAATGTTCGGCGATGATCTGCTGCGCGAGTGTATTTTGCGGATCAATCAGCTTGAGCTGCAGCAGTAAGCATTCCTGCAAATCCCGCGCGCCAACACCGGGAGGATCGAATTCCTGCACCATCGCCAGCGCTTCTTCCACATCGTCCATCGTGTAGTTGCCGGAGGCCGCCAGTTCATCGAGCGTCGCGGTCAGATAGCCGTTCTCGTCGAGGTTTCCGATGATGCCATCGGCGATCTTTCGCACTGTTTCCGTGCAAATGCTTACGCTGAGCTGCCAAGTTAGGTGGTCCGCAAGATTCTGCGCTGAAGAAAGGAACTTGTCGAAGGAGGGACGTTCAATGTCTTCGCGTTCACTGCCTGCAGAACGCTCCGCTCCGGAATCGAGATACTGCGAAAAGAATGAGCCGAAGTCGAATTCATCGAAGGGGTTGGCTTCTGGCTTTTCCGGCACTTTCTCGGTTTCCTTCTTCAGAAACGCTTCGTCGGTATAACTATCCTGCGCCGCTGCGTCCCCTTCGGCAGCTTCATCGAGAACCGGGTTCGCCATAATTTCCTGATTGATCATCTCGCGCAGTTCCAGGCGGTTCAGCGCGAGCACGCTGACCATCTGGACAAGCCCCGGCGTCAGTATCTGTTTTTGGGCGACGCGAAGACTCAGTTTGGGCGCGAGCCAGTTCATATCTTCAGTTTAACCGGAATCCTTCCCCGAGGTAGATGCGGCGCACTTCCGCGTTGGTCGAAAGATCACCCGGCGTCCCCGCGAATAGGATTTTACCTTCGCTGATAATATACGCGCGATTGGTCACGGCCAGCGTGTCGCGTACGTTGTGATCGGTCACCAGCACTCCAATTCCTGCGGCACTCAAATCCGCAATAATCTTCTGGATGTCCACCACGGTCAACGGGTCAATCCCGGCAAATGGCTCATCCAGCAGCACGAACGAAGGCGAAAGCACCAATGAACGCGCAATCTCCAGCCTGCGGCGCTCCCCGCCGGATAGCACGTACGCCCGGCTGTAGCGCACGCCTTCCAGCCCCATCTGCGCCAGCAACTCCTCCACCCGGTCGCGGCGCTGCTCAGAGGTCAACGGCAGCGTTTCCAGAACCGCAAGCAGGTTCTCTTCCACCGTCATTTTCCGAAATACAGAAGGCTCTTGAGGAAGGTAGCTGATGCCGCTGCGGGCCCGGAGATACATGGGTAGGTCGGTGATGTCCTCGCCGTCCAGTAATACACGCCCATAGTCCGGACGCGCTAGGCCGACCAGGATGTAGAACGTCGTAGTTTTGCCTGCGCCGTTCGGCCCGAGCAGCCCAACCACTTCGCCTTGCTGAATCTCCAGACTGATATTATCGACAACTTTGCGCCCGCGATAAGACTTGCTTAGATCGGCGGCCTGGAGTTTCAACATGCCGGTTCATTTCTCAACCCGGTGCTTGGTAAGCGTGCGCGAACCTTCTTGGGAATCAATCAAAATCGTATCATTCGCTACAAAGAAGGTCAACGAATGGCCCGTCGTCGCGTCGCTGGCGGCATCAATAATCGTGGGATGGCCGCCCGAAAGCACGAATTTTCCGTCGGAAGCCGTGTATTCCGCCTGCTCCGACGTTCCCACACGGTCGCCCTGACGGACAGTTACGCCCCCCTGCGCCAACGCTCTTTGGAGCTGTTGCCCGGTCGCCGCGCCAGTCGCAGGCGTGGCTGCGCCTGCATGTCCGTCCGGCGGTTTGGAGGCCACCTGCCGGCCACCAGCGGAGGATGGCTTGGGTGTTGAGGGCGCCAGAAACACATCGAGACTGCGGGATTGCATGGATCCTTGTTGCGAATCAGCTGTGACGCCGTCCTCCAAATGCGCCTTTCCAGCGTCGCCCCAATAGGTAAGCAGAGGCGCATGAATCGTCCAGAGCGTCGGTCCGGGAGGCGCGCTTGTTGCCGGGCCCGGCTCGCCGAATGGCTTCATAGGCGTCGAAGCTTGGGGAAAGACAGCGACAACGTTTTCCCTGGCTTGCAATTTTTTATCGTCGCGCCAGATCTCAATCTGATTCGCCTCGAGCACCGACTCTGCTTGCCACAATCGCGCGTGGCCCGAGTAGATCACGTGACCGGAAACCGTGGAACCATTGAGCGTCTCGGCCGAAATATGGCCCGGCCCAGCCCCCAGATTCAACGCGCTGCCGCCATTGCCCACGTACGTCGAAACGACTCCCCCACCGGCGCGAATCTCTCCCGATTTTTGATTGATCGTGACCTTTGCTGACGTCGTTCGGCTCATAGCATCCGCAACGATCGGCGATCCGTCCATCGTGATCGTGTCCGTGGCGCGAACGATATTCGCGCGCTCGGCGGATGCCTGATGGTCCGCCTGCTGGAAGCGAACATCGCCGCTCTCATCGAGCGTCCTCCATTCGCCATCCGGCGAAAACTTTGCGATCAACTCCTTAGCCTTGACTACCTGCGGCGCCGCGTTGCCAATCTGCCTGCGAATTTCCACCCCGGAATGCCCGAACAATTCGTCGAGCCGGCCTGCGCTGCTGAATTGCGTTACGAACTTCTTGGCTTCCAGCTCCGTGACGTCATTGCCGCTTTTCGTTGTAATCGTGCCCGGCGCTTCGGTTTCGGCGCTCTCGATTCGCGTCTGATTAGGGTCTTTCGCGGGCGCGAACTTTACCAGCAGTGATTCCGTACTGAGTCTTCGCGAATCACTTCCTTGTCGCGATTCAAGCGCAACTTTTCCGGTGGCCGTCATGCTCTTGACCACATTATGCCGCGGTTCCATGGCAAAAATTGCGTGGGCCATCGAAAAGTGGTCCGTGCGACCGGGTCCGCGATGCTCTCCTTCCACGTTTCCGTCCGCCACAAGTGTCTCGATCCATCCGGCCGGATCCAGCGACGCTTCGAACTGATTCCCGGTTGCCGTGGATTCTCCCTTCGCGTCCGTGGAACGAAGGGTGGGATGTCCTTCGGCGACGGCGTGACGAGCGTGAAAATCCGCATCCAGATCAATCGAGATTTTCTCGGCATCGAGTTCGCGGTTGCCCTGCCGCACGACCGCCGGAGCATTCAGCTCGACGATCCGTTCGTTGCGCCGGATTTCCAGGCTGCTCCCCGTGGCGGTTATGGGAAGCCCGCCGGTCTTGGGCGACGGCACCATGTCCAACTCGACGTCCCGGCTCAACCGTACGATCTCTTTTTGTGAACTGTACGTCACTCCAACCGCATGGCCCTGCCCACCGGCAAAATGAAATTGCACGGGCGCTCCCGTGGAAGCCTCGCCGGTGTCGCGATTGAACGATAAATTACGCGTCGTCACCTGCAGGGCGTTGTCGCCCGCCTTGCCGGGCGCGGGATTCGCGCTGGCCAGGTCAATCTGTACGACGCCCTGGCACACCACATTTCCGGACTGCGGCTCGTAACTGCATTCGCTGGTGTGGATATTGTCGTTGCGATTCCCTTCGCGACCATAGATGGTGATCCAAACGTCCTGCAACAACGCACGATTTTCATCCTTGTATTGGGTTGCTCGGGAAGCGCGGACGGTGAAGAGGGTGCGGTCTTGCTCAACTTTGGAGAACGAGAATTCGTTGGACTGCTGCTGCACGGTGACCGGTACCAGCGCCTTTATCAGACCCCGCGCCCGGGATTCCCGTATCGCTCGCTGCGCATAAACCCCCCCTACAACAAGGGCTATGGAGCCCGCGGCCCACGCGGCCCAACGTGCATAGCGCGCTGCTTCCTGATTTCGCAGAGAAATGTCTCCTTAATTACACGAACGATCTATCTGATTTAGAATCCGAGTATAGGTGAGAGGTTTCCCGCTTAGCAATTCCGACCTGCGATCTGAGCGGAAACGAGCACCAGAGGGTTACTTGCTTTGCGGGAGCATGCCCACGCCGGAGGCGGCCACGCTATCGCGCGTGGTGTTCTTCACCATGTACATGGCCTCATCGGCGAGATGCAGCAATTCGGCCTTGGTCCGTGAATCGCTGGGATATGCGGCGACGCCTACGCTGGCCGTCACTCGCGCGTTGATACCGGATTCCTTCAGCCAGATGGTTTCGCGAATCAGTTTGTGCAGGCGCCGCGCCACGCCCAGCGCATTGTCCTTGGAAGTTTGGGGCAGCAGCACCACGAATTCGTCGCCACCGTAGCGAAACGCCAGGTCGATGAGCCGGCACTTGTCCTTGATGGCCTGCCCGATTTCGGCGAGGAGCGTGGAACCCATCAGGTGCCCGTGCGTGTCGTTGACGCTCTTGAAATGATCCAGATCAATGAAAATCAGCGAGAATTCGAACGCGTAGCGGTGCGAACGGTAAATCTCCGTGTCGAGCATGAAGTTCAGATGCCGCGCGTTGTAGAGGCTGGTGCAGTCGTCGGTAATCGTCAGTTCGTGGATCCGTTGCACGTGCCGTGCGTTCTCGATGGCGATCGCCGCATAATCCGCGAGCGCTTCCAGAAGCGCCAGGTCGCGAGCGCTGAAACCTTCGGGTCCGATGCTATTGATCAGTTCGATTACGCCGAGGCACTGCTCGCGAAAACGCACCGGCACTGCCACGATCGAGCGCGTTTCCATCTTCGTCTTGGCGTCCACTTGCCCGAAGAATCGCGAGTCCTTGCTGGTATCCGGCACCACCACGGCCTCGCCGGTTTCCGCCACCCACCCCGCCAATCCTTGCCCGACCTTGATGCGCACATCCTTCAAGGATTCAGCGCCCTTCCCGGTCGCAATCTGGAAGTACAGCTCCCTCTTATCCATGTCCATCAAAAGCAGGGACCAGGTGTCCGGGCGCAGCACCTCGTTGATTTTTTCCATGATGGTGCGCAGCACCTGGTCAAGCTGCAGCGACGATGTGAGGGCTTTGCCCAGCTCATGAAATACGGTTACTTCATTCGACTGTTCTGGGGTGATATCCAAGCCGACGCCCGGGGTTCTGCGCCTTTCGACGCCATCAAAGGGCTTCCCATCCGTAGCTCTGCGCATCGGGTCCACGGGGATACTCTCAGTCGAACCTGGGGTTTCTTTAGGCAACCTTGTCATTATATGGAACGCTTTCGGCCCACTGCAATGGAGTTCGCGGCGCGATTGACGAAACGCCAATAGGGCCCTTTCCGCTTCAGTTTTCTGCCAGCATTGACACGCTCTCAACCGACGCCTATATTTTCTGTTGTTGCGGGTTCCTGCGGATGTCTTCGACACCTTTCGGCGAACAACTCAAGCGCGAGCGGGAAATGCGGGGCGTCTCACTGGAAGAAATTTCAGTTGCCACGCGCATTGCGCCGCGTTTCCTCGAGGCACTCGAAAACGAACAATGGGAGCAGCTGCCCGGCGGAGTCTTCAACCGCGGCTTTATTCGCTCCGTCGCGCGCTATCTCGGCCTGGATGAAGACAACCTCGTCGCCGAATACGCGTTGCAAACCAAGGGCCGCGCCGACCCCGGCGTCGTGGCGGACCCGCCCGACGAGCCGCAGCGAATGTGGGCGCGGATTTCTGTGTTGATCGTTCTCGCCATTTTGATTCTCGCCGGAGGTTGGGCGGCAATTCATTATCTGGGACCAAATATCGCGGCGCGCTTGCACAAACATTCCGGTGATCCGGCATATTCAGCGCCCGCCCGCGCTTCCTCCGCAATCCCTATTGCCGCTGCTGGACTCAATTCCCCATCGGATCCGGCTAACACTAACGTATCTACCGTCTCGAACCCTCCGTCGAGCGAGAGTTCCCCCGCGAGCGGAGGCGCTCATTAGCGCCGATCTTCGGGACGCGATCCGTTCCGGCCTCGCCAGACCGGAACAAAAGCTCGCAGTCTGTTCCGCGGGCACTCCGCTTGCGCGCGAGGACCGCACCGAATTGCTGGCGATACTGACGGCGGACGCCGATCCGGCGATCGCCGAACGCGCCCATAATGCCATCTTGCACCAACCGGTTGAATCATTCCTGGCCGCTCTCGCGCGTCCGGACGCCGATCCCCGCTTTTTTGAATTTTGCGCCGACAATTTGGGCGAGAGGCCGCAGGTTGCCGACGCGCTGGCGGCCAACGCCGCTTGTCCCGCCGAATTCGTCACGCGCGTGTCCTCGCAATTGACCAGCACCGGGATTCAAACTTTGCTCGACAATCTCGACCGGCTTACCTCGTATCCCCCTCTCAGCTCGGCACTGGCCTATTCGGAGGCCGCCACTCCTGAACAAAAGGAACTCCTCGCGGAATTTGAAACCAACGCGGTACTCGAAGAGACGGAAATCGAAGAAGCGGCGGCAGAGGTTGAGCCGGACGTCAAGAAGCGGAAAACCCTGCTGCAAAGGCTCGCCAGGATGAACGTGGTTCAGCGCATACAGCTCGCCGTGAAAGGCGGCCGCGAGGAGCGCATGTTACTAATCCGCGATCCGAATAAGATTGTTCAGCGGGGCGTGCTGCAATCGCCGCGGCTTACCGATCTGGAAGTGGAAAACTTTGCGGCCATGGCCAACGTTTCGCAGGAAGTGCTACGGCTAATCGCCAAGAACCGCGCGTTCATGAAGAGCTACACGGTGGCCAGAAACCTGACCAAGAACCCCAAGGCTCCGCTCGACGTCACCTTGCATCTTCTTCCGCGGCTGACCCCGGGAGATTTGAAACAGCTCAGCGCCAACAAGAACATTCCCGAGACGCTGCGCAGCACGGCGCACAAACTTCAGCGCCAGCGCAACGCCGCTCGTCCTTCCTAGCGTTGGCGAATGCAAGGTCTACAAGAACGAAGAATCAAACGGGCGCGCCAGCAACTTCCCGGCGGTTTCCTCCTCCACTTTTCCTTTGAGGTTTGCCAGAATCACCGGAACATCGCCGCAAAATTCCCAGATGATCTGGCGGCAGGCGCCGCACGGCGGCGTCAAGCGATCCACATCGGTGACCACCGCGATCGCATCGAAGCCACGCTCTCCTTCGGAGACCGCTTTGAAGATGGCCACGCGTTCGGCGCAGCACGTGAGGCCCAGCGTGGCGTTTTCCACATTGCAGCCCGTATGAATGCGTCCGGATTTCGCGCGTACGGCCGCGCCCACGCGAAAATTCGAAAAAGGCGCGTAGGCGTTTTCGCGCGCCTGCCTTGCTGCGGTGATCAGTGCGTCGTATTCGCTCACGTAATCCTACGCTTTCTTCAATTCTTTTCGCTGGCGATGCGCGGCAGCACGGCGTGCAGCAACGCGATGAACTGGGCCTTCACCCGCTCGCCGGTTTCCAGCACTTCGAGGTGATTGATCGGCTGATCCAGGATGCCGGCCGCCATATTCGTCACGCACGAAATTCCCAGCACGCGGATCCCCATGTGCCGCGCCACAATCACTTCGGGCACGGTGGACATGCCCACCAAGTCGGCTCCAATCGTACGCAAATAACGAATTTCCGCCGGCGTTTCGTAGCTGGGCCCAAAAAGCGCGGCATAGACGCCTTCCGATACCTCAATACCGAGTCGTTTCGCTTCCACCAGGGCGGCTTCGCGATACGGCTTCCAGTACGCCGTAGTCATATCCGGAAACCGCAGGCCGAAGCGCTCGTCGTTCGGACCGATGAGCGGATTCGTGCCCTGCAAATTGATGTGGTCGCGAATCACCACCAGCGCGCCCTGCTTGAATTCCAAATTGATGCCTCCGGCGGCATTGGTCAGAATCGCCGACCGAATTCCCAAGCGGCCGAAAACGCGCATCGGAAACACAACCTGCTGCGCGGTGTACCCCTCGTAGAAATGCACGCGGCCCTGCATGGCTGCCACGGTCACCTTTCCAGATTTACCGATGACCAGCCGCCCTGCGTGACCGATCGCCGTGGAACGCGGGAAGCCTGGAATCTTTTCGTATGGGATTCGCGTAGCTTCCGTCAGCTCTTCGGCGAAAGCGCCCAGTCCCGAACCGAGCACCAGCCCGGTCTTGGGCCGCAATTTCGTTTTCGAAAGAATGAACTTCGCGGCGCGCTCGGCTCGTGCATACTCCGAATCGCGGACCGGGGGTTTCGAGCGGGCGGCGCTCATTTCAGCATGATCCCCACAATAGACGCCGACATCAGGTTGGCCATTGTCCCCGCCGCCATGGCACGAATCCCAAGACGCGCGAGGTCCGCCTTTTTATTTGGTGCCAGCGCGCCGATACCGCCGATTTGAATTCCAATCGAACTGAAATTCGCGAAGCCGCATAGCGCAAACGTCGCAATCGTAAATGACCGCGGGTCCATGACGTCTTTCATCGGTCCCAATCGTTGGAACGCCACCAATTCATTCGTCACCATGCGCAGGCCCAATAAATTTCCGACGGTGTGGCAATCCTGCCAGGGAATGCCAATCACCCAGGCGATCGGCGAAAACAGCCAGCCGAAAATTTGCTCTACGCTCGAAGGAAACCAGCCGATGCCAATCGTCGCCAACCCATTGTGCACGACGCCAAAGACGCCATCCACGAGGTAAATCAGCGCGATGAATGTAATCAGCATCGCGCCCACGTTCACCGCGAGATTCAATCCGTCAATCGTTCCGCGTGAGATTGCGCCCAGGGCGTTCGTATCGCGCTCGAGCGGTGCCATCTCAACCCTCCCGGATGTCACGGGAACTTCGGTTTCGGGCACCATCATCTTGGCGAGCAGAATCGTTCCCGGCGCCGTCATGATGACGGCCGCCAGGAGGTGTTTAGCCTCGATGCCGTAAGCGATGTACGCCGCCATAATTCCACCGGAGACGTGCGCCATGCCGCTGGTCATGATCGTCATCAATTCGGATTGTGTCACCTCCGGCAGAAATGGCCGGATCGTCAGCGGCGCTTCCGTCTGCCCCATGAAAATGCTGGCCGCCACGTTGAGCGATTCGGCGCCGCTTGCGCCCATCAGTCCGGTCATCACCTTCGCGGCCTGCTTAATGATGAACTGCATCACGCCCAGGTAGTAGAGCAGCGCAAAAACAGCGGCGATAAAGATAATTGTCGGCAGCACCTGGAAGGCCAGGTAAAAGCCCATGGGCGAACCCTTCCGTCCCAGTTCCCCAAAAACGAACTCAGACCCCTTGAACGCGAAATCCAGAACCCAATTCACCGCGGCGCCGGCTTTCTGAAATACCCATTGGCCGTATGTCCACTTCATCACTAGGAAGGCGAAAACGATCTGCAGCCCCAGCCCCCACGCCACCGTCTTCCCGCGAATCGCGCGGCGATTCGTCGAAAATAAAAACGCGAGCGCCATCATCGTAATCATCCCGAGAACGCCTACCAGGCGATGCATGCGAAGGAGCCTCCTTTGCAAGCGCCGAACTTCAAGCTATGTCTCCCGCACCGATGATTTTTCGCACCAAGGGCGCAGCAGGCGCTGCATGGTCCGCGATCTCAAAACTTTCAGACAACAATCGCATTGCGTGCGGAAGCCGCGAATCCAGGTTGTAATGAACGGTGCAGAGATTCTCGCCATCCTTCACCGCTTCTCCGATTTTCTTCTCGAGCACCAGCCCCACGCTCGGGTCCACCGAATCCTCTTTCTTCTCTCTGCCGCCGCCCAATACCATGCTTGCGACGCCAACTCGTTCGCCATGAATCGCGGTCACGTATCCCGCGCGCGGTGCGTCCACTTGCGCCCTGTGCCGAGCACTCGGCAAACGGCAGGGATCGTCGACAATCTTCGCGTCGCCGCCCTGCAACCGAACGACCTCGCGGAATGTATCACGCGCGCGCCCCGAAGCAATCATTTCCGCTGCGAGTTGTCGGCCTTCCCTCACCGATTTCACGCTCCCGCCCAACAAAAACATCCACGCCGAAAGCTCCAAACACAAACCCCGAAGATCGTCTGGACCCCCTCCGTGCAAAATCTCAACGCACTCTTCCACTTCCAGCGCGTTTCCGACTTTTCGGCCGAGCGGCTGCTCCATATCCGTAATCAGCGCGACCACTTTTTTGCCCATGCGTGTTCCAGTCTCCACCATAAGCTCAGCGAGATATTCGGCATCCTCCTGTTTTTTCATAAATGCGCCATCGCCGGTCTTCACGTCCAGCACCAGCGCATCAATTCCCTCGGCCATTTTCTTGCTCATGATAGAAGCTGTAATCAGATAGGGACTCTCGACGGTCGCGGTCACGTCACGCAGAGCGTAGAGCTTCTTGTCAGCCGGCGCGATTTCCGGCGTCTGCCCGATCAGCGCGCAGCGGCACAATTCCAAAACGCGGCGAAACTCATCCAGACGCAAATTGACGTTGAAACCAGGGATGGATTCGAGCTTGTCGAGTGTGCCGCCGGTGTGCCCCAGCCCGCGCCCGCTAATCATCGGCACATACAGTCCGGCTGCCGCGACGATTGGCGCAATCACCAGCGAAGTCTTGTCGCCCACGCCGCCCGTCGAATGCTTGTCCACCTTCGCTGCAGGCAAAGCGGACCAATCGAGCAGCGACCCCGAATGCAGCATTGCCTGGGTCAGCGCGGCCAGTTCCGCGCGCGACATCCCGCGCCAGAGCACGGCCATCAGAAAAGCGGCGATTTGATAATCGGGGATGCGGTCGTGCGTGGCGCCGGCAATGAGGAATTCGATTTCTTCGCGGGAAAGTTCCGCGGCATCGCGTTTCTTGCGAATGAGATCCACAGCACGCATGAAAAGGGATGCGCCAAACTAGCATCGCGCCGCGCAGCCGTCAATCATTCTGCGCCACACGAGTGCGGAAACATTTATCGAGCTGACAGCCCAGCCAACAGCCGCCGAACGAAACAGGAGCTCGTTTCAGAGGAGGGCGTGATTCCGTGTGGAGTGCGGCGGCCCGCTCGCCGGCGGCCGGCTTGCCGCCAGCTTTGCGGAGTAAGGCATGCCCAAGAAGTAAGCCGGGCGAGGCTTGCCTCGCCTAGAGTGTTTGCTGCTGCCTTTGAATTTGTGCGAAAGCGGCGGCAAGCCGCCGCACTCCATACGCTTGCGAAGCCGTTGCTTAATCCAGCCACAGGTCCACGGAGCGGTTTTGCAACCGCGCGCGCTACATCTTGGTCACTTGCGCCGCGACTTCGGCCATCATTTGCTGCATTTCCGCATGAATGTGACCATTGGTAACCAGCAGGTCCGGACCGCCGGGACGATACGAACCGCCCCGCAAATCCGTGACTTTGCCACCGGCCTCGCTGATCATCAGGATTCCCGCCGCGGTATCCCAGGAGTTCAAGCCAAATTCCCAGAACGCATCGAATCTGCCGCACGCGACAGAGCACAAATCAAGCGCTGCCGAGCCATCCCGGCGCACGCCATGCGAGCGCAAAGTGAATTGCCAATAGTAGTGGATGTTCACGTTTTCGCCGCGCTTGTGCGTGGGGAATCCCGTGGCCACCAGGCTGGTGGTCAACTTCTTCATTTCCGAAACGCGAATTGGCTTCTCATTCAGAAAAGCGCCTTCACCGCGCGCCGCGGAAAAAAGTTCATCGCTCACGGGATTGAAGACCACGCCGACAAGCGGCTGGCCGTCTTCCAGCAACGCGATCGAAACGGCAAAGCAAGGATAACCATGCGCGAAATTCGTCGTGCCATCCAGCGGGTCCACGTGCCATTCATAACGCGAAGCGCCCGCCGCGCCGCCCGAGCCTTCTTCCGCGACAATCCGATGATCGGGAAACTCGCGCCGTAAGCGGCCGACCACAATGGCTTCGGAGCGCTTGTCCGTTTCCGTTACCAGGTCAACATCACCCTTATACGATATTTTCTGCGGCCGGCTGTGCTCCGAAAGCAGTACCGCGCCCGCCTCGCGCGCCGCTTCCAAAGCAACCTCGAGGAATTCGCTCATGCGGTTATTGCGCCGCTCCAGCGGTCAAATATTCCGTGCGAGATCGCACGTTGTCTCCCGTGTTGACTTTCACTACCACATGCCGTGAGCTTCCCGGCGGCGGCGTGGGAGTAGGATAGTAGCCCAGCAAGTATTGCGTGCGCAGTTCCCGATTGATCCGATCGAATATTCCAGTCAACTCGCTGATGTCCGTGGGATAGTACATCGCGCCGCCCGTGCTGTCCGTGATCGTTTCAATAGCGTGCTCTCCCGCGGTGTTCCAACCGGCATCGGATTTCATCGGACGTACCACCACGGTGTAAAGGAGCGCGTCGGAAGCGATTGCCGCTCGCCGCGCGTCGTCGAATTTCGAAACGCTCGTGGTTTCGCCCGCATCGGTGATGATCACGAGGGCGCGGCGCCGGTCCGCGCCCTGCCGCCGCACGGACTGCGAACCCAGCACCACCGCATCGTAAAGCGAGGTCCCCATGTCGGCGCCAAGGTCCACGCGGCGCACTGCGGCCTCCAGCACCTTCGGGTCGTCCGAGAAATTACTAAGTTGGATCACGTCGCTGGTAAAGGAAAATATCGCCAGCCGGTCACCGGGCCGCACCACTTCGTTCACAAAATGAGCGGCGGCATCGCGCTCGATCTTCAATTCAATCGCCGCTGAACCGCTGGTGTCCACCATCAATGCCAGATCGAGCGGACGATTCGTTTGCGCCTCAAACCGTACGATCTTCTGCTCGACCCCTTCCTCAAAAACTTGGAAAACATTCTGCCCCAGCCCAATGACCGGCTCGCCTTTGGCATCCGTAACACTCGCCAGAATACTGACCAGATTGGTCTGGACTCGAATCGTTCCCTTTTGTCTCTGCTTGTCTTGCTGCGGCTGGCGAGCCACCGAGGTGTCGGCTAGCCCAACCATGCCCGCCAGCGCGGCAGCGCAAACCGTGACAATCGCTCGTTTCATCTAGGATGTAGATTCATCCAAGCCGGAAATGGCTTTCTGGGGCAAGGTTTCGCCTTCGGCCCACACGGCGCCGCTCGCAAAGAACTCCTTCTTCCAGATGGGCACGGTGCGTTTCAGAGTGTCAATCGCATAACGGCAGGCGTCAAACGCGGCTGCCCGGTGCGCCGAGCTGACTGCGATCAGGACGCTGCTCTCGCCGATTTCCAGGCGACCCAGCCGATGGACGATGCCGATCCGGTGAATCGAAAACTTTCCCCTGATTTCCGCCCCAATCGCGCGCATTTTCGCGTAGGCCATCGGCTCGTAGGCTTCGTATTCCAGGTAGAGCGTTTGGCAGCCCTTGAAATTGTCGCGGACAAAACCATCGAACACCACGACCGCGCCATCTGTTGGCGCTTTCAAGCTTTCGACCAGTTCGCGTTGCCGGATCGGCTCGCGAACCAGCAGAAAAACATCCTCCGCAACGGCAGGCTGCTGGCCACCACTCACCGGCGGCAAAAACGCTACCTCGTCCCCCGCCGCGAGCGGAGCACGCCACTCGGCGTACTCTTGATTCAGCGAAGCCGCCACCGAAGGCCGAAATTCCGCCAGCTTCGGGAACCGTCGTCCGTACCGCTCGAAGAGATCCTCGACCCGGGCGCCTTCAGAGAGTTCGGCATCCTCTTGAGAAAGCCCGACGATCTCTTTGAGCTGGCCAAAAAAAAGGACGCGCACACGCATACAATTCATTCTACCGCGCCGGCGCACACAAACGCGAAACTCGTTCCGCCGCAATCATCCATGCAATTACTTGGAGCCGGACGCCAGTTGGGCGACTTCGTCGAGCCGCGCCGAAGCCCGGGTCAATGCTGCCACAAGCGAGGCTGCTTCCTGCTCAAACGTGGCGGGGTCGTCTCTGTCCAATGCTTCATTCACGCCCGGCAGCACTTCCGCAGCATATCCCGCGTAGCTTCCCGGGGCGTAGATCGTGTGCTTGTACCACGGTCGCCCGGCCAGGCCCTCGGGGGCGAGCAGCGCCTGCTCCACGGTCACCAGCTCGCGATTAATGCGCTTTTCCTTCGCGGAATCGAATGCTGCATAGTCCACGTGATGCAGCGCCTGCGCTGCGTGGGCCGCGGACGCCGTCAAGCGTGCTGACGCATTCGCGACGTCTTGAGTCGCCGCTCCTGGAATTCCCAGCTGATTCGCCCGGGAAATCATGTCGTTCGCAGCACGGGAAATTGCCGCGGCGTATGCTGCATAGTCAAAGGGCAGCACATCCGCTTCGTCCAACCGCAACGCCATCGTGCCGAGGATCTTCGCCAAGGTGGCATGGTATTCGAATGTGGGATCGCCAAAAGTCTTCATCCAGAAGAAATCATCGTAGAGCGAGTGGTATACGCCGTAGTCGCCCACAAATCCGGTATCAATCGAGGGAATCCCGGCATAATCGAGAAACGAACAAAAGTCCGAACCTGCGCCCAACGCATCCACCGGAGCTTGGCCCAGGTCTTCCAGACGACCCTGCGTGCGCGCGATCCCGCTGAGTTCCGTTTGCCCGCGCTTGGCATGTTCCAGCCACGCGTCGTACACAGTTCCCGCACTGTGCGGCCCTGGCACGGTGCGCGTGGCGTCGCGGATTAATTCACTCAGCGAGGGCGTCGCGGAAGCCGTGAAATTCGGCCCGGCAACCCCGACATCGGTGTTGATATACGCTACGGCTTTGGCTTGAAGTTCGGCGCGATTGCCTTCCACCCATTCGGTCGAACCGATCAATCCCGGCTCTTCGCCATCCCATTCGCACATCACAATCGTGCGTCGAGGTTTCCAACCAGAGCGTACTAATTCGCCGAGAGCGCGCGCCGTCTCCAGCATGGTCGCCGTTCCGCTTCCCGGGTCCACGGCGCCGTAGACCCATGCATCGTGGTGGTTACCCAGCACGACCCACTCGCCGTCGTCCGTCCCGTGCAGCTTCGCGATCACGTCGTAAATCGGACGCTGCTGATAGTCCATCACCAACTTCATATGCGCGACTGCGTCCCCCGGCCCGATGTGATACGTGAAAGGCAGCGCTCCCTGCCAGCCGCGTGGAACGTGCGGGCCTGCGAGATTTTGAAGAATCGCCTGCGCGTCCTGCGCATTGATCGGTATCGTGGGGATGCGCGGCAGATTCTTCGCGTCTTCGGGCGCGATACGCTTCGCATCCGGCGTCGCGGCTACTCCGGGCGTCAAAGGATCGCCGGGGTATATCTGCGTATACTGCACCGAGCCGCGCTGAATTCCGCTCATCGGCCTCCACGGGCCGCGTGGGAACACATCTCCCACAAAGTAGCCGTCATCTTGCGGATCGGAATAGAGAATCAATCCCAGCGCTTTGTGCTCTTCCGCTAGCTTGGTCTTGATTCCGCGATAGCAACGCCCGTAACGGGCTATCGCAATCTTGCCCTCGACGCTGATGCCCATCGTTTCCAGCGTTCGATAGTCTTCCTGCGTCCCATAATTCACATAAATCACTGGCGCGGTCACGTCCGCCGAAGGTGCGTAGATATTAAATGCTATCACTGCATTGTTCGTGTAAGTGTCCTTATCAATCTGGTAGGGCTGCTCGGGCGTTCCCAGAGTAACGGTCTTGGGAGTCGTGAGTTCCAGCTTCACTTCGCGTGGCTGCGGGAGCCACGCGCTGTAGTTCACAATGTCCGCGTCGAAGCCATAGCCGCGATACTGGTCGCGCAACCATTCGGCTAAGCGGTGGCCGGCTTCGGTGCCGGCCAGATGTGGCTCGCTGGTTATGCGGCGCAGGTTGCTTTCGGTATGCGCCGGGTCGGGAATCGCGCGCAGTTTTTGCTCCCTTTCGAGTTCGGCTTCCACGTGCGCGGGCGTGAAGCCTGTGATCCCTCGACCTTCTTGCGCACCGAGCGAAACGGGCGATGGATAAAAAAATGCGGTTGCCAAGACAAATGCCACGCTAGCCCGATACTTCGAATTGGTCATTCATTCCTCGGTAAGGGACTGGAAATTCTATACTAGCTGCGCGCTCTCCGCATCTCAGCCCGCTGGAATTCTCGCTCGATGGCTTCGCTTGACGTCCTCTTCCATGCGCCGTAGGGTATTAAACACAACGATGAAGGTGCTGATTTCAGGTGGCTCCGGTCTGGTTGGATCGGCGCTAGCAAACTCGCTCCGCTCCGATGGTCACGTCGTTTCTCTTTTTATTCGTCCTGGCGGCAAGGCAGCTCCGGGCGATGTTCTCTGGAATCCTTCTCGGGCAACGGTGGACGTCCCGGCGTTGGAAGGTTTGGATGCCATCGTCCACTTAAGCGGAGCCAGCATTGCGGATGGACGTTGGACGGACAAACGCAAGGCCATCCTTCGCAGCAGCCGCGTGGACTCCACGCGTGTCCTGGTGGACTCGCTCGAGCGCCTGAAGCAGCCGCCGCGCGTTTTTGTTTGCGCTTCGGCAATTGGATATTATGGCGACCGCGGCGATGAATTGCTCACTGAAGCGAGCGGCTACGGCAATGATTTCCTGGCAATTCTTTGCCGGACATGGGAAAGCGAAGCCGCGCGAGCGGCCGCGAACGGCGTTCGCACCGTAATTACGCGTTTCGGTGTGATTCTTGCAACGCAAGGCGGAGCGCTGCCGCGCATGCTGACGCCATTCAAACTCGGCGCCGGCGGACGACTGGGCAACGGCAAACAATGGATATCATGGATTGCGCTGGAAGACGTCGTGAAGGTTCTGCGCACAGCAATTGACAACGAGAAAATGAGCGGCCCGGTGAATGTCGTTTCGCCTAATCCCGTGCTGAACGCAGAGTTCACCCGGATTCTGGCCGGCGTCCTGCATCGCCCGGCGATTTTTCCCGCGCCTGCTTTCGTGTTGCGCTTAGCCCTGGGGCAAATGGCCGATGCGCTCTTGCTCTCAAGTCAGCGCGTGCAACCCGAAAAACTCGCCAAGGTCGGCTACCAGTTCCGCTACGAAACCCTGCAATCAGCACTTCAAGCAATTCTGGCTAATCCATAATTGCGCTTTTGCCCGGGCGGCAGCCCTACTTCACCACGCTCAACGTAACCTCCACCTTCAAGACATGACCTGTCAGCGGGTCAGTAGCCACGGTCGCTTCGGTTGGCTGCCCTTCGCGAACAGACACTACAACTCCGCCGCGATACTCACGCACCATCGGCTGATTGTTAGGGGGCGCTTCGCCGGCGGACCATTCCTTACCAACGATCTTGCCATCCTGTTCCCGTCCGGCAACGTACAAGGAAGAGCGGTCTACTCTCAAATCGAGTTGATATCTTCCGTCGTCAGCCTGCGCGGCGCGGGCGTCGATGTTCGTGCCCACATCGATATACTGCAGCGAGCTTTCGCCGGTTTTTGCAGCGGTGGTAGCCACTGGGACGCGGATGCCGATTCTTAGCTCGGCGTACGGGCCGCTCAGCTTGTTGCCGCTCACGATCAGCGGGACCGTGTACGCCAGACTGCTCACCTTGGCCGTGCCGTCATAATCGGAAAGTACGATTTGCAGCTTAGCGGGCATCGTTGTTTCCGTCTTGGTATTTTCTGGCGACGCCGAGCCCGAAGTCCCTTGGGCGTAAACCGCGCCCGGCGCAAGAAGAACAAGCCACGCGCCGCCAATCAGCCACCGTGATTTTTTCATGAAGACCCTCCGGCGATTCGATTGTTGCTGCCACAATAGAGACGCCGGCCGGATGTCTTTGGTTCAAAACTGAATGGGTGTAGCGGGGTTTTCCGCGTCGTCGGGCGTCGGAGGAGGGTCCAGCGGTGTGATTTCGATGGGCTTCACTTCAAGGGGCTTCTCGGCTTCCCGCTGCGCCACTAGAAGTTGTGTTCCATCCACGCGCCCTGAATTGATTGCTTCGCTCAAGCGCGCCGCCGCAACGATTTGCCCTTCCGGCACGATGATTTTCGGAAGTCCGGCCACGACCTTCCGCGCGTGAGTGAGTCGCTCGGAAGCCTGGCTGCCAGCTGCTCGCGCGTCCAAGCGGTTCGCGTCGGGCGTAGCCACACCCTGTGATGAAGGACTCGGCTTCAGACTGGAAGCAACCCCCTGGCTGAAGTCGTTGTGATGCGGCCTGCGTCCCACAACAAGGATCAACAACAGCACGAGCGCCAACGCGCCTGCGGCGATCGGAGCCCAACGCACCGAATAGGCCTCTACCGGGCGAGATTCCTGTGCAATACGGCGCCGCAGGCGGATCGCGAACTGCGGCGAAGGCTCGCCCTCAACGAGCGCTTCGACGCCGCGTTCCACGAAGTCGCGCACCTTCGTCGCGTGACTGAGCGCCTCCCGGCACGCCTCGCAGTCCATCGCATGCGCCAGCAATTCGGGCTCGCGTCTGCCGCGGAGTTCGCCAAGCGCTGCGTCGGTCATCCAGCCGGAGTATTTTTCACAAGACATTGCAAACTCTCCGCTAACCGTTTTCGAGCCAGAAATAAACGCGACTTTACCGTGCCCTCGGGCAGGCCGGCCAGGCTGGCGACCTCCCGCGTGTTGTAACCCTCAATGGCCGCCAGCACCATCACGATCCGAAGCTTTTCAGGAAGCTCGTCGACCGCCCGCGCTACCTGTCGCTCGAACTCGCGCGATGCAATCACATTTTCGACGCTCGCTTGGCGCGGCTCTTCCATCGCAGCGCGCTCATGGCGTTCGCGGCGGCCTTTGGCTCGTATGCGGTCGAGCGCCAGCCGAAAAGCGACACGCACGAGCCACACGCGAAACCGTTCGCGTTCGCGTAGCTGATGGAAATTGCGATACGCGCGCAGCATCGCTTCCTGCGCCACATCTTCGGCCTCGGCCGTATTGTGCAAAACGCCCAGCGCGACGCGATAGGCCAGCTTCGGGCAGTCCGCCAAGCGCTGCTCGAACTCGCGCTCGAGCGACTCGTCATGGCTCACCGCACTTCCCGAAAGACTGGCCGCCAGCACATCCATCACTGCCTCATTGAGCCAGACGCCGGTCGTGGTCCTTCGGTTCACTAGCTTCCAGAAGATCTTCCTGCGCGGAACTATAAGTCTAACCGTTCGAGCAACGTTTGCAGATTCGATTCGTCCACCACGAGCTCGGGGCGCGAAGTGGCAAAGTCCGCGATATCGTCCAGCGCCTGAAACAGCCGCATTTTCGCGATGGCATACTCTTCGGTTCCGGTCAATGCGCGGCCAGTCTGCTTCGTCCATTGCTGCAGCGCTTCGCGCCGGACGAAGATGCGGGCGGGAAACATGGTCTTGCGGTCCGCCGAGACGTAGTAAACGTACTCGTTTCCGTTCGCTGGCCCGCGCTGCGCCGGATGCACATCCTGAAACTGGTACTGATAGACGTAGCCGCTTGCAGATGAGTAGCTCTTGATTCGTCGCACCGTTTCCGGCTTGGTCATGATCGCATTATTCGGCGTGCCTGAGCCGGTGTCAATCTCGTCGCCGCGAGGGGAGCGCTTGATGGCCGGCTGCAGTCCGCGCGCCGGATGTCTCCCAGTTTGGAATCACGCGACGCGTCCGTGTGCCATTGCGGGATTCTCTATATCTCACCGCTTCCGATAGCCTCTCCGTTTCTCCGAGCCCTGAGCTTATCAGCAGATTTCATAGCGAACGTAACTGCATGATTACCACCGAGCCGCTGGTGGGCCTCGCGCTTCCCGGCGATTTCAGCGACGCTCTCGCGGGCCTGTGCTCGGCCAACGCAACGCCATCGTGCCAAACGCCCGCACTAAACACGAACTTCAACGTCCGCATCTTCCCGGCATCGCAATGACTTGCTGAAATTCCGCGGGGTAGGAGGCGGGATTGCTCCCGCCGTCCTCCCACACCACCGGACGTGCGGTTCCGCATCCGGCGGTTCATGAACCAAACGAGAGGCGCTGCTGAGTAGCCAGCAGGGAAACGAGCGTCTGGTGGTCGAACCAAGACTGGGTATAGGCAGCATACATGTGCGAACTGCCGCCGTTCCACCAAGGGCCGCGCCCGTTCGTGGCCGATTGCCAGGCGCGCTCATGACGGAACCCCGCGCGCATCAGATTTTGCGCCCGTGTGTAACCGCTTCCCATGTCGCCATAAGAGCGCTCGTAGCTTGTGTCGGATCCAGCCATCGAGTTCCTCCAGCACCCCTTGTTCTTCGGTGAGCCGGAAGTAGACAACCCAACCGCGTAAGATGGGGTTGAGTTGGGCGATGACTTGTCTCACGCTTTGGCCCCGAGCCTCTGGCGATTCCTCCCCACATCTCGCAATGCAGGTAGCACAAAGGCAAACCGCCAGATCTCCCCGAGTATTGCGCACTCACCTTCTTATGCCTGTCGGATCTACGTCGCAGCGTTCCGTGCAAGAACGGGGCTTTGCATCTAACACTTCCCCTGGCCGGGTGTGTAGAGGACTTTCACCTCCAAGTGAGTGCGCCCTGCCGGGCGCACCAAATAAAAGCGGCTCCCGGATATCGGGAGCCGCTCAACGTTCGCGGGGAAAGTGAACTTCTTCTACTGGGTCGGCAGAATCTCCTGCGAGAACCCAATCGTGTTTACCGATTTCAACTTGGGAGTCTGGGGAGGTAGATACTGCGGCCCCAGCGAGAAATTTGTATCGAAATGGTAATCGCGAGTGGGCGGACTATACACACCGGTGCCTTTGTAGGTTCCGACCCCTTGGCGGTTGTAGAAGAAACTCACCAGGGAACCTTCGTAGTGGCATAGAACGCCCCAATACTCAAGGAAGCGCAGGAAGTTGTGCACTCCTCCGTCGGTTCCAAAGTCAGCGGTTGCTCCGATGTTCGGGAAAGGAATTCCTTTTCCAGAGATAATCGCCGTGCGATAGGAGGTTGGAACCGCATTGCGAACCTTGCCGGAAGTTATGGTCTGTGCAAAAGTAAAGGAGTTGACATCATTCCAGTTGTCCGAAAGGAGAGTCACGGCGTCGCCCGCGACGGCCGCAGCCACCGTGCCTGCGCCAGCAAGGCTTCCGCCGGGCGCATCGTAATCACCCATGATGTACACCGGATTTTCGGCGGCAACGGTTAATCCGCACGGAGGGTTGGGCGCCGCGCCATAGCACGAGGTACCGAGATTCAGCGTGGAGCCGTCCACGATTTTCAGAGCCCGGCGGAAGAAGACGGACGGATTTTCCCGCGCCTGTTGAGCGTTCACATAAGTGACATCAGGTCTGTTTGGGTGAACTCCGCACGTCGCGTTCGAAAGGAGCACAGTGTTCATATAACCGCCGCCCGCGTTCCAGAGGCCCGGTAGAATAGTAGCGACAGGCGACGCCGGCGCCATCTCGGAGCCGCCGTACGTCCGCAGAATTCCATCGCCTTCCAAGTCTTCCCCCTGCCCTGGAGCAGGATCAAGGGCATTGTTCGGACAACCATTGGCCACGTCGGGAGAATTCACGAAGTCGTTAAACCCGTAGGAGCCTGTCTTGGTATTGCCGGCATTCGGATCTTTTTGCTCGCTGCGACGATCCGAGAAATAAACTGTGAAGCCTGAATTGTTGTTTAAGTTAAGCCCAGCCTGGTTGTTCTTCAACCATGTTGCCAAGTTGGCGGCGTCCAACTCTACGTAATACATTACTCCCTGCGCGTAGACTGGTGCCGGTGAAGGAGAGGCTTGGCGGTAGGTGCCTTCTCTTGTGTCATACAGTGCCAACGGCCAGAAATCCGTCGCCGTGTAGTTAGTGTTTAGGGTAGTGCCTCCAATGGTCCCACACCCGGTACCTGCTCCCACCCACGACGGATTGTCACGTACACGAGCGAGGCGGATGATAGCGTTGGGGCTAGGATCGGTGCAGAGGGGCGAAATCGTTGCCGGCGTCGTACCGGCCAAAACGGGACCCTGCGCTGGGAAACCTACTGAGCTGCCGGTTGGCAGGGCAGGGAGCAGTCCCGTGCCGGGGTTCGGATAGCCGGTCACGCCGTTGACATTGGTGGCGCCGTCCGAACCGATGTAGGTGCCTGTCGGGGCAATATCCCTTCCCGTGAATCCCAGGTTCAATATTTGCGACGTGTAGTCAGTCCACGTTAGCCCCGTGGTTTGGTACTCAATCTTTATGCAACCTTGAATCGTTGGAGTGGTTGTCGTGAGCCAGTAGCCATTCGTCGCGTTGTACGCCGCTCCGGCCCCTGACACTGGCAAGGGAAACTTGGCGCCAGCAGGCACGTTCGACGCTCCGCTATACCATACAGGAACGGCTGCAGCGGTTGTGAAGCCTAGCACCTTCAGGTCGATTGGCGTCGTTGGCGTCACGGTATCCAGAGCCATCATGTCTGCATCCGTGCATCCTCCGCTCGGGCCATAGTCATCGATCAGAATCCGCAAAGTAGCCTCGGAAAAATATTGCTCTTTGAATTCGGCCGGGTTGGCGGCAAGTTCGCCTGGCACTGCTCTCCGGATCAAGGAGATTGGCGTCGTGATTCCGCCCAAGGCAGTGGCCGTCAGACTCAAGGGCGCCACGTTATTCTGCAACTGGCCTTTGTATGCCGGGATCACTGTGCCAGTCCATGTAGGATTGTTGAGGTTGCCGCTAATGGCGCCGTAGACGCTGCAGCAATTGACGCTGCCTTCGGTGAACGCCAGTTGGCGCCATGAGGCATTCGTGTAAGGAGCCCCGCCGGGCTCGTTGGCAAGGGTCGGATCCGAGGTGGTGGCAATGGAGGTGTACCCTCCGTACGTGGATCCGGCAGTACCTGCGTACCCATTTTCCAGATTGGTGGTAATCACTTGGCCCACCACCGTCACTTTGTCGCCCAGGAATAGCGGGCCGGTATTGGGAGCGAGCCACAGATTGCCGTTCGTGTGCGTGCGCCCGCCAAAACCAAACGAAGGCCCGTTGAAGAACGCCACATCCGAATCGGAATAGATACCAAACTGGAAGACCGGGATGGCTACCACTTGGATTTGCCGCGTCAGCTTCACTTCTGCGCCCAGGTTTGAGTTCTGCGCCGCCACCGTCAGCGTGAACGGCGTGATTAACCCTTGCATGCCCGCGTAAGGGCTCGGCGACAGAATCGTCGCATTGCCCGATACCGGAACCAGCGGAGTAATCTGGTACGTCGAGACGCCCGAGGCATTCACGTAGGTTACGCCCGGGAGACCGACCGGAGGCGCCGAAGTGATGGTCGTGATGTTAGCGGCGGTAAGGGCTCCGGAAGTGGCAAACGTATTCGCCACGTCGCTTGTCATTTTTTCCATGCCGGCTTCCGCGGCATAGAACGCCAACTCGCGGCCCTCGCTATTTCCGCCCAGCCGCTGGTCCGTCATCACCATCCAGAACATCCCGACGATGATCGCGGACACCAGGATCAGAACCAGCAGTGCCGTTACTAGCGCGACGCCCTTTTCTCTTTCCGTTCTCACAGCGGTTCTCCTTGGAAGTCTCAAATCAAATCACGATGCTTCCTCGATCCTTGGCAAACTATGGCGCCGTAGACGACGCTGCCGTAGTGAACTGGTTCGTAAACGAAAGGCTCCGGATACTCACCTGCGTGGTCAAGTTATTGCGCAAGAACTGGGGAGTTAAATTCGGCTGATAGGGCTGCTCGGACCGGCCCGCCAGGAACACGTTGACAGCGCGAATCTGCGCTGGCGTATCGGGGAGAATAGGTGTTGAAGCGTTCCCGGGACCACTGGTGAACGGAGCGGTGAACGGAGCGACCGGATAAGTGCCCGCTGGATCGGTGGAGTTGGTGATCGCGTAGCTGAACGCCAAGTTCTCGATATCATCGGCGATCGCCGTTGGCGGATTCACCGGCGCTGCCGGCGGGTAACCCGGATAATTCACTTGGCGCATCAGTTGCGGGTTCAGAGGGTTGGCGACGTTGAGGTAGTAGCTCACCATCCATACTCGCGTGATCGTCGTAGGAGGAAAATTTCCCGGCGTGGTAGCCAGGTTCGCGACTGTTCCTAACGCGTCGCCCGTCTGATTCAAGCCCGCGGGATCGCCGGTGCCGAAATTGATCACCTGGCCGGCGACGCTGGTCACGTACTCGAGCGCCGTTCCGTTTTGATTGTGGAACATGATCAGGTTCCCGGTCGTAATTGGGTTCGTCGCTCCGGGCATCAGGAAACATGCCGGATCGAGCGTCACCGACGCACCCGTGGGGGAAATCGCGGCGGCATTACCGTTGTTGCAATCGGGCACCGCTGGCGCGTCTTGCCTGATCGGATAGCTGTAAAGGTAATTCTGACTTGCTGACGAATCCTGCAGAATAGTATCCGCGTACAGAATATTAATGATGTCGGTTGCAACTCCCGTCAAAACCGCATTGTTCGCCGGATTGATGGATGTCGCCAGCGGCCCCAGTTCCCAACCCGGAGTGATTGCGGGCAGCGTCGTGTAGGTGTTGAGAAATATCGTGGCCGTGCCGGGACGGTTGATGTTGGAGGTCGCCGCGAAAGGAATCGTAACTCCGCCCTGCGGAATTCCTTCCCCCGCTTGCATCAGATCCCGCACGATGAAATGCATTCCGGCCCGCAAGTTTTCTTGCGTGTTGGCCTCGTAGGCCACCGCCTGGGTCGCATGCTCCGCTTGAATGAGCGCTCCGATCGCGCCGCCGATCGAGGCGACCACGATCACCATGGAAACCATCAGCTCAAGCAGTGAGAATCCGTTTTGCCGCTTCATTCCTGGCTCCTCGCAACTCTAGAATGCTGAAACATAGGTTGTCAGGGTGTACGCGCCCTGGATATGGCCCGCGGTATAGTTGACTGTGATCACCACTTTATTGAGGTTATTGGTGTAGCCCGGAACAGGAGAGATGGCGATCGTTCGCGTGAAGGTTCCCAGCGGTACCAGGATATCGTCGGCCGTACCCAGCTTCCCGTCCGGTCCGGGATAAACGATGTAGGCCAGTGGCTGTCCGCCATCCGCGACTGTCCCAACCAATCCGTCAGGTCCTGGGATACGCAACTGCGTCGGCCCAACCAGGAACAGACCCGTCGGGTTTGCCAGGGTGTTGTTCGAAAGCTGCGCAAACGTAGCGCTATTCGTGTATTTCGCGGTGTAGATCGCTTCGGCGGCTTCTTCCGCCTTCTGCTGGGCGATGAACTGGTATTGCGAATCCTGCATGTATGCCAGCGCATCGGCCAACATTGCCGCCAATCCCAGGACTCCGACGCCGAGCACTACCAGGGCAATCAACGTCTCGATCATCGTGAATCCGGCCGCTGTGCTCCGCTTTTTCGTTTCCCGCATTTTCCCCATCTCCTTCAGAACCGCATCCATGTCGTCCCCGAGATCTTCCAGGCGTGCACGCGTCCGGTAGTGCCGAGCACCGTAACTGCTCGCGCCGTTGCGTTCTGACCATTGAGGCCCAGGAACACTGTCCCGTTGATGGGCAGATATGACGCCCCGTTCACGAGCTCACCGTCGCTCTGAAACAACATCCCGCCCACCGGGCCGCCGGCTACTCCTCCGAATACGATACCCGACGCATTCCCATAACTGTCTGGTGTATCCGGCAAAGCGCCGAAAACAAGGAACGCCTCGGGATTGTGGATCGGAACCGTGCTCAAAACTGGATTCACCGCGCCCGCGCCTGCGGTCAAGTCGTCCCTTTGGGTGATGACGACATTCGGTAGCCCAGCGATAACTGGGAACGTAACCTGTTCGTAGCGCCGGTTTGTGATGGCCCACTCGCGGGCTTGCCGTAATTGATCGAGGACTTGCCGCATGGCGGTGTCACAATTCGCGTCTTGCAGCGCCGGCCGCAAAGAAGTGATCGCTATTGCGGAAATGAGCATGATTAAGGCGACCACGACGCACAGCTCGACCACTGAAAATCCTCGGTGGCAGTTGGCTGCGCAACGTCCGTGGCTGTTCTTCATTTCCCACTCTTTCACGCTCACACCCTCGAATCGCCCCTACAGGTCGGGCGACCCTCATGTTCAGCACATGTATTGCACTTGGCAGGCCACGCCGGACTTACCACTAACCACCTTCGATACAATCGCTTAGAGCGGTTTACAAAAATTGGCGGCTTTCAATTTTGAATCGGACGGGGTATTAACGTTACCGATTTGGAGGGAGGCTACCCCCACCAATCCTCGGCCAAGCAGGTGGATTTGGGGCAATTGCCTTCGTCAAACGCTCACAAAATAGGAGAGGCGGCGCTACTGCTTGGACAACGGTTTCGCAACGCGCGTGAGTTCCCTCACGATGCGATCTAACTCAGCGGCAAGTTCCTGGGGACCCTTCCGCCGTAGGATCTTCCCTACTTCGCGGTAATACCACAGAGTTCCCTGCTTCCCGCCTTTGAATCTTCTCCACAGCGCATCGCGGTGCTTGCGAAGATCATTTAGCGTTTCCCGTGCATTGTAGATTTTGTCTGCCGCCGAAACCAAACGCACCGACGCATCCGCGTGCCGCAAATGCCGCAGATATTGCTTCTTGCGCTCCAGCCAGGGAGGTTTCGGCTCGACGTCTGAATCAGTGCAGCCTTCCACGATGCGCGCTACGCGTGCGCCGAATTTTCGTCGGATCTCGCGCAGTCTCGGCTTCCCACCTTGATCTTCCACCGCGTCGTGCAGCAGCGCCGCGATCGCTTCGTCTTCATCGCCGCCGTGCGTCAGCACAATGGAGGTCACGCCGAGCAGATGCCCGATATACGGACGTGTGGTGCCCTTGCGGAATTGCCGGGCGTGAACGCGCGCCGCATGCACCAGCGCGTTTTGGAAACGCGCGGTCAGTGGAAGCGGCTTCACGGCTTAGCGCCGCAGCACAGCATCGAGGGAGTAGGCATTGTATTCGCGAGTGGCAAGCAGCGCGGCGTAAATGGCGGCATATAGGAGCTGGATGGCGACCGTGTCCCAATCGGAGCGCAGCGCAGTACCAAAAATCAGGGCGGCCATCGTGGCCGAGCCGACAAGCAGAGCTTCCTGCGTCCACAACCCCAGGAGAACCAGCAAGCCGACGGCGGTCTCCACGAAAACAAGCGCAAATCCGAAGGAGCGCACCAGCATCGCGGGCAGCGGCGTATCAGCGAACATCTTCACCAGTCCATCGGCGAACACTTGCAGATGCGGGATTCGCGCCAAGCCGTGCATGAAAATGCTCAGTCCTAGCGTGAAGCGCAGGACCAGGTAACCAAGTTTCCTGTCGACGATTGGCGAGAACTGCGGCGTTGCTCGAGGCTTTCCATCCATTCGATACAAATCTTTGGTAGCGCTAACGGGAATCGAACCCGTATTTCAGCCTTGAAAGGGCCGCGTGCTAACCGTTGCACCATAGCGCCACGGGGGAAATGCTGCAAGGACGTGCTTAGATTATCAGACATAACGCCCGAAAAATGAAAGAAAAGGGAAATTAGAAAAGAGAAAAAAGAAAATAGCGACGTCTCGGGTTCATGCGTTAGCGCCAGTACGAACACCGCGCACCTTATTGCCCATTTTCTATTTTCTGCGTTCCTATTGCCAGTGCTCGCGTTCGCGCAATGACGTGATGTGCGCCACATGATGCCGCCCATGCCACGCGTACAGCGCCAGCTGCTCGTCGAGCGACATCGGCTTCTCCCAGTCCGGATGGCGAAACTTGCGCGCCCACTCGGCGGGCCCCAGCGACCGCAGCAACAGTACCCAGCGCTTGTGCAAGTTCTCGAGCAGCGCCAGCGAAGGCTCGATCGCCGACGACTTAGCGTCCGCGAGTTCCGCCCACTTCGCTTCCGCGTACGGCTTGATCATCGGCTCGTCTTCGGTCAGCCCGAGCTTGCAACGTACGTAGGCGTTCATGTGGCTGTCCGGCACGTGATGCACCACTTGGCGCACTGTCCAACCGTCCGGGCGATAGGGCGTATTCAGCTGCTGCTCCGTTAATCCCTTCACCGCGGCGCGCACCCTTGCCGGCGTTTCTTCGATCACTGCGATGAATCCAGCCCGCTGTTCGTCCGTAAGCGCTCCCGGACGATGGAATTTCCCGATGGGATACCGCAGATCCGTTTCCATCGCGCACACTCCTAACAGCCTGGATTACCTGTCGCCGACAAGAATAGAGCAAACCGGTGTAAAACACGGATTGGATGCAGCGCACAAAAACGGGATTCGAGGATCAATTTGGACTGCAAGGCTTCAGCGAAAATAAGGCTCGTGGCTAACCTTCATTATCCAGAAATTCCTCGTGCCAGGCCATCTGGATCGCTTCGAGCTTTCCTTCATTCGAAAGTTTCGGGTCGCCCACAAAACCGGGAAGCGCGGTCACATACTTGAGCAGGTCAGTGAACCGCACCGTCAGCGGGTCCACGCCCGGATGTGTTTCCGCCAGCTCTATGCCAATTTCTTCCGGGCTGTCCCAATCAAATGTGTTCGGCATTCTGTCTCCGTTCTGTCATCTCGCGCCTAGCGAGGGATCTCCCTTGTGTTCGTGTCGCGCCATGGCGCGCCCCGCCCACCCGCGTTTTAGTGTTCCGCTTCCTTCGCGTAATTCTTATTCCAGTCCGGAATCTCAACCACAATGTCTTTCGTCCCATCCGGCACACACTGGCAACCCAGCCGCGACTTCGGCGTCACGCCAGGTGCCTCATCTAATTGATCCAACTCCGCGTCCGTCGCCTCATTGCACGAATCCAGCCCCTCGTGCACGATCACATGGCACGTCGAACACGCGCAAACCCCGCCGCACGCATGATCCAGCCCCTTATGAAAGCCCTGCGAAATATCCAGAAGGCTGCCCGGCAATCCGTCGTGCCCGTAAGGCACCTTCTCCGGGTCAATTTCCACCGGCTTGCCGTCCTTCACAAACGTGACCTTATACTTCTCTGTCGCGGGCGTGAACTTTGTCTCTTCAATATATGGATTCTTACCGCCCATTCCTTCTCACTCCTCTGGTCGCGCCCATTGCTCGCGCCTTGAAACTTGCCCCGTGTGACGCGTGTTGTTATCCCGAGCGTAGCGAGGCCTGCCCGCCGCAGGCAGGGATCTGCTTTTCTGATGCTGCCCTCACCGCTTACACGTCGTCCAACCGTTTCCCTTCCAGCGCTGTTTGCAGCGCGCCATTCATCAACACTTCAGCCAGATGTTCGGTGGCTTTGTTAAGCTCATCAATCCGATTGCGAATCAGCGTGTAGTCCTTCCCCAGCATTGCCGTGCGCAGCCTCGCTTCTGACGCCATGATCGCTTTGCGCTCGTCAGACGAAATCTCCCTCGCACGCGGCTCGGCCAGCGCTTTCACCGTAGCCGCAATGATGGTTTCCGCTTCCGTGCGTGCTTCAATCAGCTGGCGATCTGCGAAATCCTGCTCCGCATATTCGATGGATTCTTCGAGCATGCGCTCGATGTCCGCGTCCGAGATGCCGTAGCTGGGCTGTACCTCGACGCTATGCTGCTCGCCCGTGCGCATGTCCCGCGCAGCAACTTGCAATATCCCGTTCGCGTCAATCAGGAATTTCACTTCGATGCGCGCGAGGCCCGCGGGCCCGGGCGGCGTCTTCAACTGGAAACGTGCCAGCGAGCGACAATCTTTCGCCAGCTCGCGCTCGCCCTGTAGCACGTGCACGTCAATCGCGGTCTGATTTTCGACGCCCGTGGTAAAAAGCTCCTGCGCACTGGCCGGAATCGTCGAATTGCGCGGAATGATCTTCGCCACCACCCCGCCCATGGTCTCGATGCCCAGCGAAAGCGGCGTCACGTCCAGCAGCAGCATCGTCTTCACGCCGGTTTCGAGAATGTCTGCCTGCACCGCCGCGCCCAGCGCCACTACTTCATCTGGGTCCAACTCGCAGTGTGGCGCGCGCTCGAAGTAATCGCCCACGGTCTTACGCACCAACGGAATCCGCGTCGAGCCGCCGACCAGCACGACTTCGTCGATTTGCTTCACATTGAGTTTTGCATCGGCCATGGCCAGTTTCACCGGCGCCATCGTGCGCGCCACGATCGGCCGAATCAATTCCTCGAATTCCGCGCGTCGGATCTCGCGCACGTACATTCCGTGCGCCTCCAGCGGAAATTGAATCGCCGTTTTCTCCACTGTAGAAAGCTCGTGCTTGGCGCGGATCAGGCTCTTGCGCAGCGTCTGAATCGCTTCGCCGCGAGGGTCCAGCTCCACGCCGAATTTCGCCTGGATTTCCCGGCGCGCCAGCTCCAGCAATGCATTGTCAATGTCGTCGCCGCCCAAGTGCGTATCGCCGTTCGTCGAAAGCACCTGGTAAATGTCGCCTTCCGTGGTGCTGATCAATTTCAAAACCGAAATGTCAAAGGTTCCGCCGCCAAAGTCGTACACCGCCACATGCCCGCGCTTTTGTTTGTGCAAGCCGTAAGCGAGCGCCGCGGCCGTCGGCTCATTCACCAGGCGCAAAACCTCCAGCCCGGCAAGCCGCCCGGCATCCTTCGTTGCTTGGCGCTGCGCGTCATTGAAATACGCCGGTACGGTGATCACTGCGCGGTCCACCGGCCCGTTGAAATATTTTTCTGCCCACGACTTCAATTCGCGCAGTATGTACGCGGAAATTTCCGGCGGCGTGAATGTCCGTTCCCCCAGGCGCACGCGAATCACGTTGCCACTATTCGGATCGATCCGGAAAGGAAAAATCTTCAGCTCGCTCTGCACGTCCGCGACGCCCCGGCCCATCAGACGCTTCACCGAATAAATTGTGCGGTCAGGCTGCGTCAGCAAACGCTGTCGCGCGGCATCCCCCACAATAATCTTCCCGTCGCTATCCACGCTCACAACCGAAGGGCACAGCGCTGATCCGCCAGGCCCTGGAATACACTTCGGCGCGCCCGTCTGCGCATCCAGGTACGCAATCAGGCTGAATGTCGTCCCCAAATCAATGCCAACTACGCGTCCCATCGTCCCCTCTGCACGATCAACCTGCACAACCCAAAGCAACTTGTCATCCCGAGCGCAGCGAGGCCTGCCTTCCGGAGGCTGGGATCTACTTTGCCCGCCGCTACGCTTCCGCCAATTCCTTCTGCACACCGGCGACTAAATTCCGAATGTAACTGCGCCGATTCAAAACCTCATTCATTCGCGCGAGCAAACTGCCACGCCGCGCATCATCGGCGTAGGCATCCACTGCCGCATCCCAATCACGTCCGATCGCTGCCAACTCCGCATCCACTTCCGCCAGCTTCTCCTGAAAATTCACAGCCGCTGCATCCAGACGTCCGCGCAGCCCAGCTACATCCCCGCCGTCCGCCCGTGCCTCGCGCAGTTCATCCAGCGACTCGTTCAACTCGAACACTTCCTCGAGCAACTCTGGCGGAGCCTGCTGCTTGGTGGTCCCTTCCTTGCGGACGCCCAGATGCTCCAATAGATATTCCACGCGCGAAATCGGCTCGCGCAAAGTTCGGTACGCATCATTCAATTCCGAAGAGCGCTCGAGCGATAGGTTGCGCTCGAATTCCCCAGCGCGCACAAAGTTATCCGGATGCAGCTTCCAGCTCAAAATATGGAATTGCCCTTCCAGTTCCGCCGGATCAATCGTCAACTTCTGCGGCAATCCAAAAAAGCGGAAATAGTCCCAACCGCCGGGCAGCGGCTGAATTTTTCCGCAAGCCGCGCAAAAATGCGCGCCGCTCACTGCGCCCTTGCAGTTCCAGCAGCTGGCGACCGGCACTCCCTCGGCGCGTTTTTTCTGGGGCTGCGAAATACTCATGGGTTTGCTGTTCCCTCCAGTGCAAATGCGCAACCAGCCGCCGGGTCACCCGCGCGGCGATCTCTTCCGGCAGCATCACCGATAGTTCCAGCCATGCCTCGACCACCACAATTGACTGGGTTTCAGAAAATGCGTGTGGACCTAGTCCAGCGGGCGGAGCGGCCGCGCCCCGGCCTTAGGCAGTGAACGAGCTTCCGCACCCGCAACTACGCGTCGCCTGAGGGTTCTGGAAGACGAAGCCCTGCTTCATCAGGTCTTCGTGATAATCGAGCGTCGTGTCGTGAAGGTAGAGATAGCTCTTGGGATCCACGAAAATACGCGCGCCGTTTTCTTCGAAGACTTTGTCGCGATTGCGGGCTTCAGTATCCAGACGCATCGCGTAGCTCAGCCCCGAGCACCCGCCTCCCTGCACACCCACGCGCAGTCCGCCGGACTCTGCCGGTACGCCTTCCTTCTGCAACAATTCGCGGATTTTCTCCGCAGCCTTTTCCGACACGTGAATCATTCCCGAAACAACTCCTGTAACAAACGCGGCCCGTCGCTTCTCCCGCCACTAACCACCCATCACCAGCCGTCCTTGTCCCCGAAACTGCCGCTGCAAATCAGCGGCAGTTCAACGAAAACCGCACCTTAGTTATGCGCGCTGGCAGTCTCTGCCGGAGCAGTCGAGGTCTCGCCCTGCTTCTTCTTCCAGTCGCCCAGCGCGGCCTTGATGGCATCTTCCGCCAACACTGAACAGTGGATCTTCACCGGCGGCAGCGCCAGTTCGCGGACGATGTCCGTGTTCTTGATCGCCAGTGCCTCTTCCACCGTCTTGCCCTTCACCCATTCGGTGGCCAGTGAAGAACTCGCAATCGCCGAACCGCAGCCAAACGTCTTGAATTTGGCCTCTTCGATCACGCGAGTCTCCGGGTTCACCTTCATCTGCAGCTTCATCACGTCGCCGCATTCCGGTGCGCCCACCAGTCCCGTGCCCACGTTCGGATCGGCCTTATCCAGCGAGCCGACGTTCCGCGGATTGTTGTAATGCTCGATCACCTTGTCGCTATAAGCCATTAGTTGATTCTCCTCTTCATGGTAACAGTGCTATCCAAGCCTTCCCCTGAGATCACTTCGTCCGTTAGAGTGACGGGCGCGATCGAAGCCGATCGTCCCGCACAAAGTTCTTCCAGCGTTCGGGCCACCACTTCCTCGCGCAGGCGAAGGAACTCCAGAAAATCCGCCAGCTCCCCGATCTCCCGAAAACGCCGCGAATTGCACGCCGCACCATCTGCATTGGGTGCAAAGAAAACATCAAACACGGTTTCGCTGCCGCTGAACGTTCGATGTACGCCGATTGTGCCTTCGTAGGTCACGTTTCCTCCTCGACGTCGGATTTTTCTTTCTAGTCGGATGCCACCTGCCATTTCATCTTGCTCACGTCCACTCCCTCTTTCGCCATTTCGTACAGCGGCGAAAGCTCTCGCAGTCTCTGCACCGTTTCCACCACGCGATTCGCCACGTAATCCACTTCCTCTTCCGTGTTGAACCGGCCCAGCCCGAATCGAATGGACGTATGCGCCAAGTCCTCGCCCACGCCCAAAGCCTTCAGCACGTAGCTCGGTTCCAGCGTTGCCGAAGTGCACGCCGAGCCGCTGGACACCGCGATATCATTGATCCCCATCAGCAGCGATTCGCCTTCGACGTACGCGAAGCTGATGTTGATGTTGTGCGGCAGGCGATGCACCATCGAACCGTTGATGAACGTCTCGTCCAGCCGCGACATGATAGATTCCTTCAGCCGGTCGCGCAGCCGGCGCAGTCGCTCGCTCTCCGCCGCCATTTCCTGCTGACAAAGCTCGCAGGCCTTGCCCAGCCCCACGATTCCCGGCACATTCAGCGTCCCGGAACGCATCCCGCGCTCGTGCCCGCCGCCGTCAATCATCGCAGCCAGCTGCACGCGCGGATTCTTGCGGCGCACGTACAACGCGCCCACGCCCTTCGGTCCGTAAAGCTTGTGTCCCGAGATCGAAAGCAGATCAATGCCGTCCTTCTGCACGTCCACCGGAATCTTGCCGATGGCCTGCACTCCATCCACGTGGAAGAAGATGCCCTTTTCCTTCGCGATCTTTCCGATCTCCGCGATGGGCTGCACCACTCCGATTTCGTTATTGGCATACATGATCGAAATCAGAATCGTCTTCGGCGTGATGGCCTTGCGCAACTCGCCGAGGTCCACTCGCCCGTCTTTCGCCACCGGCAGATAAGTCACTTCGTAGCCGTATTTCTCCAGGCGCTTGCAGGTATCGAGAGTCGCCTTGTGCTCGGTGACCTGCGTGATAATGTGGTTGCCCTTCTCGCGGTACATCTCCGCGACGCCCTTGATCGCCAGGTTCGTCGATTCCGTCGCTCCGCTGGTAAAGACAATCTCTTTCGGCGTGGCATTGATTAACTTCGCGATCTGCCCGCGCGCGTTCTCCACCGCCTCTTCCGCCTTCCAGCCATATTCATGGTTACGGCTCGCGGCATTGCCGAACTTGTCCGTAAAGTAGGGCAGCATCGCCTCAACCACGCGGGGATCCACCGGTGTAGTAGCGTGATTATCAAAGTAAATCGGAAGCTTGATTGCCATTCTCTATCTCCTCAACCCCGTTCAATTTAAATGCCGCAAACCCAAGTAACTCGCGCCCCAACGACCGTCTTGCCTTTCTCTGCGCCTCTGCGTCTCTGCGGTAGAACCGCCTTTGCCTCGATGTCTCCGTGCCCTCAGCCCCTTCCTCTGTGCACTCTGTTTTAAATGTTCAGTTGAGTCAGCGCTCAAACTCTTAATTCGACCATCTCCGACATGGGCGCCTCGTCCGTCATCTGCGAAATCGTCACATTTCCCAAAACCGCCAGGATGCTGTCGTTGACCCGTCGCAAAGGCTCACGAATCGAACAAGTCGTCGTCACGTCGCAAGCCCCTCGCGAAGTCACGCACGACGTAATGAACAACGGCCCGTCAATCGCGCGGATCACATCCAAAGCCGTAATCAGCGAAGCATCCCGCGCCAAAGTGTATCCACCGCTCGATCCATGCCGCGCCGCCACCAACCCGCTCTTCGCCAACTTCTGCAGCACTTTTGCCATTAAAGGTGTGGACATCTTATATATCTCCGCAATGTCCCCCGCGCTGCACGACCCGCGCCCGCCATGTATCGCCAAATGCTTCAGCGCGATCAACCCGTAATCCGCCTTCTTCGATAGCTTCATCATTAGAGTGATGTGCGACTGATTCAGTCGCATTTACATTCTAGGCCCGCACGCCCGAGCCTGTCAAGTAATTCGCCCCAGCCAACCCCAATTGCACCAACACGTTAAACAACGACCATTTTAGTCCACTTGGTCAACCCCCGCACAGCCAACTGCGGAATTCCAACCTCGAATGGCAGTCCGGCCACACCAAACGGCTCGATCGACCGAGTACCAAACGCCTGCTTGTAGCGGTCGCTCCAGTCGGAGAATCGAGGGACAATCGCTCCGGTCTGACGGATTTTTCTCACCGTCACAATCTGTCTTCTAGGTTAGAATCGCAAATCGCATGAATTCCGATAACCCCAGACGCGTCACTGCCATCTATCCCGGCTCATTCGACCCGGTTACTAACGGCCATCTCGACCTGATCACCCGCGCCTCCAATATCTTTGACAAGCTCATCGTCGCCGTCGCTCACAACATGGAAAAAGATCCCCTGTTCAGCGAAAAAGAACGCGTCGAGATGCTCGAAACGGCCACCTTCAAATGGGTCAACGTGGAAATTGACGTCTTCGACGGCCTACTGATGGACTATGCCCGCGCCAAAAATGCCCACGTGATCGTGCGCGGTATTCGCGCCGTTTCCGATTACGAGTATGAACTGCAAATGGCCATGATGAACCGCAAGATTGAGCCCGACGTGGAAACTGTCTTCATGCTCCCGGCTGAGCAGTACAGCTATCTGAGCTCGCGCTTGGTTCGAGAGCTGGCGCGCCTGGGTGGTCCTATAAAGGAATTTGTTCCGGCGATCGTGCACGAGCGCCTCAGTGTAAAATTCAAGTAGCGGTGGTGCAGCCCGCCTGGCGTTTTCGCAGTTTGCAGAAAAGGGCCGGTTTTAGGAGGTCGGAGCTTTAGCTCCGACATACGCGCCGTCCAATTCTCGGGGGCTTTTAGCCCCTGAGGAAGCGATTTTGACTTTTTCTGCAGGCTGTTTATTTCACCGCCAAAAAACTTTAAGGAGCCCCATGGAACTCGCCACCGAGAAAAAAATGGAAGAAACCTTCCAGCTCGCTGACCGCGTCAATCGCATCAACGTCTCGCCGACGATGGTTGTGCTGCAAGAGGCTGAAAAGCTAAAAGCACAAGGCGTCGACGTCGCGGACTTCGGTCCCGGCGAGCCCGACTTCCCCACGCCCGACCATATCAAGCGCGCTGTCGTCGAGGCTCTCGAGGAAAACCGCACCAAGTACACTGCTGTCGCCGGCATCGCGCCGCTGCGCCAGGCCATTTGTGATTGGCACGCCGTGAACCTCGAATCCTCGTATCAACCTTCCGAGTGCGTCGTAAATGTCGGCGGCAAGCATGCCATCTTCAACGCCATCTGCTCGCTCATCAATCCCGGCGATGAGGTGATTATCGCCGCTCCCTATTGGGTCAGTTATCCAGACATGGTGAAATATGCTGGGGGAACGCCAGTCTTCGTGCCCACGCGCGCGGACGACTCTTTCATTCTGCGCGCCTCCGAAGTGGAAAAAGCGATAACGCCAAAAACCAAAATCCTCATCGCCAATTCTCCGAATAATCCTACCGGCTCGGTGATTCCGCCCACCGAATTCGCACGGCTTCAGGATCTGTGCAACCGGCACAACCTCTGGCTGCTATCGGACGAATGCTATTCGCATTTTGTTTACAAGGACGCCAAACCCTTCTCCGTCGCCAGCGTACCGGGCTCCAAGCACCGCCTGATCATCGCCGGCTCGTTTTCGAAGACGTTCGCCATGACCGGATTGCGTCTCGGCTACATCCTTGCCCCTCAGCCGCTCGTGGACGCGATCGCCAAGTTGCAAAGCCAATCCACTTCGAACCCTACTTCGATCATCCAATACGCCGGGCTCGCAGCCATGCGTGGCTCGATGGATTCGGTCGCTGCGATGCTCGCGGAATACGCCCGCCGCCGCGAACGCATCCTCGCCGGCCTGCGCGCGATTCCCGGAGTCAGTTGCGCGCCGCCTATGGGCGCGTTTTACGTCTTCCCGAATGTCTCGGCGCATTTTCGTCCGGAAATGCCGGATACCACCGCCGTCGCCAAGCAGCTTCTCGAACGCGAGCACGTAGCTGTGACGCCCGGCGAAGCCTTCGGCGCGCCGGGGCACTTGCGCCTCTCTTACGCCACTTCCATGGAACGAATCGACGAAGGACTGCGCCGGCTGGCGCGCTTCTTCGGCAAGGCAACGTGACTTCCACTGACGTGAACCTGTGCCCCGCGCGCCTCGAACCGATATTCAGTCCGCGACCATGGGGTTCGCTTTCTCTTGCTCCCTTTTTCCCCGATAAGTCGAATTTGAACGAGCCCCTGGGCGAAGCCTGGATGACGGGCAACGAATGTCGCTTTGCCTCAGGGCCATTTGCAGGCCAAAAATTGGGCGACGTCTGGCCGAAGCTGCCGCCCGAGTGGGCCGGAACGCAAGCCGACCATCACCATCCTTTTCCGCTGCTTGTAAAATTCATTTTCGCCGAACAAAAATTATCCGTGCAGGTTCATCCCGGCGATGACTACGCTGCGCGCCACGAACTGGCCGCCGGGGGCCGCGGCAAGACTGAAATGTGGTACGCGGTGCGCGCGCGGGGAGGCGCGGAAGTCATGGTCGGCCTCAAACCGGGCGTCACGCCGGAAAAATTCAAGCGTGCCATTGTGGATGGCACCGCCGAGGATTGCCTGGAACACATCCCCATGCGAACCGGCAACGCCATTTTTGTTCCCGCCGGGACTGCCCACACCATCGGTCCCGGCCTTGTCCTCTGCGAGATCCAGCAACATTCGGACATCACCTATCGCGTCTATGATTACAATCGCCGCGACGCGCAGGGCAAACCACGCGATCTGCACATCGAAAAGGCGCTGCAAGTAATTCGGTTCGGCGAGCAGAGCGGCGGCAAAATTGATCCGGTACGCATTTCGCGCGGCGCGGTCACCGAAACTTACTTCGTTGCCTGCCGCTACTTCGCCGCTGAAAAATGGGAATTCGCCGAGCGCATCGCCTCTACTACCTCACGCGAACATTGCGATCTGCTGATCATCCTCGAGGGTTACGGCGCGATCCGCTGTGGCAGCGAATCCGTTGACTACTCTCCGGCGCAAACCTGGCTCGTCCCCGCGGCTCTCGGCGCTTATCAATTCAATCCCGCCGCGCGCACCATGCTTCTCCGCACCTACCTACCCACGCACATTGACGATTTCGCGCGCAAACTCGCCGATCAGGGCGTCCGCGAATCCGCCTGGTCGCGCTTGGTGTATCCGTGAACGCAACCGTGAAAACGAATCGCGAAAAGCTCCCCGCCTGCGCCGTCCTTCTCGCCGGTGGACGCGGCACGCGCTTCTGGCCGCGTAGCCGCACGCGCACGCCCAAGCAGCTTCTGAACATCACCGGCGACGAAACGATGCTGCGCCAGACCGCCTCGCGCCTCACGCCGCTTTTCGCACAACGCAATTTCTGGGCGGTCACAAATATCGAACAAGTCTCGGCCGTCCGCCGTGAACTTGGCGGCATTTCCGCATCGCACATTCTCGCTGAACCGGCGGGCCGCAACACTGCCGCTGCCATCGGCCTCGCCGCGATTCATCTCGTGCACGAACATGGCGACGCGTTGATGGCGGTGCTGCCGTCGGACAGTTACGTCCGTGACGCCGCCGAATATCGCCGCCTCGTCCGTGCTGCGCTCGCCCTCGCGCGCACTCCAGGCAATCTCGTCGTCCTCGGCATCCCGCCCACGCGCCCGGAAACCGGTTACGGCTACATTGAAGCCGGAAAGTCGACCACGCGGCCTGGCGGCGTCGCCGCACATCCTGTGCGGCGCTTCACTGAAAAACCCGCACTGCCCGTGGCGCGCCGCTACCTGTCCTCAGGAAGATATTTCTGGAATGCGGGAATGTTTTTCTGGCGCGCCTCTACCTACCTGGAGAATTTGCAGCGTTTTCTCCCGACCAGCCACGCCGCGCTCGCGGAACTCGCCAAGACGATCGGCACGCGTAAGTACGACGCGACGCTGCGCCGGATTTATCCGCGGCTCCAAAATATTTCTGTGGACTTCGCCATCATGGAGCCGGCCACCCGCGACGCACGCACGCCCTGCGTCTTCGTGCTCCCCGCAAAAGTTGGATGGAGCGACATTGGTTCCTGGCAGGCCGTCTTCGAATTGCTAGCCGCCCATCCCGGCGCTAACGTTTCCGCTAGTCCTCACTTCGCGCTGGACGCCACCGGAAACTATTTTTGGAGCCAGAAAAAATTCGTCGCCGCCATCGGCGTTGATAACCTCGTATTGGTGGAGACTAATGACGCAATCCTCATCTGCCCCCGCGATCGTTCCCAAGACGTTGGCAAAATCGTGAAATGGCTCGAGCACCAAAAACTTAAGAATCTCCTATAGCTGGCTTGCCCGCAGGCAGGCGCTCCCGCCGGCTCTTTGCCCTGGCCCGGTCTTTTTGTCCTCAAGTCTTTCCTCCCTGACCTGTGTGTCTAATCTTTTGCCTTCCTCAAACTCACTTAGCTCGATCGAAAAAACGCGTCCCGCACGCGCCAATTTGGCGCAGCCCGAATTCCGACCCGCATCACAACCGTCCTTCCCACCACAAAATCCATCGCTTATACTTTCTACCGTGAATCACATCACCTTCGGCACCGACGGCTGGCGCGGCATCATCGCCGAGGATTTCACGTTCGAAAACGTCCGCAAGGTCGTCCACGCGATCGCGCGCTATGTAGTGCGCGCCGAAAAACCCGGCGCCGGCCTTCTGGTCGGCTACGACACTCGTTTCGGCTCCGAGCATTTCGCGCGCGCCGCCGCGGAAACCGTCTCCGCGGCCGGCGTCCCCGTCTGGCTCGCGGCCGATGCGGCCCCCACTCCAGCGCTATCGCTGCTCGTGAAACTTCGCAGCGCCGCCGGCGGAATACAAATCACCGCCAGCCACAATCCTTATCAGTGGAACGGCGTGAAATACAAAGCTAGCTACGCTAGCTCGGCCTCGCCCGCCATCGTCGCCCAGATTGAATCCGAACTTGCGCAAATTATCCGCGAAGACGTTCCTGCTCTTCCGCCGCAACAGAATCTGATCCACTCGCTCGACATCCGCGCGCCTTATCTCGAAGCCCTGAACAGCCTGGTTGATTGGGATCGTCTCCGCGCCTCAAGATTCCGTTTCGCCATTGACCCGATGCATGGCGCCGGACGCGGCTTGCTCCCTGATCTTTTCCGCCGCCACCAAATCGCGTGTGAAGAAATTCGCGGCGCGCGCGATCCCCTTTTCGGCGGCGTCAACCCCGAACCCATCGAACCGCATGTCTCAGCCCTACGCGAAGCGGTCGTCAAAGGCAAATTCGACGCCGGCTTCGCTCTCGACGGCGATGCCGACCGCATAGGCGCGGTCGACCGCGACGGAACCTTCGTCACGCCGCACCAGATTTTCTCCATCCTGCTCTGGCACCTCGCCGGCACCCGGAAACTTCCCGGTGAAGTCGTAAAAACCTTCTCCACTACCAAGCTCATCGACAAAATTGGCGCGAAATTCGGCCGCAAAGTCTGGGAAACGCCCGTCGGCTTCAAATACGTCTGCGACCGCATGCTCGAAAGCGACGTCCTACTCGGCGGCGAAGAAAGCGGCGGCATCGGCACCAAACTTCATTTGCCCGAGCGCGACGCGAGCGTCAACGCTCTGCTTCTCGCGGAAGTTATGGCCTGGCACGGCAAGTCGCTGGGCGAGCTCGTCGTCATGCTGCACGCCGAATTCGGCGAACATCACTACAGCCGCCTGGATCTGACCCTGAAGAACGGTCAGAAAGAAAGAGCGCTGCATTATTTTGCCGATCCCAAGCTCAATCGCTTCCTCGACTGGCCGATCACGGACCGCGAAAATCTCGACGGCGTTAAAATCTATCTAGGCGATATCGGCTGGGCCATGGTGCGCCCGTCCGGCACCGAGCCCATGCTAAGGATTTATTCCGAGACCACCCGCGCGGAAACCACGCGCCGCGTTCTCGAAGAAGTATCAAGGCTGGTGCGCGCCCTTTAGGCCGGCGCCTTTGACTCTGTAGCGGCGCACTTTAGTGCGCCATGCGTGTTAGAGCAGCGAACGATAGCGGTCCATAGACCGCTGTGAGGAAACCGCACCGTCAACATCGCGACAGCCATGCAGCTTTTCAGGAGCAACGCTATGGAAGCAATCAACCTGAATGAAAAACTCTCGAAAGTGCACGAACACTGGAGCCCCAAGATCGTCGGAGAGCTGAACGATTCCTACGTAAAAATCGTGAAGTTCACTGGCGAATTCGTCTGGCATCATCACGAAAACGAAGACGAACTCTTTCTTGTCGTCAAAGGCCGTCTGCGCATGAAGTTCCGCGACCGCGAGGTCGCCGTCCTGCCGGGCGAATTTATCATCGTCCCCAAAGGCGTCGAGCATCTTCCTGTCGCGGACGAAGAAGTCCATGTCGTTCTGCTCGAACCCAAAACAACGCTCAACACTGGAAACGTGCGCAACGAACGCACGCTCGTCGAACTGGAACGCTTGTAATCGAAGTTTTACATCCCGGCCAGCGCGAATCTTCACACACGCGAACATGCGCCCGTAACTATTCGGGCCAGAAAGCAGAGAAAATGCAGCGCCGCCTCTACACCCTCGACGTTTTCACCACCAAGGCCTTCGCCGGAAACCCGCTCGCCGTGGTTACCGATGGTGACGGCCTTTCCACCGTGAAAATGCAGTCCATCGCGCGCGAGATGAATTTATCCGAGACGGTCTTCATCCAGCGCCCCACTAATAATCGCGCGCTCGCTCGTCTGCGTATCTTCACCACCACGCGCGAACTCCCCCTCGCCGGACATCCCGTGATCGGCACCTGGTTTCTGCTCGCGGAACTCGGCGTCGTCCCTGCATCAGAAGGCAGCGTTCACATCCTGCAACAAACCGGCGCCGGAATTCTGCCCGTCGAATTCACGTTTCACAATGGCCGTCCCGTGCGCGTCACCATGACGCAGAAGCCTGCGCGCTTCACCCGCGCCCCATTCACGCGTGCCGCGCTCGCCGCCGCGCTGGGTCTGAAGCCCAGCGACCTCGCCCCGTCGCTTCCGCTCGAATTCGCTTCCACTGGAATTTCCAATCTCATGGTTCCGCTCAAAAGCCGCGCCGTACTTCCCAAAATCCAAATGAATATGCGCGCGCTCGCGCATTTGACTTCACCGCACGGCACCATGGCCTATTGCTTCGCCCTCTCCGGCCGCGGACGCGCTTACGCTCGCGGCATGGTTCCCTGGGGCATCATCGAAGATCCTGCTACGGGCTCCGCGGGCGGCTCGCTCGGTGCATACCTCGTCCATCACGGCCAAATGAAGCCGTCCGAAACTCTCTTGATCACCCAAGGAGTGGAAATGGGGCGCCCCAGCGAAATTCAAGTGGAAGTAACAGAAGAACGGGGCAGGTTAACCCCCAAGGTAAGCGGCTCCGCGGTCCGCATCTTCGAAGGTCACATCGAAGCCTAGCCACAGGCGTGAACCAGCGCCGTAGGCGCGGCAGAGATTAGCCCAGCGCGTGAGCGCCGGGAATTCCGCAACGCGAGAAACAAGCACCGTGCGTGCGGCACACGCCGATAGATCCAATCCGCTTCGAAGCGGACCGGAATCGCGACGCCGATTGCAAGCCGACCGCTACGCCTCAATACTCTTGTACGCCGCGTCCAAAATCCCATTCAAAAACGCCGGCGACTCCGCGGAAGAAAACTTCTTCGCCAATTCCAACGCTTCATCAATCGCCACTTTCCCCGGCGCCGTCCCAAACTTCATTTCATAAATCGCCAATCGCAAAATGCTCCGGTCGACGGCCGCCAGCCGGTCCAGACGCCAATTCTCGGAGAGCTTTTCTACCAGCTTGTCGCTCGCTTCGGTCTCCGCCACCGCACCTTCGAACAACTGGTTCGCGAATTTGCGCGTGGTATCCGCCGCTCGCGCCTGTCTCCAGAAATGTTGCTCCACCACTGCGGGTTTTCGTCTCGTCATGTCCCACTCGAAAAGCATCTGCAAGGCAAACTCGCGCGATTTGTGGCGCAGCGTCATTCTAACGGTGCCGCGCCCGGCTGCCCTTACGCACAGCTCTCGAACGGGAAGTTTTCGCAATTTTGCGCACCAACTGCCCCATCTCCACCGCTCCCAGTCCAGCTTCGTAACCTTTGTTGCCGGACTTCAATCCCGCGCGGTCAATCGCCTGTTCCAGCGTGTCGCAAGTGAGCACGCAAAAAATCAAAGGCACGCCTGTGTCTAGCTGCGCTAGCTGAATGCCGCGCGCGGTCTCGGACACCACCACATCGTAATGTGAAGTCTCGCCGCGCAAAATACAGCCAATGCAAATAACGGAATCGAATCGTCCCGTCGCGGCCAATTTTTTCGCGGTAATCGGAAGCTCGAACGATCCCGGCACGCGTACGATCTCAATCTGTTTCCCGTCCGCGCCGCACTGCCCGAGGCCGTCCAGCGCTCCCGCCAGCAGCCGGTCCGTGATGAAGCTGTTGAACTGGCTCACAGCGATTCCGATTCGCAATCCCGCCGCGCTTAATTCGCCGCGCACGCTTGGCGGCTTCAATTTCTCGGCCATCCCTCAACGCCCCTCGAACTTCGCGGGCCGCTTTTCAATGAACGCCCGTGTGCCTTCGTGCATATCGTGCGTGGCGCAGCACAACCCAAATAGCGTCGCCTCCAGAAACAATCCTTCCTCTTGCGGCATTTCCATTCCGCGCTCTACGGCTTCCATGGCGTACTGCACGGCGAGTGGCGCGTTCGCGATAATTTTCTTGGCGGTCGCTTCCGCCGTCGTCAGCAAATCTCCGGGTTCCACCACGCGATTCACCAGGCCGATCCGCAACGCCTCTTCCGCCGTAATCATTTCGCCCGTCAAAATCAGTTCATGCGCCACACCTTTGCCGCACAGACGCGGCAACCGCTGCGATCCGCCCATTCCTGGTATGATTCCCAGCTTCACTTCCGGCTGGCCTAGCTTCGCGTTGCGGCTGGCAATGCGTATCGTGCACGCCAGCGCCAATTCGCAGCCACCGCCCAATGCGAACCCGTTAATCGCCGCTATCGAAGGTTTTCCCAGCGTCTCAAAGCGATGAATAATCCCCTGCCCGCGCAGCGTGAATTCCCTGCCGCTCACCGGCGTCTGCTGCGACAGCTCATTAATATCCGCGCCGGCGATAAACGCTTTCTCCCCCGCGCCCGTCACGATCAGCACGCGAACCGAGTTGTCCCCGCGCACGGCCTTCAGGCAATCGTCCAGTTCATTCAGCGTCTGGGAATTCAGCGCGTTCAATACCTGCGGCCGGTTGAAAGTGAGCCGCGCAATTTGATCCTGCACTTCAAACAACAAATTATCGTAAGCCATAATTTCCCTGTCGTGAGTTTCCGGATTTTACCACCGGTATAGTACCCGAAGAGGCTTTGCTTTGGCGTGCCTGCAAAAAGGCTTAGAGAGTTTGTCCGCCCCCAGCCCTAACCGGTTGCGGAAAAAGCGAAGTTGATGTCATCGCGAGCCTAGCGAGGGATCTGCTTTTCATTCAGACGCCTAAGGTGTAGCCAGCTCCACCAGCGTATCGCCGCCGCGCTGCCGCGCGTCTTCCAGCCCCGCGTCGGCGCGATTGATCCACTCCGTCACGCGATCTTCCGTCTCGTCGCCCGGCCGCGAAGAAGCTTCCGCCACCACGGCGCTGATCGTCAGATCCGCGGTTCCCCACGAAGGTCGCACCGAAGCTGCCGTCTGCCGTAACTTCTCCGCCAGCGTGCGCGCATTTTCCAGCGACGTATCCGGGAGAATGAATACCAGCGACCAGGCCGTGTATTTCACGGCCACGTCGGTTTGCCGGATGGCCGAGGAAAGTCCCCGTGCCAACTGCTCGATGTAATGGTCCAGCGCTGCGTCTCCATGTTGCCGCAGCAGTTCGCCGCCGCGATCCACATGCAGCACAATCAATGAAATGGGCGTGCTTTGCGCCCGCGCGCGATTGGATTCCACCAGCAGGCAATCAATATAAGCCCCGCGGCTCAGCAATCCGGTCTTCTCATCCGCAACGGCCAGAGACCGCACCAGCGAACGCAGCCGCGTGTGATTCACGGACATCACCAGTTGATCGCCCACCGCCTGCAGAAAGAAACTCTCGTTCGGCTTCCAATTCCTCGCTCTTACATCGCCAATTAACAACGCACCGGAAGGCGCCTGCGTCTCCTTGTCCGTCAGCATCACGCCCAGCGCGGATTCCAACCCCAAATCGCGCAACGCGGGAACCATGGCGGCCTGCAATTCCACTCCGCCCAAGGAATCCGGCGCAACCTTAGCGATCATGCCCGCAATCGTCGCGATTTTTCCTGCACCCACTCCGGAAAGCCCGGGCCCGAAATATTCCGCCGTGGACTGCGGGCCCTCGCCGGGAGCACCCACCGACACCAAACACCTGCTGGTATGGAGATGCTTCCCGACTTCCGCCGCTGTGGTGGCCAGCACTTCGCGCGGTGTGGGCTGCCTGTACATCAGCCGGTTGATTTCCGCGATCGCCGCCAGGTCGCGATGCGTTTCTGCGGCAGTGGGTCCTGGCGACGTTCCATAACTCTCCAGTTGCTGCGCCGGTGACGGTGGTGGCGACGGCGGCGGAGGAGGCGCTTCCACCGCGGCGGGAGCCGCCGGCTTCGGCGCTCCCTTTCGCGCCACGCCCTTTGGCCACCAATTCGCGCGTTCATAGAGCGCGCGCAGCCGCTCGTTCTTTTCTTCCTCGCTCGGGAAAAGTTCCGCGATGCGCTCCAGCCGCTCCACGGCCTTGCTCTGCAGCGAATACTGCAAGAAGATCTCGACTTGGACGACCAGGTCTTCCAGCGCCTGCTGCGCGCGAACTTCCTCGGGCACGGAAGCTGAATTTTGCGATGGTTCCCGCCCCGCCCCCGTAAAACCATCCGTGCGCGTGGAAACCGTCGCCGCCTTCGCCGCCCGCGCCAGAATATTCTGCAAGAAAGCAGGGTCCGCTTTGCCTTCGAGCTTCGAAATCCGTTCGTGGTTGCGGTAGTCGTACGGATCGATATCGACGAGCCGGTCGAGCGAGTCGCATGCCTCTTTCATCCGGCTCGCGCCCAAGTACAGGTCAAACAATTTCACCAGCGCGTCGAAATATTTCGTCTCGCGATTCAATTCCTCATAGAGTTTGGCGACCACCTCCGCCAGCAGCAGCGAAGCGGGATAGCTGGCCGCCAGCCGGTCCAGATTCGACGAAAGCTCCACTTCCTTGCGCAAACTGCGCATCGTCGCTTTCGTTTGTACCAGCAGCGCTACGGCCTTCTCATCCTGACCTGCGCGGAGAAACGCGGCAGCCACCTCAAACAATTTCGCAAATCCTTCCGGCCTCTGTTTGTAATAGCCCTCGAAAATCTCGCGCGCGCGGTCCAGTCGCCCCGTGCGCAACAACGCTTCACCGTAAAGGGCCTGGAACGCCGGGTCCGATTCGGTGGCCGATAGCGGATCGAGAAGTATCCCCGCGCCTTCGGCGTCGCCCTTCCGCAGTTTCGCTTCCGCGAAAAGCAGCGCGCCCGAACGGTCCTGCGGCGAGAGATGGTTGGCGCGTCCGAAATATTCCAGGGCCTCATCCAACGCACCGACCGCCAAAGTCAATTGCCCCGCGCGCAAGTAGCTTCGCGTCGCCAGGTCCGCATGACGCAGCCGCTCTGCCTGCTCGCCCAATACGATATGCCGCTGGGGATTTTCCGGATCCAGAAGCGCAATGCTCTCGTAGCAAGCCAGCGCTTCGATGTCGCGCTGCTCTTTGCCGTAGAGCTCCGCGGCGATTCCGAATTGTTCGATGGCTTCCGAAGTGCGGTTTTGCTTCTGCAGTAGAGTCGCGTATCGCATCAACCGGTCGGACGGCTGTGGAAAATTGCGGAGAAAACGAATGAAGACTGCGGAGGCTTTCGTGCCATCGCCGCTTTCTACCAGCCGGTCGAACTGAATCCCATAATATTCCGCAGCCATCGACGGCTCGTTCAGCCGCGTATAAATGTCTGCGAGCGCCTGCAGCGCTTCCTGGTTCCCAGGCGCCTCCTCGAATACCGCCTGATATTCGGCCACGGCTTCGCGGAGCTTATTCTTCTCCAGGCTTTTGCGCGCCCGTTCGAGATGCTTGTTAATGTCCTGGGCCATGGGAGTCCCGGCGTCCATCGGGAATGCGGGCTTGCTGGGGAAGTCCGCCCACGAGCTTCGTCGCCACACTGTCACGAGCCCCGATTTTCCGCGCGGGTCGAACAACCACTATATACCGGACGCGAAGCCCCCCTCAAAACGAAATCAAGCTCGCGTGCCCAGAAGGGCGATAAAGGAATGATACCGGGACTCAAGAGCCTCGAAGATCTTGCCCTAAAACGGTCAGTGGAGGTGCGATCGATTCAGAATGCCTCCGCGTCGCAATCCGACGCGGGTCCCGCGCCGAAGGCGCGTCACAAAAGTTAGCCCGGGCAGGAGCCCAGGGTACGCCTCAGAAAATTAGGCCCAGCGCCGTAGGTGCGACACATCTTCGATAACCCGAAAATCTTACGCTCGTACCGCGCTCGGCAAGCCTTTCACCTTCTCGCGCATGGACTTTAGCGACAGCCCGCTGCGCACCAGGCCCGCAAATCCCAAAAAGATGAATGGCACGGTCAGCGCCAAGAACGCGAAAAACGAAAAGCTCGTCGCCGTATTCTTCTCCACCTGAAACACGCTCAGCCCCAACACGCAAAAAAACTGGTACGAGCCTACATTCGCCGGCGCGTTCGGCAATGACACTCCCAGATTAATTACCAATAGCACCACAATCGCCGCCAGAAACGGCAACTGCAATCCGTACGCCTGCATCATCGCCCACAACCCGAGCACCTGGCAGAACGGCATCAGCAGCGACGCCAGCACCGCCGTATAAAAACTCGGCGCCGTGCCCATCGCGTGCAATCCTAAAAGCGCCCCCATCAACCTTCCCGGCAACCGCCGCGGGCCGCTGCCAAAATCCGGCTGCTTCGCGAGTTTCACTTCCAGCACATAAATCACGATCACCACAATCGCCAGCAACAACAACGTTACGATTCCCAGTGTATCCGCCACACGCCGGAACTTCCGCGGCAAATCCACCAGCAGCGAAACCACCGCCAGCGACGCCGTCGCAATCACCAAATCCACCAGTCGCTCGACGCCCACCGATCCCAATACGCGCCCGATGGTGATGTCCTCGGAATCCGATATCAAATAGCAGCGCAACAATTCTCCCGGCCGCAGCGGAAAGATCAAATTGGCAAACAGTCCCGCGTACACCGCGCGAATCGCGTGCGTCAATTTCACTCTGCCGAACGGGCTCAGCAGCAGCTTCCATCGCAAGGCCTGCACTCCGTAGCTCAGCACATCGAAAGCCATGCCGATGAGCACCCACCGCCAATTCACTTTCGCCAGTTCGCGCATCGCCTGCACGATATGAAAATCGTGCAGCACCCAGAAAAGGCAAATGATCGCCAGTCCGTAGCCGATCAACTTCGGCAGCCGCGACCTCTCCGGCACAGTGGTTGGAAAAAGTGTGTTCACGCCAGCAGGCATCCTCCAACTGCCTCCCGTTCCCGTCTTTCGCGCGGCCAACCCGCCGCACCGCGCCATGTATCATTAAAACCCGGTACAGCCTACGACATCCCCTTCGCCCATTCAATCCACGACTCCCCGTAACCCACGCCGAAGTTAACGAGCCCGCAACCCACTCAAAATCCAGCGAATGTACGCACATTCTCGCCGAGCGCATCGCACAACCAACACTCCGCCGCCGTAGGGGCGCTGCTTGCTGCGCCCGCAGTTGCCGTTCGGCCGTAGGGATCGTGGCGCGCGGTTGTGATGTGAGGTTTTTGGCGGCTGAAACCCGCAAAAAAGTGACGATTAGAAAAGGCCTGATCGGTGTCTGGTGACTAGTCTCCCGCCTCCGCCAGGACCTTCTGCGGCCGCATGCCTTCGCTTTCGAGCGAGCCGGGTTTCTCTCATGCCGATTCGCTCACCTCAAGCCGCCCGGGCTAATCGTGTTGGCCTGCGACTACCTCCCAGAGGCGGACGATGACTACGTCAACGATCGGAACGTTGGCACGATGATGGGCTCAGAGGCATTCGCAAGGCGTTGCAATTTGCCTACCACAACAACGTCGGCATTTTTCACGTGCACATGCACAATCACTCGGGTCCGCCGCGTCCCAGTAGGACTGACCTCGATGAAACAGCCAAATTTGTTCCGGACTTCTGGCATGTGAAACCGCAAATCCCGCACGGCGCGATTATCCTGAGCCGTGACTCACTTACTGGCCGATGCTGGTATCCCGGGCGTCGTAAGCCGGAACTGCGTGGGGGATCCCTTCTGGAAACCGTAACGCAAAGGTCCAAGGCGACTGTGCCCACCTGAAGGCGGCCGCTACAAATTCAACTGCAGCGGCGGGGCGCGGGGCTTGGGAGGATGAAGAGGAGGTGAAGGACGGGGAGGAAGTGGAGGACCGGAGCGGGGCGCGGGGGCACGGGTCACGAGTCACGAATCACGGCTCTTGCCATCCCATTTCCAATTTCGATTTTTGGTCTTTGTGTGGCAAACTCGACAGTTCACCGCGCCAACACACAGAGAGCCATGGATCCCCAGTACATCCGCAATTTTTGCATTATCGCGCACATTGACCACGGCAAATCCACGCTGGCCGACCGGCTGCTGGAACTTACCGGGGCGCTCAGCCAGCGCGAGATGCATTCGCAGGTGCTCGATTCGATGGACCTGGAGCGCGAGCGCGGCATCACCATCAAGGCCAAGAGCATTCGCCTGCATTACACGGCGCGCGATGGCCACGAATACCGCCTGAATCTGATTGACACGCCCGGGCACGTGGATTTTTCCTACGAAGTTTCCCGCGCGCTTTCCGCGTGCGAAGGCGCGCTGCTGGTGGTGGACGCGAGCCAGGGCGTGGAAGCGCAGACCGTGGCCAACGCGTTTCTCGCGTCGCGGCACAATCTCACCATCATTCCGGTCATCAATAAAATTGACTTGCCCGCCGCGCGCGTGGATTACGCCAAGGAACAAATCGAAAACGTGCTGGCGATTCCGGCCGATGAGGCGCTGCCTATCAGCGCGAAAAGCGGCCTGGGCGTGGAAGAGGTGCTGGAAGCGGTGGTGCGGCTGGTGCCGCCGCCGAAGGGTTCGGCCGACGCGCCGCTGCGCGCGCTGATTTTCGATTCGTGGTTCGATTCGTACCGTGGGGCGGTGGTTTTAGTGCGCGTGATGGAAGGGCGCATCACGCCGCACATGAAAATCCGGCTGACTTCGAGCAACGAAACGTACGAAGTGGAGAATCTGGGCGTGCTGACGCCGAAGCCCGTCGTGCTGGAGGAGCTTTCCGCCGGAGACGTGGGCTTCATCATCGCGAATATCAAGCGCGTGGCGGATGCGCGCGTGGGAGATACGGTGGTCGAAGACGGGCATCCCGCGCCGCCTTTGCCCGGATTTGAAGCGATCAAGCCGATGGTTTTCGCGGGGCTTTTTCCGGTGAATGCCAGCGATTATGAAATGTTGCGCGACGCTTTGGGGAAATTGCAGTTGAACGATGCGGCGTTTTTTTATGAGCCGGAAAATTCCGTCGCGCTGGGATTTGGATTTCGCTGCGGATTTCTTGGGCTGCTGCACATGGAGATCGTGCAGGAGCGCCTAGAGCGCGAATTCAATATCGGGCTGATCACCACCGCGCCCAGCGTGCAATATCGCATCACTACCACGGCGAACGAAGTGATGGAAGTGGATAACCCCACGAAATTTCCGCCGCCTGCTTCGATTCAGAAAATCGAAGAGCCGATGCTTACCGCGATGATCATTACGTCGGAGGAATCCGTCGGCGGCGTGCTGCAATTGTGCGAAGAAAAGCGCGGCGCGCAGAAGAAATTCGAGTACCTTTCGCCGACGCGCATCATGCTGACGTACGAGATGCCGCTGAACGAAATCGTGCTGGATTTTTACGACCGGCTGAAGAGCGTTTCGCGTGGATACGCTTCTTTGGATTACCATTTGTCGGGGTACCGCGAATCCGATCTGGTGAAGCTGGACGTGCTGGTGGGCGGCGAGCCGGTGGATGCGCTGACCGTCATTTGCCATCGCGACCAATCCTACGAGCGCGGCCGCGAGCTGGTCACGCGCCTGCGCAAACTGATTCCGCGGCAGATGTTCGAGATCGCCGTGCAGGCGGCGATTGGCAGCCGGGTGATTGCGCGCGAGACGATCAGCGCGATTCGCAAGAACGTCATCGCCAAATGCTACGGCGGCGACATTTCGCGCAAACGGAAGCTTTTGGAAAAGCAAAAAGAAGGCAAAAAGCGCATGAAGCGCGTTGGACGCGTGGATATTCCGCAGGAAGCGTTCCTGGCGGTGCTGAAAGTAGCCGGTGGCTCCGTGGACGAGGAGTGAGGCATGAGATCTAAGCTTCTGCGAACGATTCTGGTCGGCGCCGCCCTGCTGGTCATCATCGAGAGTCGCAACGCCGTGCTTGTTGCTCGCCAAGAAGATGCCACCGCTCGACGCATGGAAGCGCGAAAGTGGTTGAATGACGGAGTCCAGGCTTACAAAAACGGACAAATTGACGAGGCTGTTGACGATTTCCAAAACGCCAAAGATCTCGACCCGTCGCTCGTAAACGCCCAGCTTTATCTGGCGACCGCACACTCTGCCCAATACATTCCAGGTGACCCCTCTAAGGAGAACGCTCAGCACGGCAACCAAGCGCTTCAGGAATTCAGACGCATTCTGGAAGCCCATCCCGACAATCTGTCCGCGATTGACGGTGCCGGCTCAATTCTTTACAACCTAGCAGGCACGCCATTCGACCCGGGGAAGATGGAAGAGTCCAAGTCTTATCATCAAAAGCACACCGAGCTCGAACCTCAGGACCCCGAGCCCTATTACTGGATCGGCGTAATCGATTGGTGTTTGGCGTTCCGCGGCAATCGCGAAATGCGCGAGGATTACAACAAGACCGCAAATAAAATCATTAAGAGCGAGGAGCCGATGCCTCCGGCGCTCGCCGCACAGTTCCGCCAGAAATATGGCGGGATCGTGGATGAGGGCATCAAGAAGATGAAAAACGCAATGGATCGTCGGACGGATTACGACGATGCCATGGCCTATCTCAATCTTCTCTATCGGCAGAAGGCCGACATGGAACTCACTGCTGCCGACCGAGAAGATGACGTTAGAACCGCCGACGATTTGGTCGACCAGGCCAAAGCAATCAAGGTCAAAAAATTGGGTATGTCTCAACGGCCACAGCAGTAAATTCCTTAGGTATTCTTTTTGGTGCTGACGGTGGCGCCGAGTTCGCCTTGAGCTACGCGCACTGAAATGTCGTCGCCCAGCGCGACTTGATCTGGCGAACGCAGCACTTTCCCCGAAGCATCGTAGGCGATGGCGTAGCCGCGCTCGAGAATACGGAAGGGGCTGCGTTCATCACGTCGCACGACCGCAGTTTCGAGCCTGCGCCGTTTGTCGCTCAGCACGTGCTCGATCCGCACTTCTAACTCTGCAGAATCGCGCTCCCAATGCCGCCGCAGTGCGCCCACGCGCGCGCGCAGATCGAGCGCTGCGAAACGCATCTGCAACACGCCAAATCTGCGATGCTTGCGCGCCACCACGCGATCGAGCGCGGCGCTCAACGTGTTGCGCTGCTGTTCGATGCGCCGGCGCAAACCTGCTGCGCGCCCGCGCAGGTCAAACGAAGCAACGTGCGCGTTCGCTTCCGTGATGCGCTGCCGCGCCATCGCCAGGCGCAGCCGCAAGCCGATCGCGAGCGAATTGGACATCTCGTCCAGCTGCTGCCGCCGGCGGCGCAACACGCGCTCCAGTTGCCGGAACCCGCGATGCGTCTGCAAATCGCGCACGCGGTGCCGCCACTGCGAAAAACGATAGCGCATCTGCTGAATCAGGTGGCGCCCTTGCTCGCCGATGTGCCGCTCGAACTCCTCGCGTGACTTCACCACGATTTCCGCCGCAGCTGAGGGAGTGGGCGCGCGGAGGTCGGCGACAAAATCGGCAATCGTGAAATCGGTTTCGTGCCCCACGCCGGTAATTATCGGGATCACCGATGCAACAATCGCGCGCGCCAGAATTTCCTCGTTGAATGCCCACAAATCCTCGAGCGAGCCGCCGCCGCGCGCGACGATCAGCACGTCCACGCTCTGCACGCGATTGAAATACTGCAGCCCCAGGACGATCTCTGCCGCCGCGCCCGCCCCCTGAACCTTCACTGGATACAAACTCACCTGCGCGTTTGGAAATCGCCGCTTCAACACGCGCAGAATGTCGCGGATGGCCGCGCCGGTGGGCGACGTCACCACGCCGATGCAGCGCGGCAGCACCGGCAGCGGCTTCTTGCGCGCCTGGTCGAACAGTCCCTCCGCGTGCAGTTTCTTTTTGAGTTGCTCGAACGCCAGTTGCAGTGCGCCCAGGCCCACGGGCTCGATGTTGGTGACGAAAATCTGATATTCGCCGCGCGTGTCGTAAACGCTTAACGCACCTCGCACCGTAATGTGCAGCCCGTCTTCAGGTTTGAATTTCAGCCCGCGCATCTGATCGCGAAAACAGACGCAGCGAATCTGCGCCCTGGCATCCTTCAGAGTGAAATAGCAATGACCGGACTGCGCTGCGTGGCAATTGGAAACTTCGCCCTCCACCCACACGTCAGGCAGCGCGGATTCCAGCAGCTCGCGGATATGCGCCGTCAGCTCGCTGACTTTCCAGGTGCGGCGTTCCGGCAGCAAATTGAAAAGAGAAGCTTGGCTCATGTGGTTTTAGCGGTGGAACAAATTAACGATCCAAAATAGCAGCGTCAGCACAGCGCTAAGAAGAAGGCAGGTAACGATGGGAAAATAAAAGCTGCCGTTGCGTCCCTGGTACACGATATCGCCTGGGAGGTGGCCGAGCCGCAGCGGCAATTTTCCGCCGGCCAGCAGAAAAACGCCCGCGCAGGCTAGCACAATTCCGAAAATCACTAGCGCCTTGCCGATTTCGCGCAACGGATTCATTGCGGTCGCGATCACTCTAACGGGCATTCTACTCCCACTCGACCTTCACGCGTAGGCTGGAAGCAAGTCGTTGGGGTTCCGCGAATGTGAAGCGAGAGCGCAAGCCCGGAGGAGTTGACACTAAGGTTTTGCGACATTTAGAAAAAACAAAATCGCGCCTCAGGGGTTAAAACCCCTGATGACAAACCGCACCTGATGTCAGAGCTAAAGCTCCGCCCCCTAAACGACGGACCCATGTAGCGAACCTCAGGCGAGCTCTGCACCGGAAAAAAAGTAGGCGATCTCGGCTGCTGCGGTCTCCCGCGCGTCGGAGCCATGGGTGCAGTTGTACTGGATGCTCTCGCCGAGCTCCCTGCGAATGGTGCCCGGGTCGGCCTTGGCGGGATCGGTTGCGCCCATCGTCTCGCGCCATTTGGCGATGGCGTTTTCCGCCTCGAGGACCATCACCACAGCCTTGCCGGAGCTCATGAATTCCGTCAGCTCGCCGAAAAACGGACGTTCGCGGTGCACCGCGTAAAATCCCTCCGCCTGTTTCTTCGTCAGGCGCAGTGACTTGATTGCGACGATCTGAAATTTCGCCTGATGGATGCGGCTGATAATATCCGCGGTAAGGCCCCGGCCTACCGCGTCCGGCTTTACAATCGCCAAAGTTCTTTCGACAGCCATCTGGTCCAGCTCCCAAGTTTCAAAATAGACGCGCCGTATTGGTCGCGCTTTTAGCTACCTTCTTTTCTTGGCCGACTTCTTCGATTTTCTCGTCGTGCCCTTATTTGCAGACGGCCTTGCTTTCGTCTTGGACTTTCCGAGCGCGGCGGCCATGGTGTGTCCGATTTCCGCCGGACTTTGGACTGTGCGAATTCCCGCGGCGCGCATCGCCTTATATTTTTCGGCGGCGGTGCCTTGGCCGCCGCTGATGATCGCGCCGGCGTGGCCCATGCGGCGCCCCGGCGGCGCGGTTTGGCCGGCGATGAAGCCCACTACCGGCTTCTTTACGTGCTTCTTAATGTATTCGGCGGCTACTTCTTCGGCATTGCCGCCAATTTCGCCGATCATTACGATCGCGTGCGTATCGCGATCTTCGTTGAATAGCTTGATCGTATCCAAGAAACTCGTGCCGATAATCGGATCGCCGCCAATTCCGATACAGGTGGATTGCCCGATGCCGAGACGCGTCAACTGGTCGACCGCCTCGTACGTGAGCGTCCCGCTGCGGCTGACGACCCCCACATGGCCCTGCTTGTGAATCGAACCCGGCATGATTCCTATCTTGCATTTTCCCGGCGAGATGATGCCCGGACAATTGGGTCCGATCAATCGAGACTTGCAATTTTTCAATGCAGCGGCGACGCGCACCATATCGAGCGTCGGCACACCCTCCGTGATGCAAATTACGAGCGGGAGCTCCGCGTCAAAAGCTTCGAGAATCGCGTCCGCAGCGAAGGGGGGCGGCACGAATATCACCGATGCGTTTGCTCTCGTCGCTTTCACCGCTTCCGCAACAGTATTGAAAACCGGCACGCCAAGATGCTTGGTGCCACCCTTGCCGGGAGTGACTCCCGCCACAACTTTGCTCCCGTAATCGAGCATCTGCTGCGCGTGAAACCCGCCTTCGCGACCAGTAATCCCCTGCACGATCAAGCGCGTGCTCTTATCAACTAAAACGCTCATCGCGCGCCTCCTGCCAGTGCGACGGCCTTCTCCGCGCCATCTTTCATTCCGTCGGCGACCGCGAAATTCAACCCGGAGTCCTTCAAGATTTCCTTTCCCTGTTTGACGTTCGTTCCTTCCATGCGAACCACTACCGGAATTCTGAACTTCAGTTCTTTCGCAGCGTTCACTACGCCGCTCGCCAGCACATCGCAGCGCAAGATGCCGCCAAAAATATTCACGAATACCGCTTTGACGTTGGGATCGCTCAGCAAGATGCGAAATGCATTCTTGACTTGTTCTTCCGAAGCGCCGCCGCCTACATCCAGGAAATTTGCGGGGCTTCCGCCGCTCAGCTTGATGATGTCCATCGTGGCCATCGCCAGGCCCGCGCCGTTCACCATGCAAGCGATATCGCCATCCAGCTTGATGTAATTCAATTTGAATTTCGAGGCTTCGACTTCGAGCGGCGTTTCTTCATCGAGGTCGCGCAGGTCCTTGAATTCAGGATGACGGTACAGCGCGTTGTCGTCGAAAGTCACTTTCGCGTCCAGCGCGACGAGCTTTCCGTCGCCGGTAACGACGCACGGATTGATTTCCAGCATCGAGGCGTCTGTCTCGACGAACGCGCGATACAGCGACTGAAAAAATGGCACCGCGACGTTTACCTGTTCGGGCGTCAAGCCCAAACCAAAGGCCAGCTTGCGCGCCTGATAGGGCTGGAAACCGGTCGCCGGATTGATCACTTCGCGCAGGATCGCTTCGGGCCGGTCTTTCGCGACTTCTTCGATTTCCATCCCGCCCGCGGCGCTGGCCATGAAAATCGCCGCGCCCACCGTGCGATCCACCAGCACGCCGAGGTAAAGCTCGCGCTTGATGTCGAGGCCTTCTTCGATCAGCAGACGGCGCACAATGCGGCCTTCTTCGCCCGTTTGCGGAGTCACCAACTTCATTCCCAAAATCTGCCCGGCGAGAGTTGCAGCTTCGTCGGGAGATTTCGCCAGCTTCACGCCCCCGCCTTTGCCGCGTCCGCCCGCGTGAATCTGCGCTTTCACGACGACAACTTTTGTGCCCAGGCGCTGTGCGGCGGCCCGTGCCTCTTCCTTTGTCAGCACGACTTCGCCACGCGGCACCGGAACGCCAAATTTCGCAAGGATGGCTTTGGCCTGGTATTCATGGATTTTCATTCTGACTCCATCGGCTTCCTGAAGGTCGCCTTGAATATAGTGCTAAAATTTGCGGTCGAATCAAGCGACCTAGTTTACTTGGAACCCGCAACACGGGCAAGAAGCGGTACCGCTCCAGATGAAATGGAGTCTTCGCACGCTCACGTAATCGCTCGAAACTTGAAGAGTCTGGTCACGAACCATGATCTTTGAAGCTTTGGAAAGAGTCGTCCGCGGTGAAGATCTTTCCCGGCTGGAAACCGAAGCCGTGATGGAGGAGTTTTTTTCCGGGAAGGCCACTCCCAGTCAAATGGCGGCGCTGTGGACGGCTCTTTCTATGAAAGGGATGACCAAGGACGAGAGCGCAGCTGTGGACGAAGCCAAACGGAAGCACGCGCCGACAACTGATGGCTGCGATGGGGGGTCTGCGCAAGGGTTCGAGTTCGGCCATCCAAAATTCTGCGCAAAGCTGCTCGTTGCCTCGATGATGGTTGTGCGGGGCGATGATTTGTCACGGGAGGACGCCGAAGCTGCGATGGAAGACATTTTGTCTGGACGCGCAGATGACGTGAGGATCGCCGCGTTCCTCGCAGCGTTGCGCTTCAAGGGCGAGACGGTAGATGAAGTCGTCGGCTTCGCGAAAGCGATGCGGCGGCACGCGGCGCCGATTTTCCCGCCCGGCAGCAGGCGCCCCGACGAAGTAATCGTGGATACATGCGGAACCGGCGGCGATGGACGCGGCACTTTCAATGTGTCCACGGCGGCGGCATTCGTGGTGGCCGGAGCCGGTGTGCGCGTGGCGAAGCACGGCAATCGCTCCACGAGTTCACGCTGCGGATCGGCAGACGTGCTGGAAGCGCTGGGCGTGAAGTTCGAGACCCCACCCGAGCGCGTGGCCCAAGCGATTGAGCAAATCGGCATCGGATTTTTGTACGCGCCGGCCATGCACTCGGCGACGCGGCACGCCACGCCCGCGCGGCGCGAGCTCCGTATGCGCACGGTTTTTAATCTGCTGGGGCCGCTGACGAATCCCGCCGGCGCTTCCGCGCAAGTAGTCGGCGTGTACGATGCCAGCCTTACGGAACTGGTGGCGCGCGCGCTCGGCGAACTGGGGGTTCTGCGCGCGTTTGTCGTTCACGGTGCTGACGGCTTGGACGAAATCTCGATCGGCGGCGAAACGTCGGTTGCCGAGTTGCGCGATGGTGCGGTGCGCAGCTATACGATCGCGCCTGAGGATTTCGGGCTGCGGCGCGCGCCGCTCGAAACAATTCGCGGCGGCGACGCCAAACACAATGCCGAGATCATTCACAAAATTCTAGGAAGCGCTTTGATTCAGCACCAGCACGGTCCGCATCGCGACATCGTCCTGGCGAATTCAGCGGCAGCGCTGGTGGCCGGCGGACGCGCCACGGATTTTCTGGATGGCGTGCGGCGCGCGCAGGAATCGATCGATTCAGGAGCGGCACGCGCGAAACTCGACGCGTTGATTGCGTTTTCGCAATTGGACGCGGGGCGTCAGCAAACTGGGACTTAAAGATTTCCCGCGATAATCGAGATCGCAAGTCCGGGGCTAAGTCCCTTTGCGGTAACCCAAGCTTTTTGTGGAGCCAAAGCTCCGACCCCCTAGAAACCAGCTTGGTCCCGTAAGGTGTTGAACACCACGCTAGGGCCGCCCGTTCGAAGGATCGGGCGACAGGGCAGAATCGAGATCAAGGGGAATCGAGCCGGAAGTCACGCGTGCGGCTTCGCCAGCGGGCGGATAGCAGTTGCCATCGCGGTTGTAAGTTGAGCTGCAACTTTTCGTGAATTCGCGCCGTCGCGGTGATTGCGCGAATTGCCAGACCGACGCATACGCCACGCCGCTCGCCGAAGGCGACGGAGGGTTCTTCAAGTAGGCGCAGCCGGGTGAGGGCGGGCACGCGTCGTTGTAAACGAAGAAGGACTTGGCCGCCGTGCGCTCGTGAATATCGTCCGCCGTGATGACCAACTGCCCTTTTCCTTCCTTCGCCTTCATTCCCGAGCAGTAAACTCCCGCGCTGAAGCCTGACGAATTTACGCGCTGAATCCAGGCGACCAGATATTCAATCTGCACTGGCAACATTCTGCCGCCCTCTTCCTGATCCAAAAAGATGATTGTGTGTGCGGGAAATCCTTCGCGTTCGGCTGCCGCGATGGCGAGGTCAGCATCGCTCGCGCCAAGCTCCGTGGGAACAACCGGCGACTTCAGTTGGCTTTCGGTGCGACCGTTGAAGAGCACCAAAAAACCAAATCCGCTTTTGAGCAGCGCCGGACGCTTCCCCGTCCAGGAATTTGTCTGGGCGCCCGGCGGCACGTTGAGCCAGTAGCCCGCGAACCAGAAGGTTTTCCTAAGCTCGGGCAGCGCTGCGTCGCCGGGACAATCGTTGGCGTCGAAACCGAGATAGGTGCGCGGCGGGGCCGCGTCTGTTTGGCTGCCGAGTGGCGATAGCGGGTGCGCTGGCGGTTGCGGCACGGGAAATAATGGCACGAAGCAAATTGTAACGAGGATGAGTGCGGCGCGCATGGCGCTAAATGCTCAGGAAATTCTTCAGCAGCTCGAAACCGGTGCTCGTAAGAACGGATTCGGGATGAAACTGCACGCCTTCGACACGCAGTTTGCGATGCCGCAGGCCCATGATGGTGTGGTCTTCCGTCTCGGCAGAAATCTCCAGCTCGCGCGGGAACGATCGGCGTTCGACGATCAGCGAATGGTAGCGCGTGGCGATGAACGGCTTCGGCAGGCCGTGGAAAATCGTGCGTCCATCATGCAGGATTTCGCTAGTCTTGCCGTGCATGACCTTCGGCGCGCGAATCACGCGTCCGCCGAAAGCCACGCCGATCGCCTGATGGCCTAAGCACACACCGAGAATCGGAATCCTGCCCGCGAAGCGCTGGATTAGCGGAACGCTGACGCCCGCTTCTTTGGGCGTGCATGGTCCGGGAGAAACCACGATGCGCTCGGGGCGCATCTCTGCAATTTCATCGAGCGTGATTTGATCGTTGCGCCGGACTTGCAGCTGCTGCCCCAACTGGCCGAGGTACTGCGCCAGGTTGTAAGTGAAGGAGTCGTAGTTGTCGAGCAGCAGGATCATGATCGCAGTCAGCAAACCAGAAAAGAGAGAGCCCTGCCTGCGGCAGGCAGGCTTCGCTGTGTTCAGGATGACCGAAGCAGCTTCTCGCAGCGATTCAACTTTAGCTTAGATGCGCCAAGCAGTGCTTACGCACCTAAAAGGCCCCGCGACGCAGAATTCACTCCGCGCGGCTGCCACCCGCCCGGCAATGCGCGATTTCCAGCGCGGTGAAGAGCGCACGAGCTTTGTTCACCGTCTCCCGATATTCCCGCTCCGGCACTGAGTCCGCCACCACTCCGCCACCCGCCTGAATGTAGGCGCGGCCGCCTTTGGCCACCAGCGTGCGCAGCGCGATGCAGGAATCGAGATTGCCGGAAAAATCCATGTACAGAATCGCGCCGGCGTAGATGCCGCGACGCGTGGGCTCGAGCTCGTCAATGATCTGCATCGCACGAACTTTTGGCGCGCCGGAAAGTGTCCCGGCGGGAAAGCAAGCCATCAGCGCGTTGAGGCAATTCACGTCCGCGCGCAACTGCCCGCGAAGACTCGACACGAGATGCATCACGTGGGAATAGCGCTCCACGAACATCAGCCGTTCCACGGTAACCGAGCCGTACTCGCACACGCGCCCCAGATCGTTCCGGCCTAAATCCACCAGCATGATGTGTTCGGCGCGCTCTTTGGGATCGGCGAGCAGTTTCGCTTCGAGCGCGCGATCTTCGGCTTCCGTGCGGCCGCGCGGGACGGTACCGGCGATAGGGCGATAGGAGGCGTTGCGTCCCTGGACTTTCACCAACATTTCGGGAGAGCTGGCCACTACCGAGACGTTGTCCAGTTTCAAATAGCACAGATACGGCGAAGGGTTCACGACCCGCAACGCGCGATAAATCTCGAAAGGATCGGCGTCCGTTTGCGCGGAAAAGCGCTGGCTGGGCACGACTTGAAAAATGTCGCCGGCGCGGATGTAGCTTTTCGCCTTGCGCACTGCAGCCAGGTAACGCGCTTTCGTGAAGTTCGATTCGATGCGCAGGGGCCCGCGTCTCTTCGCACGGCGCTGTCGAGGCAGCGGGCTTTCCAGTTTACGGCGGGTGCGTCGGATTTCGCGCACGGCGGCATTGTATTTTTGCCGCAAACTCCCCTTGCCCTCCGTAAACACGTTTCGAATCACCCATACGCGGTGCCGTACGTGATCGAAAGCCACCAGACCCAGATAAAACATCATCAGGCAATCGTCAAGATCCAGATCGTCGCGGCCACTCGCCGGAATCCGCTCGATCAATCGCACCATGTCGTATGCGAAGTATCCGATCGCGCCGCCGATCAGCGGTGGAAGTCCCGGAACACGCACCGGGTGATAGCGCTCCGTGAGTTGGCGCAGGTAAGCGATGGGGTCCGCGGTGAAATTCACGCGCTTGCCGCCGGTTTCAAAGCTGCATTCGCGTCCGCGGCAGCGAAACACTTCCTCCGGATTTGCTCCGGCAAAAGTATAGCGCGCGATGTTTTCGCCGCCCTCGACGCTTTCTAGCAGGAACGAATATTTTGCGTTGTGTGCGAGGCGCAGATGCGCGCCCACAGGAGTGAGCAAATCTGCCGTGAAGGTTTCGTAGACCGGGACGAGGTTTCCCTGCCGCGCAAGCTTCGAAAACGTCTTGAAAGCGGGCTGAATCATCGCGCAGCCATTTTCTCTTCGTGGCCCAGGGCGCGCAAGACCGCGTGGCGCATGGCCGATTCCGGTGCGCGTTCGCCCGTCCAAATTTCCCACTGCGCGGTGCCCTGCGCGACGAACATTTCGACGCCAGAAATGGTTTCGATGCCCTGGCGCACGGCTATTTGTAGCAGCTTCGTCGTGCGCGGTCGGTAAATCAAATCGAAAACCAGCCGGCAGTTTAGCTCCGCGGCCTGGAGCGGCGAACGATCGCTGTGCGGATACATTCCCACCGGGGTGGCGTTGACGATCGCATCAAAGAATTCGCGCCGCAGGCGGCGCCGCTCTACTGCTTCGCCTCCAACCGCGCGCGCTAGGGCGTTGGCTTGCGTCATACGCCGCGCGCAAATGCATACCGACGCACCCGATTCCGCCAACGCGAACGCCACGGCGCGCGCCGCACCGCCCGCACCGAATACCAACGTGCGGCTGCCGCGCAGAGGAATCCGCCGTTCGAGAGCGCGCAGCACGCCTACGTAATCCGTGTTGTAGCCATAAAGTTTCCCGCCGCCGCGCACAACTACCGTATTCACCGCGCCAATTGCTGCCGCCATTGGGTCGCAATCATCGAGATGCCGCAGAATGATTTGCTTGTGAGGAATTGTGACGCTGAACCCAGCGATTCCCAGCGGCGCCATTGCCCCCACAAAGTCACGCAGGTCACGCACCAGGAAGGGCAGGAAGACAGCGTCCATTTTGCGCGCCAGGAAGCCTGCGTTCTGCAATACCGGAGAAAGCGAATGGCCGATGGGATCGCCGATGACGCCATATATGCGCGTCTTCCGTCTGAGCCTGTCCGCGCGATAAAGGTGCTTCATGGCATCGAGCGGCACCTGGCCGGGAGCGGTAGCGTTCTCCACCGGCGCGTACGCAAGAGCGCTGCCTTCGCGCAAAGCCAGGATCCGCTCCGGAAGCGCCACATCACCCATGGGAATAGCGATTACATTCTTGCGTCCGCGCAAAAGCCGGAGCACGTCCATGCTGGCGGCAAGCGAAGCGCAGTGAACCGCAATCTTGATGGCCGCGGGATGCGTGCGCGCCAAATCAGCCGCAACACGTTTCAGATTCTTGCGCGGGCGCCGAAAAAAATGCGCCGACGCGATCTGGCGGCCTTCGCCAAGCAACACCTCCAGCAGTTCCGGCGGACACAAAGACGACGTCTCAATCTCGAGGTCGTGCCAGGCGCAGCCGGCACGGATGGCCTCAGCAAGGTGAACGAGCTGCTTCGCAATCGTCCCGGTGAACCTGCCGCCCGCCTCGCGGCGCCGGCAGGTGGCAATGAACGTCGCCCGCGTCCGGCCGGCCCCGTGACTGGCACCCAGGCGTGCAAGAAATTTCGCAATTTCCGCGTCGTTGGACAGCCAGTCAAGCCGCAGTTCAATCGTCCGCGTGATGCCCAGCGCCCGGCGAACCTGCGTCCACATGGAACGAGCGTCCGCCGCCGCGACGACCGCACAGATCTTGTCCCTTCCAATCATTGCGGCCGCTTCCGGCGCACGAAAGCGCGAAAGATTGTCGAAAGTGTTCGCGCTGGCAAATTGACGCGCATCCTGTCCTATCGTACAGGTGATGCTGGGCTTGTACCAGCGGTGCACAATGTGTAAAGCGGGGCCGACCATTGTCTTGACGGGTTCCAGTACGTCCATTACAGTCGGGACATTGCCTGGTTGTGGGGAGCGCCTGTTCCGCGGCGCACGATATTCAAAGGAGCATGCTTTATGCGTGGGAAAATTGTCCTTGCCGGACTGATTTTGAGCCTCTCGGGGGTCGCCACGTCGGCGCAGACGGGGGGCGTTGCTCCCACCCAGCAGGACTTGTATTGCACGGGGACGATCACGAACGAGTCCGTGCCGCGCGATTCCTACGTCATCACGGGCGAAGGCTCCAACTACAAGATCACCTTTAACAACGGCGACTACGTTTACCTGAACAAGGGCGCCGGCCAGGGTGTGAAGGTGGGCGATGAATTCTCCGTAATCCGGCCGGTCGAAGATCCCACGGAAATCGAATGGTCGAAATGGCAGTTCGCGATCATTCGCAAGATGGGGACATGGTGGGAAGACCAAGGGCGCGTGCGCGTAGTGGTGGCCCAGCCGAATACTGCGATTGCGCAGGTGGAAAACGCCTGCAATTACGTGCAACGCGGCGACGTGATCTTGCCGTTCAAGGAGCGCCCCGCGCCTCCGCTGAAGCCCGAGGATAACTTCGACCGCTTTGCGCCGTTCAGCGGAAAAGCCACCGCCATGGTGATGATTGGCAAAGCCTTCCAGACCGAACTGGGCACCAATGACATCTTCTTCGTCAATCTGGGTAGCGAGCAGGGCGTCCGAGTAGGCGACTACTTCCGTATCTTCCGTTACACCGGCACACAGCACGAATATGCCTACCAGACGTATCGCTTTGCATTTGACGCTGATAAAGAATCAAAGGTCGGCAAGGTATATGGATTCGGCAGCGTCCCCACTAAATACAAGTGGGACAATACCCCGCGCGAGGTCATCGGCGAAGGAATCGTGCTGCGAACCGGGTCGAATTCGTCCACGGTTCTGGCTACCTACACTCTGCGCGAATTCTACGTCGGCGATTACGTCGAAATCGAATAGCGAACCGCCGGCAAACGGCTTCAACGAAGCGGCCTTTCGAAGGGCCGCAGTGGCAGTTCGCTGAAAACCTCGGCGGTGAAAGCCTGAACCCGCGTTTGCGGATCTTTCCAGGCTTCCCGTTCCAGACCCGCTTTGACGCAGGTTTCTTCCAGAAACCGCGCTGCCTCCCACTTGAATTCCGTAGCCACCTGCGGCAAGAGCACGCCGCGCTGCCATCCGTGGCTTACTACCAAACCGTGCTTGCCGGCTTCGATTTGCTCCAGGGTGACGTTTTGCGGCGTGGACAAAATGGAAAGTTCGATCTCGATTTCAGGGAGTTCTTCCGCACGGACCGGTTTGAAACGGGGATCCTCGAGCGCGGCGGCTTTCGCGCAATCGGCTACAACCTCGATAAGCGGATCCTTCGAAGGAAGCCGCCCGACGCAGCCGCGCAAACGGCCGCGGCGACGCAAAGTCACGAAAGCTCCGCCAGACTGCCGTAGAATTTCGTCGCCAGGAAAGTCTCGGATGAATTCCCGCTTTTCTACCCCAACGGTGAGGGCGCGCCTGGCTACGTCCAGCAGTATCTGCTTCTCGCGATCAGCGAGTGGGGACATCCTGCGGTTTTTCTTCCTGTTTCACAATCACCATGCCACGACGCCGCAGCTGGACGCGGAAGTTAATCTGCGTCCAGAACATTTGGAAATAATGGCCGGCGGATGCCACCGCGCTGATCACCACGAGCCACAGCAGCACCGTTCCCAGAAGTTTTAAGGCCGGGTGATCGGCCGTGAGAATTACGGCGCAACCGGCGAGAACCTGCAAAATCATTTTTACTTTACCAAGCGGAGAAGCCGGGATTATCAATCCCTCGACGGAGGCGATTTCTCGCAGGCCCATCACCATGAATTCGCGTCCAATGATGATCACCACCATCCAGGCCTGCATCAAACCCATTTCCACCAGCGAAATGAAAGCGGCGGAAATTAGCAGTTTGTCTGCAATCGGATCGAGCAGAATCCCCAGAGTGGTAACTTCTTTGCGCGATCGGGCGAGATATCCGTCCATGACGTCCGTGGCGGCGGCCACCAGCAGAATGAGAACGCCCCACACTTCGAAGTGAATAGGCAATCCGAGAAAATTGAAGTTGGGCTGGCGAGTAAGGAGGACGACCACCAGCAGCGGCACGAAAAAGATCCGCAGGGTCGTCAAACTGTTCGGCAGGTTCATGAATTTCCCGGGAAAAATCCCCCGGCTCGCGGGCTGTCACGCGCCCCGAAGGTTCAAGTCACTATAGTCCCGCAACCACAGCGAGTCAACGGTACCAGCACAGCGCATTTTCCATTGCCGGGCGCGGGCTAGTGATGCCCCGTTACCTAGAAAGGCAAATCCCTATGCTAGTAACGCTTAGCCAGCACTTTGCTGCAAACCTGTGCAAATTCCATGGGACTGTAACAATGCCCAACCATAGCGAGAAGAGGTGGATCGGGGGTCAGGCTGCCTCCGTAAGCTTAGTATTTACTTGCACTTGCAGACGTAGGGAAAAGCCGGTAGCCTCCAAATCGCGATTTCGTGCGCACTTCTTATCATCATTGAGGGAGGTCTTTTCCACAACGATTTCCACAGAGTTGCGACCACAAATCTCATTGTTTCTGACAGATTTAGCGCGAAATCCAACTCAACAAGCGTGCCGAATCCGCAATGTCCGCGATCCGAATCGTTGAAATTAGCGCTTCACGGACTTGGCAGCTTCGCGCAAGGCGGAGACCCTCACGGACGGCACCGTGAAATCCTCCAAGCGCCGCGCCAGCGATTCCGGCAACTCGGCTTCCAGATGCATGTGGCCATCCAGCACTTCCGAGTGCAACACGCGTCCGCACGCGTGGACCAGAGAAAGATGCCGGCCGTCGGAAATCGGAATGCTCAAAGCAAGCCGCACGAGGGGATCCACGGGAAGGGTGGCATCCATGCGCGCCAGCAATTCTTCCAGACCCGCGCCGCTAACCGCGGAAGTGAAAATCTTGTTGTCATTTTTGCCATTGGATTTCACCAAGGCGGCGAGTTCCTCCCCGGAAAGACGGTCCGTCTTGTTGAAAACTTGCAGCCGCGGGCGATCCCGCACGCCGAGATCCGCGAGAACTTTCATCACGTCGGCGTCCTGCTCGGCATGATGAGGATTCGAAATGTCGCAAACTTGCACGATCAGCGCCGCTTCCTGCACTTCTTCGAGCGTGGCGCGGAATGCCGCGATTAAATCCGGCGGCAGATCGCGCAAAAATCCCACCGTATCCGAAAGCAGCGCACGGCGGCGCGATGGCAGCCGCACCGCGCGAACCGTGGGATCGAGCGTCGCGAACATTTTCGGGGAAGTGAGCACGTCCGAATGCGTGAGCGCATTGAAGAGCGTGGATTTTCCGGCGTTGGTGTACCCGACCAGCGCAATCATTCCGAGCGGCACAGCCTGGCGCGCGCGGCGCCGCGTGGTGCGCTGGCGGCGAACAGTCTCAATCGCTTGCTTGATCTTGCTGACGCGGTCGCGGATGCGCCGGCGGTCGGTTTCCAGTTTTTGTTCACCGGGTCCGCGCGTTCCGATGCCGCCGCCCAGCCGCGAAAGTTCTTCTCCGCGTCCGGTGAGCCGGGGCAGCAGATAATTCAATTGCGCAAGTTCGACTTGTAGTTGGCCTTCGCGAGTGCGCGCGTGGCACGCAAAAATATCAAGTATCAGCTGCGTGCGGTCAATGACGCGAGTGCCGATTCCCTTCTCCATGTTGCGCAGCTGCACGGGCGTGAGGTTGTGGTCCACGATCACCAGCGGCACCTGGCGCGCCTCGGCCTCCGCGCGAATTTCGTCGAGCTTGCCGCGGCCCACCAGCGTGGCCGGATCCAAAGCTTCGCGCACCTGCATCACGCTGCCCGCGATTTTCGCGCCGGCGCTTTCCGCGAGTTCTTCGAGTTCCTGCAACGAATCACGGCCCGCTGCCGAAGGGTCTCCGGCATAGCCGCGCATCGCCTTCTTCAAGCCGACGCCGACGAGAAGCACGCGTTCGCGATTGTCTAAGGCTTGAGGAGTCTTCATGCGGCTCGATTGAGACTGGTCCCGTGCAGCGTGAGGGGGCGCCTATCCATTCTTCGGGCGATTATACTCCGATCGCGATGCGCGCGCGAATGCATCGGCCAAACCGCTAACTGGCCGTCGGTGTAGAACGATCAGAAGCCGCCAAAATGAGATCCGACAAGGATTCACTGAGGCTGCGCCCGGCAATTTGAAATTCCAGATCGCGCGTCGCGCGATCCAGCCAACCGAGATACACCAGCAGCGCGATCTCCGCCCACGATTCGGCCAGTTCCGGCGTGAATCCAATGTCGCGCAGCACGCTGGCAATATGCTTCGCGCGTTTCTTCTCGATAGCTGAGATGCGCGAAGCGACGCGCTCATCGCGCCGCGCCCAAGCACGCAAAGCCGCTTCCAGGCGCGCCCTGGCGGGATCGGCGCAATGTTCGATAAATCGCGCCCAGCGCGCCGCGGCTCGCGGTGTCACTACCGTCGCGCCCAGCCATTCGGTCTCATCGCTTTCCCAGCGGTCCAGCATCTTCGCCAGCAATTCCTCGCGGTCCTGAAAATGCCAGTAGAAGCTGCCCTTACTCACGCCCAGGTCGCGCGCCAGCAGCTCGATGCGCACCGACTCGATCCCTTCAGTGGACAGGCGCGCGAACGCGGCGCGGATCCAATCGTCCGGTTGCAGCGGAGAAGATTTAAGAGCAGTTGCGCTAGCCATGAGGTCGCCTGTAGTTGTCCCGAGTGAGGCGGCACGATACCCGACCGCGCGCGGGTCGTCAAGTTTCCAGAACAATTATGACTAAATTTTCATGAGAGCTGCAGAAAAAATTTCCGGGTCGTCGCCGAAACCTGCGAGCCAGTGAACCGCGGCCTCTTTGCGGAACCAGGTGATTTGGCGCTTGGCAAAATTCCGCGTGGCCTGCTGGATGCGCCTCACCGCTTCGTCTTTGCTAATGCGTCCTGCCAGGTATTCGCGCCATTCGGCATAGCCGATAAATTGAAATGGCTTGGCCTCCGGCGGCACGCCGTCTGCAACAAGCTGGCGCACTTCCTCAATCCATCCGGCGCGAATCATGGACTCGACGCGCTCGTGAATGCGTTGGTACAGCTCCGCGCGCGCCGGCAGCAGTCCGATCTTGGTCACCTCGTATCCGGCGAGAGGCTCGCGCCCGCCTCGATGAATTTCGTCCACCGTCTTGCCAGTAACCAGCCGCATTTCGATCGCGCGGATTATTTTTTGCGAGTCCCGTGGAGCGATTCGCGCCGCCGACTCGGCATCGAAACGCGCGAGTATCCGATGAAGATGCTCCGGCCCGTGCTCCTCCGCCTTCGCGCGCAAGCGTTCGCGCAATTCTTCCGAGCGCAGCGGCGCCTCGGCTAACCCTTCGAGCAACGCACGCAGGTAAAGCCCCGTACCGGCGGTTAGAACCGGCGTTGTTTCGCGGCGCCGCATGTCTTCCAGCACTTCCAGCGCGCGACGCCGGTATTCTCCCGCTGTGAAAACATGATCAGGCGCGACAAGATCAACCAGGTGATGCGCAATGCCGTGCTGCTCGGCGGCAGGAACCTTGGCCGTGCCGATGCTGAAGCGCCGGTAGACTTGAGTGGAATCGCAAACCAGAATTTCGCCGCCGAGGCGCTTAGCGAGCGAGACGCCCAGCGCGGATTTGCCCGAAGCAGTAGGTCCTAAAATTACGACGAGCCGCGGTAAGGCCTTCATCCGTGGAATTTCCAGTAACGCCGCAGCAGGGCGAGCAAAACCAGGCCCGCCAGCAAAAGAGGACCCCCGACCTGTCTACGGCTGAGTTTCATGGCGAAATTATTGCGCGTTATTGGGAATAATATTATAGAAGAAGATGAATCGCAGTTCGATGTAGGGCCGCTTGAACTGCGAAGGTAGCGGATCGAAGGGGTTCGTGGTGCGGATCGCGGACATCGCCGCGGTGTCGAGAGCATCCTTCCCTGAGGTTCTCTCCAGATTGAAATTTTCCGCTGGGAACGTGCCGTCTTGATTGATGCGAAACGTGATTGCCACGATTCCCTTGTCGCCCATGTAAGCGGATTCCGGCATGACGGCCATCCAGTTTTGTCGAACTCTGGCCACTAGACGGGCAAGGTAGCTATTGAAATCAACGCCGTCGGTCGGAGTAAGGATCGAAACGCTATTCCCGACCTGCCCTCCGCCTCCTCCGCGCCCTCCACCACTTCCATTGCCGCCCGGGAGGCCGCTGCCGGAACTGTATGTGCCGCCGCCGGCGTGTTTGACCGCATCCTGCAGTTGATCCTGCATCTCTCTGCCCGGCGACGCACTCGGCAATCCCAGATTCAAATGGCCTGGCACGGGCTGCGGCGCAGCGGGTAAGAGCTGTGATTTCGAGGGCGGCGCGCTAACTGGCGGCGTGGCAGCCGTAGGTGGTGGCGGAGTTCGATTCGGTTGCGGAGTGGGAGCGGAAGGCAAGTCCGAAGGCGGCCGCTCCGGATTCGGCGCGGGCGGCGCTTCGATGCGATGTTCTTCCGGCCGGGGCGGCGCCACTTTGTTCAATACTTTCGGGCTGATCTTCACCGCGGGCCCAGGAGGCGGTGAAGGCCTGCGCGACAGCGCTCCGGCATCCGGCGGCAAATACACGACGCCCAGCTCCTTGCTGGCAAGTTCGATTTCATCGCGCGTCGGCACGTGCGGCGGAAAAATTTTCGGCAGGAACACCAGGAAAATAATGAAGGCGATGTGCGCCGCCACCGAAGCCGCGCGCGTGATGGCGTTTTCCTTGGCGTCCCTCTTGTCTTCACCCTCGACGAGAAGATTGGCCTCGCCGGTCAAGAAAACGTCCGGCTCCACCACCTCGCGAAGCTGCGCGGTCATTTCCGGAGGCTGGTCGAACTTGTCGATTTCTTCCTGATCGGGCTTTTCTACGAACGCCGGAACCACCACGCGCGAATCCAAGATGGCGATCGGAACGTGTTCGCCCCACGGTTCGATATTTTCGAAGGGCTTGGCCGCCATGCCACGCGGTACCAGCGTGCGGTCAATCAGCACATCCAGCGGTAGGTGCGAGGGGATGCTGGTCTTGCCCGTAAGCGGCGGCGCGTCGGACAAATCCGAAGGCACGACGGTGCGGTCGTCCATGTACGTCGTCAGCCGACGAGGCGGTTTCCTGGCTTCGCCGTTCTCGAGCGGGCGCACGTCGGTCGGCACAAGTGTCCGGGGTATCATCGAGTTTCCTGGGGACTGAGAGCATCCAGTTTGACGCGGTGCGCGTGTTCCTGGATGCCCGCCATGACGCGGTCGGCCAGTTCCAGAGCGCGGCGTCCCGCGGCGCCGTCGACGCGCGACGGCCGGCGCGTGCGCACGGCGTGCACGAACGCGCGCAGCTCGGCGCGCAGCGGCTCTTCGGGAACCGTGGGGACCTTCTCAAAATTAATCGTGGGAAGGTTTAGGGCTCTGCTTTCCGGCTGCCCCGCGCCCTGATCCACACGCACGCGCAGCAAATCCTGCCGCGTGAAATCAATCGAAATATACTCGTGTGCCTGAAAAAAACGCATTTTGCGCACGCGCTCGGTGGAAACGCGGCTGGCCGTCAGATTCGCCACCGCGCCCGTCGCAAATTCAAGGCGAGCATGGGCAATGTCTACTTTGTCCGTGATCACCGGAATGCCCACGGCCTTCAGGTCCGTGACCGGCGAATCCACGAGCGACAACAGGATATCGAGGTCATGAATCATGATGTCGTAGACCACATCTATATCCAGGCTCCGCGGCGTGAAAACTCCGAGCCGGTGCACCTCAAAGAACATCGGGTTGGCGACAATCTTCTTCACGGCGGTGACTGCGGGATTGAATCGCTCGAGATGCCCAACCTGCAAAACACGATTCGCGCGTTGCGCCGAAGCAATTAAGCCGTCGGCTTCCCTGAGCGAAGACGCCATCGGCTTTTCCACCAATACGTCCAAGCCCCAGTCGAGCAAACGGCAGCCCAGCGATCCATGTTCCTTAGTCGGCACGGCCAAACTGACTGCGTCTATTTTTTCAACCTTCAGCGCCTCGACGTCGCGGATCACTCGCGTGGTGAATTCAGCTGCCACCTGCGCCGCGCGTGTAGCATTGGTGTCCACCACGCCGACGAGTTCCACGCCTTCCATTTCGGCCCACACCCGCACGTGATTGCGCCCAAACTCGCCAACGCCCACGACCGCCACGCGTATTGGCTTCTCGTTCACGATTTCCTTTTAGACGCAGCTTTCTGCGTGTCGCCGTCCGCTAGTTTCTCCGGCGCGAACGCCTCAATCGCAATCCCCGCGGAGTCTGCCTCGCGGATCAACTCATCGCGATCGAACAGCAGCGTCCGCCCCGCATCAATGGCGAGAGCCGTGGCGTTCGACCTTTTCATGACTTGAATCGTCGCCAATCCAACAACCGGCACATCGAAACGCATGTCCTGCTGTGGCTTGCTGACCTTCACCACCACCAGGCGCTGCCCGCCCGTGATGCGCGCGGCGCGCTCAATGGTTTCATCCGTGCCTTCCATCGCTTCGATGGCCACGCACGCACGGTCGCGCACGACGACCATCTGCCCCAAGTCCATCCCCGCGATCTGCCTCGCCACCTGCCGCCCGTAGGCGATGTCCTGCGCTTCCGATTCATCCGGCGCGCGGCGAGTCAAAACACCTGCGGCCGGCAAGAGCGGCTCGAGAAATTTCGTCGAGTCCACCAGCTCGATGCCTTCGTCTTGCAGCACGCGCGCCACTGCGCCAATCAGCGAATCCGTATTTTGGGCCGGCAACGAAAGCAGTAATTTCGCCAAACGCCAATCCGGGCGGATGGCACTGAAAATCTTATTATGCTTCACCTGCCCGGCCATCACGGCGCGCTTCACGCCTTCCTGATGCAGCAATTCAATTGTCCGGCTGAGCTCGCCGAGGCTCACCCAGTGCAAGCGCTTGGCAACACGCTCCAGACCTTGCGATGCCTCCTCGCGAATCGCGATCACCGCCATTTCGATGCCGCGGCTGCGCGCGCCTTCCAGCACTAGAAATGGGAAATCGCCGTTTCCGGCAATCAAACCCCAGTCCGAGGGCACCCGATTTTCTATGTTATTGGATAGCGCTGACACCATCACCCTATTTCGTCAGACCGCGGTCGGACGAAGCCGATTCGATGAACTGGACTAATGTTAAGACGTCCTGGGAGTCCGCGAGGGTTCCACGCATTTTTTCCACGGCCTGCGAGGTGTTCAATTTCGAGCGCAGCAGCATCCGGTAGGCTTTTTCGATGGATTGAATTCGCTCGGAGGAAAACCCCTGGCGCTCCAGGCCCACGCGATTCACGCCCAGGCACCGCGTGCCGCGCGGCGCAACGACCTTGGAAAATGGCGGCACGTCCTGGGTAATCACCGTGTGTGCCGCAATGTAAGAATATTTTCCGATGCGGCAGAATTGATGCACGGGGCAAAACGCGCCGATTTGCGCGTGGTCCTCCACCGTCACGTGGCCCGCCAGCGTCGCGCCATTCACGAAAATCGTGGAATCGCCGATCTGGCAGTCATGTCCGATGTGCGCGTAGGACATGATCAGGTTATTGCTCGCAACCCGCGTGGTGCCCCCGCCCTTCACCGTCCCGCGATTCACGGTCGAGAATTCGCGAAATTCGTTCCGGTCGCCCACTTCCAAGGACACCCGCTCTCCCTTATACGTCAGATCTTGCGGATCACCGCCGACCACCGCGAATGAGTAAACGTGGTTCTCGCGCCCCAATCGCGCCGGCCCCTGAACGACGGCGTGATGCTCCAGCACGCAGCCCTCGCCCAACTCCACGTCTTCGCCCACGACAGCAAAGGCGCCGATTTTTACGTTTGTCCCGAGCTTCGCGGTGGAGGAAACGATCGCCCGCGGATCAATTATGCTCATCGGGCTCACTCGTCGGGGCTCACTCATCGAGCTTCTTCACCGGGGTTCGCGCGCCGAAGTTCGTGGAATCGAGAGGAGTGCCGTCCGGCCCCACATCCACCATGGCGCACATCAAGTTGGCCTCGGCGGCCAGTTCGCCATTCACGCGCGCCTGCCCTTGCACCTTGCAAAACGGCCCGCGGAACGTGATCACATTGACTTCCACCCGCAATTGATCGCCCGGCACCACTGGCCGCCGGAAACGCGCGCCATCAATCGCCGCCATGTACATAACTTTATGCTCGCGGCCTTCCACTTCTTGCAGCAGCAGAAGTCCCCCAATTTGCGCCATGGATTCGATGATTAGGACTCCGGGCATGACCGGCTTGCCTGGAAAATGTCCTTGGAAGAAATACTCGTTGATGGTGACGTTCTTGATTCCCACAATGCGCTTCTTTGGTTCCATTTCTTCAATGGCGTCCACCAGTAGGAACGGGTAGCGATGTGGCAGGATCTTCTGGATCCCGATACTGTCGAGGATCATCGTCTATTAGCCTCTGCTTGTTGATTGCTTATGGCGTGCGCCCCGCGTACATGCAGTCAGGCGCACTCCTTGTGAATTGAGTCGTGACCGTCCGGTCGTAGCTTCTCGCGCCCTGCGCGGATAACAGCAGCCACCCCACCGATGGTAGTAGGCACCGGTGCAAGTTTCCACCGGCGCGCAATCGAACAATTCTATACGAAACCCACGCGAGTGGGAATCGCCGTACGTCGTTGCCGGGTCGCCGAGATGATTGGAAAGTTTAACAGGCACTTACGGTGTTCGCCGTTCATCGAACTCAGCTATTCTTAAAGGGATTGCTCTTCTCGGTCGCATCGGCGAGGTGGATCGGTGGATTCCGAATGGAAGGTTCTTGATTTATCGTCCAAGTCCTTTGAGGAATTCGTGGAGTTCTTCTTCGATCGAATTGCTGTGCCCGACGAGGAGCAATACGACTACTTCTTGATGGACTTAACTGGGCAGCGCTACGACGAGGCCATTCCCTCAACACCCTCCGTCTTGGTCGACAACATGACACAGCTATTTTCAGGTTTTGGGCAGATTGCGACCAGGTATTCTTTAGCTCAAGTTGACCAGGCGGTTTGGGGAATGCTGGCTGGAAATCTGCGACTGTATGAGTTTTTATTTGATGCTTCAGTCCCACTCGCAAACCGGCTCGAATGTGTTCGTTCCATGTACTACGTTTTTTCGGACTTTGTTGCGGCGGCAGACGTGAAGCCAGATCCGGAGTTGAGTGGGTTTTTTATGTGGTGGGACTTCGTTCTTCATGGCTTTTGGTCGCCACCCCGACCCTTCATCGCCGGCACGTATCGTGCCGATCCATCCAGACTAGATTCCGAGTCGCGCGTTATGCTCGATGCCATGTTTGAGACATTGAAAGGTATTCTCGACTTGCAGCACACCGAAGCTCAACGGTGCGCGTTGCACGGTCTTGGGCATCTTCATCACCCGGGCGTACGCGAAACCGTTCAGCATTACATTGACGCCAACAAATCAGAACTCAGTTTGGCATGGCTCGAACAATGCCGGGAAGGGACGGTCATGTAATGGGGTGCGATGCCGGAGACAACCGATTCGGCTAGCATAGCGGCGCGACGAGGTGCGAATGAACTTTGAGATGGCTTCGAGAAATCCGCCGATGAAGCAGATCCTGCGCGATTTGCGCGCACAACAGAGCACGATGATGAAATTGCTCGCCGAATTTGTGCGCTGCGAATCACCCAGCCACGATAAGCTCGCGGTCGATCAGTTCGGGCACCTGGTGGCGCGCGAATGGAAACGGCGCGGCGCGAACGTGCGAATTCTTCGGCAGGCTGAGCGCGGAAATCACGTGCGCGCGGAAATATGGCTGGGACAAGGCCAGCCCGCGAGACAAATCATGGTCCTCGGCCACTTGGATACCGTCTATCGGTTCGGGACGCTCGCGAAAATGCCGTTTCGCGTTTCGGGCGGGCGCGCCTGGGGGCCCGGAACATTCGACATGAAGGGCGGACTGGTCCTGGCGCTCTTTGCTGTGGACGCGCTGCGCGCTGCGGGCATCGAGCCTACCAAGCGGTTTGTCTTTTTATGGACGTCCGATGAAGAGATCGGCAGCGAAAGTTCCCGCCGAGCGATCGAGCAGGAAGCTCGGAAGAGCGATGCTGTGCTGGTGCTCGAACCGGCATTGGGAACCGATGGTCGCTTGAAAACGCAGCGCAAAGGCGTCGGCGGCGCCGAGATAATCGTCACCGGACGCTCCGCGCACGCTGGCATTGATCCTGAAAAAGGCGTCAATGCGGTGCATGAACTCGCGCTGCAAATCGAACGGCTGATGCGCCTAAACGACCCGCGCCGCGGCATCACCGTGCAAACCACCGTAGTGAGCGGCGGCACACTCACGAACGTAGTTCCAGAACACGCGCAGGCGTCCGTCGACATTCGCTATTCGCGCCAGGCAGATGCGGCGCGGCTCAACAAGAAGCTGCGCGCCGTGCGACCCATCCTGAAAGGCGCGCGCGTCGAGTTGCGGCGCACCGACGACCGTCCGCCGCTCGAACGCACAGTCGCGGTGCGCAAATTATTTAGGCACGCCCAATCGCTGGTGCGCAAAATGGGCTTGTCCCTGGGCGAAGCATCTACAGGAGGAGGCTCCGACGGCAGCTTCACAGCCGCGCTCGGCGTGCCCACGCTCGATGGATTAGGCGCCGTAGGCGATGGCGCGCACAGCCCGCGCGAGCACGTGCTGATTCGCGCGCTCCCCGAACGCGCAGCCCTGATTGCTGGCCTGCTCGCAGCACTGTGAAAAGTCTTTGTAGCGGCGCACTTCAGTGCGCCATCACTGTTGCGGCGACACCGATGGCGGTCTGAAGACCGCCGCCACAAAAGCGATTTCGTGTGGATGTCGCAGAAAAACAAATCAGGCGGGCTAGCGCACATCTTCGTGCTGCAGAAACACAATCGCTTGCCGCTGCAAATCCGAATAATCGTCGTGCAGAGTGTCGCGCAGGGCTTGCGCGGTGTCGGGAGACGCGTTGATGGAGTCCATCAACCGGCTGATGTCCGCAATGCTGCCAGTCTGGATGATGGATTCCACAACTGCGAGCGACCACGCATAAGCAAGCGCCGCCGAGCCGCCCGAAAGTCCCATCCACGATCCTTCCAGACTCGCTAGAGCGGGCAACGCACCCTGGCTGCCTGCGTTGAGCAGCGCTCCCGCCGAACCGGTTGTGCGGCGGCCTTCCATGTACTGGGCAACTCCCTCCTGCAGCCAAGTCGGCGCGCGGTTGTGCGTTTTCTGCCCGATGAAGCTGTGCGTCAGTTCGTGCTTCAGTTCATGCGCAAGCTCCGGCGTCACGCTGGTCAGGCCCTGGACGGGAATACGGATGCGGCCGTCATTCAGTGCGCCGACCCAACTGGGCGCGCGCGTGATGTCCGCAAACGACTGCTCGGTGTAGAGAATCACGCCGATCGGCTCGGGCGGAGTGAAGTCCAGCTGCGATTCCAGATCGCGGAAGTCGTCTTCGAGAACGTGCAGGATCCCGCGCGCCAGGTCCGGAGTCGCGCTGCCGTTATACTTCAAAACAAAGTGCGCGGTTTCGCCTTCGCGGTAACTTTCTTCCTCGGCCTTATCGCGCTCGGCTTTTTCCAGCGCGCGCTCAACCTCGACATCAGGCCGCAATTTTTCCGCGCGCTGCCACTCCGCGACCGCCTGGTCCATCTTGTTCGCGCCGTAGTTAGCCCAGCCCATCAACTTGGCCACATCCGGGGAATCGGGTGAAACGCGTCGCGCATGTTCCAGGGGGCCCATCGCGGCGGTGAACTGGCTTTGGTGCAGGTAAAGAACCGCGAGATTCAGCAATAATCCCAGATTGTCCGGCGCAAAACTGAGCGCCTCGCGGTAGTGGTCAATCGCGGAATTCGTATCGCCTTTGCTGACGAGGAATTGCGCGGCCGCATAATGCCCCGCTGCCACTTTATCAACGGTATTCGCGCCGCCGGAGCGTGCGTTGACCTCCAGTTGCGCCAGGTAGGTGAAATCAATCGCGTCGTCGTGAACGGCAAGCCGCGCCACCTCATCATAGCCACGGACGGGATCCACTTGCGGCGCAGAAACGGGCGGCGCGGAAGACGCGCCAGCAGCGGCCGAGGAATACCCAAAACCGTCGCGGTCAATGCGCGCGACGATGGACTTGGGGATGGACATCTGCCCGGCAGGAGTGTCGTAGCTTACGTGGTCACTATCTTCGGTAACATTCGAAGCCACAATCCGGCGGCCGTTCTTCAGCACAATCGTATCCGCCGCCGTGGACGACACGACCAGCAGCAGCAATGAGCCGATGAGCGCTACGGAACGCACACTTCGATTTTACCAAGCGGTTTCGCCCACGCGGGCGCGCTCCTTGCTGAGCGATGCCCTAAGCGGTACAGTCGAGGCCATGCTGAGATTTTTGCGACCTTCGCCCAGCCTTCTCCTGTTGCTGGTGTGCGCGGAAGCGCTCAGCCTTTCCCACACCGTCAGGGCCATGCAGCAGTCGCAGAATGCGGCGCCTTCGTCTGCATCACAGGCCGCGACGCCCGCTCCTCCGGCTGCTGCCGCGCAGCAGATCCCATCGGACCCGCACGCGCTGTACCAGGCCCTCAGCACGCTTCGGCCAGACGCGACGCGCGTTTACGATGTGCACGATCTGCGTGTGCGCCGCGACGTGATCAATTTTGTGTTCTCCGAAGGCAAGCTCGCATTTTTCGAGCCGCTGGGCGGGCGCATTACCGGCATCGTATTCTCCGGCCGCGGCCACGTGATCGCCACTCCCCACGATCGCGGCGAACGCCGCTCGCTCGCGCAGTTCCTCGGCGTGCCCATCCTCGACCAAAGTTTTTCCAACGCTTATATTCGCTTCACGGACAATACGGCTTCGGAAGTCGAAACCCAGTTGCGAGAGGGTGACGCGAAACCTGCCGGCGACCCGCCGTTTGTGGAACGCTGGAATACGGAAGTGTCAGCGCTTGGACCGTCGCAGGCGTTGCGCGTCATGACCGATTGGCTTTCGACTGAATCGCTCCCGTATTTTTACACGCTGCTCGAAGGCGATTCGGTCGGCGCGTTCGAGGTCTCCGTGGACCAGCGGCGCGAGGAGCAGGTCCTGATCGGGCAGGTACGCGTAAACAACGGCATCGCCTCTTACGATGTGTGGGCTCATTTTCGCGCCGAGGAATCTCCCAAAGCTTCGCCCGATGCGTTTGTGCCGCTGGACTATCAAGTGGATTCCACCATCGGCGATGACCTCTCGCTCTCGGGCAAGACCACCCTGCATCTGAAAACGCTGCGCGCCGGTGAACGCGTCGTGCCGCTGGAATTGTCGCGCTACCTGGCCATAACCGAAATTCTCGGCGACGATGGCCGGCCGCTGCCGCACTTTCCAAACGAGGAAGAGGCCCGGCGAAGCGTTACGCGCCGAGGCAACGATTCCATTGTGGTTGTCTTGCCGTCGCCACAAGCTGCCGCGCAAGGCTTCCATTTGCAGGTCGCTTATCGCGGCAACGTGATCGCGGATGCCGGCAACGGCGTCGAATTTGTCGGCGAGCGCGGGACCTGGTACGCGCACATCGAGGGCACGCATTTTGCGCAGTTCGATCTTTTGTTCCGCTGGCCACGTCGCTTCACCCTGGTGGCCACCGGCAACGAGAGCGATTCGCACGAGGACGGAACAAGTAAGTCGGGCCGCTGGCGCTCCGACGTTCCTTTCGCCACCGCCGGCTTCAATCTGAGCGAATACAAGACCGAAGCCGCTACCGGCCAGCCTAAAGTTCAGGTCTTCGCTAATCAGGAATTGGAAGACGCCATCCTCGAGCGTCTCCGCGTGAAGGCCGCCAGCCAACCGCCGCCCAGTTCCGTTTTTGACCAACCTCATACGGGAGACTTGGTCCCGCAGATTCCCGCGGCACCCATCCCGCCCAGTCCTTCGGCGGCATTGAAACAGATAGGCGCGGAGATCGCGGACTCCATTCATTTTCTGGAGAAGCTGAATGGCGACTTCCCTTTCAATCATCTGGACGTGACGCAAATTCCAGGATCGTTCGGGCAAGGCTGGCCTGAACTTGTGTACCTCTCCACACTCGCATTTCTGCCGCCCGAAACCGCGGAGAACGCCGGCTTGAACGCCTGGGCACAAGGCGCCGCTCGCGACCTGATGCCGTGCCATGAAGTCGCGCATCAATGGTGGGGCAACGTAGCCGGCGCCGCGAGTTACCGCGATATCTGGATTCAGGAAGGCATGGCCAACTATCTGGCGCTGCTCTACGCCGATAGCAAAAAACCGGGCGAGCATCGCGAGACCAAGTGGCTGGAGCACTATCGCGAGGACCTCTCCGCCAAAATTCCCGGATCGGATCGTTCTATCGAAGATGTTGGGCCACTGGTTTTAGGCTTTCGGCTTAGCTCGGCAAAGATTCCAACGGCCTATGAAACGCTGATCTATGGCAAAGGCACTTGGGTGATGCACATGTTGCACGAAATGCTGCGCGATCCCGCCAGCAAAGATCCTGATGCCCGATTCCGTGAATTTTTACGCGCGATCCTCAGCGAGTACCGCTTCAAACCGCTCTCCACGGAAGATTTTCAGCGCGTCGTCGAACAGCACATGACTCCGGCAATGGACCTCGATGGCAACCGCAAGATGGATTGGTTTTTCGAGCAATATGTGCGGGGGACAGGAATGCCGCACTACGCCGTGAAGTTTGAATCGAAAGCGCACGGCCAGGAATACATCGTCTCCGGCAGACTCGAACAATCCGGCGTCGAAGACATCTTTACCGCCCCGGTCCCGCTCTACGGCTCATCGGGCCCAGGCGGCAAGCCGCAGCGCCTCGGCGTCGTTGTTACCACCGGCCCCGAAACGCGTTTCCGCTTCGTGTCGCGCTTTCGCCCCTCCCATATCGTAATCGATCCAAACATGACCCTTCTCTGGCGCAAGGACTAACGACTCGTCGTTCCAGTAAGATCCCACCTAAAGAATCCGTGTGACAGCACTGTGTTCGCCAGGGCAAGGCTAGCCGGGCCCTAACCTTAAGCCGCCGAGGGTTCCAGTGTTCACTAAGCATCTGGATATACAATGCAACGAGGCGAGCGGAGGCCGCGTCCTCAGCGGGTAATGATCGGCGTGACCTGCACTAAGTAAATCAGCCATTCTTCGCCTTCCGGCGCAAGGACCACCGTCATGCGGTGCTTCACCCTGGGCGGTTGGCCCGGAACCGTCACGTTCTCCCATAAGACGCTTGCGAGAACAGCCCGGAACGGTCCGGCATAAACGCCCTCAACGCGACAAATGACATTTTTCTTAGCATAGGGTGTTATGAGCATTTCAAATTGCTTCTCGAGTTCAGCGCGCCCGGTCCAGAGCTTTCCCGCGCAATCGACGCATTGTGAATTCGGAGCGAGGAAATAAGCCAACTGTTCGGAATTGCACGACTGGAGTGCTGTCAGAAAATTCTCCAGCGCCGCACTCGCCTCTTCCATACGCCGCGCGACTGCTTCTTCTCGGCGCAGCGGCGCCCTGTCGGGGAGGCTTGGCCTTCTGGCTAACTGCTCTCTGATCGTTTCCAGTTTCGCGTCTCTTTCACCTAAGAGCCGCGCCGCAAGCGAACTATCCGAGGCCAATAGGCCAAGCAGAAGGTGCTCCGTTCCAATGCGGCGGTGACTGAAGTGATCGGCTTCGTCCTTGGCACGCATCAGGACCTTCTTGCACTCCTCCGTTAGCGGCACCTCCACGGAGATTGCAATGCGTTCGCGCGAAGGTATCTGCCTTTCGATTTGAGCCCGAATATCGGCTACCGTGGAGCCGGGCCGCAGGAATCGCAGAACGACCGCGTCATCCTCTCGAAGGAGTCCGAGCAATAAATGCTCGGTCTCGATGAAAAGGCTTCCGTATTGGCTCGCCTCATAGCGCGCAAAAAAGATCACTCGGCGAGCACCTTCTGTGAAGCGCTCGAACATGGGAGGTACCGCCTCGTTTCCGCTGAATGTTAAGACCCACGGGAGGAAACAAAAAACGAGTATATGGTCGAAGTGCGCGGCGTGCAATTGCCGGACTGCGTCACCGCAAACCACGCGGTTCATCTCATCAGAAATTTATAATGAAGCATCCAGCGGGAAACTTTTTGCTTTTCTCGCACAAACCTATCGCTCCACAATTTTTTCGCTTTCAACTTGCGTACAAACGCCGCAGGTTTTATCCTTAGCGGTCGTAAATATGCACTGGGAATTTAAGTGTGTCCCGATTCGGGCACACGCTCATTGTGGGCGCTAATCGAAGTTTGCAACTCATAGCAACGCTTCACCGTAACTCGCCGTCATCGTGGGGTCGAGCAAGCGGCGGTTTCGCATTTTTAATGCCCCTTCTCTAAGCTCGCAAGCATCAATATCAACGTCTGGGGTTGCTGCGTGGATCCTGAAGGCGCTCAAAGTCCAATCGAATCAACTTCGGCTCACCCGATCATTGAGCCGGGGCATACGCTTGGCACAGTAACCGACAAGATCAGCTCGATTGTGCTTGGACGCGGCACGTCGAAGGGCTGGCTCTTCGGTTTTGCGATCGCCTTTTCCCTCCTGATGCTTCTGAATTTCACGATTGGCTATTTGATGATTAAGGGTGTGGGTATCTGGGGCATCAATATTCCCATTGGCTGGGGCTTCGCGATCGTCAATTTCGTCTGGTGGATCGGAATCGGCCACGCCGGGACGCTGATCTCCGCCATCTTGTTGTTGCTGCGGCAACAGTGGCGCACATCCATCAACCGATTTGCGGAAGCTATGACGCTCTTTGCCGTCGCTTGCGCCGGAATGTTTCCGCTGCTGCACATGGGCCGCCCGTGGCTCTTCTATTGGCTGATGCCCTTGCCGAATCCGATGTGGCTGTGGCCGCAATTCCGCAGCCCGCTGGTGTGGGACGTCTTCGCGGTATCCACCTACGCCACCGTATCCCTGCTGTTCTGGTTTGTGGGTTTGATTCCGGACCTGGCAACTCTGCGCGATCGCGCGAAGCACCGCCCCGCGCAGATTATCTACGGAATGCTGGCAATGGGCTGGCGGGGCTCGGCGGTGCACTGGTCGCGCTACGAGACCGCTTCCATTTTGCTGGCGGGACTGGCGACGCCACTAGTCGTTTCGGTGCACACCGTGGTGAGCTTCGACTTTTCGGTTGCCCAGCTCGCCGGGTGGCACACCACAATTTTCCCGCCGTACTTCGTGGCCGGCGCCATCTATTCGGGATTTGCGATGGTGATGACTCTCGCCATCCCCATTCGCAAGTTTTACAACCTCGAAGATTTCATCACCATGCGGCACCTTGGCAATATGGCTAAGGTCATGCTGGCCACCGGCCTGATCGTCGCTTACGGCTACATGATGGAAACTTTCATGGCCTTCTACAGCGGCAATCAATTCGACCGCTTCGCCATCATCAATCGGATGACCGGCCCTTACGCCTTCTTCTACTGGCTGCTGATTGCCTGCAACATCGTGATCCCGCAGTGCATGTGGTCGCGCAAAGTGCGCAATAACGTCGCCATTCTATTCGTGATTTCACTGGTGGTGAATGTCGGCATGTGGCTGGAGCGTTTTGTGATCGTGGTGATCAGTCTGCACCGCGACTTCTTGCCTTCGTCGTGGGGCATGTACTATCCGACACGTTGGGATTGGGCCACCTTTGTGGGAACGATTGGATTGTTTTTGACCTTGCTGTTCCTCTTCATCCGCTTCCTCCCGGTAATCTCGATTTACGAAATGAGATCGCTGGTCGAGGAAACGAGCGAAGGGAAACCGAAGAAATAGGAGCGGACGCATAGTTCGATGCCGCAAATTTTTCATCACAGCACGAACACCATTTCGCGATTGAGCATCTATGGCGCCGCGTTTATCGTGGCGATCCTCGGTGGCGTGCTGTACCGGATTGAATTGTCGCCGTTCTATACGCGCGTCAACGAAGCTCGGGAGCAACCCGTTCCCTTCAGCCACAAGCACCATGCCGGCGAATTGGGAATTGATTGCCGCTATTGCCATACGACCGTCGAGAAATCGTCGTTCGCCGGTGTGCCGCCGACCGAGACTTGCATGACTTGCCATTCGCAGATTTGGACGAATGCGGCGATGCTGGAGCCCGTGCGCGCCAGTTATCGCGACGATCAATCCGTGGCCTGGACGCGCGTGAATCAGCTGCCCGATTTCGTGTACTTCGACCACAGCATTCACGTCAGCAAGGGCGTTGGCTGCACCACCTGCCATGGACAAGTCGCCGAGATGCCTTTGACCTGGAAAGCGAACACGTTGTACATGGAATGGTGCCTGGACTGCCATCGCCAACCGGAAAAATACGTTCGTCCGAAGTCCGAAGTATTCGATCCCGGCTACGTGACGCCGCCGAACCAGCTCGAGCTCGGCAGGCGGCTCGTGAAGGAATACAAAATTCAAAGTTTGACCAGCTGTTGGACGTGTCACCGGTGAAAGCGAACTTAACAGAACAATGAGCTCCGACCCCCATCCGAAACTTCCGAACGTGCCCGCTGCGGCGGGTTCGCCCGATGCGCCCGGTTCGATCGACCTTGCGGCCGTGCGCGCGAAGCTCGCGCAGGAAGACGGCAAGCGCTTCTGGCAGAGCCTCGAGGAATTATCGGAAACCAAGGAGTACCGCGAGTTCCTGGAGAACGAATTTCCCCACGATCCGGCGAAAGATCCGCAGGGCATCAACCGCCGCGACGTGCTGAAACTTGCGGCGGCTTCGGCGGCGCTCGCCGGCCTGAGCGCCTGCACCAAACTGCCCACTCAGAAAATCGTGCCGTACGTAAAAGCCCCCGAGGAGATCGTAGCGGGCAAGCCACTGTTCTACGCCACCTCGATGCCGCTCGCGGGAGTCGCCGCGGGCCTTTTGGTCGAAAGCCACATGGGACGCCCCACGAAAATCGAAGGCAATCCCGAGCATCCCGGCAGCCTCGGCGGCACGGACGTTTTCGCGCAGGCTTCAACCCTCGGACTGTACGACCCCGACCGCTCGCAGACGGTGCTGCACGAAGGCCGCATCAGCGATTGGGGCGCGTTCCTCACCGCGATGGGAAACGCGAAATCGCAACTCGCCGAAGGCGGCGCAGGGCTCCGGATTCTTACCGACACTGTGACGTCGCCGAGCCTCGCCGCGCAAATTCGTTCCGTGCTGGCCGAGTTTCCCCAGGCGAAATGGCATCAATACGAACAGTGCGGCCGCGACAACGTGCGCGAAGGAATGCGTCTGGCCTTCGGCAAACCGATGAATCCCGTCTATCGCTTCGACCAGGCCGAAGTGATTGTCTCGCTCGATGCCGATTTCGTTTCATCAGGGCCGGGACACGTCCGCTACGCGCGCGATTTTGCTTCGCGCCGAGTGCTCGAAGGCCCCTCTTCGACACTGAACCGCCTCTACGTGGTCGAAAGCATGCCGACCAGCACCGGCGCCGTCGCCGATCACCGCAAGGCTATACGCGCGTCCGACGTGGAAGCATTCGCGCGCCAGCTGGCCTTCGCCATATCGGTGCCGAATATGAATGGCAGTGTTTCGGGCGGCGGCAAAATCCCACCTGACTGGATTCGTGCCTTGGCAAAAGATTTGACCGAGCATCGCGGTGCGTCTGTGGTGATCGCCGGAGAAGAGCAGCCGCCCATGGTGCACGCCATGGCGTACGCCATGAATGCGGCGCTGGGCAACATAGACAAAACCGTTTACCTCACCGAACCGCTGGAAGCGAATCCGGTGAACGAACTCGAATCGCTGCGCGACTTGGTGAACGATATCAATGCCGGCAAAGTCGAATTGCTCTTTATGCTCGGCGGGAGCAACCCTGTGTACGACGCGTCTGCCGATTTCGACTGCGGCCCGGCGCTGTTGAGAGTAAAGACCCGTGTTCACTCCGGCCTGTATTACGACGAAACAGCGGAGCTCTGCCATTGGCACGTGCCCGCCGCGCATTACCTGGAAATGTGGGGTGACGCGCGCGCCTTCGACGGCACCATCGGCGTGATTCAACCGCTGATCCAGCCGCTCTACGATGGCCATTCACCTTACGAAATCCTCGCCGTTCTTGCGGGAGACGCAGGCAAGTCCGGACACGACATCGTGCGCGACTACTGGAAGTCGCAGCGCCCGGAAAAAGACAAGGCGTTTGACGCGTTCTGGGAGCGTTCCCTGCACGACGGCCTGATGGCTGGTACGGCGCTCACGACCTCCCCGGGCTTGAATCAATCGCACGTTGCAATTTCAAATCAAAGTCAAAGTGCACCCAGCGAAGAACTCGAAATCGTCTTCAAGCCCGACCCCGCCATATTCGATGGGCGCTTCGCCAACAACTGCTGGCTGCAGGAATTGCCGAAGCCCAACACCAGACTTACGTGGGATAACGGCGCGATGCTCAGTCCCGCCACGGCACAGCGCATGGGCCTCGAAGCCGGCGATTACGTGTCGCTGCAGCTTGCAGGACACGAAACAAAAGCGGGCATCGTCATCGTTCCCGGCCACGCCGAAAATTCCATCACGCTGCACCTCGGCTACGGACGCCGCCGCTCGGGGCACGTTGGCACCGGCCCCGGCTTCAACGCTAATTTCATCCGCACTTCCGCGACGCCTTGGATCTCGACTGGCCTGAAAGTCGCGAAAACTGGCAACAAGTATTATTTCGCCGTCACTCAACACCAATACATCATTGACCAGGAAGGGCACCCGGTCGAAAAGGAAAGCGTTGAAGAAGCGCGCCGCGATCTGGTCCGCATCGCCACGCTCGATGAATACCGCCAGAATCCCGACTTCGCCCGGGACCCGCGCGAAGAAGCCACCAAGGGCCTTTCTCTGTATCCCGGTTACAAATATGAAGGCTACGCCTGGGGCATGGCCGTCGATCTGAACAAGTGCGTGGGCTGCAACGCCTGCGTCATCGCCTGCCAGGCGGAAAACAATATCCCCGTCGTGGGCAAGGAACAGGTCATGAAGGGCCGCGCCATGCACTGGATCCGCGTGGACACTTATTTCCGCGGCGACATTGACACCCCGGAAATGTATTACGAGCCGGTACTGTGCATGCACTGCGAAAACGCGCCCTGCGAAGTGGTTTGCCCCGTCGGCGCCACCGTGCACAGCCCCGAAGGGCTGAACGAAATGGTCTACAACCGCTGCGTCGGTACGCGCTACTGCTCCAACAATTGCCCGTACAAAGTCCGGCGCTTCAATTTCCTGCTGTTTTCGGACTACACCACGCCCAGTCTTTTCGGCATGCGCAATCCCAACGTCACCGTGCGCAGCCGCGGCGTGATGGAAAAGTGCACGTACTGCGTGCAACGCATCAACGCCGCGAAAATCAGTTCCGAGGAGGAAAACCGCAGTGTCCGCGACGGGGAAATCGTCACGGCGTGCCAGGGAGCCTGTCCGGCGAATGCACTGGAATTCGGCAATATCAACGACCCGAATAGCCGCGTCGCAAAATTAAAAGCGCAATCGCGGAATTACGGTTTGCTGGATGATTTGAACACGCGTCCGCGGACCACCTATCTCGCGCGCGTGCGCAATCCCAATCCGGAGATTCGCGAGTAGATTCATGAAACGCAAGCCCATCTACGGACTGCTGGCCGAATTCGCAACGCCCGAAGAGCTACTGGCGGCCGCGCGCCGCACTCACGACGCGGGCTACAAGAGCATTGACGCGTTTTCGCCGCTGCCGATCGAAGGCTTGGCCGAAGCCGTCGGCTTCCACGGCACCGTTCTGCCCGCGGTCGTCTTCACCGGCGGGCTGATTGGCGGCCTTTCGGGATTTTTCATGCAGTACTACGCTAACGTGATCAGCTATCCCCTGAACATCGGCGGCAAGCCGCACAATAGCTGGCCGGCGTTCATACCGATCACGTTTGAATTAACCGTTTTGGGTGCGGCGCTCTGCGCGGTCTTCGGAATGCTCGCGATGAATGGCCTGCCGACGCCCTACCATCCGGTCTTCAATGTCGCGCGCTTCGCGCTGGCTTCGAAGGATCGCTTCTTTCTGGTGGTCAAGAAGCGCGACAAGAAATTCGATCTGGCGGGAACCAAGGCATTTCTGGAAAGTTTGCGTCCGCACGGAGTTTTTGAAATTGAAGTCTAATCCACAAATCGGAATCGCCCGCGGCGCGCTGGTGCGTTTTTCTTTGGCCGCGTGCGTGGCCACGGCAGCTATGCTGTTTGCCGGCTGCCGGCTGGATATGCACATCCAGCCTAAATATCTGCCGTACGAGCCCACCACTTTCTTCGATGATGGCCGCTCCGAGCGGCCGCCCGTTCCCGGGACCGTCGCGCGTGGCCATCTGCGCTTGGATGAATTGCTCTACACGGGCAAGGAGAATGGCGTCGAGTCCAATCGGTTTCCCTTCCCCATCACGCACGAAGACCTCGAGCGCGGCCGCCAGCGTTACAACATCTATTGCACGCCGTGCCACGATTACACCGGCAGCGGCCACGGGATCGTCGTACAGAGAGGCTTTCCGCCTCCGCCGTCGTATCACCTTGACCGGCTGCGCCAAGCGCCCGTCGGGCACTTCTTCGAGGTAATGACCAATGGCTACGGCTCGATGTACAGCTACGCCTCGCGCATTGAGCCCGAAGACCGCTGGCGCATTGCGGCCTACATTCGCGCTCTGCAATTGAGCCAACACGCCTTGCTGCAGGATGTGCCGGAAGCTGATCGCCAAGGATTGACGCAGCAGCAGACTACAACTCCAGGACAACCGCAATGAGCGCGCTGATACACGCATATCTGGTTGCCTACATCTACTCGCTGATGATTCCGCTCGGCTGCACCGCGATTTTGATGATGCATCATCTCACCGGCGGCTGGTGGGGCTATCCCATCCGGCGGCTGCTCGAAGCCGCTTCGCGCACCTTTGGCTGGATGGCCATTCTCTTCATCCCCATCTTGCTGGGAATGAAGCAACTCTACCCCTGGGTTACGGATCGTGGTGAAATGGCTGGCGATCCGAATTACCGCTTCAAGCTTGCCTATCTGAATCCGCAATTCTTCGTTGTGCGCGTCGTGATTTATTTCGTGATTCTCCTGATTCTTTCCTATTTCCTGAATAAATGGTCGCGCGAGCAGGACCGCACCGGCGATCCCACACTCGCCAAGAAGCTGGAAGGAATCAGCGGCCCTGGCCTCATTCTCTGGGGAATCGTGGTCACGTATTCGATGATTGATTGGGTGATGTCCCTCGAGCCGAAATGGTTTTCCACGATCTACGGAATGATTTTCATGATGGTCGGCACCTTGATGGCCATCTCGTTTGTGATCATCGTGCTGCGCAGGCTTTCCGGCGAAGCTCCCTTCAAAGACGTCATCACCCCCGGCCAGTACAACGACCTGGGCAACCTGATGCTGACATTCACGATGTTGTGGGCTTATCTCTCCTTCTCTCAATTCCTGATCATCTGGTCCGGCAACATCAAGGACGAAATCCCCTGGTACATGACCCGCGCGTTTGGAGCGTGGGCTGTGGTCGCCGTGATTCTGATCGTCCTGCATTTTGGCGTTCCGTTTTTATTGCTCCTGCAACGCAACGTCAAGCGCCGTGTCGAACGCCTCACCCTTGTTGCTGGCATGATGATGATTCTCAGCGTGGTGGACGTCTACTGGCTGATCGTTCCGGCCTACGAGCAGGACAAGCCTCATTTCGGCTCCTTCCTGCTGGACATTTTGTTCATCGCCATCATTGGCGGAATCTGGCTCAGCGTGTACTTCCGTGAATTGAAGAAAATGCCGCTTCTGCCGCTGCACGACCCGCGCTTTGAAGGAGAGCTCCTGCATGAGCATGGAGACTAAACACGGGCACGGCGCTCCGCACGAAGGTTACGAGCACAGCGACGCGAACCCGCGCAGCTTGTTCAAGTGGGCCCTGGCGCTGTTTATCGTCCTGGTCGTCGTTTTTGTCGCCATGAAGTGGCTGTTCTTTTTCTACGGCAAAGTGCAGAGCCTGGGCCGGCCCGCGTCCCCGTTTGAAAACGCGCGCGTCCTGCCGCCGCAGCCGCGGCTGCAGGTCACGCCTCGCGTGGACTTGCACGCCTATTGCGTTCAGCAGCTAACGATTCTGAACAGCTATGGCTGGGAGGACCAAGACAATGGAGTGGTCCACATTCCCATTGACCGCGCCATGGAGCTGACAGTGCAGCAAGGTTTGCCGGCGCGCGCTCCCGGAGACGTTCCGGCCGGCATCAGCAATCCGGCGCCTTTTGTGCCCAAGGTCACCGACGCGCAAGGCCCGTGCGGTTTCGTCACCGAGCGTGACTCAGATCGCGAAATGAGCCAGGAAGCGAAGCGCTAGCCGCCCGCTGCCTGGAGTTCAGTATTTGAGAGGAATACATCGAGTGTTCGTGTCTGCCAAATTCGCCGTGAAATTTAATTCGCTGGCCGCGCTCGCCGTCGCTTTCGTCGCCCTGGCGCTTGCTTCCAGCGCCGCCGCCCAGCTGGCGTCCGACCCGCTGCAGAGCGTCGGCGTCCGCTCGGACCTGCTGAAGCAAGTAGGGATTGACCAGAAGCTGAATCAGCAGATTCCGCTGAACCTCGCGTTCCGCGATGAACACGCTAAGACCGTGCAGCTCGGCGAATACTTCGGCCAGAAGCCGGTCATCCTGACGCTCGTCTACTACAACTGCCCGATGCTTTGCACGCAAGTCTTGAACGGCGTCGAATCGGGGCTAAAAGAAATACCGATGGATATCGGCAAGCAGTTCAACGTCGTGACGGTCAGCATAGATCCCACCGAAGGGCATGTGCTCGCCCAGGTGAAGCAGGAGATGTACACCGGAATGTATGGACGGCCCGGCGCCGCGCAGGGATGGCACTTCCTCACCGGCGACGAGCCGCAAATCAAGCAACTCGCCGCTGCCGCCGGCTTCCGCTACGCGTACGATCCGGATACCAAGCAATTCGCCCACGCCAGCGCCATCATGATCGTGACGCCCGAAGGAAAAATCTCGCGTTATCTCTACGGGATTCAGTTCCCTTCGCGCGACCTGCGCCTGGGCCTGGTGGAAGCGTCGGAAGGGAAAATCGGCTCGCCCGTGGATCAGGTTTTGCTCTTTTGCTATCACTATGATCCATCCACCGGAAAATATGGGCTGCTGATTTCACACATCATCCAGGCCGGTGGAGTGCTTACGGTGCTGATCATTGGAGTGGTTGTGCTGGTTTTGTTCCGCGGCGAGCGTTACGCATTGCCGCAAAGAAAGGCATGAACGCGGACGCCGTGCGAAAGCCCGCTCGTCCGCCAAAGGCTTACTCAGAGAGATTATGACCGGTCTGATTCAATCGAGTCTGAATTCCGTGGCCGCCGCTGTGGCGTTGATCCCCCTGAAGCCGCGGGCTGCTTCGTCCATCGCCCAGGGAGTGGATAACCTGTATTTCGTTCTCACGGTGATCACCCTGTTTTTCACCATCGTGATTTTCTCCACGATTTTCTTTTTCATGATCAAGTACCGCCGCCGCTCCCCGGACGAAATCCCTCCGGACACCGGCGAGCATCTGGGGCTGGAATTGACCTGGACCATCATCCCCACGGTCATCACCATATTCATTTTCGTCTGGGCTTCCAGTTTGTACTTCGAAAATTCGCGGCCGCCAGAGGCTGCCACCGAAATATTTGTCGTCGGCAAGCAGTGGATGTGGCACATCCAGCACCCCGAGGGCGTGCGCGAAATCAACGAGCTGCACGTGCCGGTAAATACGCCGATCAGCATCACTATGACGTCCGACGACGTGATCCATGATTTCTACATCCCCGCCTTCCGCGTGAAGAAAGACGCCGTTCCCGGCCGCTACACATCTCTTTGGTTCCAGGCCACCAAAATCGGCACGTATCACATTTTTTGTGGGCAATACTGCGGCGCGGACCACGCCGAAATGATCGGCTGGGTGTATGTCATGTCTGACGCCGACTACGCGGCATGGCTCTCGGGCGGCTCGAAGAATGAATCCATGGCCCAAACCGGCGAGCGGCTCTTCACGCAGCTCGGCTGCGCCAGCTGCCACGTCGCGGAAGGCACCGGCCGCGGCCCTTCGCTCGCCGGTGTTTACGGCAAACCGGAAAAGCTGCGCAGTGGCGACACGAAAGTAGTGGATGAGACTCTCATCCGCCAGGCGATCGTCAATCCCAATTCCATCCAGCTGCCCAATTATCCGCCGATCATGCCCACCTTCCAGGGGCAGATCAACGAGGAGCAGGTGCTGCAACTGATCGCCTACGTGAAATCGCTCGGGCCGGAAGAAAGGACGACCAACGCAAAATGAGCACCACGGTCATTGCGGAACCTCCCGGGCATGAAGTCCCAGCGGGATCGCGCGTCAACTATCTGAACGCGAACTACGGCGTAAAGTCCTGGCTGTTCACCACGGACCACAAGCGCATCGCGCTGCTGTATCTCGGCTCCATCACGCTCATGTTCTTTGTCGGTGGCTTTTTCGCCGTGCTCATGCGCCTGCACCTCATCGATCCCCAGGGTGCGCTGGTAGCTCCGGAAACCTACAACAAGCTCTTCACCATGCATGGCGTCATCATGGTCTTCTTCTTCCTGGTGCCTTCGATTCCCGCCACTCTGGGAAATTTCCTAGTACCCATGATGATCGGCGCGCGCGATCTCGCTTTCCCCCGGCTAAATTTGCTCAGCTGGTACATTTACATCATTGGCGCGGCCTTCACGCTGTATGCTGTCATTTCCGGCGGCGTGGATACCGGTTGGACGTTCTACACGCCCTACAGCAGCAACTTCTCGCATACCAGCGTCGTCCCTACCGCTCTGGGCGTTTTCATCACAGGATTTTCTTCGATCCTCACCGGATTGAATTTCGTGGTCACCATTCACAAAATGCGCGCGCCGGGACTTACCTGGTTCCGGTTGCCGCTGTTTATTTGGGCCATGTACGCCACCAGCATTATCTTCATTCTGGGAACGCCGGTCATCGCGATCACGCTGTTCCTGCTGTTCCTCGAGCGTGTGATGCACATCGGCATCTTCGATCCGGCCATCGGCGGCGATCCTATTCTGTTCCAGCACCTGTTCTGGTTTTACTCGCACCCAGCCGTTTACATCATGATTCTGCCGGGCATGGGCGTGATGAGCGAGCTGGTCACCTGCTTCTCTCGGAAGCGAATTTTCGGCTACAGCTTCGTGGCTTTCTCCAGCCTGGCGATCGCGGTCATCAGCTTTCTGGTCTGGGGACATCACATGTTCGTCACCGGCCAATCCATTTATGCGGGATTGATTTTTTCGGTGCTGAGCTTCCTGGTGGCCATCCCGTCCGCCGTGAAAGTCTTCAACTGGACCGCCACGCTCTACAAAGGTTCGATTTCCTACGACGCGCCCATGCTCTACGCGCTGGGCTTCATCGGCCTGTTCACCATGGGCGGCCTCACCGGATTATTCCTGGCATCGCTGGCCACCGACGTACACCTTAACGGCACCTACTTCATCGTTGCGCATTTTCACTACATCATGGTCGGCGGCGCGGTGATGGCCTATCTCGGCGGCATTCATTTCTGGTGGCCGAAAATCACCGGGCGCTTGTACCCGGACGGCTGGGCGCGATTTGCCGCCCTGGTAATCTTCGTCGGTTTCAATCTCACCTTCTTCCCGCAATTCATGCTGGGATACCTAGGCATGCCGCGTCGCTATGCCGTCTATCCCGCCGAATTCCAGGTGCTCAACGTGATGTCTTCCGCGGGCGCTTCGATCCTCGGTATCGGCTACCTTATCCCGCTCATCTATTTGCTGTGGTCCATTCGGTACGGGCCGGTGGCAGGGCCGAATCCCTGGGGCGCGAAGGGCCTGGAATGGCAAACGCCTTCACCGCCGCCCACTGAAAATTTCGAGGAGATTCCCGTCGTGACCGAAGACGCTTACGATTACGCCGGCACCACAGGAGCGCATCGTGGCTGATATGGCCGTGCATGGCGCGCACCCCGAAGGGTTCGCGCATCAATTTGAAGATATGGAGCAGCAGCGCGAGGCCGATAGCCTCGGCATGTGGGTCTTCCTCGTCACCGAAATCATGTTTTTCGGTGGCTTGTTCGCCACCTACATCGTTTATCGCTCTCTATACCTGCATTCGTTCGAAATCGGCAGCCGCTTGCTCAACGTGAAGTTTGGCGCCGCTAACACGGCCGTTCTGATCGGCAGCAGCTTGACCATGGCCCTTGCGATCCACGCCGCGCAAGGTGGCAAGAAAAAATCCGAGCAAGTAATGTTCCTGGTTTTGACCATGATTCTCGGCGCCGTTTTCCTCTTTCTGAAATTCAATTTCGAGTGGCGCGCCGATTATGCCGAGCATCTCATTCCTGGATTTGGCTTCATCATCCGCCCGGAATGGGGCGCTGCCGGTTCGCATCTCCCCATGTTTTTCTGTTTTTATTTCTTTATGACCGGCTTGCACGCACTGCACATGATTATTGGGTTTGGAGTCCTTTCGGTCCTCACGGTGATGGCCTGGCGCGGTCGTTTTAATTCCGAATACTACGCGCCGCTTGAAGTCAGCGGGCTGTACTGGCACTTCGTGGACATTGTCTGGATTTTCCTGTTCCCACTGCTCTATTTGATCGGCGGGCGATACGTCATCGGCGGAGGACACTGATGTCTGAACACATCGTTCCGGTGAAAACTTATGTCGGTATCTTCCTGGCGTTGCTCTGTCTGACCGCTCTCACCACCGGCGTGGCCTTCGTGGACCTCGGCGCGGAACTGAATACCGTCGTTGCGCTGGCCATCGCCGTAGTCAAAATGCTCCTCGTCGTCTTATTTTTCATGCACGTAAAATACAGCACCGGCCTCACGAAGGTCGTCATCGTCGCGGGCTTTTTCTTCCTGGCGATCCTCGTCTCCCTGACGCTAGCCGACGAGCTCACCCGTGACTGGACCCCCAACCCCGGCTCCTGGAGCATGATCGTGCCGTTCGTCCGCGGCCTGTTTTAACTTCACTCCGATCTTGCTAGATTGGGCTGAGCTTCAATAGTCTTTGTGGGTCGTGGACATAAACATTCCAAGGTAGCTGCGGCTTTAGCCGCTGAAGCTCCTTCTTACATCAGTTCCAAAAAAATTAATGCGGCACAGCGCGGAAGGCAATCACGGCATTCAAACCGCCAAAGGCAAATGAATTCGACAGCGCGGCCTCCACCTGCAGAGCGCGCGGTTGATTAGGAATGTAATCCAGGTCGCACTCGGGATCGCGCTCGTTGTAATTCGCGGTGGGCGGCAAAATGCCGTGATACAGCGCAAGCACCGTGGCGACAGCTTCCAGCGCGCCGGCCGCGCCGAGCGCGTGCCCATGCAGCGATTTGGTTGAACTCACGCCTATTTTGTCCGCATGCTTCCCAAAAACTTCGCGGATCGCGCTGCTTTCCACGGGATCGTTCCCGGGCGTCCCCGTCCCGTGCGCGTTGATATAACCCACTGCCTCCGGCGCGAGGCTCGCTTCACGCAAGGCCCCGCGCATCGCGCGCGCCGGCCCCAACACCGTCGGCTGCGTCAGATGATGCGCGTCCGCCGTCATCCCGAACCCGCAAATTTCGCCGTAAATTTTCGCTCCGCGCGCCTTGGCCGCTTCCATCGGCTCCAGCACCATCATCGCACCGCCTTCACCCAAAATCAGGCCGCGGCGATCCTTGCTGAAAGGACGGCACGTGTCCGGCGCCACCACGCGCATCGCTTCCCATGCCTTCAGCATTCCGATCGTAAACATCGCTTCACTGCCGCCCGTCATCGCCAGTTCGGCTTCCCCGTCGCGCACCAACCGAAACGCCTGGCCGATGGCATGATTTGCGGACGAGCATGCCGTGGAAAGCGTATACGTAGGCCCACTCAGTCCTATGTCCATGGCGATGTGACTCGCCCCGGCATTGGCCATAGTCTTCGGAATGGTCAAGGGATGCACGCGCCCGCGTCCCTGAACCCACAGGTCCTCGAAGCCCGACTCAATTGCGGCCTGGCCGCCCACGGCGGAACCGCACACAATCGCCGAGCTCTCCCGCAGTGCAGGGGTCAACTCGATTCCGGAATTGCGGAACGCCTCGCGTGCCGCCACCACCGAAAATTGCGCGAAGCGGTCAATGTAATTGTCCTTACCGCCTTCGAAATACTTCAGCGGGTCGTAGTCGCGGACTTCGGCGCCATTCTGGAAACGCAGGGCGGAACAATCTACGCTCTTGATAGGGCCAATTCCCCCCAGGCCTTTACTGAGGGAAATCCAGGAATCCTGGAGGTTCAGCCCCAGCGGAGAAATGATTCCCAGACCGGTGACGGCGACTCGGCGCGGCGCCATTCGTCAGTCCGCGGGTGTAGCCGAACCCAGCGAAGAATTGGGCGGCGCGGCGGCGAGCAGCTTTTTGATGCCGTCCACCACATCGTTGACAGTGCGCAGGGAGCGCACGTCGTCGTCCGGTATCGAAATCTTGAATGCGTTTTCCAACTCGAACAGTAGCGTGAATACGTCCAGCGAGTCGATGCCCAGGTCCTGCAGGTTCGTTTCCAGGGTGATCTTGTCCGCTGGAATGCGCTTCACCGACGCCAGCGTGCTGATCACCTTCTCCGCAACTGCATCAGACATCGACCGTACCCTCCGTTATTTGAAAACCTGCTCAAATTTTCAGCCGAACACAATGTCGGCGCGCCACCACGTCCCAAATTGCGCCGTACGCAAACTTAAACCGTAGCCGAATCTTCGTCGATAATCAAATTCTAGCAGGACTGCGCGCCCGGCGGCTCCCTGTTTTTCCGCGTTGCAATTCCGCATTCCTGCTCAACGCTTGGTGGCTGCGGGAGCAGGTATTCCCGTAGTGCTTACCGGCGCTTCGAATTCCTTCAGTGCCGCTGGCGGAAGTTTTTGAATGTTGCTCAAAAAAGTCACTAGCTGCCAGGACTGCGTGTCGTTCAGCGTGTTGCTCCATGCAGGCATCCCGGACCAACGAATGCCATGCTGGATAATGTAAAAATTCTGGTTCTCCGGCATGTCCGGCGCTTCCTTGAAAAATGCCGGCACCGGCGGATAGAACGACTTCCCAAACTGGCTGTCCGGATTCGATGGCACTCCGTGGCAGCCCGCGCAATGGTCCACATACAGCCTCGTACCAGCAGTCAGATTTTCCTCGTTGGCCGGAATCGGATTTTTCAGGTCGGGGGCGTGGCGGTCCGTGGACGCATCCACCGCCGCCATCGCCATGTGCCGCTCGGCCACGGACGGCGGTTGGTCGGCGCTGAAATCAACGTAACCCGCGTGCAGCAAAAAATACCCCCCGACAAAAATAACCATAAGAGTGAATAAAATTCCGAAAAGAAAGCCTCTCATCTGGCAATTGCCTCCTGGTTTTTAGATGTCCAACGTCCGCGTCCGGTTATTTTGTTTCCGCCAGCCGGTTGTATTTCTTCAGGACTTCGCGAAGCCGGTCATGCGGCAACGCCTCTACCGTGTGCCCGTCCGCGCCCGTCATCGTCTTGGCCGCCACCATGGCGTTCACCACCGCTTCTTCCGTCGCTTGCACCGTGGCTTCGAAAAGCTCGTCCATCCGGTCGTTGGGCAACATCTGCAGCGCGACAACTTTCTTCTGCTCGAGGCCCGCTCCCGGATTTGCGGTGGAAAAAGCGATGAAAATATCACCCGATTCATCGCCGGAAATGCTGCCCAGCCGCCCCAGCCCGAGAGTCACCCGCTTAGCGATGCGTTTCATTTGGCTCGGCAGCAACGGTGCATCGGTCGCTACGACCACGATGATCGAACCGGTGTCATCTTCCCATATGCGCTTGCCGGTGATTTCATATCCCAGCGGAACGCCCGCGATGCGCAGAAGATGCCGCACTCCAAAATTGCATTGCACCAGCACTCCCACGGTATATCCACCGAGTTTGTCAGGCAACTTTCGCGACGCCGTTCCGGTCCCGCCCTTGAATTCGAAACAAATCATTCCCGTCCCACCGCCTGCGTTGCCCTCCGCGATCTTTCCGCTGTGCGCATCCTCCATCGCTGCGTCGGCGTCCGCGGGCGTCACGTGAAATCCATTAATATCGTTCAGATAGCCGTCCCACGTCTCCGCCACCACCGGCAGCGACCACCAATCGTCGAGCGGCAGCGACGGGCTATGTTTCAATTGCCACGCAATCACCGCATCGCGCACCACTCCCACGCTGTGCGTGTTCGTAATCATCACCGGACCGTAGAGAAAGCCCGATTCCTCCAGCCAGGTGGTCCCGGTCATTTCTCCGTTGCCGTTTTCTGTGAACCATCCCGCAAAGACGGGATCCACTCCCTGCTTTCCGCGCGGAAAAATCGCCGTGACGCCCGTGCGCACTGGCCCCTTGCCCACTTCCAGCTTCCCCTCACCGGAAATCATCGTGCGATAGCCAACTTCAACGCCTTTCACGTCAGTAATCGCATCCAGCGGTCCAGGCGTCCCTTCAAAAGGCACGCCCAGCGCCCGCGCGCGAGGCTCCGACTGTGCGCTTGAAATCGAGCAACAAGCCGCGGCATAAATCACGGCGAGAAATATGAGAACAAAACGCGTCATTGCTTCCCGGCTCCTGAAATGGAATTCAAGTCCTTGGTGACCTGCTGCAATAGGACGGTATTTTTATCCAGCTCGCCTTCCAGAATTTTTGCTTGTTGCGCTGCCACGGACCAGTTCCCGGCCTCGGCTGCTTCGGTCAATCCCGGCAGCTCCAAATGCGCGTACGTGTAACGCGTCGCATAGATCGAATGTTTGAACCACGGCCGTCCGGGCATTCCTTCCGGGTTGCGCCAGTTTCGCTCCACTTGCATCAACTGTTGATTCACTCGCGAGCCCTGCGCAGCGTCCAGCCGCCCGCTCGCAATCGCTTGCGCCGCTGCAGCATTTAAATCGCGTCCCGCTGATTCGAAATCGGCTACGTGCCGCTGTAAGGAAGCAAGGTCTACATGTCCATTCACGCGATTCGCCAAATTCAAATCCACCACGAACTGCCGGATATTCTCTCCGTAAGCTTCAAAATCAAACGGCAGAATTTCCGCATTGGCCAAGCGCAGCGCCAGCACGCCCCACAGTTGCGACATCAGCCGGTGATAGCGGTACTCCGGATCGCCGAAATGGTTGATCCAGAAAAAATCGTCATACAACGAGTGGTACACGCCGTAAGGCCCGACGAACGTCAAGCCCATCACGGGAATTCCCAGATAGTTCAGGAACACGGTATGGTCGGACCCGCTCCCGATCCGCGTATTCGCCAGATTGAAGTCCGGGACCGGCTGCTTCTCGCCTAACTGCGCCTGCCGCGAAACTTTCCATTCGTCGTACAGAGTTCCTCCGGAAGGAGCGGTCAAAGTGTGGCTCACATCCACCAGCAGCGGCGCGAGCGAGCCCACCGCGTCGCCCTGAAAATTTTTGCCGGAGGTTGCTTCGTCCACATTTAGGTACGCGACCGCCTTTTGCTCCAGTTCATCCGCATACTGCTCGCCCCATTCCGTCGAGCCCGTCAGCGCATATTCCTCGCCATCCCAACTGCAAAACACCAGCGTGCGCTTGGGCCGAATTCCCTTCTGCAGCAAATTGCCAAGCCCGCGCGTCATCTCCAGCATCGCCGCCGTGCCGCTCGAAGGGTCCACCGCGCCGAAAACCCACGCGTCGCGATGATTGCCAAGGATCACCCACTGGTCGGGAGCTTCATTGCCGCGAATCCGCGCTTCCGTCACGTAATACGGCTGGACACGCGTATCCATATCCACCTTCAAATGCGCCACCACGCGTTTCCCGCCGATCCGGTACTTGATCGGCAATCCGCCCTGCCACGAATCCGGTGCCGCGGGACCATCCATTTTTTCCAGCAATGGCTTTGCGTCGCGCCACGATAGCGGCACGCCCATGATCTTCGGCAGCGTTTTCGCCTGCTCGATTGGAATTCGTGGCGCGCCCGGAACCGACGCATAACCGGGCGTCAGCGGATCGCCCGGCTCCAGAAAATCGTAAGTGATTGCCCCGCGCTGGATGTGGCTTTCCGGTCCCCACGGGCCATCCGGATACACCGCGCCCTTCGCATGGCCATCTTCGGCAGGATCGGAATAAATCAAGATCGCCGCCGCACCCAGACGCTCCGCCGTCAGCGCCTTGAATCCGCGATAGCTGTAAGGCAACGAGTAACGCACCAGCACGATTTTGCCCCGTACATCAATTCCGTGCTGCCGCAAATAATCGTAATCCTCGGGATTGCCGCTGTGCGCGTACACCACCGGTGCGGTTACTTCTCCCGAAGCCGAATATCCCAAATATGCGCCATCCACTTTAGGATTGCTCGTGTCCGGGTCCACGCTGTAAGCGTCTTCACGCAGGCTCGCGCGGTAGTGTTTCGGCTTGATCATTTCCAGTGAAATTTCACGCGGCGAGGAATTCAGCACATCGTATTCGTGGATGGTCACATCTTCCAGGCCCTGCGCGCGCCACTGGTCCGCAACCCATTTCGCCAAATCGTTATTGCGCGCCGAACCGGCCGGGTGCGGCTCCGCGGTCAGATAGCGATGAAATTTCATGATGTCGCCAGCGGATATCGAATCGCGAAACACGAGCTCCGTGACGCTTTCTGCCGCAGCTGCCTGCGGCGAGAACCCGGACATTTTTGCCATGCCGGAAGCTGACGCTAGCGCAGCCGCACTGACAAATACCGTTAGCGCGCCGAAAGAAAACACGCCTGACCGATCACCAGGCGACTGTTGAGAACGCCTGTCAGGCCAGCGCAGAATTGCCTCCCGCCCCTGCCGCGTGTGTTCTTTCGAGCTCTCCGATGGCACGTTCCAGCGCACTGATCAATATATGAATCATCCCGGTCGTAATCGTAAAAGGCGGAGCCAGCAGGATGTGATCACCGCGCACGCCGTCCACGCAGCCCTGAATCGGATAGGTCATCACGCCACCCTCGAAAGCGTCGTCTTGCATCCGTGCGGCCACCCGCGCATCGGCCGGAAACGGCGCGCGAGTCTTTGCGTCACTCACGAATTCGATGCCGAACAGCAAACCCATGCCGCGAATATCGCCGATGACTGAAAACCTCTTCAGCGGCTCGAGCGCCTCGCGCAGTTCGTTGCCCACCGTCGGCACGCGCTCGAAAAGTTTCTCGCGCTCGATGTAATCCAGCACCGCGTTTCCCGCCGCGACAGCCACCGGATGTGCGTTGTAAGTAAAGCCATGCAGAAACGCGCCGGAACCGCGCGAAATCGCTTCCGCCACGTGACCCGACGCGATCACCGCGCCCAGCGGGGCGTAACCGCTGGCGATTCCTTTTCCCACCAGAATCATGTCCGGCGTCACGCCCCAGTGTTCGATGGCGAAAGGCTTTCCGGTACGACCCATTCCGCTCATCACTTCATCTGCAATCAGCAAAATTCCGTGCCGATGACAGATTTCCGCCAAGCGCTGCACATAACCATCGGGAGGGGCGACCGCCCCGAGCGTCGCGCCCGAAACGGGCTCGAATATGAAGGCGGCGACATCCTTCGATCCGTCGCGCTCCAGCACGCGATCCAGTTCGTCCGCGCAATCCACATTACACTCGGGGTAACGCAGCCCGAACGGGCACCGGTAGCAATAGCAGGGCGCAATGTGCCCCCATTCCTTCAGCATCGGGGCGAATGGCTCGCGGCGACGCACGTTACCAGAAACCGAAAGCGCTCCCAGCGTGCTGCCGTGGTAACTCTGCTGCCGCGAGAGCACGCGGTGGCGTTTCTTCTCGCCGCGTTCGAGCCAATATTGCCGCGCCAGCTTCAGGGCCGTCTCGCTTGCCTCCGAACCGCCCGAAGTGAAATAGACGCGCCCATCCTTGCGCATGTCGCGCGGGGCGAGGGCGAGAATGCGCGCAGCCAATTTTTCAGCAATGGCCGTGTGAAATTGCGAGGAATGAACGTACGCCAGCCGCGCGGCTTGCTCCGCCATCGCGTGCGAGATTTCTTCGACGCCGTGGCCGATGGTGACGACGGCCGCCCCGCCGGATGCATCCAGGTAACGGCGGCCCTCCGCCGTATAAATGAAGCATCCTTCCGCCCGCACCGCCTGCGGATAGTTCTTCAAAAAACTTCGTGGGAATACCACTTTATCCGTCATTGGCCGCCGGGTGACCGCCGATTCCGCGCGCGATCCACACCGCAGGATTCGCGGCTACCAGTAAAGACGAGCGATTCTAGCAGAAATCACCGTCCCGCAATCACCGGCCTACTTCTGTTTCAATTTCTTCAAGTCAATCGTTGGCGCCGGAAATTTCAGCTTCATTTCCTCCAGCGTCTCCACGATGATGTGCGAAACCGCGAGGTTGCGGAACCATTTCTTATTGGCGGGAATGACGAACCACGGCGCTACTTTTGTGCTGCAACGCTCCAAGGCATCCTCGTACGCGGTGGTGTAATCGTCCCAGAATTTCCGCTCGTTGAAATCCGCCTGCGAAATCTTCCAGCGTTTGGCCGGATCGTCCACTCGCTCCATGAAACGCTTCTTCTGCTCGTCCTTGCTGATGTGCAGAAAGAATTTCAGGATCTTGACGTTATTGGCGTGCAGATACTCCTCAAAATCGTTGATTTCATCGTAGCGCTGCGACCACACCGCTTTCGGCACCAGATTGTGCACCCGCACGATCAGCACATCCTCGTAATGCGAGCGGTTGAAGATTCCGAAATCACCGTATTCTGGAATCGCGCGGTGCACGCGCCAAAGATAATCGTGCGCCGCCTCCTGCGGCGATGGCACCTTAAACGCCGTCACGCTGCAGCCCTGCGGGTTCACTCCGGACATCACATGCCGGATGGTTCCGTCCTTTCCCGCCGCGTCGCGCCCTTGAAAAACGATCAGCAGCGCATGTTTACGGTCGGCATAAAACACGTACTGTAAATGGTCGAGCTTCTCGATCGCTTTACCCAGACTCGCTTTCATCGCGTGGTTCTTTTCCCAACCAAGCGTATCGTCCGGATCGTACTTCGCGAGCTTCACGTCTTTCCCCGGCTTCACCATCAGTTCCTTCGTGAAATTCCTAGCCATAAGTCCCGCGCATCTCTCCGCTTTTCTGCCTTTGCAGCAGCGATCCTCAGACGCGCCGTTTGTGTCCCCGAACGAAGGTGCGGGACCGCCATTGTGCTTGCCGCAGCACCGATGGCGCACTGAAGTGCGCCGCTACAAAAGCTCCCTGCGGCATCCGCGCGTGAATCAGAAAATGCAACACTTTAGCACCAGTCCGAACACCGGCGCCGTGAGCTCTTTGGTTGTAACACTTTTTTCACATTTGGGCTTATAGTTCCGCGATATCATCTGTGGTTGTCGTCCGGGTGTCATACGAATGGGGATACTTACGTCAGAAGTTCCTGCCGCAATCGAGCCGCTCCCGACTAAAGAGGCGGCGCCCAAGCGCCAATATCCGGGCGCGCTGGTTGTGGTCGAAGGAATTGACGGCTCCGGGAAGAGCACGCAGCTGTATCTCCTGAAACGCTGGCTCGAAATCGGCGGCTACCGCATTCACTTCACCGAGTGGAACTCCTCTCCCCTGGTCAAATCTGCCACCCGCCGCGGCAAGCAGCGCCGCCTATTAACGCCCACCACGTTTTCCCTGTTGCACGCCGCCGATTTCGCGGATCGCTGCGAACGGCAAATCATGCCGCTACTCCACGGCGGCTACCTGGTCCTCGCCGACCGTTATATCTACACGGCCTTTGCGCGCGACGCCGCGCGCGGCTGCTCGCCCCACTGGCTGCGCAACCTTTACAGCTTCGCTCCTACGCCCGACATCACTTTTTATTTCCGCGCCCCTCTCGACGTCGCCGTCAACCGCATCGTGGCCGGCCGCCCCAAGCTCAAGTATTACGAAGCCGGCATGGATCTGGGCATTTCGCTCGACCGCGCGGAAAGTTTCCGCATCTTCCAGGAGCGCATCCTGAACAATTACGACCAGATGATCGAAAGCGATCGTTTCGTCTTGATGGACGGCACCGTGCGCGTCAATAAACTCCAAAAACTCATGCGCCAGATTGTGGGCGAGCGTATTTCGCTGCAGCAATTTGCGCCAAAGAACAAATGACACGCTCCGGGAAAGCCTCAGCGAAAACCAACGGCGCAAATGGGCGCCCCCACAAGAAACCGAAGGCTGCCGCGCTGGAAGTTCCTTCGCGCTTTTACGGCACACCCCTTCCCGGCGTAAAGCCCGAAGAGCTCAGCGGCACGCTCATCGTGATTGAAGGCACCGACGGCTCGGGCCGTTCCACGCAAATCTCGCTGTTGACTGAATGGCTCGAATCTGAAGGCTTCGCGGTTCAGACCATGGGGCTGCGGCGCTCCTATCTCGTCGGCGAGGACATTGACGGCCTGCTCGCCGAAAACGCCGTCACGCGCATGACCCTGTCGCTGATGTACAGCACCGATTTCTTCGATCAGCTCGAACGCCGCATTCTTCCCGCGCTGCGTTCCGGCCTGATCGTCCTCGCGGACCGCTACATCTTCACCCTGATCGCGCGCTCCGCCGTCCGCGGCATCGGCCGCGATTACCTGCACGGCATTTACGAGACTGCTTTGCGCCCGGACCTCACGTTTTGGCTCAATGTGCGCCCCGAAGTCGCGTTCGACCGCGAATTTAAGAAATCGCAGACCATCAGCTACTGGGAATCCGGCCGGGACATGTCGCTCTCCAACGATTTGTTCCAGTCCTTCATTCGTTACCAATCCATGATCAAGCGCGAATTCGAATATCTTTCCAAGCGGCACGGTTTCATCGAAACGGACGGCGAAAGCAGCGTCTCCGAGGTGAACAGGGTGTTGCGGAAGCGCATCGCCTTGCATCTGGGCATCCGGAGCACGCACTACCGGCCTTCGCACGCCTTGTCGCATCTCTGGCGATAACCGCGTGGCCGCTCCCGTTCAACTGGCAGCTATTGACGCTGGCTCCAACGCCATCCGTCTGGTTATCGCCCGCGCGACTTCGCCGAGAAACATCGAAATCCTCGATAACGAACGCGCGGCGGTCCGCCTGGGACACAACGCCTTCACTCGCCGCGTCATCAGCGGCGCGACGATTTCCCGCGCCGCGCGCGCGTTTCGCCAGTTCCGCGATCGCATGGATCAATATAATGTCGGCGCTTACCGCGCCGTAGCCACCGCGGCCGCGCGCGAGGCTCGCAATTATCGGCGCTTAATGGATCGGATCCGCAGGAAAGCGGGCATCGAGCTGGAAGTGATCAGCGCCGAAGAAGAAGCACGCCTGGTTTGTTCTGCCGTCGAGTGGGCCTTAGGCGATCGCGTTCAGCCGCGGCTGATCTTCGATCTGGGCGGCGGTAGTCTGGAACTGAATTTCTACCAGCGCGGCGTCCTGGAACATCGCATCGGCCTTCCGCTCGGCACGATCCGCCTGATGGAGACGTATTCCATTGAAGGCGCAATAGACGAAGACAACGCCAATCGCCTGCGCCATCACATTCTCTCTTTACTGCGCAGCGCGATGCCTTCCCCTCCCCGCTTGAGCCGTTCCCTGGCGGTTGCCTGCGGTGGAAACGCCGAAGCCCTGGTGCGCATTGCCCAAGGCCCGCCGATCGAGCGCATTCCCACCATCAATAACCGGCTGCTTCGCGATCAAACCTGGCGAATGTTAGCCCTGGATATTCCCGGCCGCATGCGCGTCTTCCGCTTGCGCAGAGACCGCGCTGAGGTGATCGGAATCGCCGCGATTATTTTCAATACCATTGCCAAGTGGCTCGACCTCCGCACCATGCTCGTTCCCGGCGTCGGCGTGCGCGAAGGCATTCTGCTCGACCTCGTCTCCGAACAATATTCCGTGCGCATCACCTCCGAAGAGGAAAAGGGTCGCGCCTCCGAACTGTTAGCTAACGCGCGCTGGTTCGCGCGCCGCTTGGATTACAACCCACAGCACGCCGAACAGGTCGTGCGCCTCGCGCTTTCTCTCTTCGACCAATTGCGGCCCATTCACGAAATGGGCGCGGACCTGCGACTCGTGCTGGAAATTGCCGCTCTACTGCATGACGTCGGCCATTTTATCTCCCGCAAAGCGCATCACCGCCATGGCGAATATTTGATTCGCAATGCCGAAATCCCCGGACTGCGCGGCTGGCGCCGCGATATGGTTGCCGCCGTGGTGCGTTACCACAACTCGAAATCGGAGCCGCAGCTCGAACATGCTTCTTACGCCGCCCTCGATAGTGAGCGTCGCCGCCACGCCCGCTTGTTAACCAGCCTCCTGCGCATCGCCGAAAAGCTCGAATCCGAGCACGCTCAGCGCATTTCCGGCGTGGACGTGCAAATTTCCGGCCACAAAGCTATTTTCATAATCCGTGCGATGGACGGCACGCGCCTGGATCTGTTGGGCCTCGAACGCAAATCCACCCTCTTTGAACGCGAATTTCACCTCAAGCCAGAATTCAGGCGCGCTCAGGGCAAAGAAAAGGTAGCCTAGAGGTATGATCCTTTACCTTGTTCGTCACGGGATCGCCGTTGATCGCGACGATCCCCAAGCTCCCTCGGAGCCGGAGCGCCCGCTGACCGCCAAGGGCGTGCAAAAGACGCGCGCCGCCGCGCTCGGCCTGCAGTCTCTGCACGTAAGGCCGGATGTGCTTATCACTAGCCCGTACGTCCGCGCCGCACAGACCGCCGAAATCTTTGCCGAAACCTTGGGATTCTCGCTGCAAAAAATCCGCACGCATGACGCCCTGAAACCCGCCGCCAATCCTGCCGACATCATCAAGGAAGTGATTCGCGTGCGCGCCAAGGAGGTGATGTGCTTCGGCCACGCGCCGCACCTTGATCTGACAATTGCGCACGTAGCAGGAGCTCGCGGCGTCTTCACCACGCTGAAAAAAGCCGGTGTCGCCTGCCTGGATTACACGGCCGCGCACGGCAAGTGGGAACTGCGGTGGATTCTGACGCCGCGGATGCTGCGTCAGCTAGCGGATTGAAGCCTTTGCGCCTCGGTGATTGCGGAAGTTTGGACGATATGAATGGCCTGAAACCCGGCACGCCAGACCTGCCAGAGCGATTCCTTGCCGTTACCTGCAATGCCGCCTGAATGGCTTCCTGAGCTCCCCGCGCTGCTCGAATGCTGCCCGTTTCCTGCGATCAATGACCGGAATTCGTTCAGCCGCGTCTTTCGCGCCTCTTCAATTTTCTGATACCACTGCAGCACATCCGCCTCCGGCAGTTTCGCGCGCTGCCGGCGGATCTCGCTGCGCAGCACGTCCATGTCGTGCACTTCGCCCAGCAAATCCTGGATGCGCTTTAGATTCTTGCTCCACGGCTCATAGCGTTGCGGCAGGAAATTTTCCAGCGTGTAACGAAATCCCTTCAAACCGATGCGCAGCCGGTGCCACGCAATGCGGCTGCGCCCCTTGCGCGCCCGCTGATAAAGTTCCGCCGCTTCGTTCAACCGGGTCAAAGCCAGCCGCTGAAATACCACGCTCTCCAGCGGAAAGAATTGCGCCTTGTGCCCCAGCTTCTGCGCCCATTTCCGCCAGTTTTTACGGTCGAACTCTTCCAGCGCCTTCTCCGCCTCTTTTTGCTGCTTGCTCTCAGCTTGGGCCAGCAATTTCAGCAAATGCTTCCGCACCGGATCATCCCCGATCGAAAGCTTCTTCGACCACTCCTGTTCCACCTGCGTATCGCGCAGCGCTCCCAACGCGTGAAACAGCTTGCGGCTATCCTTCTTCAGTTTGCGCCACCCGCGATCCGGATTCACTTCGCTCAAGGCGTCCGCCATCGTTCGGCAGCGCCGCAAAGCCACGCGCAGGTCATGCACGTCCTTGGCCTTCCACCCCTCTTGCACGGCATCTGCCATTTCCAGGACGCGGTTCATCCACGTCTCCAATCCAATACGTTTCGTTGAACCACCCGCGGGCAAAGAGATCGTTTGTGCCATTGTCAGTACTGGCTTTCAGGGAAGCCAAGCAGAATCAATCATCCTACACCGTCAAACGCCGCTTTTTCAATGCGCGGCGCGTCCAGGCAGCCAGCCGCCAGAACCCGGCCTCACAAATCTTCTCTTTAAACTGTAAACGAATATTCGCAGAAAATTCACACGGCCTCGAACAGCAATCTCCCCATTGGCTGGGCGCGGAGCACTATGCGGAAGAATCGGGCTTCGCAGGGTGTCACAACGATTCCTGCGCACCTTTCGATTTCATCGAGCACGAGGCGCCGGCGCCGTGTCCCAACGCTACTGTAATTCAACTTCCAACTATAAACTTTCAGCTTCCGCATGCCGTCGCGCATAATGGATGGCCCGGAGGGTCCGCCGTGGCGCGCAAACCTCGCAGCGTGGGTCTGACCCAAGTGTCCGAATGGGATGACGGCAAACTCCGTCGCAAAGACGATTATCTGGCCGCTGAAGAGCCTCTCGAAATCCGTGTGGGCGATCAACCCCTGAGCGTCACCATGCGCACGCCCGGGCACGACCTGGAACTTGCTGCGGGATTCCTCTTTACCGAAAGTCTGATACAAGAGCGCAGCCAGCTCACCACCCTGGAAAGTCCCGCGCAAGAAAATGGCTCGAGGTCCAGCAACGTCATCCAGGCGCAACTCTCCCCCGAAGCCGTCCCGGACATGGAAAAAATGCGCCGGCATTTTTTCGCCGCGTCCAGTTGCGGCATCTGCGGCAAAGCTTCGATTGAAGGCATTCGTGCCCGCGCGCTCGCCGCGCCCAATCCTGATTTTCGCCTCGACGCGGAAATTCTCGTGCGCTTGCCCGAAAAGCTGCGCTCTGCGCAAGATGTCTTCGAACGCACCGGCGGCCTTCACGCGGCAGCGCTATTCAATCCTGCGGGCGAATTACTTGTCCTGCGGGAAGATATCGGCCGCCACAATGCCGTGGACAAAGTGATCGGCTGGGCCCTGCTGGAAAATCGCCTGCCGATCGCAAATTCCGTCTTGCTGGTTAGCGGACGCGGGGGATTTGAAATTGTGCAGAAAGCGATCGTTGCGGGCCTGCCGGTGCTCGCGTCGGTTTCCGCTCCGTCCAGCCTAGCGGTGCAACTCGCGCGCGAATTGCGCCTGACGCTGATTGGATTCCTGCGTGGTAGGAGATTTGTGATTTATTCCGGTGAAGAACGGATTGCGCGTTCCGCACGGAGCGGGTGAATTGCATTTGTAGCGGCGCACTTCAGTGCGCCATGGACGCCGAGGCAGCAAACGCCGGCATACGAAAAACGTTTGCTACGAAATTCCGGAAATCTCCAGGTTATCCGACAGACGAATCGGCGCGAACCCTAATTCACCGTCTTGCGAAAATTCTCCGCCGCCAGGTCTCCATGGTGCGCCCGCATCATTTCGCGAAACGCCTCGAAGAGTTCCGGATCCCACCAGCCGCGTTCGGCTTCTTCTTCCATCAAATCCAGCGCCACTTGCGGAGTGAAGGCCACCTTGTACGGACGGTCGGTTGTCAGCGCGTCATACACGTCGGAGATTTGTAAAATGCGCGCCGTCAGCGGAATCTCGTCTCCGCGCAAACCGTCGGGATAACCCGTCCCGTCGTGCTTCTCGTGATGATGCCGGATGATCGGCAGAACCAGGCGAAAAGTTTTTAGCGGAGCGCAAATGCGCTCTCCCACCACGGGATGTTTCTTCATCACCGTGATTTCCTCCGATGTCAAAGGTCCCGGCTTCAGGAGAATCGAATCCGGCACCACAACTTTGCCGATGTCGTGGACGATCCCCGCGCGGCGCAACGCCTTAATGTGCTCTTCCGGCACGCCCAGCAGTTCTCCCATACGCGCGGACATTTCCGCCAGCCGTTCGCAGTGCCCGTGCGTATACGGATCGCGCGCCTCGATGCTATACGCCAGGCTGAGCAGCACCGCTTCCGCGTTTTCCAGTTCGTCGGTGTATTGCTTCAAACGCAGCAGAGAGCGGGTGCGCGCCAGCAGTTCGTTCAAGTCAATCGGCTTACTCAGGAAATCGTCCGCGCCGGCGTTGATGCCCATGATGCGGTCTTCGGTGGCTGAAAGTCCGGTGATCAGCACCACGGGAGTAAGTCGCGTCTCCGGCGTGGCTTTGATGTGCCGGCACACCTGGAACCCGTCCATCCCCGGCATCACAATATCCAGCAGAATCAAGTCGGGACGGAATGACGCGCATTCCGCAATCGCCGCTGGTCCGTCGCTGGCTTCGCGCACGTCAAATCCTTCGCGGCGCAATAGCAGCCCCAGCGCCGTTCGCGCGGCGGATTCGTCATCGACGATCAAAATCTTGTCGTGCATAAAAATGCGTTCAGGCTCCCAGCCGGCTAAGGGAAATCAGATTAGCGAGCTTTTTTTGACGCGGTCCGCGCGTGCCGGGTTGCCACTGGGCAATCGGACTTGTGGGATGGGCTTCGCTAGGCAATAAAATTAATGTATCGCTTCCGCGAACTTCGGACAACCCTGGATTTGCGGAGTGATGCGTGGCTTGAAATGGCGCAAGAGCTTGTTGTGCGCGCTATTCCCTGCGCAGCGTCGCTTCGATCAGGCCGTGCGGCTCGTCGGTGGGTAGAAACACCTGTGCTGGGTTGTCCATGGCGAAGGGAGAGAGATCCACCAGATTGAAATGTTTGTTCGGCAGCGAAAGGCGAATTTCGCGGACGCGTTCAAAATTCTTCAGCACCGCTTCACCCATCGCATACAACGTGTGCTGCAGCGATTCGCTATCGTGCTCCGCGAACGCTTCCAGCATCGCTTGCCGTATGCCGTGCCAGTGCTGGCTGAATTCGATCTCGCCGCTTTCATAAAGCCAGTCCGCGCGGATGGATGTCGAAAGAATCCGGTTGCGGTCTTCCTTCAGAGTTGTGTAGGGATCTCGCAGGAATCCTTCAAACGCAGATTTCGTGGTCTTCAGCGCGATCAAATCCGCGATCCCCGCTCGAATCACAGTTCCTTCGCGCGTGCCGCTGAGCAACGCGGTGCGTTTTCCCTCGCCGCGCACAAACGCGGATGCATGAGGCTTGCCGCCGATCACGATGCGGTTCCAGAGACTTTCCGCCGCCTGGATGCCGACGCGCGCGACCTGCGGATTGTAGGTCAGGAAATGCTCGATCAGGTGCAGGCAAAACTCCTCCACGGACTCGACTGGATATTGCCGCGCCAGCACGTACACGGTGTTCTTCATCGTGTCCGTCGGAAGGATTTTCGTGTTGTCGCCTTTGGTGTGCGCGGTCTCAAAATCGCCTTCGAAAGAAATCCCCAGCGTCAGCTCGCGAATGTCGTGGCGGCCATCCTGCCGCACCACCCGCAGCAGACGAATGCGCGATTTGCCGTAATTATTTTCCGCGAGCTTGATCGTCATCCGTCAGCTCCCGCGATATGTGGAATACCCGAACGGGCTTAGAAGCAACGGAATGTGGTAGTGCTCCCGCTTGTCCTGCACCTCGAACGCGATCGTGATTTGCGGATAGAGCCCGCGAATCTTGCGCGCTTGAAAATAAGCCTGTGTCTCGAACGTAAGCCGGTATGTCCCTTCCACGAGCGCTCCCGGCTCCAGAAGATGCCGAAGCCGGCCGTCCGCATCCGTCGCGCCGCGGCTGATTTCCTTCCAGCCGGCACCCTTCTGAATTTCGAGGGTCACCTGGACACCCGCTGCAGGGCGCCCGAGCGAAGTATCGAGTACATGCGTCGTGATCTGGCTCATAAACTCAAAAGTTTCTCCAAGCGCAGACGCGTAATCTTCTTCTGCTCTTCCGCGGCGGTTCGCAATTCCACTTCCGGATGGTTCGCCAGGCGCTCTTGAATCGCTTTCAAAACCTCCTCACCGGTTTTCCCCGTGGCGCAAATCAGGAACACGTGCCCGAACGTCGCCTGGTACGCCTCGTTCGCGGCCGCCAGCACTGCCAGCGTGTCTGGCGATGCTTTCTGCGCTACAGATTGTTCACCAGCACACCACCGCCGTGCAGTCTCCGTCTGTTTCGCCGCTGCCTTCGCTCCTCCGATGGCGGGATGCGCGCGAAACGCCGCAAGCCAGTCGTTGCGTTTGAGCGTCGCCCACGCATCATCCGCCGCATCGTAAAGAGCCGCAGCATCAATGAATGGACGGCGCGCCAGCACTTGTTCGACCCATTTCTTGGAGCCGCAGCAATCCTGCAACGCCTTGGCGGCCGCCGCGCGAGGCATTTGGTTCCAACGTTCAATTCCCGTAAGCCTATCCACGGCCTGTGACGCGCGCCCGAAAACGCGGAGACGGCTGACTCCGCCATCCGGGAAAATATTCAGCCGCACGTGCGTGACCGCGCCCAGGTCGTGAAGTTGCTTCCGAAAAATATGCAGGCGGTTCGCCTTCAGCGGAACCCGCGGGAGAACTTGGCCCCATTCCGCGGCAGAGGCGGAAGCGGACGTGAGGCGCGAGATTTCCACATTACCGCCTTCGGCGTAACAGCCCTCCACCGAACAGCTATCCGGAAAATTCCCCTTGAAGTGCGTGGTGTCAATCTCGATCCGCTGGATCGCGCCCGCCATTCCCAATTTCACGATCACCCAATCGTGGCCCGGCCCGCGCCGGCGGCGCGTCTCCCAACCATCGCTCATTTCCTTGCTGCGTCCCGGCATCAGCAGGTTCAGTGGCTCGCTGTAAAATTGGTCGCTGGACGCAACCGGTCGTCCGCCATTTTCCACCGCGGCCAGGTCGCATTCGCCTTTTGTGATTCGCGCCGCGTCCGGCACTGCTTCCCCATGCAGCCGTAGCCGTGCCACGCCCCCGTCAGGATAAATCTTGAAGCGCACGTGCGTGAAACGCCCGGCATGTTCGATGGTCGCCGAGTTTTGCGTATCGCCTTGCAACACGGTTTCCGGTAGCAGCTCGGTCCACTTCGCGGTCGCGGCCAAAAGTTTTTTCTTTTCCTCCTTGTAGGGTGCCGCGCCGCCGAGTTCGCAACCCTCCAGCGAAAATCGCGCCGGGAAATTGCCCGTAAAGAAGCTGGTATCCACCACCACTCCGCGAAGTATTCCCGGCAAACCCAGCCGGATGATGCACCAATCGTATCCCGGCGTGCGCCGCCGGCGCGTCTCCCAGCCATCCATCCAGTGTCCGCGCGCCGTGAATTTCCCTTCGACGAAAATCGGATTCGCTTCTTTCAGCAGGTTTCCTTTGGGCGCAAAAAACTCGTCGTTGGCGGCAATCACACGCCCGCCCAGCCGTTCGGCCGCCAGATCAACCAGTTGGGTGAAATCGTTCATACTGAGCCTCGCAGCAAAACACGGCCGACGGGACTCGCGGAAAAATCTCCGCGCTCGAAAATCTTTCGGCCGCGCAGGAAGGTCGTCTCCACTACTCCCTTAAGCTCGCGTCCCGCATACGGAGTGGTTTTTTGCCGGTGATGCAATTGCGCCGAGTCTACGCGAAATTTCTCGTCTGGATTCCAGATCACGAAATCGGCATCGCACCCCGCCGCGATGGAGCCTTTGCGCCGCTCCAATCCCGCGAGCCGCGCCGGCCCCTGGCCTAACCACTTGGCAACGTGCGTGACAGCATAGCCGCGCGAGCTCGCCTCGGTCCAGACAGCAGGCAAGCTCAGTTGCAAGGACGCGATCCCTCCCCACGCGCGCAGGAAGTCGCCCTCCTCGGGAAGCTTCATCGCTGGGAGGCATGGAGAATGATCCGTCGCAATAAAATCAATCGTGCCATTGCCGAGGCCTTCCCACAATTTTTCGCGATTCTGGCGCTCGCGAATCGGTGGCGCGCATTTGAATTGCGTCGCGCCATCGGCAATTTCTTCTGCAGTGAATGTCAAATAGTGCGGGCAAGTTTCCACGCTAATCTTGGCTCCCTCATTTCGCGCGTGCTGCAGCACCGGAATCGCGTCCGACGATGATAAATGCACGATATGAATCCGGGCATCAAATTCACGGCTCAATCTCAAAAGCAGGGCGATCGCTTCGTTTTCGGCATCGCGCGGGCGCGATGTGAGCCACGTGCTATAGCGGCGCGCGGATGCGCCTTTCGGTAAACTTGCGAGAGCTTTCTCGATCGGTTCCGGCATCTCCGCATGTGCCAACAGAGTCGCGCCTAGCGCCGTAAGCTCCGGCAACGCCCCGCGAAGATGTTCCTTCGTCACGAATTCGAATTCCGCGACGCCACTCGGCACCAGAAAACACTTGAATCCAAGGACGCCCGCTTCCCACAGCGGTCCCAGCTCCGCAATGTTTCCGGGAACCACGCCGCCCCAAAGCCCCGCGTCCACCCAAAGTTTTCCCGCCGCCGCGGCCAGCTTTTCGCGAAATGCCCCGGCCGAGGTCGTCGCCGGGATGCTGTTGAGCGGCATTTCGATTAAGGTGGTCACGCCGCCGGCGGCTGCCGCGCGCGTGGCGCTGGAAAAACCTTCCCACTCGGTGCGTCCAGGCTCGTTGATATGAACGTGCGTGTCTACAATTCCCGGCATCACCGCCAGGTCGCCCGCTTCGTGAATCGGAACTCCGCGCGGAATTTCGTTAAACTCGGTGACGGTCGTCACTACGCCGCCGCGTATATGGATCGCGGCCGCGCTTTCTCCTTCGGGCGTGACGACGCGCTTGCCGCGTACAATAAGATCGTCTGCCGCGCCGCTTGCGGGCGACGACCCCTGCGCCGAGCCTTGCAACGAATTGGCAGAAAGATCCGGAGGCCGAGTCATCTGCGCTCAGCCTGCCAGACTTTCGATGAATTCGGCGAGTAAATTTCGCGCCACAGTCCGGCGGTAGCGCAACGTCGAGCGTATATCGTCAATCGGCGCAATTTCAGTCACCAGCGCGTCTTGCGCGGCTTTCAGAATCGCGGTTTCCGGCCTCTGCCCGCGCAGCGCTTCCTCAACGCCCGCGGCGCGCAGCACGGTAGGCGCGACACTGCCAAGCACGATCCGCACATCGGCGATTTTGCCCGCGTCCATGCGCGCGGCTGCCGCGAAGCACACTTTCGAAATTGCCTGTGCGCGCCGCGTGCCCACTTTCCGAAAATATTGTTTCCAGGCACTCTTGTTTCGCGGTAATCGAATCCGTCGAATCAGTTCGGCCGGCTGCAAATCCATTTGTTTATATCCGGAATGAAAGCCGTGGTAAGGAATCCAGCGCGCGCCGTGCGCCGAGACAATTTCAATCTCTGCGTCGTACACCAGCAGCGCCGGCGGCGAATCCGCGGCGGGCGAGGCGTTGGCGATGTTGCCTCCCAGCGTTCCGCGGTTCTGCGTTGCCACGCTTCCCGTTTCCGCCGCCGCCCGGCTCAGCGACGGAAATTCGCGCGCGAGCGTTTCATGCCGCCGCACTTCCGTGTACGTCGTCAACGCGCCCAGTGTGACGTGCTCCGCACTCACCTCGATTCCACGCAATTCCGCCAAATTCCAGATGTTCAGAAATTTCTTGTGCGGCAATTTCCCCGCCTCGAGCAGTACCATCAAGTCAGTTCCACCGGCGAACGCCCTCCAAACGCCCGGCTCCTTCGCCATCCGCTCGAGCGCTTCGCCAAGGTCGCGCGGCGTCTCCATGTGATACCCCGGGAGAAAAGCCCTCACGCGCCCGCCCCTGATTGTGCCTCTGCCTCGCCGGAATGTCGCACCGCTTCCACCACGGATTCGAAAATCTTCATGTATCCCGTACAGCGGCACAGGTTGCCGGCGAGGCCTTCGCGAATCTGGGCATCGTCTGGCCGAGGATTGCGCGCAAGCAGATTCAGCGAGGCCAAGATCATCCCCGGCGTGCAAATACCGCACTGCGCGCCGCCGTAGGTGAGGAACGCTTGCTGCACGGCATGCAATGCATCGGCGTGAGCGACGCCCTCAATCGTGCGTATCTTCGTGCCCCGAGCTTGGAGCGCCGGAATCAGGCAACTGTTCACCAGCGCGCCATCCATTTCCACCGCGCACGCGCCGCATTCGCCTTCGCCGCAGCCTTCTTTTGTTCCGGTAAGCTTCAATTGTTCCCGCAGCACGTCCAGCAGCCGCGCCATCGGATACGCTTCGAGCGTCACACGCTCGTCGTTCACCTCGCACGAGACGGAAACTTTACGCGGCAACTCAGACATGCGCGCCTTCCGACAGCTTGGTAGGCGCTTTGGGCGGCACGGTGGCCAGCATTTCAAGCAGTACTTCCGGCGTAACCGGAATCCGCCGGACGTCTGCGCCAGTCGCGTGCGCAATCGCGTTCGCGATCGCCGGAGCGGTGCCATCGAGCGGCAGTTCACCGATGCCCTTCGCGCCGGCCGGGCCGTGCTCGTACGGAATTTCCTCAAAGAAAACGCGTATCGGCGGCAGGTCCATGGAAGTCGGCATCACGTAATTGGTCATCTGCGCGTTGACCATGCGCCCTTCCTGCCACACCACATTTTCGTACAGAGCGAAGCCGATGCCCTGCGCCACGCCGCCTTCGATTTGCCCTGCCGCAAGCGTCGGATTGATCACCTTGCCCACTTCCTGCACCGCCACGAAATCGTCGACGCGGACCTCCGCGGTTCGAGTGTCCACGGAAACTTCGGCAACGTAAACAGCCCACGCATAGGCGCCATAGGCGTCGCCGCGATAGTGTTCGTCGTCCCAATGCAGATCGCGCGGATGTTCGTACTTCACGAAGGACTTCAGCGCACCGTGCGCGTCAATATATTGGCGGCACGCACGCGCGAAAGTCAGAGCATCATCACCCCGCTGCAGCGCGCCGCTATCGAGCAACGTCTTCTGCAATCCCAGCGCCGCCGATTCCACCAGTTTGCCGACGATCATCGCCGTGCGCGATGCCACCGTCGGGCCGCTATTGGGCACCTGCGCCGTATCCGGCTGGAGAATTTTGATGCAATCGCAATCAAGCCCCAGCGCGTCCGCCGCAATCTGCGAAAAAATCGTGTTGGTGCCTTGCCCCATTTCCGTGCTGCCGGCGAGGACCTGAACGGTGCCGTCGCGCATCGCTTCCATCGCCACTTCCGATGCCAAATATTCTTCACCGGAGCCGGTGAATCCGGCGCCGTGCAAAAACGAAGCGAAGCCGATTCCTTTTTTGATCGCAGCGTAGGAATGCGCGGGGGCATTCTCCTCCGCGAAACGCCGGCGCTTGGCGTGGTAATCGCTGAGCGTAAACGCGCGCTCGAGCAGCGCGTTCATATCCACTTTTTCTTTCACGACTTGGCTGACGGCGAGCGTATCGCCCTGGCGAATGAAATTGCGGCGGCGCAATTCGTCGGGCTGCATGCCGATTGCGGCGGCGACGCGATCGAGGTGCCGCTCGAGCGCAAAGACGCTTTGCGGCGCGCCGAATCCGCGGAATGCGCCGTGCGGCGGAGCGTTGGTGGCGACGGCGCGGCTGCGAATGCGCACGTTCGGGCATTGATATGGGCCAGCCGCATGAATCGTCCCGCGCGAAAGGACCACGGGCGAAAGAGTTTGGTACGCGCCGCCGTCGATCGTGAAATCAATGTCCATCGAGAGGATTTTGCCATCACGCGTGACGGCCGTGCGATGGCGGGTCTTCGAAGGATGGCGCTTGGTGGTGGCTACCATATCCTCGGCGCGATCGTAAATTATTTTTACCGGCCGCCCGGATTTTTGGGCGAGCAGCGCGGCGTGCGCCGCAATCATCGAGGGATATTCTTCCTTGCCGCCGAATCCGCCGCCTGTTTCCATCTGAATCACGCGCACGCGATCTTTGGGCACGCCGAACAGCGTCACGAGCGCTTTGTGCACGTAGTAAGGACATTGCAGCGAGCCCCAGACGGTGACGCCGTCCGCGTCGTTCACTTGGCCGATTACTCCTTGGGGCTCGATGTAGAGCTGCTCCTGCGCGCCGGTCTGATATTCGCCTGCCACGATGACATCGGCCGCGGCCCAGGCTTTGTCCACGTCGCCTTTTTCCACATGAAAGATTTTGAAGATGTTGTCCTGGCCCCAGATGATTTCCTTGCGGGCGAGGGAATCCTCGAGTGAGAAAATCGCGGGCAACGGCTCGATTTCAATATAGACATTGCGGCGAGCTTCTTCGAGCAGGTACTTATCCTGGTGAGCGAGCAGGACCACCGCTTCTTCGCAGTGGTTGACGAAGCCGTCGGCGAGGCAGGGCTGATCTTCCATCAGCAGCGCGACGCAATTTTTTCCGCGGACGTCTTTGGCGGTGACGATCGTAAATTGGTCCCAGGGAATATCGCCTGCGAAACGGATTTCGCGAATCCGACCGCGCGGCGCGCCGCTGCGCACGGTGACGCCGTGCAGCATGTCTGGAAAAACGAGGTCGTCAACGTAGCGCGCACACCCGGTGACTTTTTCGCGCCCTTCTTTGCGAGGCACCGATTTTCCGATACTGCGCGTTTCCACCGGAAGCCGCCTTAATAGCGGATTTTATCTTCTTTCTCCTGCCAGGCGCGAAATGCGGCCCGCGCGCCGTCCTGCGCGAGCCGGATCATGGGGATTTTGCGCTCCGGATGCGGCAGCCCAATTTCCTGATAGATGAATGCGTCGTCAAAACCAGCCCGCGCCGCATCCGCTGCCGAATTGGCGAAATAAACGCGCGCTGGACGCGCCCAATAAATCGCGCCCAGGCACATCGGGCACGGTTCGCAACTGGTATAAATCTCGCAGCCCTGCAAATCGAAGCTCTTCAATCTCTTGCACGCTTCGCGGATGGCGACCACCTCCGCGTGCGCCGTGGGATCGTTCGTCGCCGTTACGGCGTTCGCGCCTTCCGCAACGATTTCGCCGTCTTTCACCACCACCGCGGCAAACGGACCACCTCCCCGCTGCTGCACATTCTCAAGAGAAAGCGCAAGGGCGCGAGCCATGAAGGAGTTGGGTGATGTGATCATTCAATTCCTGCGTGCAGCACCTGAATTCGATGCGAAAGATTGTAACGCAGCGGGTAGAACAAAGCCGCAGAATGTGCTGTCCGCGCTCTCCGTGTTTCGTGTTTCTTTGTCCTTACCCTGTTCGGTTTTATCAGTGTTCATCCGTGTTCATCTGTGTTGCAGTTGCAATATCGAGAGCGGCCAAGTACCCAGCGGCGAACGACCGTTCCTTGCGCCGCCAGAAATACAGCAGCGCGCTGCCAATCAAAATCAGCGCGACGCACAACCCCGCCCACATTCCCGGCGCACCCCAGCCCATGCGAAAACAGAGATACCCCCCCAGTGGTAGCCCGACGACCCAGTAAAAGAACAAATGGCACAACATCGGGGTGCGCGTATCGCCCGCGCCGCGCAAAGCTCCGGTCGCCACCGTTTGCATCCCATCAAAAAGTTGAAAGAACGCCGCGACGAAAAGCAGGGCACTTGCGGGCGGAATCAGCGCTAGGTCGGCGGTGTAGATGCGCACGATCGCTCGCGGCACTGCAAAAAACGCAATTGCCATGCAGCCCATGAAACCGGTTCCCAGCAGCATGGCCGTCCAACCCGCGCGGCTCGCCGCGTGCGCGTCGTTCCGTCCCAAGGCCTGCCCCACGCGCACCGCAGCCGCGGCGCTGATGCCCAGCGGCACCATGTAGGTGAAGCTCGCGGTATTCAGCGCCACTTGGTGGCTCGCCAGCGCGACGGCGCCCAGCTTGCCGATCAGCGCCGTCGCCACCGCGAATACACCCACCTCCAGCCCGAATTGCGTCGCCGCGGGCAGCCCCAAATACACGAGCCGCCACACCCGCGGCATATTCGGCAAACGCGCCGCGTTGCGCAGACCCGTTTTGTTGCGATGATCGTAATAAAGCGCGTACGCCAGCAGCACCGTCATCATGTACGTTCGCGCAAAGCACGTGGACCAGCCCGACCCCACCGTACCCATCGCACGAAACCCCAGGTGCCCGTAAACCAACGCCCAGTTTCCGGTCAGGTTCACCAGGTTCGCCGAGATCAGCGCAAACATCACCGGCTTGGCCAGATTCATGCCTTGCAGATAACGCCGGAAAACAAAATACAGCAGCAGCGGCAAAGTGCCCCAATTCAGAGTGCGCAAATAAGGAATCGCCTGATGCAACACGGAAGCCTGGATATCCAGCGAGCGCAAGAGCGGCTCGAACAATCGCACCACACCCATCAACACAGGAGCGATCGCCAAGCTCAGATACGCGCCATTCACCAGCGAGCGGTGACAATCCTCCACGTCTCCTGCGCCGTAGGAATGCGAAACCAAAGTATCGAGGCCCAGCATGAGCCCCGTGCCGAAAATCGCGGCGGAATTAAAAAGTATGCTGCCCAGGCTGACGGCTCCGATCGCCACCGCGCTGTCGGCCTGACGTCCGACCATCATCGTGTCCACGATGGCCATAGTCATCCACCCCAACTCGGCGAGGACCAGCGGCAGCGCCAGCCGGATCATGGGGCGTGCTTCTTCGGCGATGTAATGTAAAAACAGCCGCTTAATCATGAAAACGCAATCCTAGCAATGCGAAAGCTTCCACTTCGGGCAGGCACCGCGGAAATTAATGCACGCAAGTGGCAATCCGATACATCACGAGTTTATACTTTTATGGCTTTTGCGTCTCTCGGTACCGGGAGCGCTCCGAAGCGCGCCGCTGCAAACCCCAGCCTGCGCGACTTTTTCACCAACGGGCGCCGGGCGGCGTCCGCTCGTACGCGATTATCCGGAGGGAACCATGCCCGCAGAAGAAAAACGCGTCATATTACCCGGCAGTGCGCGCACCGTCATGCCGGGCGCCCGCAAAGTCGGGCCGGCAGACCCCCATGAACGAATCGAGGTAACCGTGTTCCTGCGCCGCGGCTCCTCGCCGAAAAAACTCCCGCCCCCGCAGAGCAAGCGCCTTTCGCGCGCCCAATTCGCCGCCCTTCATGGCGCGCGTCCCGCCGATATCAAGAAAGTTCGCGCCTTCGCCAAAAAATATGGCCTGAAGGTCGTGCAGGAAAGCCGCCCACGCCGTTCGGTGATCCTCAGCGGCACCGTTGAGGCGTTCACTCGCGCCTTCGACGTCGAACTCAATCGCTACGAGCATCCCGGCGGCACTTGCCGCATGCGCACCGGGACGATTCAGATTCCCGCTCATCTTGACGGCATCATCGAAGGCGTCTTCGGCCTCGACAATCGTCCGCAGGCGAAGGCGCACTTCCGCATACGCAAAAATAATCCCAGCGCCGTAGCCGCCCAAGCTTCCGGTACCTCCTACACGGCGCCGCAAGTCGCGCAGGCATACAACTTCCCCGCCGGCACCGATGGCACCGGACAAACAATCGGCATTCTCGAATTATCCGGCGGTTATCGTGCGGCGGATCTCACGGCATATTTCAAGAATCTAGGCATCGCCACTCCAAAAGTCACGGCCGTGTCGGTTGACGGCGCCACGAACTCGCCGACCGGCAGCGCCAGCGGCCCCGATGGCGAGGTGGAACTCGATATAGAAGTCGCCGGAGCCGTCGCTCCGGCAGCGCAAATCGCGATGTACTTCGCACCCAACACCGATCAAGGATTTCTGGACGCGCTCACCACCGCCGTGCACGATACGAAACTGAAACCTGCGGTCGTGTCCATCAGTTGGGGCGGCCCGGAAAGTTCTTGGACGCAGCAGGCGCTCAACGCCTTCAATTCCGCTTGCGAAGACGCATCCACGCTCGGCGTCACCATCCTTGCCGCTTCCGGCGACGACGGTTCCAGTGACGGCGTCTCCACCGGGACTCCGACCGTAGATTTCCCAGCGTCCAGCCCCTTCGTCCTAGGATGCGGCGGAACGCGTCTTGCGATTTCAGGCGGCGCAATTTCCAGCGAACAGGCCTGGAACGAACTGTCAGCCGGCGAAGGTGCCACCGGCGGTGGCGTCAGCGAATTTTTCGCGCTTCCCAGTTTTCAGCAATCCGCCAATGTGCCGAAAGCGCCCAACGGATTCGCCGGTCGCGGCGTGCCGGACGTCGCTGGAGACGCCGACGCGGAAAGTGGCTACAACGTCCTCGTGGATGGGGATCAAACCGTGATTGGCGGGACCAGCGCCGTCGCGCCGCTCTGGGCCGGGCTCTTGGCGCGCATCAATCAGTCGCTCGGAACAAGCGTGGGTTATCTGAATCCGTTGCTCTATGCGGCGAACGCCGCAGACACGCTTCACGACATCACCACGGGCAATAACGGGAGCTACTCGGCAGGTCCCGGATGGGATGCGTGCACGGGCCTCGGCACGCCGAACGGCACGGCGCTCCTGACCGCTTTAAGCGCGAAGCCCGCAAAACAGACGGCTGCGACCAAGAGCAAAGCGCCGCGCGCAAAACGAAAGAAAAAATCCTGATGCCAGCAAAAATGCGTGCAGCGATGGTAGAGGCGCTGCTTGCCGCGCCCCAGCTTGAGAAGAAATTGAAGGCTAGCGACGGCTCTAGTAGCTTGTCTTCGACGGGCTCTCGGTAAGCTCGTCCCACACGGCCCAGCTCATCCCCGTGACCGCCCCGCTGAAAATCAGGTAGAAGGCCAAACGCCGCCGGCGTCGCCGCCGCTGTACGGGTTGCACCGTGCCCGAGCCGTCTTGCTGAGGCGCCGTCGCAGGCTGGGCCGTCGGCTCAGCCGCCGGTTCCAGTTCCATCGTCACGCGATACGATTTTCCGGCAGGAATTGTATGCAGCTCCCCTTCATTATCTAGCAGCAGTGTCCCGCGATAAGCAGAAATCACTACTTCCAGCGGACCGGTGACCGTCACCTGCCCATAGGACGGCACTCCATCGGCTGCGCGCAAAATGCCTTGCGGAATCTCGAGTTCGATTTTGTCGGTACCGTTCGAGGAGAACCCCACGGTCCCGCGCGCCACCACCGCGTACACGATTTCCGTGTTTTGCGCCAAATTGACGGCGCTCGACGCCAGCAGGTAAAGCTGGTTCGCGCCCAGCTTCAATCGCAGGGTTCCCCCGGTGCCGGTTTCGACCGTATCGCCCGGATACACCGTCGTCCCCACGGCCAGCTGGGCGGCGTCCACGCGCGCTTCCTGCGCTTGCAGCACCAGCCCCAGCGGCTTCTCGTTCGCTGCAAATCCAGGAATGTCCAGCAGGCCAATCACCAACACTACGGACAGGCAAACGCGTCCGACCAGTCGCAATCGCAAAGGATCCTCCGAGACGTGCTGATTTCAACGTAGGCGCTGACGCAGAAACCGTCAACGAACAAGGCTCGCAATGGCGCGTAGGAATAAACGCTGTAGTGGACGCGTAGTGGAAATTGTGACGATTTCTGCGAAGTGCTGGGGCTAGCTCTGCACACTTCCCTCGCCACCGCTTTTTTCTTCCCCTTTCTATCCCCTTTCTTTCCCTGCATGAACTGCGGCTCCGAGTAGTATAGTTTTTGGTCCTGGGGAGGTTCGCAAATGTCATCTTGGCAGCGCGTTGCTGCGGTAACTTCGGTCATCATTTTTCTCGCGATGTTAAGCGCTCCTGCGCCTGCGCAAAACACACCCTCGGACAAAGCCAACGCCACCGAGCCGCAATTTAATCCGCGCCTTTATCAAGACTTGCAGTGGCGCTGCATCGGCCCCTTCCGCGGCGGACGCACGGTCGCTGCCACAGGCGTCCCTGGCAAGCCAAATCTTTTTTACATTGGCGTAAACAATGGCGGCGTGTGGAAGAGCACGGATGCCGGCCGCACCTGGGTTCCGATTTTCGACGGGCAGCCCACCGGCTCGATCGGCGCGCTGGCCGTGGCTCGATCCAACCCGGACGTTATTTATGTTGGCAGCGGCGAAGGGCTGCGTCGCCCAGACCTATCCAGCGGCGACGGGATTTACCGTTCCACCGACGCTGGAAATACCTGGATTCACTTGGGGCTTCACGACGGCCAGCAGATTACGAACATTCTCGTTGACCCGCACGATCCCAATCGCGTTTTCGTCGCGGTCCTCGGACATCCCTACGGGCCAAACTCCGAGCGCGGCGTTTTTCGTTCAACCGACGGCGGCGAAAACTGGCAGAAGATTCTGTACAAGGATGATGACACGGGCGCGACCGACCTGGCATTCGATCCCACCAATCCCCAAATCCTTTACGCGGTTTTGTGGAACTCACGCCGCCCGCCCTGGACCACCGGCGCTCCGCTCGAAGGCCACAGCGGTGGCCTTTTTAAGTCCACCGACGGCGGCGAGACGTGGACGCCGCTCACCAAGGGTCTGCCCACAAATGAGCAAGGGCTCGGCCGCATCGGAATTGGGATTGCACCCAACGATCCGAACCGAATCTACGCCCTGGTGGATGCACAGCCCGATGTCGGCGGACTCTATCGTTCGGACGATGCTGGCGAAAGCTGGCAGCGCGTGAATCACGAAGATCGCATCTGGGGGCGCGGCTTCGATTTTGCCTGGGTGCGCGTCGCGCCGGACAATCACGACACGATTTACATCTGCAACACGTCCACGTACCGCTCGACGGACGGCGGCGTCACCTTCACCGCCATCAAGGGCGCGCCGGGCGGCGATGACTACCACACCGTCTGGATCAATCCCGAGAATCCGCAAATTATTCTGCTGGCGAGCGATCAGGGCGCGACGATCAGCGTCAACGGCGGCACCACGTGGAGTTCCTGGTACAACCAGCCCACCGCGCAGTTCTATCACGTGATCACCGACAACCAGTTTCCCTACTGGGTTTACGGCGGCCAACAAGAAAGCGGCTCAGCCGGAACCGCCAGCCGCAGCGATTGGGGTGAAATCACCTTTCGCGATTGGCACCCGGTTGGAACCGAAGAATACGGTTACGTCGCGCCCGATCCGCTGCATCCCAATTTGATTTACGGCGGCAAGGTCACGCGCTTTGACATGATCACCGGGCAGACACAGGACGTCTCGCCCGTAATTTTGCGCACCGGGAAATATCGCTTCAACCGCACCGCCCCGCTGATCTTTTCGCCGGCCGCGCCGCACACGCTGTATCTCGGCTCGAATGTTCTGTTCATGACCAACGACGCCGGACACACCTGGCAAATCGTCAGCCCTGATTTAACGCGCGAAGATCCCGGTGTGCCACCCAACCTGGGCAATCTGGCCGCGAACGATCCTGCCAAAAGCAAGCATCGCGGCGTCATCTATTCGCTCGCGCCCTCGCCGCTCGATCCCAACTTAATTTGGGCCGGCACCGATGACGGCCTGATCTGGCTCACGCGTGACGCCGGCCAAAACTGGCGCGACATCACTCCTACGGAGCTCACGCCGTGGAGCAAGGTCGCGCAACTCGACGCCTCGCATTTCGATCCCAACACCGTGTACGCCGCCGTGAATCGTTTTCGCCTCGATGATTTGCATCCGTACATCTATCGCACGCACGACGGCGGCCAGTCCTGGCAAAAAATTACCAATGGCCTGCCGGACGACGCGCCCGTAAACGTGGTGCGCGAGGATCCCGTCCGCCAGGGATTGCTCTTCGCCGGCACCGAGCGCGCCGTCTACGTCTCTTTCAACGACGGCGATTCCTGGCAATCGCTGCAACTGAATTTGCCGGCGAGTTCGATGCGCGACCTGGTGATTCACGGGGACGACATCGTCGTCGGCACGCACGGCCGCTCGTTCTGGATTCTTGACGACATCACGCCGTTGCGGCAGTTCAGCGATCAAGTCGCCGGCTCGAGTGCTTTCCTGTTCAAGCCCGGCCTCGCTTATCGCCTCCGACGCAACGTCAACACCGATACGCCGCTCCCGCCCGAAGAGCCAGCCGGAAAAAATCCACCCGATGGCGCGATACTCGACTATTACTTGCAATCGGCCGCGGCCGGACCGGTGACCCTGCAAATTGTTGACGGCGGCGGAAACGTTGTGCGCAGTTTTTCCAGCACGGACAGGCCTGACGTGACCATGGAACAGCTCGGCAAAGAACTGAACGTGCCGCTCTATTGGATCCGCCCGCCGCAAATTCTCTCCGCCACGGAGGGCGCGCACCGTTTCATTTGGGACCTGCGAATTCCTCCGCCGGGTTCGCTGCGTCACGAATATCCCATCTCCGCCATCATTCATGACACGCCGCGTTATCCGCTCGGTCCCGCCGTCCTGCCCGGCACCTACACCGTCAAACTCGTTGCCGCCGGCCAGACTTTGACGCAGCCAATCGAAATCAAAATAGATCCCCGCGTAAGCACGCCCGCGGACGGATTGCGAGAGCAATTCGAGCTCGCCTCCCGCATCTGTGCGGTGATGAATACGACCTACGGGGATCTTGGCCAAGTTCGCGCCCTGCGCGCGCAGTTGCGGGATTTGGGCCGGCAGGCCCCGAAAGGCGACCTCAGCGATGCGATTTCCGCGCTGGATCAAAAAGCCGCGGCGCTCGAAGGGAAATCCCAGCGGTTCGGCCCACCTTCCAGCCAGGACAGTTTCGCGCAGTTGAACGGGCAATTCGGCCAATTGCTCGCGGTGGTGGATGGCGCCGACGCCGCGCCCACACAAACCGCGCAAGATGCTTTCGCCGACCGCCAGAAAGCGCTCGCGGGCATCACTAGCGCTTGGGACGACATCAGAGCCCACGCCATACCCGCGCTGAACGACCAACTCCTGCGCGCCAAGCTCCCTACAATCAATCTGGAGAGAGCCCTCGAGCCCGAACCGGAAACCTCCGGAGACGACGAGCCATAAACCAGACCAGTAGCGCCGAACCTCTCGCCGGCCTGCCTGCCGGGTAGGCAGGGTCTTCGCCTGTGACTTTGTAGAGGCCGCTGTGTCCGCGCTTTACGGGACGCAGCGGGCATGTAATGTCCTTGCAACGCTGCCACGACAGAGACGATCTGCTGCGGCAACCTTCCGGCTGGCGCAGCATGGGCCTCAGATCTTGTCGATCTTCGCCGCCAGAATAAAATCACTCTCGGTCAACCCATTGATCTTGTGCGTCCACGTGGTGACTTCCGCCTTCCCCCACGACAATAAAATGTCCGGGTGATGCCCCTGCTCCTCCGCGATCGCTCCCACCTTGTTCACAAACGCCAGCGCCTGCCGAAAATCGGGAAACGAAAAGGCCCGCGTGATGTGATGCCCGTCCAGGACCTTCCATTGCGGCACTTGCTTCGCCAGATTTTCCAGTTCCTTCCCAGCCAGGGGCGGAACTCCGCCCTTGCACGGCACGCACGTTTTGCTCGCAAGATCGCTCATGATTCATCCTCCCGATATCAGACCTAGCCTCCGATTCTACAAGAACCAGCCCCCAGCGGGTGCAACGCAGAGTCTTCGTAGGCCGTAGCTTTAGTTACGGCGTGAGCAGGGCAAATCAGTGCCTCTTCAGCCGCTGAAGTATCCAGTTTGGCGTTCTCACGAAGGCTTTAGGCTCTGAAACCGCGCTCCTGACTTTTTCCGCAAACTGGCAAGTCTCAGATCTCTTCTGCTATTCTCTTGCGCACGAAAAGCTTGCCAGCAGCCGTTCATAGCGAATCCTGTGAGGGACAAAAATGCCCGATGAAATCAGCGAATTGAAAGAACGCGCAGAAGACGGCGCGCACGAACCCAGCCTCGCGCCCGTCACCTTGACCATGGCCGTGCTCGCCGTGCTCGTCGCCGCCGTCACTTTGCTCGGACATCGCGCGCACACTGAGGAAATTATTCTGCAAACGCGCTCGGCCGACCAATGGGCTTACTACCAGGCCAAGGAAATTCGCCGCCGCAACTACGAACTCTTCCTCGACGAGCTAGCGGTCTTCTCTCTCCAGAATTCCCAGCAAGTGGACGCCATCAGGCAAAAGTATACGAAGGAAATCGAGCGCTACGGCGACGAGCTGAAGGATATCGAGGCCGAGGCCAAGAAAGCTGAAGCCGAAGTAAAAATCGAAGAGGCCCGCGCGGATCGCTACGATCTTTCGGAAGTTCTGCTGGAAGCCGCGCTGGTGATTTCGTCCATCACGCTGTTAACGCGCAAGAAGCTGTTCTGGATTTTCGGGATTGTGCTAGCACTCACCGGAATCGTCATCGGCGTCACCGGCTGGCTGATTCATTAGCGACGGGATTTTGTAGCGGCGCACTTCAAGGGCGCCATCGGTGTAGCGGCAACAACCGCTCGGTTCGTAGAAACGGTCATCCTGTCATCCCGAAAAGAGGCGGGCGCCTTTCCGTGCCCGACGAGGGACCTCTGTTCGACGGTTGCTTAGCGCCGCGGGCCTGACGTCACCGCTGCCGCGAAGCCGCCGAATGCGCCTCCAAATATTGCCGCACGAACCCTCCGAACGCCTTCTCCAGTTTTAGGGTAACCGGCCCCGGCGCGGCAGCGATCTTGTGCCCGTTAATTTCGCTCACTCCCAACATGCTGCGATTGGTCGAAGAAATAAAAACCTCGTCGGCCGCATATAAATCCTCTGGCCGCAATGTCCGCTCCTCCACCGGAGCGCCCGCCGACGCGCCAATCTCGAGCAGCACGCTACGCGTAATCCCTTGCAGGCATCCCGCGCTCACCGGAGGCGTCGCCACGCGCCCGCCCTTCACGCGGAAAATATTCGCCGCCGTGCATTCCGCCACTTCGCCGCGCTCGTTGAGTAACACAACTTCGTCGAACCCGGCCTGCTGCGCCTCATAGTAATTCCAGACGTTGTCGAGCCACGAAAGCACTTTCACGCCCGACAGCGGAGACGCCGCATACCGCCCATGCTCGCGCAGCCCCAGCCGAGCCGGCTCGCGATACGAAGGCAAGTCCGCGGAGCACATAATCAAATCCACGCGCGGAAAATCTTCATCGCTGCGCCAGAATCCCACCGAATTGTAGACCGTGTAAACCCGCGCCGCGCCTTCGTCCACTTTATTTGCGCGCAATAACTCTCCCAATTGCCCGCGCACCACGCTCTCCTGGAATGGAAACGGGCAATGCGTTCGCTCCGCATCCCGCTCCAGCCGTTTCCAGTGCCGCTCGAAAGCAAACGGAATGCCCTCATAAATCCGCACAGTAGTGAAAAGGCCCCACCCGTTGAACAACCCAGCCTGCCCGGGCGAAAGCCTCGTTTCCTCAACGGGCTGCAGCCGGCCATCATGAAAAACAATGCGATGAATCATGCCGCCTCTCGGCCTGCGTTTACACCCGCTCACAGGCTGCCAGACATTCTAACGCAGAAACGAGCTTGCGGGCCGCGGCTCCTGCACCCGGCACCGAAATCCCACTGACAGCCCGTTCAGTTTTTGGCCGATGAATGCTATTCAACTGTATTGACACCAGCGAATTCTGCGCCTAGATTGTTCGTGTACTTATAGGAGGGATGATATGCGGTATCTCGCTAAGTCCTGCCTTATAGCCGTCTTAATTTCGACACTGATCCACATCTCCGCTTTCGCGGCGGACGAAAAGCCGCTCGGTCTGGTGACACAGGCGCAAGACGCTCGCCTGGGCGAAGCTAAGGTCGCGATCGGCACCACCGTGTACCCTGGCGATACAATCGCCACCGATGTCGGCGGTATAGCCCGCCTGAAAGTCGGCGGGAGCCAAATTTATCTGCTCTCTGCGAGCGCTGCCACTCTCTCGCAAAGTTCCAATGCGGTGCACGCCGTCGTCGCTCGCGGCACGGTGGGCTTCTCTTCCAATGGCACCGATCAGCTCGCGCTTGAAATCCCGGAAGGAATTTTGCGCGCAGCGGACGGCGTCCCGGCCTATGGCCAGGTCACTATCGTCGGACCGCTTGAGGTCATAATTTCCGCCTATCGCGGCACTCTGGTTCTGGACAATGACGGCGAGCTGCACACGATTCCCGAAGGCAAATCCTATCGCGTGACCATGGATCTCCAGCCCTCCACCGAACCCCAAGGGCCGGCTGGAGCGCCCACCAGCAGCACCGTCACCTATCCTAAGAGGCGCCATCTTCTCTTTGACTTGATCATTCTGGGAGCGGCCGCCGGCGCCGGCTACGCCCTGTGGTATCACCTGACAGAAAGCCCGTCTAACCCATAAAACCACCGCGCACTGACACGCGTCCGGCAGGAGCCATCTTGGAGTGCGGCGGCGTGCCGCCGCTTTTGCAGAACGCAACGCTATCGAAAATTAAGGGATGAGCAAACCGCTCATCCCTCGGCAATGCGACCGAGGATCCCTTTTGGAATGATTCTAGCCACGCACTAAATATGGCATGACCGAATTCCCTGCTTCTCGAAATACTGCTGGTGATAATCCTCCGCGCGATAAAACTCGCCAGCCGGCTTGATCTCCGTCACAATCGGCCGCTTGAAAACGTGTTCCTTCTCCAACTCGGCCTTCGACGCGCGCGCCTCCGCCTCCTGCTCTGCGTCATGATAAAAAATCGCGGAGCGGTACTGCGTCCCCACGTCCGGCCCCTGCCGGTTCATCGTGGTCGGGTCATGACTCTTCCAGAAGACACCCAGCAGCTCGACATAAGAAACCTTGGCCGGGTCAAACTGCACTTCCACGGCTTCGGCATGACCGCTGCGCCCCGTGCACACCTGTTTGTACGAAGGACTCTGCGTAGTTCCGCCGGTGTAACCTACGGTGGTCGAAGTAACGCCCTCGACCTGCCGAAACGCATCCTCCACTCCCCAGAAACAACCTGCCGCAAAAGTCGCGATAGCCATAACGTGAAACTCCTCGCCCAATCAAATGTCACCGAATCCCGAACCTCAATGTTGCCACAACGCACCGCCTCCGGTCGAGCGACGGACCCGGCATCACGATGGTGTATACTCCGCAGCCGGAATCAACATGCCAAAAACACATCCGCTCAACAGATTACGTGAGCCATTCCATGCTGCAACCGCGGCTCAGCTTGAAACTTCTTGCCCTCAGCGCACGGCTTCCGCCGCGCCGAAACACAGCACAGCAGTTGCGGCTTTAGCCGCTAAGGCCAATTCATCGCGCACCGACGCGATTTTCAAAATCGCTCGCGTTCTATTTCTCGCTACGATCGCCGCATTGCCATCGTTCGCGCAACAAATGCCCTCGCCTTCCTTCCCCGAAATGCGCTGGCGCATGATCGGCCCATTTCGCGGCGGCCGCGTGGTCCCCGTCAGCGGCGTCCCCGGCAAGCCCAACGAATACTTATTCGGCGCTGTCGGCGGCGGTGTCTGGAAAACACTCAACGGCGGCAACACATGGGAGCCGATCTTCGACGCCGAGCCCATCGCCTCCATCGGAGCCATCGCCGTCGCTCCCTCGAACCCGCAAATCATTTATGTCGGCACCGGCGAATCCGACATGCGCTCGGACATCTCCTACGGCGATGGCGTCTACAAATCCACCGACGGCGGCGCCACGTGGCGCAACATCGGCCTACGGGATTCGCAAAACGTCGGCCGCATCCTCGTGGACCCGCACGATCCCAACATCGTCATCGTCGCCGCGCTTGGCCACGCCTTCGGCCCCAACGCAGAACGCGGCGTCTATCGCTCGACCGACGGAGGCGCCACCTGGACCAAAACTCTTTCGAAGAATGACGATACCGGCGCGATTGACCTCTGCTGGGACCCGGCGAACCCCACAATAATCTACGCCGCGCTCTGGCAGACGCGCCGTCCTCCCTGGAGCGTTTACGCGCCCATCAACGGTCCAGGCGGCGGCTTGTACAAATCCACGGATTCGGGCGTAACCTGGAATCAGATCACGGGCCATGGATTCCCCGGCCCAGGATCGCAAGGCCTTGGCCGTATCGGCATCGCCATCCCGCCGGGACAAAACGACAATCGCATTTACGCAGTGGTGGACGCGCACGAAGGCGGCATCTATCGCTCCGACGATGCCGGCCAAAATTGGCGCCGCGTTTCATCCGATCGCCGCGTATGGCAGCGCGGCTGGTATTTTGGCGGCATTACCGCGGACCCGCGCAATCCGGACATCGTTTATGTGATGGACACGGCGATCTATCGCTCCAGCGACGGCGGCCAGCATTTCGACGCCATCAAGGGCGCGCCGGGTGGCGACGATTATCATTCCTTATGGATCGCGCCGGATGACCCGCAGCGCATGATCCTCGGGAGCGATCAAGGCGCGGCCATCAGTGTAGACGGCGCAACCACGTGGAGTTCGTGGTTCAACCAACCCACCGCGCAGTTTTACCACGTCATCACCGACAATCGCTTTCCGTATCGCGTCTATGGCTCGCAGCAAGACAGCGGCACGGCCGGCGTCAGTGGCCGCAGCGATTACGGCCAAATCACCTTTCGCGATTGGCAGCCCGTAGGCGGCGAAGAAAGCGGCTACATCGTCGTGGATCGTGCGTACCCTGATATCGTCTACGGCGGCGGACCATTCGGCGTGGTGCGCCGGTTCGATTGGGTCACTGGGCAGTCATTCGATATTTCTCCGGCCGCGATTCGTTTCAATAATGAAAAGCTGCGGTTCACGTGGACTTCTCCGCTGGTGGATTCGTCGCAGAATTCGCGCGTGCTTTATCTTGGTGCGCAGTTGGTGCTGCGTTCGACCGATCGGGGGCAGAGCTGGCAAGCGATCAGCCCGGATTTGACTGTGAAGAACGCGGGGGTGAGCGCTCAATCGAGTGGCGCGGCGCAAAAAGAAGAGGCTCGCGGAGTGGTGTACACCATTGCGGGTTCTCCGTTGCGTGCAGGCGAAATCTGGGCCGGCACGGACAACGGCCTGATTCAGGTTACGCTCGACGACGGCGCGCACTGGTCGAACGTCACGCCGCAGGACGTCGCTGAATGGAGCCAGATCAGCCTTATCGAAGCTTCTCCGCATGACGCTGCGGTCGCGTATGCCGCTGTGGACCGTCATCAGCTGGACGATTTTAATCCTTATATCTATCGCACCGGCGATGCGGGCAAGACTTGGACAAAAATCGCCGCGGATTTGCCGCCAGGCGCGTACGTACACGCCGTGCGGGAAGATCCCGAGCGCAGGGGCTTGCTTTTCGCGGGGACAGAATTGGGCGTGTTCGTTTCGTTCGATGAAGGCAATCATTGGCAGCCGCTGCAAAATAATCTGCCGGTCAGCTCAATTCGCGATCTGGTAATTCACGGCGACGACCTGGTAATCGCGACGCACGGCCGTTCTTTCTGGATTCTCGATGACATCGCGCCGCTTCGTGAATGGACTGCGACGATTGCAGCGCAGGACGCGCGTCTGTTCCATCCCAGGCCCGCCATACGCATTCGCCGCAGCGAAAATCGCGATACGCCGTTGCCGCTGGAAACGCCCGCGGGACAAAATCCTCCGGCTGGCGCGATTTTCGACTATTTTCTGAAATCAGCGGCAACCGGCGAAGTAACTCTCGAAATTCACGATAAGCAAGGCAATCTTGTTCGCCGATATTCGAGCGAAGACAAAGCTCCTGAAGTTGCTGAGGCGCCCGAGATCCAACAATACTGGCTGCCCAAATTTGCGCCACTGCCGAAATCGTCGGGCGTGCACCGCTTCGTTTGGGATTTGCGTTACGCCCCGCCCGCCGCAATGCACCATGAATATGACATGACGGCAATCATCGGAAGCGGCACCGTTCTCATGCCGCAAGGCCCGCTCGCGCTTCCCGGCGAATATGAGGCCGCGCTGAAAGTTGGCGGCCAGACCTACCAGAGCACATTCACGGTCGCGATGGACCCTCGCGTGAAAGTGGACCGCGAAGATTTGGCCAAGCAGCTCGAACTCGAACGGAAAATTGATGCCGCGCTGACGAACGCCACGGATACGGTTGAAGCGGTAGCCAAGCTTCGCGAACAACTGAAGGCGCTGAAGACAACTCTTAGCGCGAAGACCGACGCAAAGGCACTGCTGCAAACAGCCAACGATTTAGATCAGCGCGCTGAAAAGATCCAAGGTAGCCCGCAAGCAGAATGGCCCCAAACGCCCGGAGGCCTAATCGGCGTGGATGGTTCGCTCGGGATGCTGGCCGTCGCAGCGGGAAGTGCCGATAGCGCGCCAACGGGCACATCGCTGGCAGCATGCGAGGAAAACACCAAGCAACTCAACGACCTGCTAGCCCAGTGGCAATCGCTCCAGAAAGATTTCGCGCAGCTACAGAGGAGACTCGCTGACTAGAACCTCAGCCCGGTTGATGGAAACGCGCACGCCCGAATGGGACGAGTAGCGCCGGCGTCCCGCCAGCTCTCGGAATCGCCTTTGTGGCGGCGCACTTCAGTGCGCGATCGTTCTGGTGGCAACAAACGTTGGCGGTCTAAAGACCGCCGCTACAAAGCCCCGTGACGATATTCGATCAAGCGGTGCTCGACCTCATGCCGAGCGATCCACCAGCGCCGCATTTCCATTCGACGCGGCAGCACTGGATGTTCGCTCCAGAATTTCCGCCAGCATCCCTGGAATCTCAAACACCGCCTGATTCTTCAAACCCGCCGCATTGGTCTGAAATCGCGCCAATGTTGCCGGTTCGATCATCTTTCCGACCGCGCCTACGATTTCGCGAAAACTGTCGAGCACAATCCCCACCTGGTTTTCCACCACCCAGTCGGCGTTGTAGCGCTCCTGCGGCAGCGTCCAGGCGTTGCATTCGACGATCACCGGCAACTGCATCGCCAGCGCCTCGCTCACGCTTCCCGGCCCCGGCTTGCCGATAAAGAAATCCGCAAGCTGCATGTAAGTATTCACCTTGGTCGTGAATCCCTCCACAAATCGCGGTAGCCGAGAAGGCCGCGCGCGCAAAGCGCTCGCCAGCTTTTCATTTTTGCCGCAAATAAATATCAATTGCAGTTCGAGCTGCGACTCCTCCAGCCGCTCCGCGATTTCCAGCATCACTTTCGAGCCAAAACCTCCAAACAACACAATCGCCGTGGGCAAATCCGGGCGCAGTCCCAGGCCTACGCGCTCCGCGACAGGATCTTGCACGGGCGGCTCGTAGAAACGCGGATGCAGAATCATCCCCGACGCGCGAAATATATGATCGTCCGCGTGTCCGTGCTCTCGCGCCTGCGCCACCGCGCGCTCCGATCCACAAACGAAATATTGCCGCTGGCGCTCAATCCAGAAATGCGGCGGGTAGTCGGCGATGTCGGTGAGTACTGTGACGAATGGCCGTCCCGGAAACACATGATTGAAACTTTCACATAGCGCCCGATTGAAGTGCGGCACGAACGACACCATCATATCCGGCTGCGTTTCCTTCCAATGCCCCTCCAGCATGCGCACTGTCGCAGAATGATACGAGCGGATTGCGAACTGCAGAACCTTCATCAGTGGAATGCTGCCCAAGGTCCAGCCGCTCCGAAGCATCCAGTTGTAATAATCCTGGATGCGTATCCCCGCGTATTTCTTGAGGATATCGAGCTCATCCAGGATTTCCTGTAGATTCATCAGGCGAACATCCCACGAACGTCCCTGCGCCGTGATGGACATTTCCAGGGCCGTTGCGGCAGCGCGGTGGCCGCCGCCGGCATCAAAAAAACAGAACTCGATTCGGTGCATGCGAGGGGGAGTCTCGCATTGAGAAAGTTTCACGCAGCTACAGAATTGTTAAAAGCTCGTGACTGTGTCGAAAGAGTTAAATATCTGCATTTTCAGAAATTTAGCGCGCCTGTCATCTGCTTGTAACGCGAGCCGATTATTTTTGCTTACGTGAAATGCGACTTGCATGTTCACTCGTACTTCTCCGGACCATGTACGACTCCTATTGTCCGAAAGATTTGCCGCGAAAGTTATAGCGATCCGCAAAGGGTTTACGCCCTCCTGCAGCGCCGTGGCATGAATCTTTTCACGCTCACTGATCACGATTCCATCGAAGGCGCCGAGCAGCTGCGCCAGCATCCCGATTTTTTCGTCAGCGAAGAGCTCACCTGTATGATGCCCAGCGGCACCGAAGTGCACCTGGGCGTCTACGATCTCAGTGAGCGCCAGCATGTGCAGTTGCAGCACCGCCGCAACGATCTCGTCTCGCTGCTGATGTATCTCAGCGAGCGCCGACTGTTCTTCAGCATCAATCACGTTTTCTCCAGCGTTACCGGCCGCCGCGAACTCGAAGACTTCGCCTGGTTCCAGGAATATTTTCCTGCCGTGGAAATTCGCAATAGCCACATGCTGGAGCGCGCCAATCAGCAAGCCGCCCAGCTCGCGAAGCACTGGGGCAAAATCGGCGTCGGCGGGAGCGACGCGCACGCGCTGCCCTCCGCCGGCACCGCCTACACGGAAGTCCCCGGCGCGCGCGATAAGGAAGAGTTCTTTGACGGGCTACGTGCGGGCCTCGGCCGCGTGAGCGGCGAATCCGGCAGTTTCGCGAAACTCACCCGCGATGTTTTCATCATCGCTTACGAAATGATGCGCGAAAAATCCTGGACCACGCTGCTCTCGCCTCTCGCCGTGCTGATCCCGGCGGTCACTTTCTGGAATTATCGCGACGAACGTGCTTTCGCACGCGTTTGGGCGGCGCGAGTTCTCGGCGAGCCTGAAGCCCGCAAGCATCCCCGCTGGATCTCGGTGCCGCGGCCCGCGGCAGAGGAGTGGGTATGACGGTCGCACGAGGTGTCTGGAACCAGATTCAGTCCAACGATTACCGCCTGATGCGGCGCGTGCACCGCTGGCGCGCCCCGCGGTGGTTCCGCATCCTCATGATCCTAATGACGCGCATGGGCGACGGCTGGCTGTGGTATTCGCTCGGCCTGATTCTATTTTTCTTCGGCGGCGAACATCGTTTCCTGGCCATCGGCGCAGCCGCTTCCGCCGCGGTCGCAGGGATTTTTCTTTTCCGCACGTTGAAACGCACCAGCAAACGGAAGCGCCCCTGCGAAGTCGAGCCGCACTGCTGGGCGTCCATCCTGCCGCCCGATAAGTATTCGTTTCCCTCGGGCCATTCGATCACGGCATTCGCTGTCGCCATCTCGATCGGGATGTTCTACCCAGACCTGACAGGCGTCCTGCTCGCCGTCGCCTTCTTGATCACCTCGTCGCGCATCATACTCGGAATGCATTTCCTCAGTGACGTGCTCGCCGGATCCGCCATCGGCGCCCTGCTGGGCTTCGTCAGCTTCCACATTTTCGCCGCCCTCTGAGGACATGAAGCACGAGCGCCGCCGCCTCCATTGGACCCAATTCGTCAAGCTCCGGCACGCACACGCGTTCAAATCTGTCGTCCGTCACATCGAAACGCGCCGAAAAATGTCAGCCCCGCGGGATTTCTTTCGCCCCGCGCTGTCTTCCTAAGCCCCACTGGCGTAGAAGGTGTCGGTAGGGGCGCTGCTTGCTGCGCCCGTTTTACTGCAAGAATTTCAGCACATGGTCAGTCGCATCCGTCTCGCTCAGCCGCGGAAAAATCTTCTCGACGCAATGTCGGTGCGCCTCGGCATCCCCATCCGTCATCGCATCCACCACCAGCACAACGTTGTAGCCCAGATCGTAAGCGCTGCGCGCCGTTGATTCCACTCCCGCACTCGTCGCGACGCCAGTCACGAATACCTGCGTCACCCCGCGCCCGCGCAAGTATTCATCTAAAGCAGTCCCGATGAACGCGCCCCATCGTTGCTTGCTGACTAAAAAATCCTCAGCCCGCTGCTCTAATTCCGGCACAAGCTCCGCCCAGTTCGCCGGAAACGCAGCAATATTGGGCCTTGCGGCGTCGGTCCGGCCGGGCGCCGCCGCCGTCACATTCACCAGCACCACCGGCAGCCCTCGCTGCCGGAAAGCGCGCGCGAGCCGCGCACTTCGCGCAACAATCTCGCCGGCGGGATGCACAGTCGGCATGCTGGCAATGCCTTTTTGCAGGTCAATCACGATCAAAGCCGCATTCGTATCAAGTTTTGTAACAGGCACGATTTTTCCTTTCGATTGAGTTCACCAAACATATTATTTCGTCACTTCTTGCAGCTCGCAAACCGCGGCTACGTTGCGCACCGGCAGCAATCCCATCTCCTGGTAGACCGGCCGCATCATCGCCCGTATTTTCGGCCGCTCGGACGTAAACCACAGCGACCCCGCGATGCAGAACGCCCCAGTTATCATCACCGTGTGCGGCGCCCCGATGCGGTGCGCCAGCGCCCCGGCCAGGAGGCTGCCGAACGGCGCCCCGCAGAAGAACGCCATCGTGTAATAACTCATCACCCGCGCGCGTTTGTCTTCCGGCACCAGCGACTGGATGATCGTATTGCTCACCGACGCGCTCTGTATCATCCCGAATCCGGCGAAGACCAGCAGCACCAGCGACAGCCAAAGCGCATGCGACAGGCCGAAGAGAATCAGCGCTCCTCCCAGCATCGCGCCCGAAATCTGCAGCATGCGCGTAAGCCCCACCACCGACTTGCGTACCGCCAGCGAAATTGCCGACGCAAACGCGCCAATTCCCGACGCGCCCGTCAACCAGCCGAGTGTCGTCGCGCCGCCGCGCAGCACGTGCCCGGCAAAGACCGGCAGCAGCACGGTGTACGGGTAGCCCATCAAGCTGATAAGGGTAAACAGCACCAGGATCGTGCGGATGGGCCGAAATGTGCGGACGTAGTCCCATCCTTCGCGCATTTCTTCGATCAAGCTGCTCGCATTGCGCCGCATTTCCATGGGCTTGATGCGCATCAGCAGCAACGAGGCGATCACCGCCAGATAGCTCGCACCGTCCAGAAGGAAGCACCAGCCTTCGCCAAATGCTGCGATCACCAAGCCCGCAATCGCCGGCCCAATCAGCCGCGCACCATTGGCCATCGAGGAATTAATCGCGATCGCGTTGCTCAGGTCGTTGCGATCCTCCACCATCTGTACCAGGAACGATTGCCGCCCCGGCATATCGAACGCATTGATCAAGCCCTGCAAAGCCGCGAGCGCGATGATTTCCCACAGCGTGATGACGTGCGCCAAAGTAAGCGCAGCCATCGCCAGCGACTGCACCGCGGCTGCGGCTTGTGTCCACACCAGCAGCTTGCGGCGATTGAGCCGCTCCACCCACACGCCCGCAAATGGCCCCAGCACGAACGCAACAATCTGGCCCGAGAAGCTCACGATGCCCAGCAGCAGCGCCGAATGGGTCAGTCGGTAGACCAGCCAGCCGGTCGCGAGACGCGTCATCCACGTGCCGAGCAGCGAGATGCTTTGGCCAAAAAAGAAAAGTTTGAAGTTGCGATGTCGCAGCGCTCGCCAGGCGTGTGAGATGGATCCGATGAGAGAGGTCTCCTGCGGTTCCGCATTCATTGCGAGCTTGTTCCCAATTCCGCCAGGCGTTTGATCAATTCGGTGATGGCGGGCACGTTCTTTTGTTCCTTCGCGTCAAGCTTCGCGATAGCCTCCGCCAACCACATTCGCTTGGCCATACGAGCATCCTTGCGCATGCTCGCGCCTTTCGCGGTCAGGGCAATATTCACTTGGCGGCCGTCGGTCGGATGCGGCTTACGTTCCACGACCCCCAGCTCTTCCAGCGCCGCGACCGTAGCCCCCATGGACTGCGGCTTCACGCCCTCCGCGCGCGCCAGATCAGCGGTCGTAGCCGCGCCTTCGGTATCGAGCCGCCTAAGCACCCCCATCTGCGTCCACGAAAGTTCGTGCGATTCCGCAGGCACCGCAGAACGCAGCCGCCGCACCAACAGTCCCAGCGCCAGCGCCAGTTCAGTAGCGGCATCTTCATGGCTTTTGGTTGGCATGCTGGCCACAGGATACACGATGAACAGTCCAACTTGCAAGTTATACTTCCAAATTTAACTGTTTGTCTTTAGGAACCAAGCCTGGCCGAATGGCTGCCACATTCAAGACGCCGCCCTCAGGCGCTATTTCTTTTCTTGCGGGACTCGCCGTTCGAGCTCTTCAGACCAGTTGAGGATGACGTTCAGTTCTTTGGGGTTGGTTGATATGTCTTCTTGCTTGATCATAAGGAAATGCTGGCCGTCCGGTGCCACGTCGTAGTTTCCGTAGCCCAGGTAGCCGGCCGCTGAAAACAGGGCGCGCGGCGTCCCGGCCCTAAACGCAGGCCGAGTTTCCACGTCCACGCTCATGACTTCGTCTCCCGCAAAATAGAAGATTTCGCGCCCGTTGGACGCCCAGCGCGGCGCCTCCCCGCCTTCTGTCGAGATCATCCACTTTCCGCCGGGTCCGGGGAACGGTTGGACGCAAACCTCTCTTCGCCCGGATTCGTCCGTCATATAGGCCACCCAGCGGCCATTCGGCGAAAAACGCGGAGATGACAAGTTAAACGAGGATTGCAGGTAGGGTCGAACGTTTTCTTTCCCATCCAAAGAAAGCGCCTCGATAGCCTGGTCGCCGGCAGCACTGTGTCCTGCGAACAAAAGGATCTTGCCATCCGGCGACACCGCGATGGGAGAGGCTCCAGGATCGTCGAATTCCTTACCGAAGAGCGTTTCTTCCTTTCCGCTTCCGTCCGCCAGCTTCCAATGGAACGAAGGATAACCGACTGTGGTGCGCGAGTTGTAGATCATCCTCCGGCCGTCGGGAGTCCAAACCGGGGATGCACTGATGGCCGGACCAAAGGTGAAGCGGGTCAGCGTATTTCGCGCAAACTCATAGATCCAAATCGAGAGGTCGCCATTATCGTTTATCTGGACCGCCAACTGTTTTCCATCCGGAGAGAGATGTGGCGCGCCGTAAACCCTCTGAGGTGCGGGAAGAATTTTGGCGTTCCCGGTGCGATCAACCCACGCCAGCGAGCGCACGGGAGCTCTGGCGTTTCCTGGAACGTAAGCAAGCATTCCGGACGGCGTGACGTCATACTCCGCGCCTCCGCTGGTAAGCGCGGTAGTCACCACGTCTTCCTGCACTGGCACGGCCGCTCCGTGGACTTCCATCCGCGACAAATCAAACGCAACCGCCATCAGCGATCCGGCATGTGCATACACCACGTGGCCGGGAGGAACATAGCGAGCGTAGGAACCGCCGGTGAGGAGCGTGCGCCACTTGCCCGTTTCAAGAGAAAGCACGGCGATGCGCGCGTCATCGTAACTGGAGCCACTGCCCACCTGGATTGTAAATAGCACGTGCTTCCCGCCGGGCAGCACCTGCGGCCAGCGATGACTTATTTCCCGCTCCTTTTGGTTCGGCTTCGTCAAGATTTGCGGTGTGCCGCCCGTCGCCGAAACTCGCAGGAGCCCTGAGCCGAAATTGGGCGCGTAGATGATCGTGTCGTCGGCGGCCCAGCTTGCCCCGTGCGGAACCGGCGCCTCGCCAAGCAGGACCGGCGGACCGCCATGAAGCGAGACCTTGCGCATTTTGCCTTGCGCGAAGAATCCTACCGATTGCCCATCGGGTGAAAAAAATGGCTGCGTTGCATTCTCCGTGCCGGGAACAGGCGTGCCCGGTTGCTGATCGAAAGGACGGAGATAGAGCTGCTGAGGTTTACCCGCGACCGCGGCGACAAACACAATTTGCGATCCCTCCGGCGAGATCGCAAAGGGCGACCCGGGATTCGGATCAAAGACGGTTGCCAGAGGCTCGGGCAACGCGAGGGATAATTGCATCACTTGGTGCGAATCAGGATGGCTATCGCGCCAATACATCGCACCGAACCCGATGGCGCACGCGACGGCAATTGCCGCAACAGCCCAAGGAAACGCACGGCGCCACAGCGGCAGTTCGGCTGTCGCGGCGAGCGGCCCGGCGCTTTCTTCGGCAGTTCCGGAGAGCACCCGCTCGATGGTGATGCGCGCTTCGCCAATATCGCGCAGTCGCTGGTTGGGATCTTTCGTCAGACACCGCCGCAGCAAGCGGTTAATGGCAGGCGGCACGTTTCCGGGAAGAGCGCCCCAATCGGGCTCGCCGCGAATCACTGCCGCCAGCGTGTCGGAAATTGTTTCCCCGATGAATGCCCGCTGGCCGGTCAGCATCTCGTACAGCACGGCGCCAAACGCCCAAATATCCGCGCGCCGGTCCACTTTCTTCCCGCGCGCTTGTTCCGGACTCATGTACGCCGCGGTGCCCAGCAAAATGCCGGCCTGCGTAGCCGCGTGGCTCAGCGTCGGCGAAGTGGATATGTCCACGGCGTTGATATCGCCTTCCAGCGCTTTCGCCAGCCCAAAGTCCAGCACCTTCGCCGCGCCGTCGGGCGTGATCTTCACATTCGACGGTTTCAGGTCGCGATGAATGATCCCCCGCTCGTGCGCATATTCCAGCGCTTCGGCGATCTGCTTGGCGATGGGCAATGCTTCATCGGGCGCGAGCGGACTCTGCTTGATTCGCTCCGCGAGCGTGGGCCCCTCGACCAATTCCATCACCAGCGCACGCACGCCGTTTGATTCTTCCAGGCCGTAAATCGCCGCGACGTGGGGATGATTCAGCGACGCCAGGAGCTTGGCTTCGCGGTCGAAGCGCGCCATGCGCTGCACGTCCGAGGAAAACTGGTCCGGCAAAATCTTGATGGCGACGGAGCGCCCCAGTCGCGCATCGTGCGCCAGGTACACCTCGCCCATACCACCCGCGCCGAGCGAGGAGACGATCTCATAGGGCCCAAGGATTGTGCCGGGCGCCAAGGCCATAATTGCGGAGGATTATAACCCTGCGCAAGCCGCCCGACGCGATCTTCCGCACGCAAAAGCGCCGCCGTTGCTAATCGCCAGGTGCCCCGTCGCCACTCAATCTCGTTGTCCCAGAAGTTTTCCGACCTCCGTGCTGAGTTGGGTTGGGTTCGCGCACAAAAGGAGGTTCGGGTCGGCGCCCTCCAATTGATGCATCCAGAATGTCGGCGCTGGCGGCTGCGCTCCTTCCCACTTAATTCCCTGCTTGTAGACCCAGTAGACATCCCAGGCGACGGTATGCAGACCGAGAGTCCGCCCAAAAAGCTCGCCGATACTTCTACGGCCATCCCATCCTTGGGTGATGCGCGAGTCGCGTAAAGTGTCGGCCTCGTGCGTCGCGGCCACCGGGCTGTCGCCTTCCCGCATTGGCTCCCAGACCAGGATGGTCTGCAAATCCGCCGATGAAAACTTCTTCAGCACTCGACCAACCACGGCGTGGCCGGACTGGCAATCAGGACAAGTCGGAGATAGGAGCGCAACAATTCGCACCTTGTCGCTCGACGCGTTGAACTCCTTGCGCACAGCGTCGGTGCTTACCGATCGCATGGGCGCGGCCGCGTTATCGCTGGCCGCGACGTTGGGCGCGTGCTTGGTAGCGGAGTGACAACAGCTTTGAGCCGCCGACCTAGCAGTCCAAGGTCCAGACGCAATCACCATCACTCCCAGCAGAAATGCCCAGCCTCTTCGCATCGTTCATCTTCCGTGAATTCGGTACTCCCGGCGCCCCGGCTCGCCTAGCAATGGGGGCGCCCTTCCCTCGCCTCTCTCTCCCGAAGGCTGACCAATCGAACAGCCCATTTCGATCAGAAATTTATTCCCTTCACAACGTACTGTCCTCGGCTGTGAAGAATTCTGCCGTTGTCTTCAAAAAAGACGGCCCCAATGAACCGCTAAGACCAAGCTTTCTGATTCCCGCAAGCTTTTCGCACAGGCTATTGAACGAAAGCTCTGGCGGTGAACTTGCCGTCCCCTAAACTTCGGCTTAACTGCAAGACACTTACATCAACTGCACCAAACACAGATAGGAGCTCTCGGGGCATTTCTAGGAGCTTCAGAACGCCCTCGTCCATCCCCATTGATGGGAACTCGCGATACACGAAGCCCCAGATAGACGATTGACCCTGTTGAGGCTTCGTTCGGATTATCCTTAGAACTTATCTCCGCAACCACAAGAGGCGGGGTGTAACCGGAACGGACCTTCATTCAAGAATCGCGCAACCCTATGACCACAACGAGAAAACTTTTTCTGACCGGTTCAAAATCACGTGTTCGACAATTCGCAGCCGTCTTCAGTTAGACTTGGCCCGGCCCGGACGGGTCTGTCAACCGGCGGAAGTCTTCGCGCGAGGGATGAAATCATGAAAAATTCGGCGGCGGATAAGACGGAGCAGGCGCGGCCCAAGGTGCGCAGCATTGCGGATACGCGACGATTTTCGCTGGGCCCCTCGGTGGACGAGCGGATGGCGGAGGGCAAGCGCGTGCGTGATCGCGTGCCCCGGACTTCACACGGGAAATGGCAGGCGCCCGCGAACCGCCCGGACCCGGTTGCAACGCTGAAAGAATCGGACCGTGGCCGCTTGGCGGAGCTGCTGCCGATCCGCTACGGCAGAATGATCCAATCGCCGTTCGCTTTCTTTCGCGGCGCGGCAGCGCTGATGGCGGCGGACCTCGCCGGAACCCCTAAGACCGGCTTCCGCGTGCAGGCTTGCGGTGATTGCCACCTGCTGAATTTCGGTGGCTACGGCTCGCCGGAGCGGCAGCTGGTTTTCGACATCAACGATTTCGATGAGACGCTGCCGGCGCCGTGGGAGTGGGACGTGAAGCGTCTGGCGGCGAGCGTGGTGCTGGCCGGCCGCCAGATCGGGGCGCGCGACCGGGTTTGCAGTGACGCAGCGCTCGCGGCTGTGGCTTCCTATCGCACGCACATGCGCGAGTACGCGCGGCTGACGGCGCTTAACACCTGGTATTCGCATCTGGATGCGGAAATTTTCATCACGGAAGCAAAAACCGCGGAGGACAAGAAATACTGGCGGCAAATGGAAAAGTCCGCGAGGCTGCAAACCGCGGAACACATTTTTCCGAAGATGACGGAAGTGGTGCGCGGGCGGCGGCGCATCGTGGACCGTCCGCCGCTGGTGTATCACCCGCGCGACTACACGAAAATTGATGAACACGTGCGCGCGATGTTCCACCGTTACCGCCACACTTTGCCGGACGAGCGCCGCGTGATTCTGGACCGCTATCAAATAGTGGACATCGCGCGAAAAGTGGTGGGCGTGGGCAGCGTGGGAACGCGTTGCGCGGTGGGGCTGCTGATGGCCGGCGAAAATGACGCGCTATTTTTGCAATTCAAGGAAGCGCTGCCGTCGGTGCTCGAAGCCTACGCGGGAAAAAATCGTTATCAGAATCACGGAGAGCGCGTGGTCACCGGCCAGCGCATGTTGCAAGCGGCCAGTGACGTGTTTCTTGGATGGACGCGCGACGACGACGGCCACGATTATTATTTCCGCCAACTGCGCGATATGAAGATGTCCGTGGACGTGGGCAAATTGAACAAAAACGAATTGATGGAATACGTAGAAGTGTGTGGGTGGGCGCTAGCGCGAGCGCATGCGCGTACGGGCGATGCCGCGCGGATCGGCGGCTACCTCGGAAAGAAAGACGTGTTCGATGAAGCCGTGCGCAAATTCGCAATCGGTTACGCGGATCAGACCGAGCGCGATCATCAGACGCTCGTGAAAGCAGTCCGCGCAGGCAAGCTCCGCGCATCAGCAAATCTCGCGGCGTGACTTATGATTCGTTCACGACTGAATTCAAAGATCGAGCGGCAGCGGATTCTTGCCGGTGATTAGGCGCGCGGAACGGTCAAAGGTGATATACAGCCAGGCCCACTGCAGCATCACGAGCACGCGATTTTGAAATTGAATGATGTAAGCGAGATGGATGAAAACCCAAATGAGCCACGCGGGCCAGCCGGACAGCCGTAGCCAGTTCAAGTCGGCGACCGCCGCGCCGCGGCCGATCGTCGCCAGGTTCCCTTTATCGAAATAATGAAACGGCGGAAGTTTTTCGCCGCACAGGCGCGCTTGAATCAGTTTTGCGACGTACTCGCCCTGCTGTATCGCAGGCTGCGCGACGCCGGGAAGCGGTTTCCCGGTTTGATGGCTGAAGTTCGCGAGGTCGCCGATAACGAAGATTTCAGGATGCGCGGCAATGGTCATGTCCGGCTCGACGACCACGCGGCTGGCGCGATCGAGCATGGCGCCGGCTTCCTCGCCCAGAATGCGGCCGAGCGGCGACGCGAGAACACCCGCCGCCCACAAAATCGTGCGCGTGGGAATGTCCTCGTTGTGATCCCCCTCCCGGAGAGTGACGCCGTCGGCGCGAATGTCGGTGACCATGGCGCCGGTGCGCACGGTGACGCCCAGGCGCGTGAGCATTTTGCGCGCGGCCTCGGAAAGTTTTGGCGGATACGTGGGCAGGGGGCGGTCGGTGCCTTCGACGAGAATGATGCGCGTCTGCGTCGGATCAATGTCGCGGAAATCGTGTACGAGCGTGTCGTGCGCAATTTCGCCGAGCGCCCCGGCGAGTTCCGCGCCGGTGGGCCCCGCGCCGACGATGACAAACGTCATCCACGCGCGCAGTTTTTCAGGATTCTGTTCGCGCTCGGCGGCTTCGAAAGCGAGCAAGATTCGGCGGCGCATGGCGGTGGCGTCGTCAATATTTTTCAGGCCGGGAGCGAACTCCGCCCACTCGTCGCGGCCGAAATATTGGTGCGTGGCGCCGGTGGCGACGATGAGCGTATCGTAATCGAGGAAACCGTCGCTCAGAATGACGCGGCGTTTCGCGGCGTCGATGTGGATCGCTTCGCCGAGCAGGACTTTGGTGTTTTTTTGTTTGTGCAGTACCTGGCGCAAGGGGCTGGCGACATTGGCCGGTGAGAGCGAGCCGGTGGCGACTTGGTAGAGCAGCGGCTGGAACAGATGGTAGTTGTGGCGATCTACAAGCGTCACCTCGACGGGTGTGCGTTTTAATTTCAGTGCGGCGCTGAGTCCGCCGAATCCCCCGCCGATGATCACGACTTTGTGCTGGTCAGCCATTTCTCATTTCATCCTAACTTCATTCCAGAGACAGAACGACGCGGACTTTGCGCTGTCTGAGTGTGCGGCCTGCTTATGGGATGCATAGCCTGTGCAAAAGGGCGCATGATTTGATGACGTGTGGGAGCCGCGAACATGCGACGCACGTGAACGAGTATCCGATTCATGGGAAACGTGCGTCTGAACGAAATGGAGCGTAATACGAATTCATGAAGCGGCGATTCCACAAGATCGCGACGTGCTTGCCGCTGATTCTGATCATCGCGCTGGGATTGCGGCTGGGATTCGCGTGGGAGCAGGAACGCAAGATTCCCGCGAATCTTGTCGGCCTCGTGCCGTTTCTCCAGGAAACCGGAAATATTGCTTTCTCAATCGCCCAAGGGCACGGATTCGGCTCACCGTATTGGCAGGAAACCGGGCCGACCGCGTGGCTGACGCCTGTTTATCCCTATCTCGTAGCAGCGGCATACCGGCTTTTCGGGATTCATACGCCTCATGCGTTTTTTGCGGTGGTGCTGCTGAATATCTTGTGTTCGGTGGCCACATGCGTGCCGATATTTTGCCTCGGGAAACGCCTAGGAGGCTTGGGCATCGCGAGTTGCGCTGCGTGGCTTTGGGCCGCTTTTCCCAATGCAGTGATTATTCCATTCGAATGGGTGTGGGACACGTCGCTTTCGGCACTGCTGATGGCGACGATTTTATGGGCGACGTTACACCTCGCGCACAAGGTTGCGCACGCGGAAGATAGCGATGCGAATCTCGCTGGATCGAAGACAACAGGCCCCGCCTGGTGGCCTGGTTGGTCTTGGTATGGACTGCTGTGGGGATTCGCGCTGATGACCAATCCGTCGCTGGGAGTGATGCTGCCGTTCCTGGTTGGATGGGCGATCTACCGCGGTTGGAGTCTCGCACAGCATCAAGGCCGATCGCAATTCCGAGGTGCTGCTCTCGCTGTTGGCATTGCGATTCTGTGCTGCGTGCCGTGGACCGTGCGGAACTATGTGGTGTTTCACCGATTCATTCCGCTGCGGTCTAATTTCGCGTTTGAATTGTGGCTGGGCAACAACGTGAACTTCGACCCGCAGTCGCAGATTGTGCCGCCCGCGAATCCCGAACGCGCGGAGATTCACAATTACATCCACATGGGCGAGACGGCCTTCATGCAGAACAAGTGGAATGAGGCCATGCGTTTCATGCGCGACCATCCGAAGTGGGAGGTGATGCTTTTCGGGAGACGGTTTGTGGCGATGTGGACCGGGATGGAAACGCCAGTGGACGGCTTTCTCGATAGCGATTCTGTTTTGACGAGGATCGCGCTGCTGAGCAATCTCTTCGCGGGGATCGGCACGCTTGGTGGAATCGTCATCTTGTTTCTGAGGCGCAGTCCGTATGCGTTTCCGCTGGCGTCTTTTCCGATCGTGTTTCCCGCGGTGTATTATTTGACGCATGCTTCGTTACGGTATCGCCATCCGATTGATCCCATCATTATGTTGTTAACCGCCGTGGCCGTTGTGGGAGTTTTTGACCGGCGCGGTTTGCGCGGGTCGTAAGACGATTGGCATCGAAAGCATGCCCGCTGCGTCCCCAAGAGCACCTGACACAGCGGCCGTTACAAAACCTTATGCCACAGCCATTTACCGCCACTGTCCTTCCGTCTGCTGTAACTTTGAGCGATTCCCTTCCTCGTGTCAGATAAGAGACCACCGTCGTTGTTGGACCCGTGTCTTATTAAATCTTTATGAGTCGCTTATGCCCTCCTGATGTGCGCGGAATAGGCTAGGAACTGAGCCCTGTGGCGTTGGGGTGTGCCGAAGGATGGCCGTGGCGGCAATCGTGGTCGCAGTGCTGACTGGCGCGGTGTGCGGTTTCTTCGTCTATGTGTTGGTGCAATTCCGGCGGGAAGAGAAACACCTCAAGCGTCATGACGACATGCCCACAGGATTTCCGATGGTGGCCTCTGGCCAAATCGTGATACCACTTGAGACGCCGCGCGAGGAGCGGTGCAAAGATTCCGCAAATCAGAAAGCGCACAAGCAGAAAAGGAGAGGATCTTCATGCGGAAGCTGTTGACGGAGCACAAGATGGCGCGCGGATGGTACGCACCAGCCGCCGCAATATGTATCATGCTGTCTCCGTGTTTGGTGTGGGCGCAGGATAATGTGCAGCAGACCCAGGGTGGCAACGCGAAGGGGCCCGAAACCAAGGCAGACACGCTGGCAGACGATGTGAGCGCCGAGGATACAACTGACGCTCCGCTCTGGGGTTCGAGCGCTGCGGACAGCGCAAATGCGGATGCAGATCAGAGCGGAAGCGGTTCTGCGGGGACGGCGCCCGCCGCTTCGCCGCAGCAAAATTCATCTTCACAGACGAGTGCACAACAACCTGCGAAGCAGAATACCGCGCAAGGCAACTTCTTCCGGCGTCTGGCGCAGTTCTACCAGCAGGATTGGGCCGGCACAAATCCATCAACGCCCCTGCCACCCAAACGCGGACTTCCGGCGCCGCTAGATTCGCCTCCGTTCCCGTCCTCGGATTGGATATACGGAGGCGCACCCGACATCGGCGCTCCCGACGGCAACACCTATCCTTTAATGTCGGCGCTGGGACTCAACGACAGCCGCACGAAAGTCTACGGATGGGCTGCCACCAGCATAAATTTCAGCACCTCGGAGCACAACAACTTCCCGGTCTCCTACGACATTTTCCCGAACAAGATCGAACTCAATCAGGCGGTCGTTTACATCGAACGCCTGCCCGATACCGTGCAAACCGATCACTTCGACTGGGGCTTCCATCTCACTGCGTTCGAAGGCATCGACTATCGCTTTACCACCGCAAAGGGTTACTTCAGCCAGCAACTTTTGGCTTCTAACAAGCAGTATGGCTTTGATCCCGTCCTCGAATACCTGGACCTCTACTTCCCGGTCAAAGATGGTCTGAACATCCGCATCGGGCGCTTTCTTTCGGTTCCTGGGATCGAAGCGCAATTGGCGCCGAACAATTACAACATGACGCACTCGCTGCTCTACACCATCGATCCCTTCACCGACACCGGGATCTACGCCTCCCTGAAGCTGAGCAAGCAATGGATGGTTCAGTTAGGCCTATCCTGCAGTCACGATGTTGCGTGCTGGACCCCGGACGCTACCCCTTCAGCCATTTTTTGCCTGAATTATTCCACGGCGAGCAACAACGATAATTTCTACGGCTGTGCGAACGGCATAAATAGCGGTAAGTACGCTTACAACAACCTGCAGGACTATGACTTCACCTGGTATCACAAGTTCAACAGCAAATGGCATATGGCAACTGAGACTTGGTACATGTATGAACGCGATGTGCCAAACGTCGCTGGGAATGTGCCAAATCCGATCACACCTGAGCTCGGCGCAAATGGTGCGTTCTGCAGAGCCGGCGAGCTGCGCTGCACCGCGCCCGAATACGCGATCGTCAACTACGTGAATCGCAATATCAATTCAAAGTTCTTTATTGGATTCCGGTCTGACTTCCTCGACGACAAGAAGGGGCAGCGTACCGGGTTCGCCACGAAATATACGGAAAACACGTTGTATGCCACCAAATACATCGGCACCACCGTCCTGCTCCGTCCCGAACTCCGCTTCGATCACTCCTGGGACCTTGCGGCGTACAACAACGGAAAGGCCAGAAATCAGCTCTTCTTCGGCTTGGACTTGATCTACAAATTTTGAGTTCCGTGACGAGAGGGGCAGCCATGTTTGCGAAAACCAGAAGCGGATCGCCGCGCTTTTGCCGCCTGACGATTGTGAAGCACCGTTTCTTGCAGCTGTGAGGAGTGAACAGCGATGCCGGACGTTATGTTCGTGGTGGTGACGATTGGGTTCTTCCTGGTGGCTTTGGGATATGTGCGCGGGTGTGACCGATTGAAGTGAGGGGTGCGGCGAAATGCTTGGGAATATTGCTCTCCTGGTGATATGCGTTTTGATTTTGGGCTACTTGATTGCGGCTTTGCTGTGGCCGGAGAGGTTCTGACGATGACGGCCAATGGTTGGCTGCAAATCCTTCTGTTCTTGCTGGTGATTTTCGCGCTGGCGAAACCACTGGGCGTGTTTATGACGCGGGTATTTTCCGGCGGGAAAACTTTCCTTGATCCTTTTTTGCGTCCTTTGGAGCGGCTGCTGTACAAGCTGACCGGCGTGGACGAGCACCGAGAGATGCGCTGGACGGAATATGCCATCGCGATGCTGCTCTTCAGCGGCTTTTCCATGGCGCTGCTGTATGCGATCGAGCGCGTGCAGCAATGGCTACCGTGGAATCCCGAGAAGCTGGCGGCCGTGCCGACCGACCTGGCGTTTAACACCGCGGCATCGTTCACTACCAATACGAACTGGCAAGCGTACACGCCAGAAGTGACGATGAGTTATTTCACGCAGATGGCGGGACTGGCCTACCACAATTTTACGTCGGCCGCGGCGGGAATCGCGATGGCCATCGCGGTGATACGCGGAATCGCGCGGCGTGAGCAGGATACCATCGGAAATTTTTGGGTGGACCTGACGCGCACGATTTTGTGGGTGCTGCTGCCGATTTGCCTCGTGGTATCCATGATTTTTGTTTCGCAAGGCGCAATTCAGAATTTGAAACCGTACGTGACGACGCAGATGGTGGACCCCCAGACGGTGCAAGTGACCGGCTCCGACGGAAAAACAACAACGCAGTTGGTGAAGGAACAGAAGATCCCGCAAGGTCCCGTGGCGTCGCAGGAGGCGATCAAGATTTTCGGGACCAATGGAGGCGGATTTTTCTATGCGAACAGCGCGCATCCCTATGAGAATCCCACCCCCCTGAGCAATTTCCTGCAGATGATTTTAATTTTTGCGATTCCTTCGGGTCTTACGTACACGCTCGGAAGGATGACCGGTTCGCAGCGGCATGGCTGGGCGGTGTGGGGCGCGATGGCGGTGCTGTTCCTGGCCGGAGTGATTGCTGCTTACTCCGCGGAAGCGCGCGGCAATCCCCTTTTGCACGGAGTGGATCAGACGGTAAGCGCGGAGCAGCCGGGCGGAAACATGGAAGGCAAGGAAGTGCGTTTCGGAATCGCGGATTCGGCGCTGTACGCGACGGTGACAACGGACGCAAGCTGCGGCGCGGTAAACGGGATGCATGATTCGTTCACGCCGCTGGGCGGAATGATTCCGCTGATTAACATCATGTTGGGCGAAGTGGTCTTTGGCGGCGTGGGATCGGGGCTCTACGGGATGATCGTGTTTGTGATTCTGTCGGTATTTATCGCCGGGCTGATGGTGGGGCGGACGCCGGAATATCTGGGAAAGAAAATCGAGGCGTACGACGTGAAGATGGCGATGCTTTCTGTGCTGATTTTTCCTTTAGTGAGTCTGGTATTCACGGCGATCTCGGTGGTGGCGCCCAAGTTTGGGACACCGTCTATTTCAAATCCGGGGCCGCATGGACTTTCGCAGGTTTTGTACGCGTACACCTCGGCGACCGGCAATAACGGTTCGGCGTTCGGAGGATTTAACGGGAACACGCTTTGGTACAACACGACAATCGGCTTTGCCACCCTTTTCGGGCGATTTTTCGCGGTAATTCCGATTCTGGCGATTTCCGGGAGCCTGGCCAGGAAGAAATACGTGCCGGAATCGGCGGGAACGTTTCCGGTTACGACGTCGCTGTTCAGCGCACTGCTGGTCTCCGTGGTGCTGATCGTGAGCGCGCTGACCTTCTTCCCCGCGCTCAGTTTGGGTCCGATTCTCGAACATCTGCTATTGCACGCAGGAAAGGTGTTTTAAGCGCTCATGGCCACCAAGGGAAGCACGCGAGAGCAATCGCGCTGGGGAAAAGAAATCGTGGTGCCGGCGCTGTGGGAATCGTTCGTCAAACTGAATCCACGGACGCTGGCGAAAAATCCGGTGATGTTCGTGGTGGAAGTGGGCGCGGTGCTGACGTCCGTGGATCTGGTGCGGGGCCTGGCGCAACACACGCCGGGATTCGGGTTTTCGCTGCAAATCACATTGTGGTTGTGGTTTACGGTGCTTTTTGCGAATTTTGCGGAAGCGATGGCGGAAGGGCGAGGAAAAGCGCAGGCGGAAACCTTGCGCAAGGCGAGGGCAGAGACGATCGCACGGCGATTGAAGCCGGATGGCACGATCGAATCGGTTCCGGGATCGAAATTGCGGATGGGCGATGCAGTGATCGTCAGCGCGACGGAATTCATTCCGGGGGACGGCGAAGTGATCGAGGGAGTCGCGTCCGTGGACGAATCCGCGATTACGGGCGAATCCGCGCCGGTGATCCGGGAATGCGGCGGCGATCGTTCGGCGGTGACCGGCGGAACGCGCGTACTGTCCGATGAGATCAAGGTGCGGATCACGTCGAATCCGGGCGAGACGTTTCTGGACCGGATGATCAAGCTGGTGGAGGGCGCTCTGCGGCAAAAAACGCCGAATGAGATCGCACTGAATATTTTGCTGGCGGGGTTGACGATTATTTTTTTGCTGGCCGTCGTGTCCTTGCAGCCGATGGCGATCTATTCGGGTGCGCCGCAGTCGGTGTTTGTGTTGGTGGCGCTGTTAGTGTGTCTGATTCCGACTACGATTGGCGGTTTGCTTTCGGCGATTGGCATCGCGGGGATGGACCGCGTGCTGCAGAAGAACGTGCTGGCGATGTCTGGGCGCGCGGTGGAAGCGGCGGGCGACGTGGACACACTGCTGCTGGATAAAACGGGGACGATCACGCTGGGCAATCGTTTTGCAACGGAGTTTATTCCGGCGCCGGGAGTCAGCGACGCAGATCTGGCTGACGCGGCGCAGCTTGCGTCACTGGCAGATGAAACGCCGGAAGGGCGCTCGATTGTGGTGCTAGCCAAGGATAAGTACGGGCTGCGCGCGAGAGAGTTGGGATCTATTGCCGCGACGTTCATACCGTTTTCGGCGGTTACGCGAATGTCTGGCGTGGATTTGGATGGAAGAAGGATTCGCAAGGGCGCGCGGGACGCGATCGTCAAGAGCATCAAGGACGCGGGCGGGGCGGTACCGCCTGAAACGATGGAGGCGGTGGAACGCATTGCAAATTCGGGCGGGACACCCTTGCTGGTGGCGGAGGACGGGCGCGCGCTCGGCGTAGTGCACCTGAAGGACATTGTGAAGGGCGGAATGCGCGAGCGCTTCGAACATCTGCGCGTGATGGGAATTCGCACGGTGATGATCACGGGCGACAATCCTCTTACGGCGGCAGCGATTGCGCGGGAAGCGGGCGTGGACGACTTTCTGGCGGAGGCGCGGCCGGAAGACAAGCTGGCTTTGATTCGGCGCGAACAAGCTAAAGGGAAATTAGTGGCGATGACCGGCGACGGGACGAACGATGCGCCGGCTTTGGCGCAGGCGGACGTAGGCCTAGCGATGAACGCGGGAACGCAGGCCGCCAAAGAAGCCGGGAACATGGTGGATTTGGATTCGAATCCAACGAAGTTGATAGAAGTGGTGGAGATCGGCAAACAATTGCTGATTACGCGCGGTGCCTTGACCACTTTTTCAGTGGCCAACGACGTAGCGAAATATTTCGCGATTATCCCGGCGATGTTTGCAGCGGCTTTTCCGCAGCTGGGAGTATTGAACGTGATGGAATTGAAAACTCCGCAATCGGCGATTCTCTCCGCAGTGATTTTTAACGCGCTGATCATTATTGCGCTGGTGCCGCTGGCCTTGCGTGGCGTGAAGTACCGGCCTCTGGGCGCCGAGGCTTTGCTGCGTCGGAATTTGCTGGTGTATGGATTGGGCGGAATCATTGCGCCGTTCATCGGAATCAAGTTGATTGATGTGATCATCACGCATATCGGGTGGGCGTAAGGACGTTTATGAAACGGAACTTTCTGATTGCAATCTGGATGACGCTGGCGACGACGATTTTGCTGGGGATCGGGTATCCGCTGGCGGTCACTGGGCTGGCGCAGTGGCTTTTCCCGAGGCAGGCGAACGGTGAAATGATTCAGGCACAGGGAAAGCTTTTAGGATCGAGCTTGATTGGGCAGCCGTTCTCTTCGGCGGGATATTTTCACTCGCGACCGTCTGCAGCAGGAGCTGCCGGATACGATTCGGACGCGGCGAGCGGAGGCGCATCGAATTTGGGTCCTACGAATCAGGCGCTGATGACGCGGGTCAATTCCGATGTGCAGAAATTACATGCGGAAAACCCGAACGCGCCGATTCCGGTGGATTTGATCACGACTTCCGGGTCCGGCCTCGATCCGGATATAACTCCGGCGGCAACGGAGTTCCAGGTTCCGCGCGTGGCACGCGAACGGGGAATGAGCGAGGCGGAGATCCGCGCGCTGGTAGCAAAACACACGGAAGGACGGCAGTGGGGATTCCTGGGGGAGCCACGGGTAAATGTGCTGGAACTGAATTTGGAGTTGGATGCAGCGCATCCGATGCATTAGTGCATGATGCAAGATCCGAGAACGCAGCGATGCGTGAGGACTGCAAGACCCGAACTTCAGAGGCTAAAGCCGTTCTCAATTTGCAGACCTTATGTTGTGGCCAAACCACGACCCACAAAGCCCTACTTGTCTTGGCGCGTGGAGCGGGACTTGGGATTGGGCGGATCGAAGCGGTAGCCGATCCAGGGTTCGGTATGGATGTAGCGCGGATTGCTGGGGTCGGGCTCGATTTTCTTTCGCAATTGATTGATGAAGACGCGCAGATATTCGGTTTCTTCCCCGTAATCTGGTCCCCAGACAGCCTGCAACAGGCGGCGATGTGCTTGTGCCTTGCCGGGATTCGAGACCAATTGACGGAGCAATTCGAATTCTTTGGGCGTGAGGCGGACGGGACGCCCTTGCACCAGCACGCTGCGTTTTTCAAAATCGATTTTGAGTTCATCGGAGATAAATGCGGGCGTGGTTTCTCCGGGAGCAGCGCGGCGAAGCGCAGCGCGGATGCGAGCCATCAGTTCCTCGACGCCGAAGGGTTTGACGACGTAGTCGTCGGCGCCGGCATCGAGGGCTTGCACCTTGTCCCGCTCCGTATTGCGGACCGTGAGCATGATGATGGGCGCGTCGCTGGAGCCGCGGATTTCGCGGCAGGTTTCGAGGCCCGAAATCCCGGGCAAGTTGACATCGAGAAGAATCAGATCGGGGCGCTCACGGCGCAATTTTTCGAGCGCCTCTTCGCCGCTACGCGCTTCGATGACCGAATATCCCTGCGACGCGAGAGTGGTGAGCATGACGCGGCGGATTTGTGGTTCGTCATCCACGACGAGAATGGTGGCGGTGGTCATCAGTCTCCGGAACGGCCGCGGTCTACCGGCAAGGTGAACGAAAAGACCGAACCCTGGCCGCGCTGGCTGGTGAGGCTCATCGTGCCGCCGTGGGCTTCGATAATTGCTTTGGCGATGGGCAGGCCCATGCCAGTGCCTTGCACCAAATAGCGCTGATCCTTGCCGCGATAGAATTTCTCGAAAATGAGGTTTTGTTCGAGGTCGTCAATGCCGGCGCCGCGGTCGGCAACGCTGGTAACTACGAAATCAGGAGCGGCTTCGGCGCTGATGGTAATGGGACGGTCGGCCGGCGAATATTGGTTAGCATTTTCGATGAGATGGACCAGAGCCTCGCGTGCGCGCCCAAGGTCCACGCTGACGTGAGGCAGGCCGGAGGGCACCTGCACACGCACTACGCGATCTCCTAAAGCCGCCTTGCACTGGCTTAGAGCAGCGTTGATAACATCCTCAATCGGCCGAGACTCAAGGCGGAGCTCGACTTCACCAGCGTCGAGGCGCGCCATTTCCCCGGCCTCGCCGACCAAGCGGTTCAAACGGTCAGTTTCCTCATTGATGATGGTGAGTAGCTCCTGGCGTTGCTGACCGGTGACGCTGGGGTTCGAGAGCAAGTTCGTCACGGAAGCTTTAATGGAGGTGAGCGGGGTGCGCAACGCGTGCGTGACGGAATCGAGCAGCGCGGTGCGGAGCCGCTCGCCTTCGCGAGCCGCTTCGGTCAGTCCGAGTTGCTCAATCGCGCGCGCGCGTTCGATGGCCACGGCGATGAGGGTGCCGATGGCTTCGAGCGTCTGGCGGGAGAGCATCGAGCCGGAAATCCCCAGGCTGCCGATGGGACGAACTCCCAAACGCACTGGGAGGAAGCACAAACTATTTGCTTCGTCCACCAAGGGCTCTTCGCGAATAACCATGGCCTTCAGGGTTTCCAGATCGAGTTGCGGGATTACCGGACCGGAGCGGTAGATTTTCTGTTTTTCGGCAAGAAGGAGGGCAGCGGCGCCGACTTCAAAGATGTCCACAATTTGCGAAGGGATGCGATTGAGGAGTTGGATCACGTTGCCCGATTCCAGAAGGCCCTGGCTGAAAGCGTAGAGCTTTTCGATTTCGCGGCGGCGCTGGGAGGCGTCCTTCGCTTGTTGACGAGCGCGGGTGGAGAGATGGCTGGCCAGCACGGACACGACCAAAAAGGCGAACAGTGCGACCCAGTTCTGCGGATCGGCGACGGTAAATGTGCCGACGGGGGGCAGGAAATAGTAGTTAAACGCGAGCATGGCGACAACGGACATGAACACGGAAACAGCAATGCCCCATACCGTAGAAACGGCTAGAATGGCGAGCAGAAAAGAGAGCGCTATTGTTGTGGGATTGGCGGGCAATACATGCTTATAGAAAGCGGAAATTCCAATGATGATGACGAAAGCGGCTGCGAATCGCAGGAAACGGGCAAAAAGGGATTCGTGCACGGACACATTCTAACGTAGCTTTCAAAGCGACCGTAGCAGAGAATACACAAATGCCGAAGACCCCAGAACAGTGGCTAGCTGCGTCCAAGCCGTCCGAAAAAACCAAGGGAGCGCTGAAACTCTTTTTGGGGTACGCACCGGGAGTGGGCAAAACGTTCAGCATGCTGAGCGAAGCGATCCGACGGCACAGCCGCGGCGAAGACGTGGTGATTGGCGTGGTAGAAACACACGGGAGAAAAGGAATCGCGGAACTTTCCTCACAATTGGAAACGGTTCCTCGCCGAATGATTGATTACAAAGGGACACTTTTCGCGGAAATGGATTTGGACGCCATTTTGGCGCGGCATCCGCGGGTGGTCCTGGTGGACGAATTGGCGCACACGAATATTCCCGGCAGCAAGAATCGGAAGCGGTACGAGGACGTGCTGGAGATATTAGATGCGAAGATTGACGTGATTTCGACGGTCAACATTCAGCACATCGAAAGCATCGCGCCGACCGTGCGGGCGATCACCGGCGTTCCCGTGCGGGAAACTGTGCCGGATTGGGTGCTGCAGGTGTCCGACGAAACGGTGATGGTGGATTTGACGCCGGAGGCTTTGCAGAACCGCATGAGGCGCGGAGACGTTTACGGGAAGGAAAAGATCGAACAGGCGCTGAAGAATTTTTTTCGCCGCGGGAACTTGATCGCGCTGCGCGAACTCGCGTTACGGCAGGTGGCCGAACAAGTGGACCGCAGCCTGGAATCGTACATGGTGGAAAAGGACATCCAGGAAGCCTGGGGCGTGCGCGAGCGGATCGCAGTGTGCATCAGCGCCAACCCGAAGGCGCAGTATCTGGTGGCAAGGGCCGCACGCATGGCAAGGCGAATGGATGCCGAACTGTATGCGCTGCATGTGGATCTGGAGCCGGATGGAGATCCGGAAGAGGAAAAGGCGCTCGTGGCGAACCTGCAATTCGCGGAGAACTTGGGCGCGAAGCCGGTGCGGTTGAAGGGCGATCATGTGGCGGATGCCGCCGCGCAGTTCGTGCGGGATAAGCACATCACGCAAATGATTTTCGGACGGACGGCAACGGAGGGCTGGAAAAAGCTGCGGTACATGAGCGCGATCAACCGATTTCTGAAAGATGCGCCAGCAGTGGACGTGCATATCGTGACGCAGGAGCCGGACTAGCGAATCCCTGGGGATGTTGCCACCGCGAGTGCTTCAAGCGCGCGATCCGGCCAAAGCGGGTTGGGACGCTCGCCGGATCTTGCAGAATCATGCGGACGGGCTCGCGAATCGCGAGTTCGGGAGAGAAGTTGCGCATGCGCTCGAGCCATGCGGGCGTGACTTCCTGGGCGCGCGCGATTAAGAGCAACGCCTGGAAGATTTCCGGTGTTCTCCGAAGATCATGCCGACCGCGACTTCACGGACGGAAAGCTCCAGCATCTGAAGTTTTTCCAGCGAGCTTCCCGCATCGCTGCAAGAGCCTCCAAGATTTCCGGATCGACCAGCCCTCGCGTCCGCGCATAATGGCGAACGGATGGTCGGAATGATTTTCGCCCGAATCCAGCAAATCAAAATCCAGCGCATTTTTTTTTGGCGCGCGGGCGCCCCAGGGAATTTCTTCGTCGAGGTCGCCGTCCGAGTGTTTCTTGTCCTCGGCGAAGTGGCGACTATGCTGCTGCAAGATTTTTCGAACGGAATCAATGCGAGGAATATGGGCCAGGCATTTTTCGGCGACGGTGGGCATGCGTTTGACCATCTCGCGCTCGGAGTCATCAGAAACTTCGCCCTTGTAAAGTTTATCAACCATCGCAGCCGGCAGAGCGATGCAGCCGATCTGAGATAGCATGGCGGCCCCTTCGACGGGCCACTGCTCCTGGATCTTGAAGTGCGCCATGAGCTGATCCACCGTGTGACGAACCCGCGTGGCGCGCTCAAAGGCAGTGGGATTGGCCATGGAAAGAATAGCAACGAGCGCCTTGATGCTGCCCGCACGAACGATGTGGGGACTCAGGATTCGTCCGCAGGAATATCGAACTTAACCAAATCGGCTTGAAAGCCTTTGGTCTTCACCGCGCCATAGGCGATGCCGACCACCATCCAGACGGCACCGAGAAGCATGGCCTTGCTGCTCAAGTTGCGCCAGATGAACAGGCAAATCACGAAACCGAGCAGCGGGGAGGCGAAATCGAACCAAGTGCGTTTCTTGGCGCGCAGGAAGTAGCGCACGAAGGCGGCCGCGTTGACGCCCATGAAGGCGAGGAGCGCGCCAAAATTCAACAGTTCCGCTCCCTGGTCATAAGTGATGAGAAATGCACCAACGAGCGCGATAGCGCCGACAAAGATGACGTTATTGCGCGGAATGTGGTTCTTAGGGTCAAGCGCGCCGAAGAATTTCTTGGGGATACCATCGCTGCGGCCCATGCCGTACAGCAAGCGCGCTGCTCCCAATTGTGAGCCCATGCCCGAGCCGATATTGGCGATCAAGACGGTGAAATTCACCAAGTGAAACAGGAAGAAGCCACCGGCTTGCCGAGCCACCAGCGGAAATGCAGACTCTACCATTTCGGGAGGGAATGGCTTGTCTCTCCAGACGAGCTGTGCGGCATAAACTTCCAGCGATGAGAGGACACCAGTGAAGACGCAGACGAGGACCGTCGCGAGCATGATATTGCGGCGAGGATTTTCGACTTCCTCGGATAAGGTGGAGATCGCGTCAAAGCCGATGTAGGTGAGCACGGCAATGGAGGTCCCGCGAAAAACTCCGTTGAAACTGAAGGTAGCGGGGTTGTAAAACGGCTGGGTGAAGAAGCCCGGGCCGTACTGATGCAAGCCCCAGATAAAGCGGATGACAAAGGCGAAGAAGATGACGACGACGATGGACATTCCCGCCGCGAGCACGTCGTTGATTCGAGCGGAGGTCTTTACGCCCCTGAGATTTAGCAGGCTGAAGGCAACCGCAAACCCGACGGCGAGCGACCAGTAAGGCATGAACGGCAAAATGTTTTGAGTGAGCTTGCTGCAGATGATGGTGCAAATCAGCGGATTGAGAATGTAATCCATCAACATGGCCCAGCCGGTGACGTAGCCGAGCGCGGGGCGAATTTCCTGACCCACGTAGGTGTAGGCAGAGCCGGCGCTGGGATAGGCGCGGGCCATTTTGCCGTAGCTGACGGCGGTGAAGAGCATGGCGACCATGGCGATCAGGATGGTGGTGACGACGTGGCCGCGCGCTGCGTTGCTGATGACGCCGTAAATGCCCATCGGCGCGATCGGTTGAACGATGACGATGCCGATGATGATGAGGTCCCAAAGACCGAGGACACGGCTGAGCTTGACTGGAGATTGCGCGCTTTGGGTTGATTCGTTTGCCATCATTCCCTTGCAAGGCGAACGCGACTGCGTTCGGTGGGTCCGACTACCCGGCGCGGGACGCAACAGGCGCGTCTGAGGTCCGCCGCTGTACCAAGTACCGGAGCATTAGACGAGCGCCTGAGGGTCATTCGGTGATGACAGCCTTGACGAGATTTCTGGGACGGTCTACGTCGCAGCCATTGAGGATGGCGAAATGATAGGCGAACAACTGGAGCGGCACGACCTCGAGGATCGGCAGCAACAATTCCGGCGCCGGAGGAACGAAGATCGTGCGATCCGCGAGGGGGAGGATTTCGCGGTCGCCTTCCGTAGCGATGGCGATGGATTTTCCGCCGCGGCTCTTGATGTATTCGAGGACCAGAAGCGTTTTTTGGTAGCGCAAGACGGAATCCGGATCGCCAGCGTCGCGCGTGGCGAGAACGACGACTGGAAGCTTTTCATCCACCAGCGCGTTGGGGCCGTGACGCAATTCCCCGGCGGGCAGTCCTTCGGCCTGGACGTAGGAAATTTCCTTGAGCTTGAGCGCTCCTTCGCGAGCGAGGGCGTAGTGGACGCCACGTCCCAGGAACAGAAAGGCCTTGGCCTGCTGGAATGCGCGGGCGCAGCCAGCGGCCTGAGCGTCCCACGCGGCGAGGGACTTTTCGATGGCTTTGGGGATTTCGGCAAGGGCATTCAGGTGAGCGCGAGCGACCTCGGACGTCATACGGCCGCGCTGCCGCGCTAGAAACAGCGAGAATAAATAAAGGATGGTGAGCTGCGCCGTAAAACTCTTGGTGGCCGGAACAGCTCTCTCGACGCCGGCGCACGTTTGCAGGTTGGCGCTGGCTTCACGCGAGATGGTGGAATCCGCGACGTTGGAGATTGCGACCGTCTTGGCGCCACGGTTGAGGGCTTCGCGCTGCGCCGCAGTGGTGTCCGCGGTTTCTCCCGACTGGGTGATCACAACCACGATCGGGTTGGTGTCCGAGTGCGTGGAGCGGTAGCAATATTCGCTGGCGTATTCGACGTCCACCGCAACGCCCGCGAGGTCTTCGATCATGATTTCGCCCGCGAGGCCGGCATTGCGGCTGGAGCCGCTGGCTGCAATGATTATTTTCTTGAAGTCGAAAAGGGCCTTTTCAATTGGCCGCAACGAGTCCGGGAAAATGACGTCGCCGTGCACGTTCTTGCGGATGGTTTCGCGGATGGCCTGAGGCTGCTCATAGATTTCACTGAGCATGTAGTTCGAAAACGGATGCGGATGGCTCGACTGACTTGTCTGCTGATCGGACATTAGCGGCCGCCTCCGGTAGAAGTAACGGGCAGGCCTCTTCCCTCTTTCAAGCGGATGGCAGCTGGAGCGATGTTCCATCCAGAAACGGTTAGCTCGACGCCACCGAAAACGGCAGCGGAAGGCAAATAACTGGCCGTCAGTTCGCGGGACTCACCGGGCATCAATTCGATGTAATTGTCGTCCCAAAAGACCGGAAGAATTTCGGCGGTCTGACCTGACTTGCGGATTCCAAGACGAATTTGAAAAGCGAGATGATCACTGGAATTTTTCAGCAGGACGTGAGCGACAGAGCCATCGGGGCCTGGGAGCACGCTGCCGGTGGCTTCGACGTTCGCTGCGGGAAGCGTTTGGAGAGACGTCAAGTCTTCGTACGAAGAAACGGGAGTGAAGCGATAGGTAGTTTTGGCCCATTCGTAGGTGTTCTGCTTAGACGAGAGCCAGTAAAAATTACGGCTGACGATTTTCCCGTCGCTCGATTGAAGTTCGAGAGCGACGAAATAGACAGGCGAAGCGGCATTGAAGGATCCCGCTGGCAGGGTCAAGACTCTGCGCACAGCGTCGGCGTTCACATCGGTTTGCACCTGAGTCGAAAATCGCTGCTGAAGAGATATATCGTAAAGTTTGGCGGTTAGGGTGAGGCCGGACACTTTCTCGTAGAGGCTATTCACGACGGCGATGCTGTTGTCGTCATAGGAATATTGCACGTGCAGAGGCTCGCAGGCTTTTTTCGTGCCGAAATATCCACCGGCGGGCTGCAAATAATAGTCGAAGAGGTGCCAGATGGTGGAAGGCCACGCATTATTGAGCATCCACTGAATGATGCCGGTGGTGTTGTATTTGTTGCGCGAGTAGGCCTCGAACATGGCGCGCTCGCCTTCGTAGGCCATGGTTTGCGATTTCAGTTCATAGTTATCGAGATCCTTGGCGGGACCGTAGATTGCATTCATTGCGCCATTGAAGTGGCTGAGATCTTTGAAGCCCTCGGACCCTGCGTGATAGTTCCAGTAAATGTCCTGCGGCCACAGGTGATCGGCAGGAATAAAATTCTTCAGGCAGCTTTGCAGCGGGACGGCAGGGCCGGGGCTGGTTTCCGTGTTGAAGCCGAACGCGCCGCCATATTTATTGGTGTCAGTCAGCCAGTAATCGGGCGGGACATAATCGTACGGCCCGGTCATCTTGACGCCGGATTGGCCGGTGACGGAAGTGGGGGTGGCCGAGGCGGAGGAAATGTAAGGATTGGGCCAATCGGATTCCTTAAGGACTTTGATATAGGCGGTTTCAACGTCCGCTGGCGGAGGATTATCGCTGCCGTTGAGCCAAACCAGCATGCTGGGATGGCTGCGCATGCGCATGATCTGCGAGCGCAGGGAGGCGGTGGCGATTTCGAGGTCACCGGGCTGCCAGTGTTTCCACTGCTCCCAATGATCGCAGCAACACCAGCCAGCCATGATCAAGACGCCCTGTTCATCGGCGAGATTGTAGAATTCCTCGGTTTCCAGTTTGCCTTCGAGGCGGATGGTGTTGAGATTCATGTCGCGAACGTAACGAAATTCGTTTTGCAAACGGTCGAGGTCTTGGCGCAGAAGCATGTCCGGAGACCAGCCGCCGCCGCGAATGAGAATTTTGCGGCCGTTAATGTAGAACTGGCGGGCGCCGTTGGTGTTCAGTTCGGAAGTGATTTCGCGGATTCCAAATTTCATCGTTTGCGCGTCAGACTGCTCGTTGCCGATATTGAATCGCAGGGAAAGCTCATGCAGGTTTTGCGGACCCATTTGGTAGGGCCACCAAAGCTTTGGATTCTTGATTTGCAACTGGGGATATTCATCGGAGAGAAAGCGGACGGTGCGAGTTTCGTTGGGGCTCAAGATGTATGTGTGGCGGAAATGAACGCCATCGAAATGACCGTCGATGTATCCGGTCATCTGCTCTTTGGCGGTGTTGTGAAGTTCGGCCTCGACGGCGAGATTGGCTTGATCGAGCGACGAAGTCGGGAAATGGGTGACGACTTGAGGATAGCGGATCGTTACCGGACCGCTATCCTGCAAATAAACGGGGCGCCACAGGCCCATATCTTTATCGGGAGGCGCGGGGTTCCAGTCCACCCAGTTGATGCCCAAGTCCTTTTCGGTTTGGGCGATGGTTTCGAGGGCTAGGGTGTTCGTCTGATCGCGCAGGATGAAGGAGGTGACTTCAAAGTCGTAGGTGCGATAGGCACCAGCGACATCTTTGGAATTCGCGATCTGGCGGCCGTTGAGCCAGATATTGGCACGATTGTTGATGCCGCCGAAATGCAGCCAAACGTGACGGCCATTGAAATTTTCCGGCAACTTGAATTCAGTGCGGTACCACCAGGAACAGCGGAAGGGGCTGTCCTTGGGCATGGGCAGTAGGGAGAAATTCTTGCCGATGGGATAGGTGGTGCCAGGAATATCGCGCAGATTCATTCCGGAATAGGGGTCGGAGTAGGTCTTGTCGGCGACGAGCGCGGCTACGACTGTGGAGGGAACGTCGGTGGAATGCCAACCGTCGGTCTTGAAGCCAGCGGTGGAGATTTGTTCGCCGGCTGCGGAGAATTGACAGGAAGATTGCAGAGTCCAACCCGAGTGCAGGTAGGTTTTTTCGCTGAAGTTCTTTTCGGAATTCGCCGAGAGAGAGGAAGTGGCTAACGCAAATATTGCGAGCATTACGATCGTGGCCAAGCCGCAGGAATGCACAGGCGCTTTGAAATTGTTGTCGACCTTGCTTTGCAGGCGCACGAACAGCCTCCCGGGACGGCCGACGCCAGGCAAACAGGCCGTTGACGCGGAGCCGTTTCGTTGACTACGCTGCTTTATTAAACTTTATTAAACGTTCGTATTATTCCTTGCTGTTTTGTTAAGTCAAGTCAAAAACCATCGAAAAGAAGGCGGTTCTCGCGGCCAACGTTGCGATACATCCCCGGCAGGCACGACGGGCACAACATGCCGTGACCCTAATCACATGCGATAGGCGCACTAGGCCCAGGAGACGGCGCGGGTGGATTCGCGCACGACGAGTTCTGGGGCGAGTTGCCGGTGCACGGCTAGCGATTCGCGTTCCTCAATGGCTGCGTTGATGCCTTCCATAATCATACCCACGGCTGCGGTTCCCAAAGCTTCCATCGGCTGGCGAACGGTGGTCAACGAGGGAACCGAAAGGCCGGCGGGAATGACGTCGTCAAATCCGATTACGGAGCAATCTTCCGGGACCTTCAGGCCGGCGCGGGCTAGGCCGCGGATGGCGCCGAAGGCGGTCATGTCGTCAAAAGCCATGATGGCGGTGAAACGCTTCTTGTGCCTCAGGAGTTCTTCGGTGAGCTTAAAGCCGCCGTCGAAACTGGAATTGGGGTCGAGCGAATCGGGCAAGTCCACTACGAGAGTGGGATCTATTTCGAGACCCATCGAACGCGCGAAGGAGCGGACACCGCGCCAGCGCGGAGAACTATCTACCAGCATCTTGGGCCCGCGGATGAACGCGATTTTGCGGTGGCCGAGCGAGTAAAGGTGCTCAAGCGCGAGATGCGCGCCGGCCTCGTTATCCACCATGACGGAGCTGACCGCGCCGGAGCGTAGCTCGCGGCCGATCATGACGGCAGGAATGTTGCGCTTTTCCAAGTCAGCGAGCAGGTCAATATCCACGAAGAGCCAGTTGGCGACAAAGACGAGCGCTTCGACGGGACGTGCGAGAAGCATTTCGAGATAGCGTTCGAAACGGCCGCGCTGGTTGTGCACGTCGGTGAGGATCGGCAGATAGGAAGCCTGGTAGAGGGAATTTTCGATGCCGCGGAGGATTAGCGTGCAGAACGGGTCGGTGATGTCGAAAACCATCACGCCGACGGTGCGATTGCGTTTGGCGCTGAGAAAGCGCGAGACGACCTTCGGGCGGTAGGCGAGTTTTTTGGCGGCGCGCTCGATACGATCTTTGGTGGATGGCGGAATATAGCGCGCGAGCGGAGCGTTATTGAGGACGATCGAGACGGTAGCGGGAGACACGCCGCTTTCCTGCGCTACGTCGCGCAACGTGACGACCGAACCTTTCGGCTTGCGGCGGCTCAAGATTTCTCCGGGCTTCTGGCGCGCTGGATGGAACGCACATCTTTATCACAAGAGCGAAGAGGAGGCTAGCGCGGAACGACGGATAACTTCAGGTTAGACGTGCGGGATTTGCGAGACGTTCCAGCCGCCGCCTATTGCCTTGATTAGCAGGACACTGGCAGCCATGCGGCGCGTCAAGATACTTACGGCCGTGACTTCGTCGGAGAGCGCGGCACTTTGTGCGGTGGTGACTTCGAGATAGTTGGTGACGCCACCCTTGTAGCGGGTTATCGAAAGCGAGAGCGAGTGCTGCGCGGCGGCGACGGCGCCGGCTTGTGTATCGGCTTCGTCTTGGAGGATGCGCAAGGCAGCGAGATTGTCTTCGACTTCCTGAAACGCGGCGAGCACGGTCTGGCGATAATTGTCCACGGACTGGTTCCAGGCGGATTTGGCTTGGTCGGAGACCCCGCGGCGGCGCCCAGCGTCGAATAGCGTCTCGGCAGCTTGACCGCCAAGCATCCAGAAAGCACTGGGACCTTGCAGCAGGGTTCCCGCAACGGCGCTTTCAAATCCTCCAGAAGCAGCGAGGGTCACCAAGGGGTAATAGGCTGCCTTGGCTACTCCAATCTGGGCATTCTGTTCTTGCACGCGGCGCTCCGCGGCGGAAATATCAGGGCGACGTTCGAGCAAATCGGAAGGCAGGCCGGCGGGGACGACTGGCGGCGGGGCAGTGAGAGGAATCTGCGCCAGGCTGAATTGCGAAGCAGGCTTGCCGATCAGCACGGCAATGGCGTGTTCGTAAGCGGCCCTTTGCACTTCAACGTCCACCGACTGGGCACGCGTGGTTTCGAGAATAGTTTGTGCCTGCGCCACGTCCACAGCCGAAGCCAAGCCACCGTGATACCGGCTTTCGGTCAAATCGAGAGCCTTTACGTACGATTGAACGGTGGAATCGAGCAGTTGTTTCTGGGCATCCAGACCGCGTAACTGGAAGTAGTCGGAAGCAAGCTCCGCATGAAGGCTCAAACTGACGTTGGCCAGATCGGCAGCGGTGGCCTGGGCTTCCGAGCGGCTGGCTTCCACGGTGCGGCGCACGCGGCCCCACAGGTCGGCCTCGTAGGAAACGTCAACGGGTAACACGAAATCGTTGTAGTCCTTTTGCTCGAAGGTACGGTTGAAGAGCGGCTTGTTTTTAGACTGATCGGTGCGCGAGGCGGAAAAGCCCCCGGTGACATTGGGGAACAAATTCGAGCGAGTAATTTTGAGAGCGGCGCGCGCCTGCGCGAACTGCTCCTGCTCGGCTTTCAAGCTCTGGTTGGAGACGTCGATCTGCTCTTCGAGAGAATTGAGCTGCGCATCCTGATAAACCTCCCACCACTTGCCCTTGGCAATCGCATCGCAGGGTTGCGCCTGCTTCCAGTCGGGAGGGATTTCCTTGTACGCCGTAGGAACTTCCGCAGTAGGGCGGACATAATTCGGGCCGACGGTGCAGCCGGAGAAGCAGAGCATGGCTGCGCTCGAAATCGCCGCCAGTGAAAGGCGGCAGAGGGTTGCGTAGCGCGCACTAACGTGCAGGCGATCCACTGCTGGAGCCTCCTTGAGAATTTGGCTGAGCGATCCTCACTTGTTCGCCATCAATGATCGAATCCGGAGGACTGACGATAACGGATTCCTGGCCGGTGAGGCCGGAGACAACTTCCACTTCGGAGCCAAAATCGCGGCCCAGCGCGATTGCTTTAAGTTTCGCTTGGTTATTCTCCACGACTGCGACCTGCAAACCCTGCGCCCGGAAAATCAGGGAGGTGACGGGGAGAATAAAGGTGGGAATGTCTGAGGGAATCTTCAGATGAACTTCGGTGAAATCGCCGGGCAGAAGTTCGCCTGTGGGGTTATCAACATCCACTTCAACCAGCAGCGTGCGGGAAGCGAGGTCAATCGCGTTGGCGGTGCGCACGAGTTTTCCCTGAAACTTCCGGCCGGGAAACTGCGCAAGAGTCAGGTCGGCGCTGATACCCGGCTTGGCCGCAGGGGAGTAGGGCTGCGGCACGTTAATGAATACGCGCAATGTACCGATGGCGGCCATGTGGAACAGCTCCTTGGCCGGAGTGCCTGAGCCAGAATCAATTAGTTGGCCTATATCGGTGTTGCGCGCGGTGATCACGCCATCGAATGGCGCGTAGATCTTCGTGAAGGATTGCAAGTCCTCGAGGCGCTTTACGTTGTAGGCCGCCGACTGCACCGTTGCGACTTTAGCGGCGTAATCACCGTGCGCATTGTCCACATCCTGTTGAGCAACGGAATCGCTGTTCTTCAGGCCTTCATACCGATCGTTCGTGATTTGCGAAAGGCGCAGGTTCGCCTGAGCAGTGTTTAAATCGGCGCGAGCTTGCTGCAGCTGCTGGTCAACTTCAGGCGTGTCAATCACAGCAAGCAACTGGCCCTTGCGCACGTGGGCGCCAATGTCGAAGTACCAGGATTGCAGATAGCCGTTAGTGCGGGCGTAGATCGGGGCATCTATAAAGGCCTGCATATTGCCTGGCAAAACAAGTTCCTGCTGAGGCGAGCCGCGCTTTGGTTGAAGCACTTCGACTGACGGGACCGCCAATTTGTCGGTTTCAACCTTGAGTGCGGCCTTGGCTCGCAGGCGCGGAACGACGCCGGCGACCACAATCGCGACGACAATCAAAACAACGACGATCGCGATCAGCGCTCCATGACTTGATTTCGGTGCGTTCGGCGCGGGGCGGCCGCGATCCGTTTGCCCCGGTTTTTCGCCATCAGACTCTGTCATCTTTTCCTCTTGGGCACTGTCTTGGGCTCTTGCGGCGTATCTTAATGATGCGGCTGACGCACCTTGCGTTTCAACTCGCTTCAGTTTCTTTCTTCTCGCGCATGCCATGCACGATGCTAAATGTCACCGGAACGAAAAACAGCGTGGCCACGGTCGCAAACAGCAGACCGCCAATCACGGCACGGCCGAGCGGCGCATTCTGTTCGCCGCCTTCGCCCAATCCCAGCGACATCGGTAACATGCCGATGATCATGGCAAGGGCGGTCATGAGAACCGGGCGAAAGCGCGTGAAGCCGGCTTCCGAAGCGGCTTCGGCAGCCGTCTTCCCTTCCCCGAGCCTTTCTTTCGAGAAGCTAACCACCAGAATGCTATTGGCCGTGGCGACGCCCATGCACATGATCGCGCCGGTCAAGGCCGGCACGCTAACAGTAGTCCGCGTGATAAACAGGAACCACACAATTCCCGCGAGCGCCCCGGGCAAAGCCATGAGAATGATAAAGGGATCAAGCCAGGATTGGAAATTCACGACGATAAGCAAGTAAACCAGGACGATGGAAAACGCGAGACCCCAGAGCAGTCCGGAAAACGAGGAGGCCATGGTAAGAATCTGGCCACGAACCACAATGCGAGAACCGGTGGGGAGATCCTTCTTGCTCTGATTGATGATGGGAGTGATCTCCCGAGAGAGACCGCCCAGGTCGCGGCCTTGCACGGCTCCGAAAATATCAACAACGGGCTGAATGTCGTAGTGCGAGACCACGCCCATTTCGGTGCCGCGACTGAAGGAAGCGACCGTCGCCATAATTTCGGATTGCGGTGTGCCTGGCCCGGTGACCGGAATATTTTCCAGATCCTGCAAGGTGTCCACGCGGTACTGCGGCGTTTGAGCGGCGATGTTGTAGCTGACGCCGGTCCGGGGATCGAGCCAAAACGTCGGGGTCGTCTGGAAGCTGCCGCTCAGCGAAATGAGCAGACTCTGCGCAACATCGCGAGCGGAATAGCCGATCTGCTGGGCCTTCGTGCGATCCACATCAATGTGCAATTTTGGCTGATCGAACTCCTGCTGAATGCGTAGATCCACGGTTCCCGGAACATATTTCAGCCGGTTCAGCAGGTTATCGGCAAATATCCTATCGGCGGCAAGATTTCTTCCCAGGATTTGAATGTCAATCGGGGCCGGGAGCCCGAAATTCAGAATCTGACTGACGATATCGGCAGGCAAGAAGTAAAACGTGACGCCTGGAAAATCCTGCGCCAGCCTGATCCGCAGATCGTGAACATACTTCTCGGTGGGATGATGGTCCCTTGAAAGTTCCGCGAGAATATCGGCGTCTCCAGTTCCGATCGGCGCGGAATTGCTGTAGGAAAGGTTGATGCTGCTGTAGGGAAGCCCGATATTGTCGATCAGGCTGACCAGTTCGGACTGCGGGATCTGCTGGCGAATGTCCGCTTCCACGCGGTCGCAGAGGGCCGCCGTCTCCTCGATGCGGGTGCCGGTGGGCGCGCGCATATGCAGCTTGAACTCGCCGCTATCGACGCTCGGGAAAAAATCCTGCCCAAGCAGCGGCAGGAGCGCAAAGGAAAGTACGCAAGCGGCCAAAAAGCACACAGCGAACAGCACGCGGTGGCGAATGCAGCGTTCGAGCAGGGCGTGATAGCGGACGCGGAGACGGTCGAAATGGTGTTCGAACCCCTGTTGCATACGCACAAACGGGTTCGAAGACTGCGCCGTTTGCCCCGGAACCTCTTCGGTGCGCACCTGGAGCAAATATTTGGCCATCGTCGGCACGAGAGTTCGGGAAAGCAGATAAGAGGCGAGCATGGCGAACGACACGGCTTCGGCAAGCGGCACGAAAAGGTACCTGGCGACGCCGGTGAGGAAGAACATCGGCACAAACACGATGCAAATAGAAAGAGTGGAGACTAGCGCCGGCACCGCGATCTGCGAAGCGCCGTCCAGAATCGCCTGAACGATTTCCTTGCCTTGGTCGATGTTGCGATTGATGTTTTCGATCTCGACCGTGGCGTCGTCCACGAGGATACCGACGGCGAGCGCGAGACCGCCGAGAGTCATGATATTAATCGTCTCGCCGAGTGCGCTCAGCACGATCAGCGAAGTGAGGATGGAGAGCGGAATCGAGACCGCGATGATGAGTGTGCTGCGCCAACTCCCCAGGAAAACCAGAATCATGAATCCGGTCAGGCAGGCAGCAATGATCGCTTCGCGGACGACGCCAATGATGGACGCTTTTACGAAGATGGATTGGTCGGAAAGCGGAGTGATTTTCAGCGCGGGTGGCAGACCCGCGGCAATCGTGGGCAGCAACGCTTTAATGCCGGAGATGATATCCAACGTGGAGGCATCGCCAGCCTTCAAAACCACCATCAGCGAAGAGCGCTGGCCATTCACGCGCACAATGTTGGTTTGCGGAGGGAAGCCGTCGCGGACATTGGCGACGTCACGGATATAGATCGTGGTGCTGCCGACCTGTTTAATGGGGAGATCATTCAATTCGGGAACCGTTAACGGCGCTCCGTTGGTATCCACTTCGTATTCGAACGTGCCGATTTTCGCAGTGCCGGTGGGAAGGATCAGGTTCTGAAGGCTAATGGCGTTGACCACGTCGAGAGGCGAAAGCCCCTTCGATTGCAAAGCACCCGTATCGAGGTCAACCTGCACTTGCCGCTGCTTGCCGCCATAAGGATAGGGGATGGCGGCGCCGGGGACGGTGATCAGGCCGGTGCGAATGAAATTGAGCCCGAGATCACCCAATTGCTGCTCGGAAAGACCTTGACCGGAAAGCGCGAGTTGAATAATGGGAACGCTCGAGGCGTTGTATTGAATGATGAGCGGAGGCGTGGTGCCTGGCGGGAGCTGGCGCAAGAGGGTCTGAGAAACCGCGGTGACTTGTGCCACGGCGTTGCCGATATTGACGCCCGGGTGAAAGAAGATTTTGACGACGCCGATCCCGTTCAGCGATTGCGATTCAATGTGTTCGATGTCATTTACGGTGGTGGTAAGCACACGCTCGTACTGATAGACGATGCGATTGCCCATATCCTCCGGCGAAAGACCGGTGTAGTTCCAAAGAACGCTGACTACCGGAATGTCTATGTTCGGGAAGATATCCGTGGGTGTACGCAGAATTGAGACGGGCCCGAGGATGAGCAACAGTATCGCGGCGACAACGAAGGTATAAGGCCGACGTAACGCCAGCCGAACTATCCACATCGAAAACTCCCCAGAATGTCCAGGAAAACCACGCCATAGCCCCGGCGATATTAGCGCGGACGGTTATCCGTGCAACAGTATGGCACGTCACATTCCAAAGCTGTAGGCCAGGTAGTACGGAGACGGCGCAAAGGATTCAGCGTGCGAGGTTTAACTGTTTTCGGAACTGCCTGGATGGGGTGAGTTTCCTGGGTGGTGTGTTCCCGCGTTACGACGGTCTTTTGCCAGCTGTCGGCCCCCCGTCGCACAGTTGCGCGCTTCGCATCGCGCTCAAATTCGTGTTGGTTATCGGAAACTGAAGGTACTTTGGATGCTGAATTAAGAAACGTCTGACGCAGTGCATGCGTCTGAGTCTGTGAGGGTTATGGGCGGATAGCAATCGCTGAATCTATCCTAAAGTCCATCCCATCATATAGATGTGTCTAGAACGGGCGGCCTGATGGAAAATGCCACGCGGACGCAGAGGACCCTGGCGCCGCTGCAGAGCGCCGAAACCACGCTCCAGCAGTACGCCATGCTGCTCGAAGTTTCTAAGTCAATTGTTTCCCACAGGAATCTCAGCGAGTTGTTTCATGATCTTTCCGAACGCCTGAAGGGCCTGCTTAATTTTCATTTTCTCTCCCTTGTGCTGTATGACCCGGCGCGCAATGTGATGCGCATGCACGTGCTGGAGACGACCGCGGCGCCCACAGTGCATGCCGGCGATGAATTCGGCATGGACGAATCGCCGTCCGCCACGGCGTGGACCACTCAGCAGCCCTTCATTATCGAAGATACGCGTGCCGACGAGCGTTTCCCACGAGTGATGAAATTGCTGTGCGCACAAAACGTGCGATCTTTTTGCAGCCTGCCGTTAACGTCCGCGCACCGGCGGCTGGGCACGATGAATTTTGGGTCCGAGGAACCCGGCACGTTTACGCTAGAGGACCTGGAGTTCCCGCGCCTGGTGGCGGCACAGTTGGCGGTGGCCGTGGACAACGCTCTGAACTTCGAAGAGGCGCAGTCTCTGCATCATCAACTGGCGCGCGACCGCGACCGCCTGCAACTATTGTTGGATCTCAATAATCGCGTGGTTTCGAGCTTGGATTTGCGCGAGCTGTTTCGGGCGATTTCTTCAGGCATCCGGCGCGTGATGGAGTGCGATTACGCCGGATTGTCTTTGCCCGATCCGGAAAAAGAGCTGACCATGCGGGTTTACGCGCTCGATTTCCCGGAGGGGAAGGGCCTGCTGCATGAAGAAATGCAGGTGCCTTTCGAGGGCGCGTCTTCCGCTAGAGCTTATCTAACGATGAAGCCGGTGATCCTGGATAGCGACAGCCCTGACTGGCGAAAATCGCCGATTGCACAAATTGCCGCCAACGAAGGGCTCAAGAATCTGTGCTTCTTACCTCTGATCACGCGCAATCGGGCGATTGGAAGCTTGAATCTAGGTAGGTTGAGGGATGAAGCGTTCACGCAGGAAGACATTCACTTTCTGAGCCAGATCGCCAGCCAAGTGGCCATCGCGGTGGAAAACGCATTGGATTACGCGAAAGTGACGGAATCGCGAGCGCGGCTGGCGGAGGAAGGCCGCTATCTTAAAGAACAACTGCGTACCGAGCATGATTTCGAGGAGATTGTGGGAGAAAGCGCGGCTTTGAAAACCGTGCTGAAACAAGTGGAGACGGTGGCGCCGACAAACTCGACAGTTTTGATTTTGGGAGAGACGGGCACCGGAAAAGAGTTGATTGCGCGAGCGATTCACAACTTGAGCGTTCGAAAAGAGCAGCCGTTCGTGAAAGTGAATTGCGCCGCGATACCGCTGGGGCTGCTGGAGAGCGAATTGTTCGGGCACGAGCGGGGCGCGTTTACCGGAGCCATCGCGCAGAAAGTTGGACGCTTCGAGCTGGCTCATAAGGGCACCCTATTTCTAGATGAGGTGGGAGATATACCGCTGGAGTTACAGCCGAAGCTGTTGCGGGTGTTGCAGGAGCAGGAATTCGAAAGACTCGGCAGCATTAAGACCACGCGCGTGGACGTGCGACTCGTGGCGGCGACCAGCCGCGATCTGGGACAAATGATCGCGGAGAATCAATTTCGCAGAGACTTGTTTTACCGCTTGAACATTTTCCCTCTCTCGCTGCCTCCACTGCGCGGCCGAGGAGAGGATATTGCGCTGCTGGTGAATCATTTCGTCGAAAAATACGCGGTCATGATGAGCAAGAAGATCGCGAAGATCCCTGGCGAGGTGATGCAGGCGCTGCGCGAATATCATTGGCCGGGGAACATTCGCGAGCTGCAGAACATCATCGAGCGGGCCGTGATCCTTTCACCGGGATCGGTGCTGCGCATGTCATTGGCTGAGCTGCGGAGTCAGAATAGCGAGGGCGCTTCCACGACAGGACGCCCGGAAACATTGCAAGAAGTTGAGAAGCAGCACATTCTGGAAACGCTGCGTCAGACGAAATGGGTGATTGGCGGCACATCGGGCGCCGCCGCAAAGCTGGGAATGAAGCGCACCTCCCTGGTGTATAAGATGGGCAAACTGGGAATCACCCGTCCTTGGAAGTGACGGCAATCCGTCTTATGTCGAGCGACTGTCCGACTTTTGGTCGCCCGCGGCCCCGTGGGTTCTCAAGCCACAGAGCATCAGCCTCCTCCCAATCCCTTGAATTTAAGCAAGATAGCTGAAGACATCTTCACCCACAAGTGCGCACCTCGGAATGGAAGCGAAAATGCGATTCCCGCATCGGTAGGCTGGGGGGCGCTTATGGAATTTACACAGATCAGCGGGACTGGATTGACGGCATCACGAATCGCTCTGGGCACATGGGCGGTAGGCGGAACCATGTGGGGCGGATCCGATGAACTTGACAGCATCCGGACGATTCACGCCGCGCTGGAACGCGGAATCAACCTTATTGACACGGCGCCGGTGTATGGATTTGGCCGGTCAGAGGAAATCGTCGGAAAAGCCCTGGCGCAGTATGGAAACCGGGAAAAGGTAATCCTGGCAACGAAAGTAGGGATCGAATGGCGGAATGGCAGTCTTGCGCGTAACGCCTCGCGCGAACGGATTCTGCGCGAAGTGGAAGACTCGCTGCGCCGACTGCAAACGCCGTATATCGATATCTACCAGGTGCACTGGCCGGACGCGTTGGTGCCGATCGAAGAGACAGCAGAAACGATGTTCGGCCTATTCAAACAGGGGAAAATCCGTGCGGTCGGAGTGAGCAATTATTCACCGCAGCAGATGGATCGTTTTCGCGCGGTCGCGCCGCTGCACACCGATCAGCCGCCCTACAACTTGTTTGAACGGCAAATCGATCGCGACGTATTGCCCTATTTGCGGGAGAACCGTATTAGCGCGCTCGTTTACGGGCCGCTTTGCCGGGGATTGCTGACCGGCCGGATGAAATCCGACACCCAATTTACGGGTGATGATCTGCGCAAGGTGGATCCAAAGTTTCAGCCTCCGCGTTTCTCACAGTACCTACGGGCGGTGGAGCTGCTCGATGAATTCGCGAAGAAAAGCTACGGAAAGCGGGTTCTTGACCTGGCAATCCGTTGGGCGTTGGATCAGCCGGGAGTCAACGTGGCTCTTTGGGGCGCGCGCCATCCCGAGCAATTGCAAACCTTGGACAACGTGGAGGGCTGGCAATTGGACACCGACGCGTTGAAAGCGATTTGCAGAATCGTTCGCGACACAGTGAGCGACCCGATCGGACCGGAATTTATGGCGCCTCCCACCCGGCAGATGGCAGCCATGGCGTGAGCGGGGTGAGAAGCAAGACAATGTGGGCGGGCGAGGGTAAACTCGGCCCCCTTTCAAAGGAAACCTTGCCCGCACACACCAGAATCCTTGCCGTTGGATTGCACATCAAAAGACCCAGAAAGATAGAAACTTTCTACGGGGCGCGGGTTTATTAAAGAGAAATAGCACCGGGTTTCGTTTGTACCACAGCAAAGGGTCCCATGCGGAAGGTGGAGAGGGAGAACTAAAATGCCGGCAATTGTGATTGTCCTGGTGTTCTTGGTGCTGTTTCTGGTGGCGTTCCTGGCCGTGTTGCTTGGGCCGTTTGTCGGGATGGGCTTCGCGGTCTGGAAGCACGGCAAAAATGCGTCTGGACCGGCGGCAGCATCCGGCTCTCAGCCGCAAGCCTGTAAGTAAAAGTACGGATTGCTATGGTTCACGACACAATAGTTGCTGTGTAGTCCAGTAATCTTCGAATTAGCCCCAATTCCTCATGGGTTTCCTAGGACCTTCGTAGAACGAACGTACCATTTACGGGAAACTTTCTTCTCTCGCCTTGGGCGTCAAGGTCACCCGATTTATCGAATTTCCAGAATTTAGCCCAAAAACTGCAATTTCGGGCTACTTCTCGCGCAAAACGGCCAATTAAAACCGGAAAAGAGACGCGGACGCAATTGGAACATTGATTGCGTATGCTACCTAGGAGGGTAGGCCTCCGGTGGTTTGGGTGCTGCCGGATTTCAAGGGGAAATGGGGAAAGGCCGGAAGACTGGGGCGAAGTCTGCCATAACCATTATTGATTGCCGTCGCATGGGAGCGCTGGCGATCTTATTGATTGAAAGCATTTTTGTATGGTCTGTTTTGGCGCCGAGCCACAATTTGGCGCCGGCGGCCAGCCGTTGGAGTTCCTCTCCTGCACTCCACCAACCCGCAACAGAGAGCGGTTTTCTTTCTCAGCCCGCCGAATTGGATAAGAGCGACCGGCTTCTTTATCCCTATTCCGTGATTCCGGGCGGAGCAAAGAACGGCGCGGAGCTCCGCAGCGCGGTAGCCCACGATAACGTAGTGGCCAAGCACTATTCAGATTTCGATCTGCAGAAAACCCGTGTCGTGCATCTCAGCGAGGCAAAAGCCGTCTTTGTATCCTATCGAGTGGGAAACCGCATTTTCTGGACGAAAAGCCGGATGACTCTTCCGGAAGGCGAGGCAGTTCTCACAGACGGCCCGCACATGGCGCGGACTCGCTGCGGCAACCGCCTTTCCGACGTTCCCGGCGAACCTGTGTTGAAGGCAGACCCTTCGCCGGATGCGATGGAAGTTCCCGCGGGAGCTGGCCCGCTCGCCGTCCCTGTCGCACCGCTGGAAATACCGCTTGGTCTACCGCCAACGACAGGCATTGTTGTCCCGGAAACGCCACAGGGGTCAATTTTCATCCCCCCAATTCCGCCCGTCTTTCCGATCGGCGGATCACCATTTCCTCCAGGAGTTCCCTCCAGTCCACCGCCTCCACGCGGTGGTCCGCCTTCTCCACCCCTAGGCCCGCCGCCTCCGCCGCCCTCTCCGGTTGCTACGCCGGAACCGTCGAGCGTCTTGATGTTGACGTCCGGTTTGGCGTGCATTTGGCTGTTCAGACGGAAGAGTCGAGCATGACGCGCAATTCCCTCCTCGGGAGTCTTCCGCACACCTTCGCGTAGTTCCATTCCTTGACAAAGTTTCCGCTGCGGGATATGCAACGTCCACTGCAAAGGCTTCGGAAACAGGCCGAGCAGCTCAAGGTGGCTCGTATGAGTTGGACGCAAGCCTATGATCCCATCGGGATATGGTGGCTCTCTACTCTTGTAGCGGCCCTTCCGATCATCGTCCTTTTCACGCTGCTGGCCGGCTTCAAAGTGAAACCGCATCTATGCGCAATTGCTGCGGCGGTGACGGCAGTGTTGGTCGCAACTTTTGTTTTCAAAATGCCGCCGCTGCTGGCGGCGTCGAGCTTTGCGTACGGCGTGGCTTACGGGATTTTGAAGATTGCCTGGATCGTGCTGGCTGCAGTTTATCTCTACGACATTTCCGTGGAGGCCGGCCAGTTCGAAATCATGAAGGAATCCATCGCGGGAATCACTCCCGACCGCCGCTTGCAGGTTTTGCTGGTGGCGTTCTGCTTTGGCGCGTTCATCGAGGGAGCGGCTGGATTTGGAGCGCCAGTAGCGATCGCGGGCGCTTTCATGATTGGCCTGGGATTCCGGCCGTTTCATGCCGCGGCCCTGAATCTGATCGCGAATACGGCGCCGGTGGCGTGGGGAGCTATCGGAACTCCCGTGCACGCGCTGGCGGCGGTTTCAAATTTGCCGGAATCGGACCTGAACGCGATGATCGGGCGCATTTTGCCATTCACGGCGATGATCGTGCCGTTCTGGCTGGTGCGCACGATGGTGAGCTGGTCGGAGACTTTCGAAGTGCTGCCCGCAATTCTGGTGGTGGGCGTTTCTTTTGCGCTTACGCAATTTCTTTGGTCGAATTTTCGGGACAGCAACCTGGTGGACATCATGGGCGGCGTGGTGTCCATTCTCTGTATGGTGATTTTCCTGCACTTCTGGAAGCCGAAGAAAATCTGGAGGTTCGATTACGATCATGAAGCGGCAAAATCCGCAGCGGCCTCCGGGAAGATCTCGGACGACGTGGGCGGTGAATGGAGCGTGAAGGAATTCGACGGATACGTGGCTCCGCGCAAGTATCCGTTGGCAACAGTCATGAAAGCGTGGATGCCGTTCGCAATACTCTCGATATTTGTTTTTGCTTGGGGATATCCTTCGGTGAAACTGGCGATCAACAAAGCCACGACGCCGGCGTTTCACGTGGTGCAAGCTGACGGCAAGGTTCGGCCAGGCGCTCCGGGTTGGGATTGGCCGTATTTGCACAACGCCGTCACGCGAGCCACGCCGGTGGTCAGCAAGCCAACACCGGAAGCGGCGCGTTACGATTTCAATTGGCTTTCGGCGACCGGCAGCGGGTGTTTTTTGGCGGCGATTGTCGCCGGGCTGTTGCTTGGACTGAGCCCGCTACGATTGATGAAGATATTTTGGCGCACGCTGGTACGAATGCGCCTCGCGATGATTGCAATTTCGTTCATGCTCGGGCTGGGATACGTGACGCGCTACTCGGGGCTGGATGCTGTGCTGGGGTTGGCGTTCACGCGAACCGGATGGCTTTATCCCTTCTTCGGCACGTTCCTGGGATGGCTGGGAGTCGCGCTGACTGGGAGCGATACTTCTTCGAACGCGCTGTTTGGCAGCTTGCAGCGGATCACTTCGCAGCAGCTGGGCATTGATCCGATTCTGATGTGCGCGGCCAATAGCGCCGGGGGCGTGATGGGGAAAATGGTGGATGCGCAGTCCATCACGATCGCTACGGCCGCTACCGAACAGGTTGGCAACGAAGGGATCATTTTCAGATTTGTTTTCTGGCATTCGATCGCTTTGGGTTCGATTGTTGGCGTGATCGTAATGCTCTATGCGTACGTGTTTCCGCACCTCGTGCCGCATGGATTGACGTTTGTAAAGTGATCCTGTTTCGAGTAGGCAGGTGCAAGCTCGCGTGGGTGCGGACTATTTTCTTCCAGCGGGTTTGCCTGTAAGTACACCCTCCTGCGCCACGACCAGGTTGCGGACGGTTGCGGCTAGTCCGTTATGCTTGAAGTGGCTCGCCAGTGCTTTTCCGATTTCCTGAAAATGATCCGTAGCCAGTGCAATGACGCTGGGACCCGCGCCGCTTAAGGCAATTCCGAGAAGACCCGGCATTCGCGGAACCTGGAGCGCTCCGGCGAGACCGGGGACAAGCGCCTGGCGATATGACTGATGCAGGCGATCCTGCATGGCGTCCCACAGCAGGTCGTAGCGTTTGGCGTCCAGGGCCGCGAGAAACAGCGTGCAACGTTGGAGATTGTGAACTGCATCGGCGTGCTCGACTGTTTTAGGGAGAGCTGCACGTGAGGCGCTGGTTTCGAGAGACATTTTGGGAGTGGCGGCGATTACGCGGATTTCTTTGGGCCAGTTTCTGCGCACGGCCATCACATTGCCAGCTTCGCCGACAAACGAAACGACCAGACCTCCGAGCAGTGCCGCGCCGACGTTGTCGGTGTGTTTTTCAAGATCGGCGGCGAGGCGTAGCGCGGTTGGTTCCGGCAATTTCTTCCCGCACACCGCGAAGGCTAGCGCGATACCTGCGACAATCGCCGCTGCACTGCCGCCCAAGCCGCCCGCGATTGGAATTTCGTTTTGAACGACGAGATGGACGGGAGGCAATTGAAAATTCTGCCGTTCAGCGGCGTGCTGCATGGCGAGCAGGATCAGATTTTCGTGCGGCGCGGTGGGGAGTTTCGAGCTTCCGGATACTCCGCGGCTGCGCGCGATGGTCCGGGCGTCTGTGTTGGGTTGCACCGTGGCCCGTACCGTTAGGTAGAGTTCCAGAGCCAGGCCGAAACAATCGAAGCCCGCGCCCAGATTAGCGGAGGAGGCCGGAACTCGCACCTCAAAGGTCTGGTGATTGGAATTCTTCACGGAGCACGGGCGATCTAGCGCCGCCGCTCCAAACTTTCGAGGATGGCTTCCTTGCTGGCGGCGATTTTGACGGGAGCGTTGCAAAAAGCGCCCGGAATGTGGATCGGTTTCGGTGCTTCTCCCTGCTCCGCAGATTCGAGCGTAAGCGTGCCCCGGTGATAGTGGCTCACGTAGTCGGGATCCTTGAGGACGTGGCCCGTGAGCACGGCTATCACGGATGCTCCGCCGTGAATTTTGTCCGCTGCCACCAGCTTGCGGATTCCGGCGACCGTGGTTGCGGAGGCGGGCTCGCAGCCGATGCCGTCGCGGCCGATGATGGCTTTGGCGTCAGCAATTTCCTGCTCAGTGACCGTGATGATGCTTCCGTGCGAACGGAGAACAGCGCGCAGGGCTTTCCTGAACGAAACTGGAGCACCGATCTTTATGGCCGTCGCGAGCGTGCGCGGGTTGGGGACAACGTCAATGCGGTCCGGAAGATTTTCCTGGCCGCTTCCGCCGGACGACTGCATGCTAGCAAACAAATGCGCAAGAGGTGCAGAACCCTCCGCTTGAATAATGCTGAGCTTCGGCAAGCGATCAATCAGTCCGAGGCCAAGCATTTCGTCGAAGCCCTTTCCCAGTGCCGAACTATTGCCCATATTTCCGCCCGGGACGACCACGTGGTCCGGAACTCGCCAGTCGCATTGCTGCAGGATTTCGAACGCGACGGTCTTCTGCCCTTCAATGCGAAAGGGATTGATGGAATTGGCGATGTAGATGGCAGGCTCCTCGGCCAGTTCTCCAATCAGGCGCATGCAGTCGTCGAAGTTTCCGGCGACTTCGCAAACGATCGCCCCGTAATCCATGGACTGCGCGAGTTTCGCGGGGCTGATTTGGCCCTGCGGCAGTAGGATGACGCATTGCAGTTCTGCGCGGGCTGCGTAGGCGGCGAGGCTCGCGGCCGTATTGCCAGTGCTAGCACAAACCACGGTGCGCGCGCCGAGGAGCGCGGCTTGGGTGACTGCGACAGTCATACCAGTATCTTTGAACGACGCGGTGGGATTGCAGCCTTGATGCTTCAGACCTAGAGCCGCGAGGCCGGCGTACTTCGCGCTGCGCGGGGCGTCATAAAGCGGCGTGTTCCCTTCGAAGAGAGTGACGACAGGCGCGCTATCTTCAAATGGAAGAAGTTCTCGATACCGCCAGACACCGCTGCGATCTTTAGGATCATTCGAAGTCGCCCGCGCCCGCCAAAGCTGTGGAAGATCGCGTGCCCGGCTCAGAGATTCCAGCGTAATTTCAATTTCCAGGGGACCACGGCAGCGCGGGCAGACGTAAATCTGATCGCGAATCGCGTAGCTCGCAGCGCAAGCGGGGACAATGCAGCGCTGTACGGCTTCGGTGCCGGATGCGGCAGTTGCTTTTCGTGCGGCTCTTGGATTCGGATTGCTCATCTTGTGGCTGACGATGTTTCGTGCGAGTTGCGCATGTCCAGGGCGAATTCGCGATGGACCGCAAGCACAGCTTTCTGCATGTCGCTGCTGGCGACCACAAATGAAATATTCGATTCCGACGAACCCTGGGCGATGGCGATGATATTCACATTTTCGCGGCCGAGGACGCTGAACGTGCGTCCGGCCATGCCCACAGTGCCGCGCATGTTTTCCCCTACCACGGCCACGATGGCGATGTTTGGATCCAAGGTGATGTGCTCGACTGTTTGATGGGCCAGGTCTTGCGCGAATTGCTGGCGCAAGGCCTCGACGGTACGCTTCGCATCGGATGACGAAATGATGAAGCAAATATCGTTCTGCGAAGAAGATTGCGAGATGAGCAGCACGTTGGCACGAACGCCCGCGGTCGTGGAAAACGTGCGGCCGACGACGTCGGGGAGGCCCACAATTCCTGGCCCTCCAACGGCGATGAGCGCAACGTCGCCAATGGCGGTGAGAGCTTTCACGCCGCCGCTCGAACTGCGCCCTTGCGGCGTGATTTTCGTGCCGGGGTTCTCCGGCTCAAAAGTATTGCGAATCCATACCGGAATAGCGGCCTGCATCACGGCGCGAAGCGTCTTGGGATGGAGGACTTTCGCACCAAAATAGGCCAGCTCGGCTGCCTCGCGATAGGAAATTTCGGGGATAGTCCGAGCTTCGGGAACAAGACGAGGATCGGCGCTGAGTACTCCATTTACATCCGTCCAGATGATGACTTCATCGGCGCCGAGGGCGCCGCCGAGAATGGTGGCGGAGTAGTCGGAACCTCCGCGGCCGAGCGTGGTAAGGACACCGTCGCGGGTTGCGCCGATAAATCCTGTGACGACCGGGACAATTCCCTGTTGCAGCAGCGGACGGATGCGCGCTTCGGAACGCTGGTGCGTCAGGTCCATTAGCGGCTCGGCCGCGCCATGATAGGAATCGGTGACCACAAGCTCAGTAGCTTCTATTGGTTCGCTGGCAACTCCCTTTTCGCTTAAGGCGCCTGCGACGAGCGGCGCGGAAAGCCGCTCGCCGAGGCTGGAGATGGCGTCCAGCGTGCGCGGCGTCAGTTCCTGAATAAGCGCAGTGCCTTCGCAGAGGCGTTGTGCTTCGCAGAGATTTTCGTTGATGCGTAGCGCGAGACGCCTGTGCGTTTCAGGATCTTGGATCAATGCGTCGAGCGCGAGGGCGTGCTGATCGCGCAAGCCCTGCAGGAGCGCGGACGCACGATTGCGATCGCCGTCCTCGGAACAGGTGGCGGCTTCGATCAGCCGGTTCGTGACGCCGCTCATCGCGGAGACGACTACGACGACGGGATTATGCTGCGCGGATTTTGCGACGATCTCGGTTACGCGTGCAATGCACGAGGCGTCGCCGACCGATGTGCCTCCGAATTTCATCACCTGCAAGAATGATTTCATTGGGATAGACCTGTGGCGCGGCGAATCAATGTGGCCTGTGGCAAGTGTGGCAACCGGAATGGCCGCGCCTGCAAAAACTATACACCAGTGAGGCGAGTTGTCAGAGAAGGCGTGACGGCGTGTTTCGCAGTGAAAAACCAGGTTCTGGGCTGTGCGGCCCTTAAAGCGGGGCGATTTAGATGGCTCACGGCCGAGCTTCGGTAGAACGAAAGAGCCGGAGGGACGCCGGCGCTACTAGTTAGATTAAGCAGCTTTACGGGTGCGCGACGAGCGCCGCTGTCAGAACTTTGGACTGTGGCGTGCCGAGACCCGTTACATAATCGTATCCGGCGAGAGCGTCGCACAGAACACCACAGGAACCGTTTGTACCGGTGGTGACGGCGTGGAAGTCAGTGCCGAGGTTGGTTTTGGCTGTGGAATAAATTATTCCGTTCGCACTGGCCAAATCTGCTTTGCGGGCGGCGGCGCGCTGCGAGTTCGCGATTGCGACCAGAGCCGCCCATTGCGGCGTGCCAGCGCTGGTCCCGCCGACTTGAAACCAGCCGGTGTAGCCATTGATGCCGATGGAATCGTAGACGGCGTACCCGGTTCCGGGATTGGCGTTGTGCGAAACGTCCGGAACGCCGCGTGCTCCGTGCGAGTCGTCCGGAATGGCGAACTGCTCTTGAGCGAGGGGCTCGTTTTCGTAACGACTGAGGCCGCCGCCGCTTCCGCTCCAGGCTACTTCGCTGACGTAATTTCCTGTGGCATCAAGCTCGCATGTGGATACTTCCAGCGAAACGAGGGTAGCTTGCGGCCACTATGAGCGGCTATAGGCCTGGGCTCTCAATCAGCTAGTACGAAAGTCTGAGCGGTGAATCGCGCGCGCTCGGGGTCTAATCGAACGGCAGACCGACGTAGTTTTCGGCGAGGCTTTGCGAGGCGGCGCGGGAGCTGGTGACATAGTCAAGTTCGGCGAGCTGGCGGCGACGGTCGAAGGCGTTTTCGTCGTCGAAGCGATGCAACATGGAAGTCATCCACCATGAAAAGCGCTGCACTTTCCAGACGCGGCGGAGGCAAGTCTGCGAATAGGAGTCGAGAAGATCGCGGCGGCCGTGGGAATAATATTCGGCAAGCGCTCGCGCGAGGACACGAACGTCCGCAACGGCGAGGTTAAGGCCCTTCGCGCCCGTCGGCGGCACAATGTGCGCGGCATCGCCGGCGAGGAATAGCTTGCCGCATTGCATCGGCTCGACGACGAAGCTGCGCATGCCGGTGACACCCTTCTGAATGATTGGACCTTCCGTGAGTTCCCAGCCGTCGTTGGTTTCCAGACGAAGGTGTAGCTCGCGCCAGATTTTCTCGTCAGGCCAATTCGCGATGTCTTCGTCCGGACTGCATTGAATGTACAGGCGGCTGATGTGCGGCGAGCGCATGCTGAGCAGGCCGAATCCGCGATCGTGGTAGGCGTAGATCAGTTCATCCGAGGATGGAGGTGCTTCCGCGAGAATTCCCAGCCATCCGAACGGGTAGACGCGATCGAAGGTGGTCAGCACGTCTGCGGGTACCGAGAGGCGGCAGACGCCGTGGAATCCATCGCATCCGGCAATGAAATCGCAGATAATTTCTTGCCCCTCGCCGTTTTTCCGAAAGCGAATGACCGGCTTTGCGGAAGGCTCGGAGCTACTGAAATCGTGGATGCTAGTGTCTTCCACTTCGAAGACCATCTGGCCGCCCGCGGCGAGGCGCGCATCGGTTAGGTCTTTAACCACTTCGTGCTGTGCATAGATCGTGACCGCTTTCCCGCCAGTGAGATCCGCGAAATCAATGCGATGGGTGCGCTTGTTGAAGCGCAGGTTCACGCCATAGTGGACCAAGCCTTCGCGCTGGAGCCTCTCGCCCACGCCAGTTTCCTTCAGCAAATCCACGGTGCCCTGTTCCAAGACGCCCGCGCGCACGCGTTCTTGCACGTATTGGCGACTGCGGTTTTCGAGGACGACCGACTCGATGCCATGTAGATGCAGGAGATGGGAGAGAACGAGGCCTGCGGGTCCGGCGCCGACAATTCCGACTTGCGTGCGCATGGGTCTGTTTGCGAATAAATCCAGGTAAACGATAACAGAAAAAAGCAACGCCACGGAACCGCTAGATGGGCAAAAGCTTGGAGGGTCTGAGAAGTGGATGTTACCATGCGTCCCTGGATTTGAAATTCCCCGGGCGCGGCCCAGGTTCTTCTTAGGAGCCTACTTTATGTTCGTAAGCCAGAAGCGCTTGCTGGTGGAATGGGGCCACTGCGATCCGGCAGGAATCGTGTTCTATCCGCAATATCTCGCGTGGTTTGACGACTGCACGACCGCGCTTTTTGGAAACGCGGGAATGCCGACTCGCGCGCTGTTCAAGGAGCATGGAATTTTTGGGGTGCCGTTGGTGGATGTCCGCGCACGGTTTTTGACGCCCTCAACATTCAACGACGAGTTGCTCGCGGAATCCACGGTGATGGAGTTTCGCAAGAGCAGCTTCATCATTCGACACCAACTCTTCAAGGCGGGAGCACTGGCCGTCGAAGGCTTCGAGACGCGCGTCTGGGCTGGGCCAGATCCCATGAATCCGGAGCGCATGAAGTCGCGTTCGCTGCCGGCGGAAGTGATCGAAAAACTTTCGGCTGCCAAAACGGCGGACGGCAAAGCGAAGATTTGACCGCTAGGTGAACTTCAGCGGCTTCGGCTTTGCGGGATCGCTATAGTCATAGAACCCCCGGCCGGCCTTGCGACCATTCCAACCCATTAAGACCATGCGCCTCAGCAGCGGAGGAGGCGCGAAACGCTTCTCTTTGAACTCGTCGAACATGATATTCGCGATGTAATAGGTCGTGTCATTACCGACGAAGTCAAGCAAGGTCAGAGGCCCCATGGGATGGCCGCAGCCAAGCTTCATGGAATTATCAATGTCCTCGATTGAGCCAACTCCTTCTTCGAGCGCGCGCACAGCATCGAGCAGGAACGGAACCAACAGACGATTGACGATGAAGCCGGTGCGGTCCGTGGTGCGCACGGGCGTTTTTCCCAGGCGTGCCGCGAGTACGACGGCGTCTTCTTCCACCTTCGGATCGGTGGCAATCGTACGAATCACCTCCACTAATTTCATTACGGGGACCGGATTGAAAAAATGCAGACCGAGGAAACGGTCCGGGCGTTGGGTGAACGTCGCCATCTCCGTAATGGAAAGAGAAGAGGTGTTGCTGGCGAAAACCGTGTGGTTAGGGCAAATTCTATCGAGAGCGGTCCAAAGCTCGCGCTTGGCGGGGAGTTGTTCGATGATGGCTTCGATGACGAGATCGGAATCCTGCAAGTCCTCGAGATGGGTGGTGCCGCGAAGGCGTCCGCGGACCTGATCGCGGTCGGCCGCGGAGAGGTTACCCTTGTCCACCAGGCGCTGAAGATTCTTCTCGATGGACTGCAAGCCTTTTTCAACAAGCTGGGGGGAAACCTCGCGGACAGTTACTTGACAACCCGCATGCGCCGCCACCTGCGCAATTCCGGAACCCATCAAACCGCATCCCACTACTCCGATTTTCTCCATCGCCATTTGCGATTCCTCCTAAGATTGCCAGAGCTATGGAAGATTGCCGCGCCGCGTGAACTGGTGAAGCTACGATCTAGGTGCGCTGACGGAGGACGAAATCATCTTCCGGCATCAATTTCTGCAAAAACTTCCTGGGCAATGTGAAACGCGGTGTTGGCCGCCGGCACACCACAATAAATGACGCTTTGCAGAAGCACTTCCTGGATCTCCTCCCGGGTTACGTTGTTATTGAGAGCGGCGCGCACATGCATGCGAAACTCATCGCCGCGGTTCAGCGCGATCATCATGGACAACGCCATAAGACTGCGTGTGTGCCGGGGCAAACCGGGGCGGGACCAGATTTCGCCCCACGCATAGCGAGTGATTAGATCCTGGAAGGGCTCGCTGAAGGTATTTTTAGTGGCTTCGGCGCGATCCACGTGCGCATCGCCCAGCACCGCGCGTCGCACCTTCATGCCGGCTGAGTGCCGCTCACGCTCGTCCATTCCTTCGCCTCCTGCTGAACTAGAAAGTTTATCAGCGCTTTCGTGAAAGCCTTGGCATCCTCGATATTGGAAAGATGCGCGGCGTGCAATTCCACGTACTGCGCGTCGGCGATACGCTCTACGAGGAAACGGGCGTCCGCAGGGGTCGTGACGGCATCCTTCGCACCCGCGATCACCAGGGTGCGAACCGCAATGTGGGCGACGGTTTCGCGCTGGTCCATCTCACGGAGCGCGGCACAAGTGGCGACGTAACCCTCCCGCGGCGTGTGCAACAGCATCTGCCGCGTGGACTCCACCGCGTCCGGTGATTTCTTCTTGAAATCGTCGGTGAACCAGCGGGAAACAACGGCATCCGCGACGGACGCCATGCCGCCTTCGCGAACGTTCTTGATGCGCGTGTTCCAGGCGTCATCCGTGCCGATGCGCGCAGCGGTGTTGCTGAGCGTGAGGCTCTTGAAACGATTGGCGGCGTTGACGCCAAGCCATTGGCCGAGCGCTCCACCAACCGAAATGCCGCAAAAATGCGCGCGCTCGATTTTCAGCGCATCAAGCAGACCGACTACATCCTGCGCCAGCCCGGTAATCGTGTACAGCCCAGGCGTGACCTTCGTGAGGCCGTGCCCGCGCATATCGTAGCGCAAGACGCGGAATTTTTGCGCCAGCGCTGGAACTTGCCGGTCCCACATCGAAAGATTGGTGCCTAGTGAGTTCGAAAACATGATGACCGGCGCATTGGCGGGGCCATCGATTCTATAGTTGAAGCGTGTGCCGTTGGCGTCTATGAAAGGCATGTCGCTGTTTTCTTCTGTGAATGATGACTTAGCGCTGTTTCTTATAATCCGCCAAGACTCGGTCAACCATTGATTCAGCCGAACCTATGTAATTCTTGGGATCCAGGAGCTTGTCTATATCGTCCGTTGAAAGATGCTCGCGCACCTGCTCTTCCTCTGTCAGCACTTCGCGCAAGGATCGCCCCGATTCGAGCGCCCGGTGCGACGCTTTTTCGACCAAATGGTGCGCCGGCATTCGTCCCAGGTGCTTTGCTAGTGCGATGGCGACGGCTTCAGCGAGTATCAAGCCCTGAGTCATCTCGAGGTTATGAGCCATTTTCTCTTCGTGAACTTCGAGGCCCCTGATGATCTGAGTCATGTGCGCTAGCGCGCCCGCGGCTAGCTGGAAAATTTCCGGAAGAGTCTCCCATTCGGCGTGCCAGCCGCCCAATCCGCGCTCATGTTCCTGAACCATCGCAGTGAGCATGGTGGAGACGAGCGCCGGAACGCGAATGGCCGCAGCCAGAACGACTGCGGAGCCGACTGGATTGCGTTTTTGGGGCAATGTGGAGGAGCTGCCCTTGCCGGGCGCCCCGGGCTCGAAAGCTTCATCCACTTCCGTCTGTGCGATCAGGGAAATATCGCGGGCAATTTTCCCCAAGGTCCCCACAAGCAAGCCTAACGTCGTGGCGACTTCCGCAAAGCGGTCGCGCTGCGTGTGCCAAGGCAAGCTAGGGAGTTCCAGCTCTAATTCCTCGGCGAGGGCACGCGCGACTGCGGGGCCTTGCTGTCCCAATGCAGCGAGTGTGCCGACCGCGCCGCCGAATTGAAGAACCAGAGCCTGCTTTCGCGCGTTCGCGAGTCTGGCGCGTTGGCGATTGATCGCCTCCAGCCAACCGGCGGCTTTGAGGCCAAAGGTTATCGGGCTTGCTTGCTGCAACCACGTGCGGCCGGCTAGCAGCGTGGACCGGTGCTGTTCGGCGGTGCGAGCGAGAGCGTCCGATAGTTCCGCAAGTTGGTGCGTGATTGAATCGAACGCAGAGCGCAACTGCAGTACGAGACCCGTGTCAATGGCGTCTTGACTGGTGGCGCCCCAATGCACAAATCCGGCGGCTTTCTCATCGGATTTGGCCACGGCTGCGGTGAGCGCTTTGACCAACGGGATGGCCAAGTTTCCGGCGAGAGCAGCCTCGCGCGCGAGATTGTCGGCGTCAAACAGATCCGCTTTGCATTGCGCTTCAACGGCTGCCGCAGTTCCCTGCGGCGCGATTCCTGTATGCATGAGAGCCCGCGCGAGAGCAGCCTCAAAATCGAGCATACCTTGCAGCCTGCCGCGATCCGAAAAGATTTCGCGCGCTTGATCGGTGGTGAACAAGAGATCGAGAAGGCGAATTGCTCGCGCGTCGGTCAAACCGTATGCGTCCTCACTGCTGCTTTATACCCCAGTATCGCGCTTGAATCGCGAAACTTCAGCGACTGCCCGGAAGGCCTGGTCAATCGCCGCGTTGGTATAAGCGAAAGCTTCGGCGTCTGAGTTCGCGATGGAAATGCGCCCGAAGGGCTGGCGTCCGATGACACAGGGCTGCTGATCCTCGGGCCAATCAGGATCGTACAGCGAATTGTATTCGTAAGCGTAGCCATGCGGCCAGCGATTCACAGTGATGGCCTGGATATCGCGTGCGGGATCGAAGCCGCCCGGGGAAAGCATAGCGCCAAGCTGTTCGCGAATGTGCCGCTCAAACATTGCGAATGTGGTCGTGAGCAGCTCTTGCCGCCCGGCCCTTTGCTGGTCGCGGGCCGGCAGACCAGGTTTGCAAGGAACTCTCTCCAGATGCAACAAACATGGCTCGGCCGGATCGCGAGGAAACTGATATTCCCCCATGCTGACGGGAAAATCGAGCGTGACTGTCTCAAAATAACTTCCCGGGCAGCGAGCTGCACTGATTCCCAGTTTTTTGAGCGATTGCCAATTGCTGATCTGCACGTTGGTGTATACGAGGGGCACTTTTGCGCCGTAGGCGAGGGCGTCCTTTTGCTTGTCGGAAAGCTCAGGGCATACGAAAGGAATCACCATGTTCCAGCAGGCCAGCACACACGTGGCGCCGCGCACGGTCCGCGCGCGCCGATCTTTCACATAGGCAACTTCGACTTCTTTAGCCGTAGCGGGATCTCCCAGATTCCGCGCGTGGATCACTGTGCTGTTCAAGCGCAGACGCACGGGCGAAGCGGAGTCGTCGAGAGTAGCGTAATCCAATTTTGCCGTGACGATGTCTTCCATCGTCTTTCCAGGCGCGGACGCGGGAATCAGTGAACGTACCAGAAGCCGCGCGATGGAAGCATTGCCATCGGGAAAATGAAAGATGTACGGTTCATCTTCTTCTTGTTTTGTGATTTCCACGCCCAAACCAGGCCCCGGAGGCCCGGAAAGATCCATTCCCGCGAAACCGGGGTAGCCGAGTCCCGCCAAATCTCCGGCAGGAACGGCGTCAATGCCGACTCCGTAGAGGCCGTGGGTCTGCGTTTGCAAGAATGGAATTGCATCCGGGGTGACCTTGACGGAGTTGAGGAGGTAATCTTTGTAACTTGTTTTGGCGAGGAGAACTTTCTTATCCCATGAAGACAAATTCGGGAGATAGTCAATTTTTTCGGCGTAGAGCCGCGCGAGGTCCTTCTGTACTTGCGGCGAGAGGCGCGTCCTAGCGAGGAATTCGGGCCATGACGATTGACCCGCGCCTGGGACGAGCCGGTCTTCGCCAAAGGTTTTCTTGTCAAAAAATATTCCGCGCGAAAGGCCGTTGGATTCCTCAAAATTCTGGTCGTAATACTTGTAAAAGAGCTGTACGTCAACGCCCAGTTCCGCGAGAAGCTCCTTGGCTTGCTTGCTGTAGAGTTTGGGACCGGCGATGGACTGCGTGCCGCCGTAGCCGAGGATCATGCGGCGATCGGTATGAAACTCATTGCGGCGCGCATGGCCGCCGAAATCATCGTGGTTTTCGAGGATGAGGATTTTGGCTTTCGGTCCGGCAATCTTGCGGAAGAAATATGCCGCGGAAAGCCCGCTGATGCCGCCGCCCACGACGATCAGGTCATACGAATCCGCATCGGGAGCCGGATTGCTCCAGGCATTGCCGTCCCGCAGTGCGTGGCCGACTTCCATCACCGCGTCGGTGGTACCTCGCATGCCCGTCAGAGCGGGAGGATAGTAGGCATTGTGGGACTGCGGAGATAAAGGCGAATGCGGGAGGCCAAAGCGTTCGAACCACTGTGTACCCGGGGATAGTAGGGATGCGCCGACTGCTACTGCAAAGCCATTGAGGAAATCACGCCTTGGGATGGGGCAGCCCATTCCGAGTTTCTGCTCATCCTTTTCACCGCTCACCTTCCCCCCCGAGGATTTGACCACCGGTTAAACGGGCGTTAACGGCTCTCACCGGCTTTAGATTTGTAAGAAAAGAGCATACCGCAGTCGTCAGCGTCACGCAGGGGCAACTTTCAAGAAAAATGCCAGTCACGTTGGGAAGCGGTACTAGTGCGATGCGATGTCAATGCGCAATGCGGAAGCCCCAATGCGGAACTCGGAAGAATCATAGAGTTTTGCGGCGAGCACTCGCTTACCGGCGACGTAAGTGCCGTTCGTCGAGCGCAAATCACGCAAAAACACGGCGTCGTTCTTCACCTCGATCGCGCAATGCAGCCGCGATACCTGGGGATCGTCAATCTCAATGTCAGCACCACCCCGCAAGCGGCCGAGGGTCACGAGCGGCATCGTCAAACCGCGTTGGAATCCGGCTGACGGGCCATCAATAACTGAGACGGTGATGGATTTTCCGACGGGGAGGTCTAGAGTCGCGGTTTGCGTCCTCGAAGGCTCTGCGAGCCGGGCAGCCGCGAACGGCCGATCCTCGGGTGCCAACGGATCGGTGGCTATGGTGGAGGAGTTCATATCCAGAGGCACCAAATCTACCAGGGAGCTTTGCGCGCACATCCAGCAACGGATCTGCGCCATCCGGCGGCCTGTGTACTGTCGGTCGTCCAGATCAATTTGGGCCGAGCAATGGGTACAGCGGACGCGCATGAGCAAACTGTAGCATCAGGGTTGGGAAACCTGCGATGGTACGCTCGGTCTATTCTGGCGACGGTGTTCCGTGAGGATATTTTGGCGGCATGGCGTGGAAAGAGTGTCAGAGATGGGCAACATTGTGCATGTTGCAGGCCGGACAACGATAGAATGGCATAGCTGACTACCGCTCAAGTACATTTCTTACAATGTGTTACGGAGAATGCGCGACAGCTCGACAACTGCGAGCACTATTGCCGCATTTGACCGGCTCCAAATTGAGATGTATTATAGTGCACTGTAACGAGGAGCTCCAAGTGCGGGCCGAAACACAATCCCGGGCTCTTGTTCCGCTGGCCGAGCGTGGCTTGCCTGCAAGCGACGCCGAATTTCTCGGCTTTCTGGGCGCACGAGTCCGTGAATTGCGCAGTCTACGCGGGATGACGCGCAAGACGGTTGCCCGAGACGCAGATGTATCCGAGCGCCATCTTGCGCAACTGGAATTGGGCGATGGCAACATCTCCATTGTGCTGCTGAGACGCATTGCGACGGCATTAAACGTGTCCCTAGCAGAGTTATTCGCACCTAAGGTGCCCGACGAGACGAGAATGATCCGTGAACTGCTGGAGGGGCTTCCAGCGCACCGGTTGCAGGAGACTGTGCGGCGGTTGACGCGTGAACTCGCAAGTGAGGAAAAATCCCGACGTTCGCGGATCGCGTTAATTGGCCTGCGGGGCGCGGGCAAGTCCACATTGGGTGCAAGGCTGGCACGGGAAATGAACATTCCTTTCGTCGAACTGGATCGTGAGATCGAGCAAGACGCGGGGATCGCTCTGGCTGAGATTTTCTCGCTTTACGGGCAGGCCGGTTATCGTCGAATCGAAAAGCGGACACTCGATCGAGTGCTCAAGGTGCAACCGCACGCCATTCTTTCGATCGGTGGGGGCGTGGTTTCCGAAAAGGACACTTACGACCGCGTGCTTTCAAATTGTCTTACGGTGTGGGTAAAGGCAAGTCCCGAGGATCACATGTCGCGAGTGATCGCCCAGGGCGATTTTCGAGTGATGGCCGACAATGATGAGGCCATGGACGATCTGCGCCAGATCCTTGAAGCTCGAGAGCCACTTTACCGCCGCGCGGACATTCACCTGGAAACTTCCGGCGAATCGGTGGATGAAAGTTTTCTGAAACTCAAACGCGCCGTGCAATCGGAAATGGAGTAGGAGGCATTTGTGGACGCTAGCCTAGCGCAAGACTCGCAAACGATGGCTGCAGCGGTTGACTACCAGACCGACCCATCAAAATACAAGCATTGGCGTGTAGCCTACGACGGGCCTGTGGCCACGTTGACGATGGATGTGAACGAAGATGGCGGCTTGCGTCCGGGATACAAACTGAAACTCAATTCCTACGACCTAGGCGTGGATATCGAGCTGCATGACGCGCTGCAGAGAATCCGTTTTGAACACCCGGAAATTCACTCGGTAGTGATCTCGAGCGCGAAGAACCGTATTTTCTGCTCAGGGGCGAACATTTATATGCTGGGGCTCTCCTCGCATGCGTGGAAAGTGAATTTCTGCAAGTTCACGAACGAGACGCGCAACGGGATCGAGGACGCGAGCCGGCATTCAGGGTTGAAGTTTCTCGCTGCTTTGAACGGAACCACTGCCGGCGGAGGTTACGAACTCGCGCTCGCTTGCGATGAGATTATTCTGGTGGACGACCGGTCGTCCGCAGTCAGCCTGCCGGAAGTTCCTCTGTTGGGCGTATTGCCGGGTACGGGCGGCCTTACGCGCGTCACCGACAAGCGGAAAGTTCGCAGGGACCACGTGGATATTTTTTGCACTTCTGCCGACGGCGTGAAGGGTCAACGCGCCAAGGAGTGGGGGCTCGTGGATGATGCGGTGAAGACGCAGCAATTCGCCGAACACATCAAGCAGCGATCTCTGATATTGGGCGAGAAGAGTGATCGACCTACAGACGCTCAAGGCGTCACGTTGACGCCGTTGCAGCGCACCATTGATGATGCGGGGCGGCATTACAAATTTGTAGACGCGCAGGTGAATCGTGCCGCGCGCACCGTGACACTGACTGTCTGCGCGCCGGAATCCGCAGCTCCGCCTACCCTAAATGAAGCCATTGCGGCAGGTGCGGCCTGGTGGCCGCTCCAGATGGCGCGCGAGTTGGATGACGCCGTCCTGGGCCTGCGTACCAACGAGACGGAGCTGGGATTGTGGATTTTGAAGACGACGGGAAATCCAGAAGCGGTGCTGGCGATTGACGAATTTATTGCAAGAAATCAAGGCAATTGGTTTGTGCGCGAAGTGCTGGGCATGATGCGGCGGACGTTCGCGCGGCTGGACGTTTCTTCGCGGTCGCTATTTGCACTTGTCGAGCCCGAATCATGTTTTGCCGGGACCTTGCTCGAATTGGCGCTCGCGGCGGACCGCGTTTACATGGTCGATACGCAGGAAGGCGAGACGAAGGGCGCCATGACGCTTTCGGAAATGAATTTCGGCGCATTGCCGATGGTGCACCGTTTGTCGCGATTGGCCGCGCGCTTTTACCAGGATTCATCGCAAATTGAAAAACTGCGCGACCAGATTGGCCGCAAATTGAATGCGCAGGAAGCCCTGGAGGCGGGGCTGGTTACCGCAGCACCGGACGATCTCGATTGGCAAGATGAAGTGCGACAGGCGATTGAGTCGCGAACCGCGCTTTCGCCGGACGCCTTGACAGGGCTTGAGGCGAATTTGCGCTTCGGCCTGCCCGAAACGATGGAAAGCCGGATTTTTGGCAGGCTTTCGGCATGGCAAAACTGGATTTTTGTACGCCCGAATGCCGTCGGTGAAAGCGGTGCGCTCAAGATCTATGGAACGGGTGCGCCGGTGAAATTCAACTGGGAAAGAGTTTGAGCTTCGTTCGGGCGCGGACTGATTTTCATGAGAGGCAATTTCTAGGAGACTGCAATGATTGATTACACCGAAAAAATTCCCAATAACGTGGACCTCGGCAGAGATCGCGTGCTGCAGCGCGCGCTGGAACATTGGCAGCCGGCGTATATGAATTGGTGGTACGACATGGGACCGAGCGAGAGCCACGCGCTGGAGGTGTATTTGCGCACGGCAACCAGCGTGGAGCCGGACGGGTGGGCACAGTTCGGCTATGTGCGGATGCCCGAATATCGCTGGGGGATTTTCCTGCAACCGCGCGAGGCCAATCGTCAGGTCAACTTTGGCGTGCATAAAGGCCAGCCTGCATGGCAGGAAATTCCGGGTGAATACCGCTCTACTTTGCGGCGTGTGATCGTCACGCAAGGCGATACCGAACCGGCATCGGTGGAGCAGCAGCGGCTGCTGGGCATGTGCTGCCCTTCCCTGTACGATCTGCGCAACATTTTTCAGGTGAACGTGGAGGAGGGACGGCACCTTTGGGCAATGGTGTATCTGCTGCATCGCTATTTCGGGCGCGACGGGCGTGAAGAGGCGGAGGCGCTGCTCGACCGCCGTTCGGGCGATGCGGATAACCCGCGCATACTGGGCGCGTTCAACGAGCCGACGCCGGATTGGCTGGCGTTTTACATGTTCACGTTCTTTACCGATCGCGACGGAAAATTCCAGCTGTGCGCGCTGGCGGAATCAGGCTTCGATCCTCTGGCGCGCACTTGCCGGTTCATGCTGACGGAGGAAGCGCATCACATGTTCGTCGGCGAAACAGGCATCAGCCGAATCCTGCAGCGTACTTGCGAGGTGATGAAAGAACACAAAGTCGAAAACCCGACGGACGTGCGTGTGCTGGGCGTGATTGATTTGCCTACAATGCAAAGATACCTGAATTTTCATTTCAGCGTGACGATCGATCTTTTCGGTTCGGACGCCTCCTCCAATGCCGCCAGTTACTACACCACCGGACTAAAGGGACGTTACGAGGAAACGAAGATCGAGGACGATCACGTCCTGCAAGACGCCGTGTACCCCGTGCTGGAAGTTGCCGGCAACAAGATCATTGCGCAGCAGGTGCCCGCGCTTACGGCTTTGAACGAGCGGTTGCGCGACGATTACATTGCCGAAATCCAGGGCGGTGTCGACCGCTGGAACAAGATCATCGAGCAGGCCGGTATTCCGTTTCGCCTCGTGCTGCCGCACAAAGGATTTCATCGGGCCATCGGCAATTTTGCGGGAAAGTTCATTAGTCCGGAAGGCGACGTGCTCACGAAGGAAGCGTGGGAGAACAACCAGCACAAGTGGCTGCCGAGCGCCGAGGACCAGGCTTTCGTACAATCGTTGATGGCGGGTCGCGTGATCGAGCCGGGCAAATTCGCGAACTGGATCTCGCCCCCGGCCCGGGGAATTAACCGGCAGCCGCTGAACTTCGAGTACGTGCGATTTAATTGACAAGGTCGCCAAGAAGATCCGGAAACTGCCCTGGAGAAAGTTGCCGCAGCAGTCGCAATGTCGAGGTTCGGCACGCGGATTTTTTGCGGTCGAATTTCTCTGCTGTTATGCCAGTAGAGATTCCGGCGCCGTGGCCAGCGCGTTTATCTCCAGGGTTTCGCTCGATCCGACGAATTCCAAACCCATTACAAATTTGCCCTCACCTAAGGCGTCACAATAGGCAACGCGGGCCGCGGACGTAAAGTGACCGGCCGGCAACGAAACCAGTATGGTGTCATCGATGAACCAATCGCTCGTCGAGATGACGCGGACGCCGCGCGTGCTGACATTTTCGGTGATCGCTTTTTCCACTCCCAACTTGCCGTGTGTGCCGATAAGCATCGCCGTCAGCTTGATGCCGATACGGTTCTCTCCCCGCTCCACCATGAACTGTTGTTGCATTGGATTTGCCTCCCGACCTGTGCGGGCATCAACTTCGAGCATTATTCCTTGGGTTCATGCCAGCAGTCTTGTGCACTCATCGTAGCCAAGTTGTACTCAGAAACTAAGGGAGTAAGGAGCTTTGCTGTCCAAAATGTTACTAGAGGTGCGACCACAAGTGCGCCGCTCTTGAATCAATCAAGATTATGAAACTAAATGGATAAGGCTGGTGGCCTGGAGAGTCGAACTCCCGACAAACGGTTTAGGAATTGTCCCGAGGCCATCAACCTAACTTGTTGAACGGAAGGCAGAAGCCCTGCAACCCTTTCAGCGTCAGCGAGTTTGGCAGATGCATTTGGATGGCCCGGTAGTTCATGCACTTGGTTTTGCCATGTCGTGTCTGAGCTACTTTCCAAGACAACATATTCGGAGCCGAGGTCGGAGAATTCTCAGCCGATGTCTGGTTCACCTATCCTATTGAGGCGAGCTTCTTCTTCGAGAAGGGAACCGCATACGCTGCGGCAGGATTGTGGGAGATGGCTGCCGCAGCCTTGCGGTAGAACTCGATTGCTTTGCCCTTGTCGCCTAGCTTCTCGTACGTCTGGCCAATCATGCATTCGATGAACGGGTCGTTCTGGTTCGCCTTCAGTAGTTCGTCGAGCGCCGTCTTGTAATCTCCACCGTAGAACGCGACGTAGCCTTGAAGGTAGGGAAGAAACGGCGCCTGCTCGGGATTGGTTCCCTTATCGAGGATGGCTTTAGCAGCAGCGACGTGTTTCTGCGCTTCGGCGTGATTCCCGCGTCGGGCAGCGATGCGAGCCTGGGCGTGCTCCCAACGAAACTCCCAAAGGTCCACTCGGGCCGGTTTGATGTCCGGTTCCTTCAATCCAGTCTGGTAGCCTAACTGATACCAGTGATAGGCGGTGTCCAAGTCGTCGACGGGGTAACGGTTGTGCAGGTCGTCAGAGTCAATGCAAACGCGAGCGGCCTCATCTGCAATCTCACCCTGCTGAAAGAAGTTCTTCACACTGCCGTAGTAGTCGAAGGCCTGTTGTTCATACTCGACACTCTTCCCGCAATTTCCGTCAAAGGCATACGAAATCGCCATCATCCTCTGCGAAACTGCTCTGAGCTCGGGCGTGTACGCAACCTCGATTGCCTTCGCAAGATACTTGCGGGCCTCCTCGTCTTGACCCATGAGGTCGAGGACATTTCCCGCAGCGATGTTGGCCGGAACGGAATTCGGCGAAGTTTCGAGAGTCTTGCGATAAAGCGCCAGTGCCTCATCGAACTTTCCCTCCCGCATCAATTGCTGGCCTTGGCGAATGTACTCCGGCTGTTGCTGTTGGCTGCCGGGTGTCTGTGCCTGTAGAGGCGTGAGGGCAGTCAAAAGTGTGAGAATAGCTCCGGTAATTACGGCAATGGTGGCTTTCATTGGCGCGATTATCTCACAAGGCAGCTCGCATGATGTTTTCAACTCGGTGTTGGCCTACGGAGCTGAAATTCAGGGAGCCGATTTCGAGGTCGCGGGGACGGGCACGACCGAGGGCTTGGGGCGGTCGGGGTAATGCGGGTGTTGCAGTATGGTGGCGCGTTAGGCGCCGCGAGCAGGCGTTTGAACAGAGCTTAGCATCTCGACATGAGTCACAACTGCCAGCCGCAACTTTCACACTCGAATCGTTCTTGGGGTTTCACCTTGGTTGCTGTGCTTCCGCAGTGTGGACACTTCATCGTACAGATTTGAGTCATAACATCAATTCTCCCGGTGGGGAGCGTTGCGACCACGGGCTCGTGCAATTTTCAGGTGCATTTCTGGTTCCACAACAACGAAGAAGGACTTGCTGAGTAGAATCAATCAGTTGAAGTTTCCGACCCGCTGAGTTCGGAAATTCTGCTGCGTAAGATAATTCCCTTTCAGTGACATTCCCACCTCTCGTCCCGCACTAGAATGCTCGGGTTGTGCACAACATTGCGCATGTCCGGAATCTGAATGACCTTGCGTGACGCAATTCTGTCTCCTAACCACCGTGCAATCTTCGCGAGGCGTTTGGACTCTCAATTGCGTTTCCTCCGTTAGTATCGCGGGGCTGTGCCTCCAAAGCGACCGCTACATCCTTGTTGAGAGAGCATCCCTCCGACCAGCAATGCGCGTGCGCTGGACTCAGGGTGGGCATGACTCCCGAAGAGCGAATAAAATGCGCAAACCAACTTCCTGCGTCAATGAAGGAGAGCATCCGGCGCGGTTCCGTGTCTGGATGAAGAACGGCGACCCTCAGTCTGTTCCTTCCACCTTCACCTGTTTTGTGCCCATGATTGATTGGGAGAGGCGTTGGCGGAAATTTGAAAATGGTGACGAGCCTATTTGCGTTTGCGAGGATGCGGCACGGGAAATGGGCATTGTCCGATAGCTTGGCGAGAGTTCCTGGCCGCAGATGACTCGCTACTGCTTTTCCGTCGCGTCCTGACATGCTCTGCGCCAGGCTGAGCAAGAATTTCTGCTCATCCATTCGTGATAGCCGCCTACGGAGAGCTGGAAGTACATCGCGCTTCCCATGATTGCCCACAAAAAGCTGCCGTAGCTCCAATCAGCCGAGATATATCAATTTGTTGCCAGGTGCTTCAATTGCGCCACGGAATTCGGAGTTCTCTGGGTGATGGACTCGACTCGAATTGGCCCTCAGACTGTTGCCAGGATAACCTGTCCGCTCTGCAGAAAGAGATTCTACCAAAATGCCAAAGAACTTTTTCCAATCGGGTCTCAGATAAAGGACTTTCTCGTTGGTCGTCCCGTGCGCAGTGTGGAAGTGGACTATGATTGCCCTTACTGTAGCAGTCAGGCAATCTCGGTATCCCTTTTGCACACAGATTTATCGTGGGATGAACTGTCGAAGGAACATGTGCAGACGGCTGTCTGTAATAATGGCGTTTGTCCACAGAAGAGATTACTTCAAGAACCGAAGCCTAGCTGTGTCATACTGGGTGCACTGAATCCAGCCGAACCATCGTTTGAGCGGTAACGATCTCAGTTCTCGCGGCCATGCCTGAAGTTTAATGGTTTATTCGTTTTTTTTCGTCCAGCTATTTCATGGACTGCGCTTCACGAAGATGACGCAATAGTCGCGCTCCGACCAATCGTCGATAATCTTCTCTGCCTGCAGTCCTGCAGAGGTCAGCTCTTCGACCATCACCTTTTCTGGAATGCCATGCCCACCCCGATTCTTCGGGACTCCTTCCACCAGCTCTGAATTCGGACTCGGTGGGAAATCGATGACCGCCAGTTGACCTCCCGGCTTTAGCGAGCGCACGAGATTTCTGTCAAAGTCTCGCGGCTGCGTAAGGTGGTGATATACATGTCGCAGAAAAATCGCATCGCAGCAACTTGACGGAAGCTTTGTATCATCCGCCGCACTATCCACAATGATGACGTTATAGAGCTTGCGTATCGCGACTTCTGCTCTAAGAATCTTCAGTTTTTCCTGGTCAATTTCGGTCGCATAAACACGGCCCGACGGCCCAACCTTTTCGGCAGCCTCGAAGCTGTAGGTTCCGTCACCGGCGCCAACGTCCGCCACAATCGTTCCTGCCCTCCAGTGCATCACCTCTGCGAGCCGAGTTATCTCCTGGCGTTGGTTGGCATGTATTCCCAGAATTACGTCTCCCAACGACCAGAACAATACAAATACAAAGGTCGCGACGGTGCACCGAAACCATTTGCGATTCATGGTTGCTCCTCCCGTGGATTTGACGCGGCTCAGTTCAATTTTGTGGTTCCTCGGTTTCAGGAATAAGCGCCGCCCGTTGACTTCGGGTTCAGAGCGCACCTAACATGAGCGCCAAATGGCGGATTCGCAGCTACTCAATGGGCAAATCATCTCGCACTACCGCATTCTCGAAAAGCTCGGAGGCGGCGGGATGGGCGTGGTGTACAAAGCTGAGGACGTCAAACTCAATCGCTTTGTCGCTCTCAAATTCCTGCCAGACGACGTAGCCAAGGACCCGCAGGCTCTGGTGCGTTTCCAGCGTGAAGCTAAAGCTGCATCGGCCCTGAATCACGCGAACATTTGCACCATCTACGAAATCTCCGAAGATGGCGGGCGCACTTTCATCGCCATGGAGTTCATGGAAGGCGCCACATTAAAGCACCGCATTTCCGGCAAGCCGCTACCCCTGGAGCAAGTGCTGGAGTTGGGAATCGAGATTGCCGATGCCCTCGATGCGGCCCACGCCAAAGGAATCGTCCATCGCGACATCAAGCCTGCCAACATATTGGTGACCGAGCGAGGACACGCCAAGATATTGGATTTTGGTCTTGCGAAGCTGGCACCCATCAGCGGTGCCGCAAATCTTTCGGCGATGCCTACCGCCACCGACCAAGACATGCTCACTCGGCCCGGAACGGCGTTGGCACCATCACGTACATGTCGCCAGAACAGGTGCGGGGCGAAGAGCTGGATGGACGAACCGATTTGTTCTCGTTCGGGGCAGTCCTGTATGAGATGGCGACAGGAAGGATCGCCTTTCCGGGAAATAGTGCTGCGGTCATCTACGAAGCGATTCTGAATCGCACACCCGTTCCGCAGCATCGCAGTCTAATCAAGGACTCCCACCAAAGCTGGACGAACATCATCAACAAGGCGCTGGAGAAAGACCGCAAGCTGCGCTACCAGAGCGCGGCGGACATTCGCACCGACTTGCAGAGGTTGAAGCGAGATTCAGATTCCGGTCGGGCAGCCGCCACGACAGCGGAAGCTGGGGTGGAGCCCTCCCGCAAATCAATTCGCTGGATGGCCGCTACTGGCGCAACATTGCTGGTCATCGGACTGGCCTTGGGCGGATGGTTGTTTTTCTCCCGCAAGGCACACGCGCTGACCGACAAAGACACCATCGTCCTCGCTGACTTCACAAACACGACAGGCGACACAGTGTTTGACGGCACGCTGCGGCAGGGGCTTTCCGTACAACTGGAACAATCACCCTTCCTGAGCATTATCCCCGACCAGCAAATCCAGCAGACCCTAGAGATGATGGGTCAGAAGCCGGATGCGAAGCTCACGCCGGAGATTGCGCGGGAACTCTGCCAGCGGACGGCAAGCGCCGCCGTCCTTGACGGTTCGATAGGGCAAATCGGCACGCAATATCTTCTGACCGTCAAGGCGGTCAACTGCGCGAGCGGCGAATCGCTGGCAAGCAGCGAAGCCCAGGCCAGCGACAAGAACCATGTGCTCGATGCCCTGGGAAATACCGCTTCGGAAATCCGCAATAAGCTGGGCGAGTCGCTGAACACTGTGCAGAAGTTTGACACCCCTCTTGAAGAGGCCACTACACCATCGCTTGAGGCCCTTAAAGCTTTGAGCTCGGGGTTTAAGGTTCTGACCACAACAGGGTCGGCCGCAGCTATTCCATTTTATAAGCGTGCTATAGAACTCGACCCGAATTTTGCAGTCGCCTACGCATGGGTGGGCCGCCTGTATGGGGATATCGGAGAATCTGTCACTGCCGCCAATTACACCCGGAAGGCTTACGACCTGCGGGACCGCACTAGTGAGGCAGAGAAATATTTCATCACAGCTTCCTACCACATTGTAGTCACCGGGAACACGGACAAGGCAGAGCAGACCTGCCAGCTTTGGATACAGGCCTATCCGCGCTCGGAGGCCCCGCATGAGTTCTTGTCAGGAATAATTTACCCGGCCACCGGGCAATATGAGAAAGCGGCTGAAGAAGGCAGGGAGGCAGTCCGTTTGTATCCGGACCGTCCCATCCCATATACCAACCTCATGTTCGCTTACATCGCTCTGAATCGCCTCGATGAGACGAACGCCACTTATGAGCAGTCTCTTAAACGTAGACTGAATAGCCCTTTTTTCCATATTGCGCTATATCAGATTACTTTTTTGCAGAACGACGCGGCAGGGATGGCGCAAGAGATAGCGTGGTCGGTGGGCAAGCCGGGAGCAGAGGACGAACTGCTGGGCTTGGAAGCCGATACCGCCGCCTATTCAGGACGGCTTAAGGATGCACAAGAGTTATCCAGCCGCGCCGAGGATTCCGCCGAACGGGCACAGGAGGAGGAAGCTGCCGCAATGTACTCGGCCCTGTCCGGTCTGCGAGAAGCCTTGTTTGGCAACATAGCAGAAGCTCGGCGGCTTGCCAGTTTGGCAATGGGACGCTCGGCAGGCCGCGATGTGCAATACGGCGCGGCGCTGGCGTTGGCGTATGCGGGGGACACTGAACGAGTGCAAGCTGTGTCGGAGGATTTGAAGAAAGGCTTCCCGGAAGACACAGTCGTGCAGCTGAATTACCTGCCGACTCTCCGCGCGAAGCTTGCGGTTTGCAAGGGACAAGCTTCTGAAGCCACTGAGAGTCTGAGAGCCGCTGCACCAAACGAGCTAGGAATGACGACGTCCAGTGTTTTCACTTGGACTGCCTTGTACCCCGTTTTTGTGCGAGGAGAAGCCTATCTCGCAGCGCATAAGGGCAACGAAGCCGCCGCAGAATTCCAAAAAATCCTCGACCATCGCGGAATTGCGCTCAACGAACCCATCGGAGCACTCGCGCACCTCCAAATCGGCAGAGCCTATGCTATGCAGGGCGATACCGCCAAAGCCCGCACTGCGTATCAGGATTTCCTGACGCTCTGGAAGGACGCCGACCCGGACATTCCGATTCTAATCGTTGCCAAGTCTGAATACGCGAAGCTGAAATGAATCGCTCTGCCTAAGGCGAGGCCGTTGACCGTGGGATGTTCTAATTGCTCTTCCTTATCTGAAAGCCTTCCTACGCAAGCTAAGCTGCTATGACACAGGTGACCGCAGTCAGCTACATCGGAACCTGCCAGCCGGCCAAGCCTTTGCTTACTGTCGTGGGACGTGGCCGGAGACGGCGGTGGCAAGTCCGAGCGAAATGAGCATGCTGCCGGACATATAGCGTTGGCGGCGCGACCAGCGAGAGCTGCTCCTCAGGCGGTCGGCGACAGTCCCAGCGAACAATCCCCACAGGCTGTCACTGACGACCCCCATGGCGGCAAAAAGCAATCCGAGAAAGAGAATTTGTATAGCGACAGGACCGCGCGACGGGTTGACGAACTGGGGAAGGAAAGCAAAGAAGAACAGTGCCGTTTTCGGGTTGAGTATGTTCACGATGATGCCCTGGCCAAAGACATGGCTCAGCCTAGCGCGGGCCGCGGAGGTAGAAAACTCAAGTAACTCTTCGCGACGGATTTTCTGCACGCCGAGGTAAATCAAATAGGCCGCGCCGAGGTATTTCACGATTCCGAATGCGATGGCGGAGGACATCAACAGCGCAGACAAGCCGATGGCAGCCGCGGCGACGTGAACGCACGTGCCCACTGCAATTCCGAGCGCCGAAACGACTCCTGCGCTGCGCCCGAGGCCGATGCTTCGTCCCACCACGTAGAACACCGCTGGGCCAGGAATGGCAAGCAACACCAAGGCGGCGCTGAGGAAAAGGATAAAAGAAGAATGCTCTGGAATCACGTGGTTCAGTCCTTGTTTCGTCGCGCTTTTGTGCCCGCGCAACACCCCGTCAGGTTAGACGCAACAGTTGCGGCGGTGATGCGGCAAATGTTCTTGATTTCGGACCCCCGCAGAGTCGCAGCCACGGCCCAACCCGCGGCCCATCTGGAAGATACGAATGAGGCTGGCGCCCGATTAGTTCTACAAAAGCAGTTGTCAAGAGAAGCAGTGGTTGTCGGAACGCTTGCCCGAACGGGGGATTAGCTCCAGGTCGCTGTACTTCATAAGCTGGGGCCGGAAAAGTTCCGGATCGAATCTCGCGAACCCGATCATGAGGGGATTTTATCCGAGGCGTACAAAAAGCGAAGATCGCAAAATGGAGCCTCAAATCCTGACTTGATTTCAGTCAAATAACGTTGGCACGATCTTGGGTGGTAGTATCGCGAATCCTCGTACCTTGCAATCTACTCGGGGGCCGAATTAGTCTTAGCTTCCCATGCCCACTAACAAGCCGTTCTTTCCCAATCTGTGGCCAGTCAAGAAAGTTGTCACTCCTCAAGGCGAGGTTTTGGTCCGAAAGGTACGCAAGTCGGTAACGAATTCATGGGTTCAGCCGGTCAGACGCGCTGCGAGAAATGTCTTGCGAAGAAAGTAAAACGGAAACGAGAAGGCAGGGGAAAATGGCGCGTCGCTGAGAGGCTTTGATGACTCAGATGGCTTGGTTTGAGCGCAAGTTTGATTTTTCGTTTCCCGCCGGACTACTTCCGAATGTGTGCGCGCGTCTGCGCGGCACGCCCGCCAGGCTTGAAGAGACACTTCGTGACTGTGCTCTAACGATCCTGACCTGGAAGCCAGACGGAAAGTGGTCGGTTCAAGAGCACGCGGGTCACTTGCTAGAGTTGGAACCGTTGTGGCTGGCGCGAGTGGAAGATTACGTTAGGGCCAGCAGTCAACTGGCTGCAGCAGACCTGACGAATAGAAAAACTGAGGAAGCGAACTACAACGCACGCCCGCTGGAACATATCCTGAGTGCGTTCCGCGCTGCAAGAGGGAGACTTTTGATGCGAGTGGACGAGTTTGGCGCATCACTATTTGCCCGACGAGTCATTTCACACCCGCGTTTGAAGACGCCGATGCGTCTCGTTGACCATCTGTACTTTGTCGCCGAACACGACGATCACCATCTGGCGCGGATATGGGAATTGCTCAACAGACGAGAGACGGGCTTATCTTAACCGCGCTGTAGAAGATGTCTTGCGAAGAAAGGAAAACGGAAATGAAAACCTTAGTAGCGGCCCTTACGAATTGACGCAAAGAGCAGCCCCACGGCAAGCATATCCTGCACAAACCGCTCTATTCCTTCGAGTGCAAAAATGGATTTGCCCTTCCACTCCGCGCGCGGCTTTTTAACGTTCTCTGGAAAGAATGAATGTGCAATCGCGTTTCGGAAGAGCATTCAACCTATCGATATCGCCCGCAACCGTTATTCAGTCGCAGGAAATACTCCCTCGTCACTACCGACGGCTCAACGACAAGCCGGGTCACAAACAGACCCCAGTACATGAATTCCCTTCGCTAAATTGATGGGCTCGCCGAAAGCGACCATGATCATTTCCGACAGACTACCTACTATAAGCCGCGCAAGATGGACCAGGCAATCGCGGAAACACCTTTTGGACGAGCCAAAATGCATCGAAAAAGCGCTTAAGAAAGGAGGCTAGTAAGGCACGGCTTTGGTGTAAGTGGTTGAGCAAACATCAGGAACACCAGTAATGGTTGATTTGTGGTGTTTTGCTCATCCACTGCTGAGCGAGGAGGCGGGCTGACCGTCAGGTCGTCATCCAGTTACCGCGATTGTTCCGGAGAGCATCGCACACCGAGTTAGGTGGTGGGAGTGCTGTTCCCAAATATTGGAATTGAAGTCAGTTTCCGGTTAGCGTTAATCAGACACAAGCCGATTAGGTGATGATAATCCCTGTTACCCGGCGTTCGGTTAGCCCGGGAGTACCTACAAATTTCACTACACTGGCCTCGCACCTTCATGATAGACCGACCATAGCCGGTCTTGTCTCGGACAGCCCAAGAATAAGTTAGAAGACAGAACAACATGTTCAGATGGTTCGCACTCGCGATTCTGCTGGGCGCCGTCGGAACGTCAGGCTACTACCGCTGGCGAGCACGCCTGGGGAGCGAGACAATTGCTCGAAGCCGCGAAAGCGGCTTCTTCATGCTGATTCGCGCCCTGATTGCGCTTCTGCTGTACCTTCCTGTGATCGCATACGTGACGATCCCGCAGTGGATGACCTGGGCCTCGTTCGAGCTCGCGGCGTGGATTCGCTGGATCGGCTTTATCGCGGGCTTGTTGACTATCCCAGCGGTGCCGTGGGTTCTTGGTTCTCTGGGTCACAATGTCAGCGAGACTGTGCTCACAAAGCGAGACCACCAGCTCGTGACGGTCGGGCCTTATCGGTGGGTCCGGCATCCGCTCTACACGACGGGCATCACTCTGTTTGTTGCGCTAGGCCTGATGGAAGCCAGTTGGTTTGTTCTGTGCATGACAGCGGTCGCTGCGCTATTCATCCAACTGCTCGTGATTCCTGCAGAGGAGCGCGCGTTGGTGGAAAAGTTCGGGGACCAATATCGGTCGTACATGGGCAGGACTGGCCGGTTGTCGCCGCCGATGAAAGTAACTTACTTCCGCTTAGTTTCGGACAGCCAAGGCCAGTCTGCGCTGGCCGCGTTGCTGCTGCTGATTCTTGCGGCGGAACTTGCCTTTACGGCGCGGCGCGAATCGCAAACTGTTGACGAAGGCATTCACATTTACGCAGGCTACCGGCACTGGTGCGGCGACTACGGCATCAATCCCGAGCATCCTCCGCTCGCAAAACTTGTCGCCACCATTCCTCTGCTTTTTGACCATCCGAAAAATCCCGGCCCCGCGTGCGGTTCAGATAATTCCGACAAATCCGGCTATTTTGCGATGGGCCGCCGATTCCTCTATTCGAACGATGCAGGCAGAATCCTCACCGAAACGCGCTCGTTCATCGGATTGTTCCCTCTGTTGCTGGCCATGCTCGTCTTCGTAGCGGCGCGCCGGATGTTTGGCGGGTGGGCCGGACTGCTTGCCATGCTCTTGGTTGTATTCGAGCCGACAATCGTCGGCCATGGCACGCTGGTCACCACAGACTTGGCCGAAACGTGCTGTTACTTTGCCGCAGTGTACGCCTTTTACCGCTACACCCAACAACGCACCAACTTGCATTTGATTGTCGCCGGAGTTGCCGCGGGACTCGCACTCGCTGCGAAGCACTCGGGGATTCTCCTGCTGCCCGCTCTCGTTTTACTGGCCACAGCGGACCTCTGGCTTCGCCGTCGCGAGCCTCGCGATGAAATGCCCGGCCGCGAAAGCGAATTGAAAATGCAACTTGTGCGGCAAGCGGTGGCCCTGGCGGTAATTCTTATTATCGCGTTTGTGACGCTGTGGGGCTTCTATCGTTTCCGTCACGCGCCCCGGCCGCGCGGGTACGAAATGTCGGAATCACTTTCGGCCTTCATCCAGGATGGAGTCCAGTATCGCCACGCCCACGGCCTCATGCTGACGCGCGTGATTCCGCTATTGGCGTACTTGCTGCCGAAATCCTACGTCTACGGCATGGCGGACATCGCCATCGACAATTCCGTGGGCCGCACCGCATACGTTTTCGGCCGGCTCTATACCACGGGTAAGTGGTTTTACTTTCCTGCCGCAATCGTGGTCAAAGCCACGCTGGGGTTTTTGCTCCTCCTCCTTTTCACAATTCCCGCGGCGGGTTATCTGTGGCGCGAGAAAAAGCTCGAGACGCTCTTCCTGCTCATTCCCACTATTTTCTTTCTTGCCGTGAGCATGACCTCGAAGCTGAATTTCGGCATCCGCCACGTTCTGCCGATTTTTCCGCTGCTGATTGTGCTCGCCGCAGGAGCAGCGTGCTATCTCGCCAACCGCAACCGCGTGTGGCTTTACGCCGTCGTTCTGTTCGCGGCATTTCATTGCGCGTCATCGCTGCGCGCGTTTCCATATTATCTTTCGTATTCGAACGAAGCCTTTGGCGGCCCGCAGCAAACCTACCGCTATCTTCTGGATACGAACTCGGACTGGGCGCAGGGCTTGATCGACGACCGCGATTATCTGGCACGCAACCTCATCACCCACTGCTGGATCGATTATTACGGCCCCCTGGACCCGGACTACTATGGCGTCCTGTGTAACGTGTTGGCCCTGTATCCGAGTAAACGCGCCGGCGCGCTTCCCCTCCCCTTCGAAGGGACGCTCATTGTCAGTGTGGCGGATTATATGGGCTACTCATGGGGTCCGCCGGAAATTGATCCGTTTGGGCCACTACATCACGTACAGCCGGTCGCGCGACTCGGCGGTCACTCCCTCGTTTTCCAGGGCCACTTTGACTTGCCGGTGCCTTCCGCCGAAAGCCATTCGGCGATGGCGCAGCTTCTTGCCGGTGAAGGGCGCATAGAGGAAGCTCTGACCGAAGCGCGAACGGGCGTCGCACTAGCTCCGCAGGCGATGGATACGCACCTGTCGCTTGCCCAAATTCTGGTGCAAGCCAAACAATTGCCCGCGGCCCGCGCCGAATATCTCGAATCGATACGCCTGGCCGAAGCTCAGGGTGAAGGCTATTGGTGGGCTTCCATCGGTCCCGCTCGCCAGGGCCTCGCACAGCTGAATGCTGCGCACTGATTACCAAGTCCCGATTAGTTCTGCCGGCTTCTCAGCCCACCTGATCGAGCGAGATCTGTTCTGACCTACCGCGCCATATGCTCGGTTGCGGGGCACTGTGTCCCCGTGGTTTGGGTTTTCTCTACCAGCGGTTTTCATCGCTCTTCGCAACGAAGCCTGTCTGTTCCGAAACCAACAAAGCAGAACGGTCGTCCATGTGGCGACCATAGTTCTATCCGGGACTCGTGGCCCATAGCTTTTTCTGGTTATCCGAAAGGGCCTAGGGTCGCGTGGGAGACTCGGTGCCCGAAGCACGCAGCGCCTAACTGACAGTTCGAATTCGGAGAAGTTTGTGGACAACTGTTGCATTGTTTTCGATGCTGACCCGGGCGGGCAGTACCTGCTTGGCGTCGTATTGTACGGAACAAAGGCTGGAATCTACGAGGTCTCCCTCTCCGACAGAAAATGCATCTCACTGGTTCCCGGCGTCGTAACGGAAACCGGAGTGTTCGCTCCCGACGGCAAGTCGTTCTTGTATGCTGTTGCTTCCCGGGGTGAAGTCACGATTTTCCGTCAGCCTTGGAGAGACGGTAAACTCATCGGGGCACCTCAGCCTGCATTGAAGGTCCCTTTTACTTTTCCATTCAATTACGCCAGCGGTAACGGTTCCGATTTTTCCAGAGACCTTTCCACCATCGTCTCAGTGCGTCCCAGCGGTCACGCCGGCCTCTATCTTCTGAGCCAGAAATAAATCCTGGTTGTGAAACAGAATCGCTGACTGCATACGTTGTGCAGCCACGATTGACTTGCCTCTGGACGCAGCCTAACATCCGTCCCAAATACAGTCTTCCCAAACATGATTGGTCAGACTATCTCGCATTACCGAATTGTAGAGAAGCTGGGCGGTGGTGGCATGGGTGTCGTCTATAAAGCCGAGGACACCAAGCTCCACCGCTTCGTTGCTCTGAAGTTCCTACCTGATGGTTTCGCGCAAGACTCACAAGCGCTGAGCCGCTTCGACCGGGAAGCGCAGGCTGCATCTGCCCTCGACCACCCAAATATTTGCTCCATCTACGAAATCTCCGAAGATGGCGGGCGTTCTTTCATCGCCATGGAGTTCATGGAAGGCGCCACATTGAAGCACCGCATTTCCGGCAAGCCGCTCCCACTTGAGCACGTGCTGGAGTTGGGAATCGAAATCGCAGACGCACTCGATGCGGCGCACGCCAAAGGAATTGTCCACCGCGACATCAAGCCTGCCAACATTTTTGTCACTGAACGGGGGCACGGCAAGATTTTGGATTTTGGTTTGGCGAAACTCACTCCTGATGCCAAAGGTGTCGGTGTCTCCGCAATGCCGAAACCCGGACTGTCACCTGATTGCACTGGCGCTGAGCGAGGAACTAGATGCACGGACGGATTTGTTCTCGTTCGGGACAGTTCTCTGCGAGATGGTGACGGGCCGGATGGCGTTTCCGGGCAACAGTGCTGCGGTTATCCATGACGAGATTCTGAACCGAGCGCCGGCCCCGCTAGCACGAGTGAATCCTGGCTTACCGCCGGAACTAGAGCACATCGTCAATAAGGCGCTGGAGAAAGACCGAAAGCTCCGTTACCAAAGTGCTGCTGACATTCGCACAGATTTGCGGCGATTGAAGCGCGACACGGAGAGCAGCCGCACGGCCGCGGCAAGCGTTTACACGGTGCGTTCAAGTCAGGGCGGACCCACTACAACCGAGAAATCTGCGGCGCGGCGGAAAATCATTGCGCCCATTGCTGGAGCGCTGGTTATAGGCGTCGTCGCTGTTGCAGCGCTCGCTTACTGGTGGAACTCCGCTGTGCAGCCTCCAAGGATACTCAGCTACACACAGGTCGCGCATGACGGCCGTCGAAAACATGCCACTGGAAGTGAGCAGTCGGGGAGCGTGACCGATGGTCCACGCGTTTTTTTCACCGAAGGCGCGGGGGATGACGGCTTGACCCCCACCCCGGCACAGGTATCTAGCGGTGGCGGAGAAACGGTGCCACTCCCAGTTCCGTTTGAGGCAAGCGTTATCCTCGACCTCTCTCCGAGTGCCTTGGAACTTCTGATGGCGAGCTATAGCGATAACCCGGATACAAACGAGGTGCTCTGGGCTGTGCCCGTGCTCGGTGGTTCACCGCGCCGCTTAGCAAACGTGAAGAGCCTCTTCGCCGCCTGGTCGCCTGACGGAAACAAGCTTGTTTACGCCCAAGGGTCCGACCTGTACCTCGCCACCAATGACGGTGCCAACCCGCAGAAACTTGGGACCGTGCCGGGTATACCAGGGTGGGTGCTGTCTTACATTCCCGGTTGGCCGCGATGGTCCCCGGACGCGATGCGGATTCGCTTCGGCGTGCAGGACCCGCGAACACTCTCCTACGCCTTATGGGAAGTTTCTGCCGATGGAACCAATCTTCATCCACTCCTCCCCGGCTGGAATAATCCTCCTGCGGAGTGTTGTGGGGTCTGGAGCCCGGACGGAACGTATTTTGTTTTTCAATCGACGCGCAACGGCAGGACCGACCTCTGGGCAATGCGCGAGAAAATGGACCTGTTTGAACGTGGCAGTCACCGGCCGGTGCAATTGACAGCGGGACCAATGAGTTTTCTCGCCCCCAATCCCAGCAGGGACGGTAAGAGTCTGTTTGCGCTCGGGATTCAGAGCAAGAATGAGCTGGTGCGCTACGACGCCGGGTCCAAACAGTTCGTGCATTACCTATCGGGAATGTCAGCCGAAGGCGTGAATTTTTCCAGAGATGGCCAATGGATGACTTACGTCGCACGCTGTGGCGAAGCAAACTTGACGGAAGCGAACGCTTGCAGCTCAGCTTCCCACCTCTTCAAGTCGCCTTGCCACGATGGTCGCCAGACGGGAAGCAGATTGCGTTCATGGGGCGACCGCCGTCCCAGCTCTGGCAAATCTATGTCGTGCCTGCCGAAGGGGGCAGCCCACAGCAAGTTGTCTCGGATGATGTAAACGAAGGCTCGCCCGATTGGGCGCCGAGCGGGAGTCTGCTCATATTTAGCCAATTACCGCAACTGGAGACCAATGCCGCAAAAGACATGGTGGTCCAGACCCTTGAATTGAGAACGCATCAGGTTTCAGTTCTGCCGCGTTCCGAGGGGCTCTACGCGGCGCATTGGTCGTCAGACGGACGCTTCATTGCGGCCAGTACAGCAGATGACTTAAGACTGATGGCCTTTGAGCTTGCAACCGGGAAATGGACGACGCTGTGTCAACCCGGAGGCGTAATCCTAGGTTGGTCGCGACATGACGGACAAATTTATTATGAAAATAATGGAGCCATCTATCGCTCGAATGTTCGTCGCGGATATCCGCAACGAGCGGCCAGCATCAAAGATTCAGCGTGGGATCGGAATCTTGGGGTTCATGCCGTGGGCTGCCTTGAGCCCCGATGATTCTGTTTTGCTGATGCGAGAAGCCAGCAGCGAGGAGATATACGCACAAGATGGGAGACACCCTAGAGCGAAATTCCTTTCGTTTACCTGAGAGTAGAGTCCTAAGATGACGCGTGGCATATCAGGCTTTCCTGGAAAAGATGCCGACCCTGACATTCCCCATCCTCATCGCTGCTAAGCGGAATACGCCAAGCTGAAGTAAGCTGTAGCGTGCTTGGCTCAGGAAGCGGCTGCACGCTTCCGCAAAGGTATCACGTCAGGGACTTTGCGGTCTTGCGCATCCATCTGAAGCAATTCGGTTAGTTCTTTCTCCGCAGCAAGCCAGTCATCAAGCTCGCCGCCGTTCTTGCCGCCTCGTTTCAAATAGATTTCGTACGCTCGTAGTTCAATCTCTTCTTGAGTTGGTACTCTGTTGTTGATATCTGACAGATGGCACCTCCCCTCTTTCGTATTCGTACAGTATGCAGTCAGCGTGAGGGAGGCTCCCTCAGTTTGTCGAGTCTCGTCTGGGCAATTGCCAGTTCATATTTACACACGCAGAGTAAGAGGCGACCCACTCTCTCTTACGTAATAGCTCTGGGGAACGAATACTGCCCGGCAATATGGACAAGCCTCGCGTGCCGGGCGCGGCCTCGGAAGTTTGTAAAGTAAATTTGTATCTGCTCGGTCTTCCAACACAATTTGGGCCTCGCACTTGGTACATCGGCAGCACGTGTATGTGTACATTGGGTGATACTCCTCTTGTGGTACGCGACTACCGACCCTGTGGTGTGCGTGGCGTGTGAAACCGTCGCCCTAGGGCGCGGCGGAAAGGTTGGGGAAGCGTACGCTCAAGCCTAACGCGGGGCGAAGCCACGAATCTAGCGAAAATGCCGGAAAGATATCCAACGCCCTGTGGAAAAATACGGTCCTGTGGAAAAATGGGAACCTCACATTCCCATCCTCATCGCTGCAAAGTCCGAGTACGCCAAGCTGAAGTAATTTCCGCGTATTGGATTCCTGTTGACAAGAAGCTTTCTCGTCATAAACTGCCATTGGTCAGCCGCTCGACCCTCTTCTTTTGGTTTGAATTGAGGCGTCCGACTGAACCGGCCCCGGTTCCACAGTCCAATCAAAACTCCCACTGTCCGACCTGGTAAAGGCGGAAGCGATGGTCATGGCCATTTCTCCTTGATGTTGGAGAGAAACCCCAAAGGACAAGTTTTCCGTGGTGCGGAAACTACCCTGAAGGAAGGAGGAAACAACATATATGGCTTCTGCTGCACCGCAACCAGAGCTTGAGCGTGACCCTGTAAAACTCGACCCCAAACACTACAACGTTGAATTGGAAAATGAACAAATGCGTGTGGTGCGCATCAAATATCGTGCGCACGAAAAGTCACCCATGCATCAACACCCCCGGGGCGTCGTTGTTTTTCTTAGCAATGCCCATTTCAAATTCACCTATCCAGATGGCAGAACCGAGGAGTTCCGTAAGAAGCCTGGGGAATTGATGGCGTTTACGGAACCTTGGGAACATCAGCCTGAGAACCTAAGTGGCAAGGATTTTGAAGCGGTCTATTTGGAAATAAGAAAGTAAGAAAACAAAATTCCGCACCACGGATTTTTTTAACGCTTCTCACGTGTTTCATGCACCGCGAAAGCCGATTACACGAAATTGCAGTGAATGCATGTCGCAGGTGATGACGTTCGACCGTTTAGAATTTGGTTGTCGTTTGGAAGGAGCACTCACGCCTTGGCCCGGAAGCTCGTGGCGATAAAGTCGCTCGCAAGGAGCTCTTGCTCTGTGATGCGCGGGAGGCCGTCACAGCAAGCTAGAAAGCGCGAGATGGCCTGCGTCAGAAACAAATTATTTCGCTGGCTCGAATCGCCTGTAAGGAATCCCAGAGAGCGACCACCATTACATCCGGTGATTCCGATTTGCCGGAGGCCAAAGCGAGAACACCCCGGTATCCCCCTTGCCGTCGTGCCAAGTCAACAACGGAAGAGAAAACATCCTGGAAGTCTTGCACCCGACCGGAACGAATGTGGAGTTGCCAAACGCGGGCATGCATGGCGTCCTCCGTTGTACACAGGCCAACGACATTGAGGGGTGTTCTACACCGACTCTGAACTTTGGGCGTAGACGTTGCGGTTCAACGGAAGCTGGCAATCCCTTGGGCCTCGTCTTCAATGCTTTGAATTACGTCGAGCAAATGCACCGTCTCCAGAACCAGCCTCACATTTCCACGCGGTCGCAGCAATTTCAGACTCGCGCCTCGGTACTGGAGGGAAATAAACGCTCGCACGATGGTCCCGATGCCCGAAGAATCCAGCTGGGTGACATCGGCCAGATTGACCAATATCTTTTTGGTTCCATCGTCAATCAGCTGTCGTAACTGACTGTCTAGGAAATCGTTCGCGGGACCCATCGTTGCTGTTCCCGTAAGGTCAACGATGACGACATCGGCGGCATGACGGACAAAAAGTTGGAGACCCATAGCTACACCCTCCGAGCCGAGATACTGCTGGAAGCGGGGGCGTGGGCGGGCTACTCGGCTGGTCTGGGAATCCCCAGAGGTTGCCGTCCTGGGGCTATGGGCGGTTCGCATGCCTGATGTAGCCCGCAAATCTGTCACTCGCAATTCGGACGCCAATGTCTCGGGGTACGGTTAGTGCCCTGCTGAATCGCTGGATACCAAACACCTTTGCCATGCCTCAAGTTTTTCGTTCGAAAGGCTGTGGTCCGTTCGCACCATAACTTGCGTCGGCTGATAACGCAGGAAACTGCTCTAGAGATGCGGTGGTCCTGACGTCAAAACTCCCTGTTTTCGGCTGCGGGTAGTTCCAGAACTACCGGTGCTAACATCACCGTATCCGAAATTGGCTAACAGGCAATCCTACCCGTCACCATCCGGAGACCATAGCCGAAGCGTCTCCTACGTAGGGAGGATGAATGCACAGCGGCGATGTGCGGGCCATCAAACCCTGGCAGAGGCAAATACTATTCATAGATATACACAGTATTGGTAGAAAATAGAAAGTAGTGAGGATGCTGGTATCGAGAGGCTACTTGCCCGACAGGTAGCAATACTGTCGAAAACTAACGCCGCGAATCTACCTTCGACTCAATTCAGCGTCACTGCAAGCTTGAAAGCTTCGTTGCACGATGCTAATCCAGGCTTCTATCATTACAATCAATGCAGAAATAATGGCTTCCTGGCGATGGGCCTGAAAGAACTCTCAAATCCTCACCTGCAATCCGCTCGCGAATACGTTCATCCGCAACCCGCCCAACACAATCCCGCATCCAACTCGGCCACGATGGCCACGGCAGCCGCCAGCCATGCGCAGCGGCATGCCCTAAAGGGGTCCACTTCGGAAAACGGAGTTGCTCGGCACCTCCAATCCACCACCAGACGAATAGCGCACCGGTTATTCTGTTTTGCCGCTAGAGCATTTCCTAACGTGAGGCTTTAGGAACGCTAGGCTAGCGATAGAATTGCGCCGTTCAAACGTCGCTACTGAGGGAGCCGGACGGATGGCGTCGAACACGAAAGCGCCGAGGTCGAAGCCTGCCAAGAATTATAATCTATCTGAAAGTCCCATGCGGCCCGAGGTTGGAACGCAGGCACAATTCAAGAAAAAGCTCCCACCGAAGGCCTACCGCTACGATTCATCGCTCTCGCCTGCGCTCGATTGGGACGGGAAGAACCCGGCGCGGGAGCAGGGCGAGACGCAACTCGCTAATGCCGAAGCCCAACTCAAGGAACTGCACCAAAAACTAAGCCCCAAATCAGAAGTTTGGAAAGAGGTCGCCGGGCAGGTCGGGAAGGCGCAAGAGTCCGTGCGAAAGTTAAAGGCAATGAGCAAGCCGTTCCTTGAATTGGGCGGGAAAGGCGGAGCGACTGTCCTTCGGAAGTGTATCGCCCACCTCCGAGATTTATCCGTTGGCGTACCTATGTATGGCACGGCCGCTAGAGATATCGGGTGACCGTAGGGGAAGCCGTAATTCGTATGAGGCATTCCTTAACCTTTGGAAAGCCGCTGACCCTGACATCCCCATCCTGCGTGAAGCTAGAGCCGAGTACTCGAAAGCACACCCTTAATTAAACGCTTGGGACGGCCTGCAGGTTCTTTTGCCTATCCGCAGTTGGTAACTCTTCGGTGATGCCTGCCCATCAGGACAGGTACGCCTCTGCTGCTTGCCTCCGGATACTCGGGTGGATGGAGAACGAAGATGAGACCGAGGCGGGCGCTCGGGCTGGGGCTGCTTGGCCTTGTGTGCCTCCCCTATGGTGTATCAGCCCAGCACGCACAACGCACGGAACGTACGAGAGTCGGCGACTATGAACTCGGTGAGACGTATGAGGAGATCTTCCCACCCGATGCACAGAAAAAGATGGACACGGTTTGCCCTCAGGCCGAAGCGCAGTACGCTGCGAGCATCCCGAAGCGGCCTCTAAAAGACCCGGAGTATTACGTCGGTGACGAGCTAGGCGCAACGCTACTCATGTGCAGAGCCTTCGCTGACTTTCGAGCGGGCAAGGACGGAGAATTCAGGCTTCCGAAAGAGAAACTGAAAACAGGAATAGAGGACATCACGGTCAAGTTTCACGCGGGCAAGGTTTACGAGGTGAGCATGGCCTGGAAGCAAGACGAGACATCGTTCGAGGTCCAACGATTGATACTCGCACAGAAGTATGGAGAGCCGACAAAAATAGACACGGTCAAATTTCAGAACGGAATCGGCGCGGCATGGCATTGCGAGGAGGCCAGCTGGGCGCTCAAGAACGGCGACACGGTCATGGTGTTCGAAGGTATCGTCAGCGGCCATCATCATGTTTTGGTCGATTTCGTTTCGAAGGATAAGCCGCACGAGCCTGGGTTAAATAATCCGTACTGAGGCACCGCATCCATGCGTCTACGACCGATAAGGTGTTTACTGTAACTGGGACGAGAATGCTCCGGTACGACAAATCGCAATCTCGCTGAAAGAAATTACCTCATTTCTCGACATCCCCCTTGGTTCGACTCACAGTCTGGAACTTCAACCGACTGATTGTACTGGGCTAACTTCTCCACCAGGGTCGTGGAACCGCAAATGCAAGCGTATCCAAAGACACGGAATGAGACACGGCTGGAGGAAACACATGGGTTCCACATTCGATATCTTCAAGGTACGCGACGGGACTCTCTGCGAATAACGACAGTCGCGGGGTTGAGCGAGGCTAAGGTACAGATGGCCCGCTTCGCAGTAATTTCCAACTGGAGAATATTTCATTCAATCCCATGAAGCCAGGCAGTCGCAAGAGTGGGCCGACGTCATTTGACATGGCTAGGGCATCGCACTGAGTCCCTTCGCGAATCATTGTGGTCATGTGCTGAATGGAAAATACGTCGCAGGCCCAGTGACGCAAGTGGTTCATCTTCGATTCTGAATCCGAGGTTCAAAGGAGGTTAAAATGTTGGGATACGGGTTGATAGGAACTCTGGTGATTATCTGTTTGGTCGTTTGGCTCGTACGCGCATTGTAAGAGCGTAATCGCATCTGTTCTCCCCTGCCGATTCCAAAGAGTGAGCCGGCATCTACTGTCATCGCACCTTGACCGGCGCAAAAACGAAGACCCCGTTGCTCTCACGAGCGGCGGGGTCATTTTTGTTTTAGTGAGGCATGCTTCGGCTGAGCCTGTCCCGATGCCGAACGGCCCAGGGGCTTGAGGTCTACGCGTGGCTCGCCATTTTCGAAGCTATGTGAAGTAGAAGCCCTCGTGGAACCAGAAATACACCTGAAAATCACACGAACACGTAATCGCAACGCTCCCGCAATTAGGTAAGAATTCGAATCGATGTCCCTAATCCCCTAATCCTGAAGGGAAGTTGGAAGGTGGGAGAATTTGATGTTATTGACGCACATTTGTACGATGAAGTGTCCACACTGCGGGAAACACTGCAACCAAAATGAAACCTCAAGAACGATTCAAGTGTGACAGGTGCGGCTGGCAGTCGTGATTCACCTCGAGACGGGAAGCTCTTTTCAATAGCGCAGCGCAGGACACGCGGCTTGAAATCTAGGCCAGTGCGCGTGCTCACCCTATCTAACGCAACATCCAGCAGCGGCAACGCTCAGACCATCCTTCCGTTCAACTGCCTCTCGCCGCCACCAGCCACGTCAGGAGGATTTCCGTCTGGTTCGGTTCCACTTCAGTGAACGAGATTCCTATTCCGACGTTCGGCTCGGCGTGCGCGACGGCGCCCATTGCGATGAACGATTTCTCGTTATGAGTGATGGTCACCTTCACTTTTGATTGCACAGGAAACGGGTTCAAGGTGTCCACATAACAACCATGCATGCTGAGGTCTCCGGTTCGAGCGCGAATCCGTGCCTGCATGTCCGCTTCGAGCAGTTCGACCGTGGCGATGAAGAAATGTCGTGGCTCGCGCCTCTTGTCGTTAGGCCATATCCCGGGCGGGCTAGACATAATGTGCCTCCAATCTATTGCACGCTCTGCGCAGCGTCAAGCAGCATCTCGTTTCGTCGCATAGTTTCTGCCATAAGATTGGCTGCTCCATTCCATTTCGGTGCGAGTTGGCCGACGTGGGCTCCCGCGGTGCGCGTCAGTCTCGACCGGCAGAGATGTTGAAGCTATATCGGCCATCGCGCTGGGTCTGGCGGGCGATCCGGCTCAAGCTACGCGGCTAGCCGCCGACCTGGCCAAGCGCTTTCCGGAAAACACGATTGTGCAGTTTAATTACCTGCCCACAATCCGTGCAGCGATTGCTCTGCAAACGGGCAACGCCACGAAGGCCATCGAAGCGCTTGCCCCGGCTGCCCGGTACAAATGTGGTCACAGGAGGTGTTCCTGTGACCCATCTAACGCAAAATGATGCTGGAAGAACTCCGGCGTCGTAATTACGCTCCAGAGATCACACGTTCCTACATCCGCACGGTCGAGGATTTTTCTCGACCAACTGTTCCTCAAGAGAGTCTGGAACATCGCCGAGACTCCCTATCCGAAAAAGGACCATCGCCTGCCAGCGATCCTCAGCCAAGAAGAAGTTGCTCAACTCATCGATGCAGCCTCCACTGCCTTCCATCGCACTTTGCTGATGACCCTCCACACCAAGGAGCCCGCAGAATGAGTGGTTGTTCCCATGGCCTGGGATGCCGACCAATAGTTTTCAAACTTCCAGGCGCAGATCGGGAACCGCGTAGCCAATTGCGAAATGGTAGACGACTTGTCCCAACTCAGGGGACAGGTCCAGATAGCGGTTCACTCGCTCATCAAAAAACGCTCCGATGCCCGTTGCTCGCAGGCCAAGCGCCTCGGAAGCAAGATACATTCGTTGACCAATAGCACCCGCCTCGAAATGCACGTATCGATATCCACGATTGCCGTAACTGCGGGTAGCATTCTCGAAATCCCCGACCATCGAAAATGCCACACAAGCGTTAGCCGCCAGGCCTTGTCCCAAACTGAGAGCCGCCGCAACGAGACGTTGGTCCCCCTCCTTGATTTTCTCGAGCTCTGCGTGCTCCGGCCAATAGCGATAGACGCCCGGCGTCAAGCCTTCGACGCGGTGGACGTAAAGATACAGGTGGACGAAACGAGATGTAGCGAAATCGGCGAAGAAACGCTCTTGCGCGGTGGACAGGATAGTCGCAAGTTGGGAGAAGGAGATCGACTCGGACCCGCCTCTGAAGTCAAGAGCGGAACGCCGGGAACGAACGACGTCGCCGAAGCTACGGCCGGTGGAGACAAGAGAGGCCAGGCTGATTTCCCCTCGCCCGGAGGCTTTCGACTGGTCAACAGAGGGGATGGTAGCTTCTGTGCTGAGCTTCGTAGCTGCGTGGATTCGTTCAATCAGTTGATAAGAGTCTTGCTCCTTTGACAACCGGTTAGGGTGACCTCCAAACAAAATCGTCTCGACTGGATCGAGCGCCCTCACGGGAATGGATGGACCATGAAGTCCGACGATTAGCATGGGCCACTCATCCTCATGCAGGAGGTACCGATCCCCAACCCGGTCATCCGAAAAATGGCCGAACGCATAGCTTTCGCATCCGATTGATCGAGCAGCGAGCGTGAGCGCCTGCCAGGCATGCCCGACGTCGTGCAAGCAATACCGATAGGCCCGGTCTCCGTATTTCCAGGCTTCGCGCCAAGCAATGCTGGTCAGAACGAAAATGAGTGGGGCAAGGGTGTCGGCGAGTTTCCTGCAAAAATCTCCGATGGCGCGTTGCTCAGCAGTGTGAGACGAGGGACGGTAATGATAGAGGCCATCGGGCCAATCGGACAATCCTTGCGAACAGAAGTGAAACTCGGTCGGATGGAGATTGCCCGACGAGGGGTTGACGCGCAGAGCGTAGATAGCTCCGGTGGAGGGGACTCGTTTAGACGCGCTGATTGACGCGGAGTAGAACATCAACTGCGAAAGGAACTCCGCACCATCCCGGACCAGTGTAATTCCTGTCTTGCCCTCAAGTACTTCGAGAGCTGAAATCTGTGGAGCTGGCGGGTCGGCCGGCAAATCCAGGACGGGGACGCCCTCATAATGTCGAAATGGATTGGGCATATTGGCCCAATCGAGATAGTGCTGAGTTCGCCGCAGCGACTCGATACTGTGCTTCGTCAATTCATGGTACTCGCGCCAGGCCATGCAACGTGAATCCTGAGGACACTGTACTGGCAAAACGCGTATTCGGGTAGGGGCACGAAAAAGAGAGACATTGGCTCCGCAACGACCCAAGGGGCGCAACAGAGTACAATCGACCGGGCGAATACTTGTTCTGACATCCGTAGGATCGTAGCAATATTCTCAAATCAAAAGAGGAGCAATCTAAACATGGGATACGGTAACCGCGACAAACCAGAACGCAAATCAGGACGAGCTGGATTCGTGGACGCCAGACTCGAAGAGCTTCGGCGTCGTTGGGAAAATGCGACAGACGAGCGCGAAAAAAATGAAGTGTCCGAACAAATCCGCGAGTGGCAATCATTTAGGCCAGAACGATCCGCACCCTCCGGCGGTAGACGATAGCATTGCCTGTAGTCCCGCGCCGCGAGATAGGTGGGGTCGCGTTACGGACATTCCCGCAGTGCCGGACGTCTACACGAATAGTTGGCTCGGCTTCATTTCATTTGGCGAAGACCGTTGAGCCTCGCCCCCTTCCTCGCCCGGCTCGAGGACGTAGATGTGCTAGGTCTCATCCTCGGCATGGACGGCGCAGAACCACCGCCTGCAGATGCCGCAGGGGGACGTTGCGGCAGAATCGCAGGGCTCATCCATAGGCGAAACCGCCTCACAGGACCACTCGAGGCTCCGGGTATCAGTCTGGTTCGATTGTTGGCAACATATCCCCTCCTTGTGCGGGCAGTATATACCTAGCAGTCGCGGTGGAGTTCTTCGATTGTCTAGTTACTCCTCAGTATCTGCTTGCCACTCCGTCGTGCCATCCTGCGCTGAATACAACTATGATGAACGGTATGCTCTTGGCAAATCCCTTCCGATGGGCTGACCCCCAGACGCGGACGTGGATGATTTACATTTGGCTGGCCTTGCTTGCTGCTGGACAGCTGAGACCACTTTGGCGATGGATACAGCGCAATCGGGCAGAGGGTTGGCCAATCGCATCGGGTCAAATCCAATCGCTGACCATGACGGAGTCCAAACGAAGCTTCATTTCAACCACATCGCGCGGGAATTCGCCCAAGTTTGTGGTGGAACTCGGTTATTCGTTCTCGGTGGCTGGAAGTATTGAGACGGACATTTACAAACGCGATTTCAATACTGATGAGGAAGCGTTGGAGTTTCAGCGAGACTTGAAAGGAAAGCCGGTCGCAGTCCATTACAATCCGAACAAACCCTCGAATTCCGCACTGTCGAACTACTGCAAAATTACTGCACCGGCCGGGTTAAAGGTGTACTAAGACGAGCTTGGCCTTTTCCATTCATCCACCACCAGCGTGGGCTTCGCACCTTGCGAGTTGACGGCGAATCTCAGCCACCTGATCAACTCCATTATCGTCCCGCTGGCCCGGACTCGCGGCTCGAGCCTTGAGCGCTTCTTCGTTCCAGGACTTTGCCTCGCGCCACAGCCGCGCTTTCTCCTGCGCCGAACCGGCGTGTTCAGCCAGCGCAGCGTACGCCTTTCCTAGGTCCAAATAGGATTGGCCGAGCTCTACTGAAGTCCAATACCCCTTCGAAGGACCGGATTCGCGGAAGTTTTCCACTGCGTCCCGAGCTTGGGAAATGGCTTCCTGTGGCTTGTTTTCGCGCAGCAGAATCTCAGCGATGCTCACCTCACTCCACCCAATGTCGGCTCTTGCCATCTGGTTGCCGGGGTCGGCCGAGAGCAGTTGCTTGTAGATTGCGAGCATCTGAAGAGAAGACTGCATCGCTGCGGCCAGGTCCCCTTTAGCCATCAACACGTCTGTCGTGGCGTCGTAGCTCTCGCCCAGATACCCCAAGAAGGTGGCGTTTTGGGGATACTCGGCAAGAAGTTTTTGAAGTATGTCACGAGCTTTCGCGGCGCTGGCGACGGCCTCGTCAGTTCGGCCCATATTTGCTAGGACCTTGGCGATGCCGTTGTAGTGCTCGGCCACGTAGGAACGTGCCGTTGCATTGCCAGTATCGGCAACAGGCTGGAGAGTAGCAGCCGCCTGCTCGTAATTGGCCAACGCGCCGGGATAGTCGCCCATCCTTTCCAGCGCTCTGCCCGTGTAGTAGTACATTCTCGTTGTGCGGAATTGCCCGTCGTAGTTATCAGAGCTCAGGCCGCCCACCAGAGGCCGAGCCTTCTCGAGCATCCGCAACTCACCTTCGAAATCGCCCGTATTTTGAAGGGCGTTGGCGACATTGAAGTACTCGTGTACGAGTTCGCTGCGCAGGCTTGGAT
>CAWCGE010000019.1:0-54931 GCA_963795005.1 uncultured Acidobacteriota bacterium | reverse complement strand
TGGGAAACGCCGCAATTCCTATTAAATAGCCTGATATCAATCAGTTAGGCCAGAGTCAAAAAGTGTCTTTCCTGCTTGACTGATTTCGGCGGCCCGTACTAGACTGCGGTCGAGGAAAGGGTTCTGTGGCCCACCGCGCAGTGGCCGTGGAGCTTTCTCCCCTCGAAGGCCCGCCGCAAGGCGGGCCTTCTGCTTTTAGAGGGTTAATCACACACGGGAATTTCTGAGTCGCGAACTTCGAGCAAGACCACTTGGATTTGCTGACGCTGCCCGTAGATTCGTCCGGTTCCGGTAAGATTCTCAACCTGCGTTGAAGAGATCGGCGCAAGCTTGCCCTCCTGCTCCAACTCAGAAAATGCCGGCGCTAGCGCTTTCGGATAGCGAGGCGACTTCACAACCCAGTGCACGTTCATCTCGTGCAAGTGTGCGAGCAATTTTCCCGCATCGGTGTAACGCGCCGGGTCCATAAGCCAAGCATACTCCGGCGAGCCATCTACGAACGGGATACGAAGGTAGTAGGAATGGCCGAAGAAAACCATCACGCTGCCGCCGCTCGACGAACTGGACTCCGACGACAGAGTGCGGTTGATAAACTCGACTGTTCGATAGTCTCGGGCCATGCGCTCGAGAAATGCTTCCTCGGAGTCAATTCCGAGAACCACGGGAAGGAAATCGCGCGCGTACACAGGCATCAGGATAATCCAGCCGATGTATTTCACGCCTGCCGTTGAGCCAGCAAAAAATCCAGCGAGCATGATGCCACAACGACAGCCCGAAATGAGGGGTCGCTCGTGCAACTTGGGGCGGAGCGCACGAATCAAAGGATGGACCCAATATTGATGATGGAACCGTGCAGACTCCAGCTTTTTGCGTGGCGCCCAGGGTTGAGGAGACGATACACTCGTATGATGACCAGTGCTTGGCGAGCCTACTGGCTCGGGTTCGGGTTCCTATCTTTTGTGGCATTTCTTTTGTTTTCGTCGTCAGTGTTGGCGCAGCAACCATCGCAGCCAGAGACGCAGCAACCGACGCCACCACCGGCTCAGCAAACCCAGCAGCCGGGACAACAGCCTGCGAGCGGCACAACAAGTGCGAGTCAGTCCTCGGATACGGCGAAGACTGGGAAAGATCAAACTCAGCAGGGGCCCGACCAAAATAGCCCAGTATCAAAGGACCGCCTGTTTTACACCTTGCCGAACTTTCTCAGCGTCGAGAATGCCGCCAATATTCCTCCCATGACGACGGCAGACAAATTCAAGGTCATCACCCGGTCCTCATTCGATCCGGTGGAATTCGTATGGTATGGACTGATTTCGGCAGTGGGGCAGGCTGAAAACAGTGAGTCGGCCTATGGCCAAGGCTGGGGCGCCTATGGAAAGCGCTACGCGACCAACCTCGCGGACGGCACGATCGAGGGATATATGACGAGCGCGGTCTTCCCGTCCGTGTTGAAGCAAGACCCCAGATATTACGTGCTGGGGAGGGGTGGTTTTTGGCATCGCACCGAGTACGCTCTTAGCCGGCTGATTGTCACGCGTTCTGATTCGGGGACCGCTCAGTTCAATGCGTCTGAGGTTTTCGGCTCCGCCAGCGCAGCCGCGATTTCAACTTACGGCTATCATCCGGAGAATGACAAGACTCTGGGCAACACCGCCAGCGTGTGGGGAACGCAGGTGGCCTACGATGGGTTGGCTTACTTCGTGAAGGAATTCTGGCCCGACATTCGGCGAAAGATTCACCGCAAGCGTACGGGTGATCAGAACTGAGGAAGCGCCAAACCCTTGCGTATCGGGCTTCCAACATAGCCCTTACCCATACCACTCGACCTCGCACAAAAGACGCATAAACTCACGGCAGTCTGCTTCGAGGACCAATTCACAAAAGCCGAGCAGCCGATATTTTGCAGCGAGATCTTTGGCATCCCGCAGTTCTTTTTCCAATTTTTGCAGAGAATCCAGTGTTGCCCGGTGTCTGCGCGCGTTGCGCTCAAACTCGCGCGAGGCGCGGCAAACTCTCAAGCCTGCGGCGAACATCGGCAAACCGGCGGCAAAACCGATCATACACTTCTCAACCGTTCGATTCGGGTCTCCACCGCCCGCGGCGACAACGATGATGGTGTGGGCCAAGACAAACGCAAAACTTGCAAAGAATATGAACTGAACCGCAAGCGCCGTCCGCGATCCCCAGGCCTCGTCCGAGACCGACTTCCCGTTCAGGTATTTCATCTGCACGTGAAGGCGCTTTTGGCGATAGTACTCGACCAATTCACCTAAGGCAGTATCGCAGCCTACTGCGCGGGGCAATTCACAAATTGCACGAGCTACTCCTTGGGAGGCCCACGACTTCACTCCATCGTAGTTTTGCGCTCCGATTTCGCGCACATCGTCGTCCAGACCCTCAGCGAGGGCGTTGGGGTCAACTGGCCGACACCACAGCGGGGGCTCCGTGAGTTTCCTAAATTTGAGCAGCCTTAGGTTTTCAGCCTTGTAGCGGGCCTCCAGCCATTTCTCTTTGAACTTTCCGAGTGTGCCACGTCCGATGAACAGCAGAGTCGCCAGGGCTGCTGCCGCTTCGAGGTAGGCGAGCGGTTTGGATTTGCTGGGGTCCAAAATAAATTCAAAAATCGCGACCAGGATCGTAAAGCAGCCGAACATGACTGCCAATATCGCCGTCTTCTGGTAAGTCTTCTGATATCGTAGGGCTTCTTCATCCCATTCCGAGAACTTCTCATAGATCGAATTCTGCAGCAGAGACAATGCAACGTGGAGAGGCTGGCACTCGCTATGATTCTTGTAAAGCTGCAGTTCTTCGCAATCGTCCATGTCGTCGCTGGGAACATGCTTCCAGTGGATGCGCGATGAAGGCGGTAAGGGAGCGGAACTTGCGGCGAATTCTGACATCACTCACCTCTTCGAGATGCGATATCCCAAGGCGAGCATCGTTTTCAGGGTTTCGTTCACCATGGCTCGGTCATATTCCTTCTCGGATTCCGGAAGATTTTCATACGGTATCAGGCAGGGATGCGTGCGCTTGGCGTCGTCGCGCTGCGGACCGTAGGTCCAACCGTCCTGCAAGCGCTTCTGGGCCCAGATCTCGTGCGCATTCCGCGCCAGGTCCTCGAGTAAGGGGTGCAGGTCGCTGAGACTTACGTGCGAGGTGTCCGTGGGATGCGGGATGTAAGCTTGTTCAGGCATAAGCGCCGATTCCCGGGGAAAGGTGAGCGCGCTGGCGCGTCAACAACGTATTTTGCGACAACCGCCGGAACAATTCTCCCAGAGGGCGGCAACTATACCAGAACCGGGGCTTCGCCAAGAAGAGGCGTGAAGTGTATCGGCAGCACAGCGGCTCTAGCCGATTTAGGGCGTTCTTGACTTGGCGGAGGTCGCCTCGCGCGCATTTGGATTTGCAATCCCGGCCAGAGTTAATGGAGAATAGCGCACGATTGGTACAGGTCGGGGCTGAAAAACGCCCGCGGAGTCCCTCATGGGGTTGTCCAAGAAGGTTTTCATTAGTTACGTGGAAGAAGATGGTGCGGTAGCTCATCAGATTGCGGAAGGACTGGAATCGCAGGGTTACAGCAGCTGGTATTACGAACGCGATTGCCCCGCCGGCGCGGACTACTTCGAAGAAACCTACAAAGCGATCTCCGATTGCGAAGCAATGGTTGTGGTGATCTCTCCGCGATCGCTGCCTTCCGACCAGGTCACGCGGGAAATTGTCCGGGCTGTGGAGGCTTGCAAGGCAACGTTGCCTCTTCTGCTGGAAATCTCACATGACGATTACGCGCACCGGCGTCCCGGCTGGAAGCAGGCCATGGCTGCCGCGAACGCGACGCGCATTCCTGTGGATCGAATCCCCTCGATTATTCCAGCGCTCGTCGCCGGACTTAGCGCGAAGGGCATTCAGGCTGACACGAATGGGCACGCGCCCGCGATGGTGGCGCCGAAAGCGGACACGCAAACGCACCGGGCTAACCTGACCCCAGTGCCTCCGATTGCGACCGCGTCACCGACCGCGAGAATAGAAAGAGTGCCGCCAGCGCCGACACCGCTGCCGGTGACAACCACCCAAGTTTCGCCGCCTGCGGTTACGACGCAACCACTGCCATGGAAAGCTATCGCAGTCGCGGCGGCCGCTGTCGTCCTGGCCGTCTCCGCGTGGGCTATTGTTCACGCCCGCAATACGCCGAAACCAGTCATTGCGCCGCCTGCGCCAACAACGGCTACGATTGTGCTGCAGTACGCTAGCGACCGTCACAAATGCACGCCCGATTTGAATGTGACGATTGCGGGGACTCCGTACCATCCCGCGTCAAATCCTTTCGCCGCCAGTGGCGTGAAAATTGGCGCCCAGGAATACACGATCGACGGCCTGATCAACTGCCCGAACAGAAAAGCGATCAAGGCCAGCGGCTCCGGGGCGATTGACGTACACGAGGGTGCGGTGTTCGATCTTGCGTGGCAAGCAAAACCGGGTGGCGGCAGCACAGTGGACATTATCAGCGTGGCGAACGGCGGCGGGTCCGAAGCAGCAAATAATGCATCGGGAGGCGACAACAGAGACGGTGGCTCGCAAGGATCACCGCACAATAATGCCTCCCGAGTGGTAAACCCGGCCCCGGCGCCCGCTCCGGTTCCCGTCCCGGCGCAGGCGGATGCCGGGCAGCAAATGTTCTTGAACGCGCAAAACGCTTACAGCCAAGGCCGTTACTTCGCGCCCATCAACAATTCAGCGCTGCACTGGGCGATTCAATCGCGCAACGCAGGCAATCAAAACGGCAAAGCGCTGGAAGCTCAGATCATCAATATGTACAAAACGCAGGTGACACAGCTCTATGCGCAGCGAAATTATCCGGTGGCGTTGCAATTGAATGCGGCGATGCAGAGCTATTATCCGGGCGATCCGGGATTGTTGCAGGACCAGCAGAAAATCCTGGCGGCAGCCAGCGGGCGCGCGGGTGCGGTGCCCGGTGCGTACCCGCCGGGATATCCGCCACAATATTCGCAGAGACCCGCGCCTCATCCATAACTTCTAGCAGTTTCGTGTCTAGTTCGGCCTTTCGGATGGCGCCGTCTTGTCCGTGGACGTGCCCCTTCCTGCGATAGGACGAGCAGCGCCGGAAGGTTCATCGGAAACGCTGAAAGGCCGGCCATCGCGCCAGTACAGGCGTAACGCCTCTTCGCGATTGAAGGGCCGAGCGCCGCGACGGCCAAAGACGGCAATCTGATTGCCGCTCTCATCCACGGCGCGATCGCGGTCAATTCCTTTGGAAACTGCCAGCGCCGGTCCGGCGGTACGATACGAGGCGATGAGTTTGGGCGTGGGACGCGGACTGAATCCATAAGAATTAGGTGAATCCTCGGGCGAGAGGATTTGCAGCACGCGAAGACCATTCCTTCCATCGGCGACGAATGCAAACGCGCTGGCGTCCACCATTCCGATTTTGATGTCCTGCACGTCAGTCAGCTTGCCATCGCCGGTGAACACTTGATCGAGGCGCGGCTGCTCGGGCTTTTCCACGTCAACGATGGCCACTCCCCGTTTGCCTTCGGCAACGTAGGCGTAGGTGCGGGCGACGTAAATATTGCGAGCATCTTCGAGCGGAACGACGGCCTGCCGCACGATGCGAGGATGGTCCAGTTCGGATACGTCCAGAACTTTGAGCCCTTCGCGATCCACCACGAAGGCGTAACGGAACTGGATGGCGATTCCACCCGGATCTTTCAAATCAGGGGTTCCAATTTCCGCCGCGACGCGTGGCTTGAGGGGGTCATTCAGATCCACAACCACCAACCCGCGGTCGCAGAGCAGGTAAGCGTACGTGCCAGCGATCACGATCCGCCGCGCGCCATCTAAAATCCCATCCGGATTGAAAGCCAACGCCCGCTTCAAAAAATTATTCCGCGGATCGCCGTCGAGCAGCGTGCTGACGCCGGGCGTTTTGCTCTTGGGATCGGGATCGCCGATGACGACCAGGCCTTCATATTTGTCCGCTACATACAGATAGGCGTAAAGCGGGTGAATGCTCTGTTCTTCGTTTACTGGGTTTCGCGAGCGAACGGGATCGAGGGCTTGGGTCGAGGGACTGGCGACTGCGGTAGCGTATTTGGTGGGAACGTAAAGGCGCTGACCGAGCGGTGAGACGGGAGCTGTAATCGTGCGCTCAGAAAAGTTTTTGTTGTCTATGTTCGCTACGTCGTAGGCGCGGAATCCGCCCTTGCCCAGCGCTGCGTAGAGATATTCGCCGCGCAGTTGCACATCGAGGACGTTCCCGATGTGGTGGTAGGCTTCCTGCAGTTCGCGGCCACGCGCTACATGCTTCTGATAATCGCGCGGGTACGCGAAACGGTGCAGATCGCTGCCGATGATCGCGGGCGGCTCATCGTGTTCGGCGACGGCCACCGCGTCGAAACCTTTCGCGCCGTCAGCGACGTAAATATAGCGACCCATGAAATTCAGCAGGTTGGTGCCCTGCAAGAGCGTCTGCGCCATCCAGGCGTTATTGTCGTTGCGATCGGAAATATGGCAGTCGTCGCAGGCCTTGGTCTCCTTGGAGCGGACGGTGTGCGGAACAAAGGTGCTGAAGGCCGTGCCGCTGAGACCTTCGGCGGAGACGGTCTGCTGCATGTAGTAGATCCAATCGCGATTCTGATTTTGCGAGCTGACCAAGACCGCGCAGGACGACCGGACCGGGGCGACGCGGTGGCCCGTTACCGTGCCGTCTATGCCGAGCATGAAGCCGTCGTCGCGAAGAACCTGGAAATCGTAAGCGGTCCAATTGCGAGTGATTAAGCCCTCGTTGTGGAGCATCGGCTTGCGTTGATTGGCCATCATGGCGAGGTGACATCCAAAACAATTGGGCGCCCAGGAAGTGTGGCAGGCGTAGCAAGTCATGCGGCTATTGGCGTGCGCCAGCAGCGAAGGATCGGCAGGGACATCGCCCCAGGACGTGCCGTCGGTACGAATCGTTTTCGCCCAGCGTGACTTTTCGCTGTAGTGCGGGTTGCCGGGCGTGATGGTGTCCAAGACCTGCACAACTTCCCATTCTTTGTCCGGTTCGACCATGGAGTGCTGGAAAAGCTTGCCGTCGTGGAATTCGAACCGGCGGGCGTTCCAGGGAGTGCGCAGCATACCCAAATGAGTGCCGCCCGCAGGAGACGCGGGGCCTGACGAGATCAGGGTGGCGCGGGCATCAATCGTTCCATGGCAATCCACGCAATCGAGTTCGACGGCGGCGCGAGGCTCGGCATAGAGCTTGCCGTTTCCGTGAGAATCCTGCTCGAAATGGCAGTCCACGCAGTGCATTCCCTTTTCCATGTGAATGTCCGCAAGGTGGACGGCTTTCTTGAATTTATCCGGGTCGCTGGAATTGACGACTTTATTTTCGGCGTCGAGCAAGTTGCCTTGGCGATCTCTTTTGTAGACTGCGCGGAAGATCCAGCCGTGGCTATGGAAATCCGCAAATTGCGACTGTTTCAGTTGTGAGTTAAATTCCGGACTGCCGATTTTTTCGAGAAATTTGGGGTCGGCCCACAGGCCGCGCGCCGCGGCGCCCTCGGGATTGCGCAATGCGACCTGATAGCGCTCCTCCTCGGTCGGATTGTGCTGCTCGCTCGGATACATCTGCTTGGCGTCCGCCTCGTTGTCCCACCAGGTGTAGCCGAAGTAGGTGGTCTCCATGTTCGTTCCGGGATGGACATGACAGATCATGCATTGACTGGAGGGGATGGCGCGCGTGAACGTGTGGCGAATGGGATGACCCGACTGGTTCTTCGCGATCGTGGGATCCGATGAGAAGCTTTGGCCGAGATGGCCATATTGTGCATAAGGTCCGGAATGTTGCGGCGAGCGATCGTTGGCGTAAACGACGTGACATCCGGTGCAGCCGCTGCCGCGATAGTCGCCCGGATCGTCGTTGGTGCCGGGCAGCGAGAGCAACGGATCGAGAAGGCGAGTCTTCTGGAGGCCGAGGAAAACAGGGTCGGTTCGCAGCAGGGTGCCAAAGCCTCGCTCGCCGAGTTTGTCGTCGGGGCGGCCGGATTCTTCTTCGCGATCCGGATTGCCGATTTCGCCTTTTTTCATAGCGCCGCGTTCAAACACGCGCAAGATATTGCCCGGCTGCGAAATCTCCCAGCGTTCGAGGGGAGTGAGGTCAGGGACCACACCTTTCAAGCGAGTGTCTTCCGCGGTTGGAGCCGGGACCGTGCGCATCGCTTGAGGCTTTCCGTCGGCTGAATAGCTTTCGCCGAAACGCGCGTTCTTCAACGGGAAGGAACCATTATTGTAGAGCGCCGCTCCCCACAACATGCCGCCGTGCGTCATCATGCTGGTTTTGACTTTCAAAACTTCCGACGCGTGGCAACCCGCCGTGCCGCAGGTTTCCGCAGCGACTCGCAGGTCGCCGGGATTGACGAAGCGAACGTATGCGTAATTCTCGCGCAGCCACTTGGTGTAGAGGCGTTGCGGATTTGCGGAAACGTCTCTCAGAGCGGGATCGTCGGGCTGCGGGTGCGCGCGGATTTTCAATTGCTCGTATTCCGAGCCGCCGGCATTGGTGCCTGGAAGCAGAATTGCAGTGGCATCTCCACCGTGGCAATCAATGCATCCCAACCGGACTGTGCGCGTGGGATGCATTGAGGGCTCGTCGGTTTGTATGTGACAAGAAACGCATCCAGAGCTCTTGCGATCCACTTCGGATTGGCTCTGTCCGAGCAAGCTTTGCTGTTGCGCTGCGGACTGAGCGCGAGAACGACTCGCCAGTAAGAACGCAACCGCGAGGACAAATGTGATCGCGACCAGGACGAAGCATTGGCGCCCGCCGTCACGCCTTTGCGCTTTGTCGGGGTCGGTCGAGCCGTTCATGGAATGTGATAGCAAGGTCATTCACTTTAGAATTGGAACCGGATGTCGGTGAAAAGTGAAAACAGCGTCTTACCCGTGTAGATATCTCTCAGCCCCTGGCCCGGGATTAACGTCGCGGCGCCCGCAGTAATGGAAATATTCTCCGTAAGGGGCGGACGGTAGCGGACACCAATGCTGGAATCAACTCCAATCGAGTGGCGAATCGGCGACTGGAAAAGAATTTGTTCGAGAACTTCGGTGTGTTCAAACCGCAGATAGTTTACGTTGGCAAAGCCGCGCAATTTCGGAGTGATATCGAAATCGGCGCCAAGATTTGTCAGGAGAATTCCGGGATTGACAAAATTGGCTTGGCCTTCGTCTTTGTTCGAGCGCAGATCGGGAAGAAGGCTATCGCCCGGATTCAGCGCGACACCCGAGCCAGTCAAGCGAATGCTCTCGCGATTCCATAAACTGAAGATGCCGCCGGCAAATTCTGGAAAATCGTCAATTGAATCGAATCCTCTGGCGCGGCTGCTGGCAGGGTTCGACGATCCTGAGGCGTAAAAGACCGAGCCTTTGATGCGGAACCAATCTTTATCGTAAGAGAGCTCTAGCGCGGCCATTTGCGCATTGATGGTGACCGGTCTTCCGGCAATGGCATTGAAACTATCATTTCCGAACGCCTGGTAGAAAGCGTGCGTCAAATTGACGGGCCCGATGTGGCCGTCACCCGTCCAGCCGATGTAGGCCGCGTGGACGCTGTGCGGCCGGATCATCCCGCTGGAGAACACCTCGCCGATGGGAGCCGGCCGAACCAGGAAGCCGTTGTCGTCGTAATGAATCGTGGCGTCGTCCTTGTTGTAATGCACGCTCAACTGCGCGGTATATCCTTGAAAAAGGAAGTCCTGGCGAAAGGCGTTGGCGATAATGACCTGCTGATTGCGCAGCGCCATGGAATTCAGGCCGCTGTTGGTGTTCTTCTCGAGAAAATTAAAATAGGCGACGTTATATTGCCACCGATTCGAATCAAGATTGCCGAAGATACGCAGGCCCGGCTGCTCTTCGACGAACAGGAAGCCGCGAAAGTCGCTATTGAAAGCCTGAATGCCGGCGCGTACGGATATGAAGTCGAAATTAGGACCTATGTCGTGCAGCTTGACCTCCCCGAAAGCTTCCTGCAAGCCGAGATGCGAATCAAGGCGCGAGGTGCCCTTGCGCACGTCCACGTTGACGACTCCCAGTTCCTGCACATCCAGATAATTCAAACTGACCACCGGAGTGATGCGGATGCGCCAATCAACTGGACGGAAGGATGTATCGCCGTGAAATAGATCGAAGGAAAACGCAAACGTTTGGTCGAGAAAAATTTGTCCACCTCGCCCAAAAAAACCCGGGCTTCCGGGACGCGCGGAGCTGACGTCAGTGGGCGTCGGCAAACGACGCCCATCGAAAAAGGTGTCGCTCGTGGCGGTGAAATTCAGGAAGGTCTGCTGGCCGAAGATCGGAACGTCGCCCTTCAATATATTGCGATCGAAGGGATCCCACTTGCTGCCCCGCACGTACGGGTGCTCGCCGCCGATGCCGTAGCGGTCCCAATCGGGCATGGCGACGGACCAGCGATCGGGTTCAGCTTCAAAAACCTGATTCGCCGGAGGTAACGATTCGGGCGGCGGCTGACCCGCCTGTTCGAGATTTTCGTTCTGCAGCGCGGTGGGTGGACCAGCCGAAGAGGGAACAGGTTGCGAACCCTCTGGCGGATTCGAGGTCCCGGCGGGGAGTTGCGGAAATTGCTGGCGCGCCGCCGCGTCTGACGGAATCGCGATTAACGTGACCTCGCAGACGAGGCTGTCGCCGGGCTTCAGCTGTACGTCCGGATTTGCAAATTCCTTGAAGCCCGTGGCCACAACGCGCAGGTCGTAAGTCCCCGGAAGAACGTCAATGAAGCGGAAAACTCCCTGGGCGCTGCTAGTCTTTTGAAGGGTTTCTCCCGTTGTAAGGTTTCGCAACGTCACGGTCGCGCCGATGACAGGCCGTCCGTTCGCGCTGCGCACCAAGCCTTGTAGCGCGCCTCTCTTTGGAGACGTTTGGCCCGGCAAACGCTGCTGCGCAGCGGAGTGGGAGCGTACGCCCGCGTTCAAAGGCATAACACAGAACAGACACAGCAGGCAGGACAGACACGCAGGTTGCGCAAAAAATACGCGGGATGGGGCGCGCATTCCGTCAGGCCTCGGTTGAACGGCAAGGTTCGAGATGCCAAGAGTTGATTCGTCTTGCTATCACAGTTTTTCCGGAACCGGCAAGCAATTTCCGCAACTCCGCGGGGAAGATCAGGTCCTGATTTCTGGGCCATATTCAATCACGACTGAACATGTGATTTGCAGAATGATTGAGAACGATGTGCGACTGTGATACCAATAGCTCAACCCGATGGACCTGCCTGCTACGCGAATGCCTCGAGGCTGGCTGTGGAAGCCAGCTAGTATCCCGGTTTCTCTTTGCCTTGCGCTCACCATTATGTATTCCTTAGGGCTTGGCGCCTGCGGCGGAGGGGGAAGCGCTCCAACCACGACGCAACCCCCGCCAGCGACGGAGAGCCTAACTCAGGCCGACGTGCAGATGCTCGTGCAGGCCGCAGCGACGGCTGCTGACGCTGACTCGATGGCGATTGCCGTGGTGGACCGGCTCGGACGCATCCTTGCCGTGTACGTGGGGCCTTCTGCACCGGCTACGCTGCCCGGAAATTTCGGCAACTTGATCCCTCCCGATGAACTTGCAGTGTCACTGGCTCGGACTGGCGCTTTCTTCAGCAACGATCAAGCGCCGCTTTCTTCGCGCACGGTGCGGTTCATTAGCGGCGTGCACTTCCCGCCGGGTGTCGCGAACACTGCGAGCGCTGCGCTTTATGGCATTGAAAATACGAATCGCGGATGCAACCTCGCCGCCAGCTTGACCACGACGGTTCCTCCGGCCACAACGATCGGCGGCACGTCGCCAGGATACGGAATCACTACCGGTAAGGCGGATTTGAACGACTCCAGCCCAACTGCCGTGAATCCCGGCGGCGTGCCGATATTCAAGAACGGACAAGAGGTCGGCGGAATTGGCGTGGCGGCTGCGGATCCCGACACCGCGGAATATGTGGCATACGCGGCAGCGGGTATGATTGCGATAGGCGGGCCGAGTATGGCAACCGATGGTGTTGGTTTCCCCGCGTTTCCGGCTCCGGGGATCGTCTCCATCAACGGAATCACGCTGCCGTTTGTGAATCAGACGGCGCCTCCGAGCGGCGTCACGCCCGGCACCTACAACGGCGCATATCTGATGCCTGGGCTGATGGCCAGCCCAGGGCCTCCGCCTGATGGCTGGTTGATACCGGCGATGGATGGGCCGCTGGGCGGCCTGACGGCGGCCCAGGTAACCGGAATCATCAATAACGCGGTTGCGACCGCCAATCAAACGCGCGCGCAGATTCGTCTGCCGATCGGAGTTCGCGCGAAAATGATGATTGCGGTGAGCGATCTTGACGGCACGTTAATCGGCCTGTACCGCATGCCGGATGCAACCATATTCAGCATTGACGTGGCAGCGACCAAAGCGCGCAATGTGATTTATTTCAGCGGGATGACTCGCCAGGCCATGGATTTAAACGATGTGCCGATCGGAACGGCCGTCACCAACCGCACCATCGGATTCGGCGCGCAGCCTTTCTTTCCTTCGGGCATCAATGCGTCGCCGCCGGGGCCATTTTTCAATTTGTATGCACAGGATACTGCGCACGCGTGTACGCAGGGATTTCAAGTGCCCAGCGCGGCGTGGCCCAAATTCAACCAGAGCGGGATCGTATTTTTCCCCGGCTCCGAGCCGCTTTATATTAATAGCGTGCTGGTCGGCGGCCTTGGCGTCAGCGGAGATGGCGTGGATCAAGATGATTATGTGACTGCGGGTGGCGCGGTGGGTTTCGAAGCGCCCGCGGCCATTCGTGCGGACCAGATTGTGATCAACGGAGTCAGGCTTCCGTACCTGAAGTTTCCGCGCAACCCCACACAGTAGAAACTCAGGTCATGCGCCGCGAACATCGAGGAATTTCGTAGCGGCGGTCTTGGGAGTGACATCGTTCGGTGTTGTACACCGATGGCTCACTGAAGTGCGCCACTACAAAAACGACTCTTAAGCTTGCGATCGTACCAGAGTCGGGCGGCTATCCTTCGCGGAGTTTGTGCCCGGAGAGATTTCCCAGCCCGTCGTATGCAGCGTATTTGTACATTTCGGAAAGCGTCGGGTAATTGAAAACGAACTCGATGAAGGCATTAATCGCCATGCCGGATTCGAGCGCCATCATTCCCAGGTGGATCAACTCGGTGGCGTTTTCGCCAATGATTTGCACGCCGAGCAAGTGGCGGTTTGACTTGGCGAATATCAATTTCAACATTCCGGTCAAATCGCCTTCAATCTCTCCACGCGCGTTGTTGGCGTAGTGCGCCCTGCCGACCGCGTACTCGATTCCCTTCTCCTTGCAGGTCTCCTCGGATTCGCCGACCGCGGAAATTTCGGGAATAGTGTAGATGCCCATGGGCAACAAGGAAGCGACGCGTTGCTTGTACTGAAATCCGAAGGCATGGCAGACGGCCACGCGCGCCTGTTCCATCGAAGTGGACGCCAGCGCGGGGAATCCGATGACATCTCCCGCTGCATAGATGCCCGGCGCTGCGGTGCGGTAGTCGGGGCTCACCTCAATATATCCGCGCTTATTCAGGGTTACGCCGGCCTTCTCCAGGTGCAGTTTTTCAACGGCTCCGCGGCGGCCGGCGGCGAACAGGGCCACTTCCGTTTCAACTGCTTTGCCAGACTGCAGGGTAATGCGCACGCCGCGCTGGGTGCGTTCAATTTTCGTGGTGCGCTCGTTCAAGAAAAAACGCACGCCGAGATGTTCCAGCCGTTCGCGGAGGCATGCGGAAATTTCGCCGTCCAGGAAGGGTAGCAAGCGGTCCCGGCCATCCACTAGCGACACTTCCACGCCCAGCGCAGTGAAGATCGAGGCGTACTCGCATCCGATCACGCCGCCGCCGACCACGGCGAACGTACGGGGAATCGCACCCATGCGCAGAACTGAGTCCGAATCGAAGACGACTTCATCGTCAAACGGAATCTCGGGCGCGCGGAAGGGGACCGAGCCGGTGGCAATCAGGATGGTGGATGCGCGCAGCAGCGAGCTTTCACCGGCGGCCGTTGTGACCGAGACTGTGTCGGCATCTTCGAAGGAAGCCAAACCACGCATGAGGTCCACGTTATGAAGCGCAAGGTTCTGCCCCACCTTTGCGCGCTCGGTTTCGACCAACACATCCGTGCGGTGCATGAAATTCTTGACGGTCAGGCCTTCTTTGAGCGAATAGTCGACACCGTATAGCCCGCGCTGGCGTATGCCCGAAAAATACAGCGCGGATTCGCGGAGAATCTTGCTGGGCAGGGTGCCGGTGTTAACGCACGCGCCTCCCAAGGTGCCGCCACACTCGATGAGAGCTACGCGCTTATCGAAGTAGGCGGCCTGAGCAGCGCCTTTTTCGCCTGCCGGACCCGAGCCGATTACGATGAGGTCATACTGTTGCACGCGAGCCCTCCTTCGCAATCAGGGCAGTTCGCTTGGAATTTTGTCAGCACGAGCGAGATCCTTTTTACGGCATCTATGCCTACCGAAGCAGGGCGTTCACCTGCCGCATCTTCCCGGCAAACCGCGCGGGATCGTATGCGGAAGGATCCTGTAGATCCTGGAAGAGCGCGCTGATGGAGGCGCGAATTTCGGCCGAGTTCTGCAACGTCTGATTCCGCTGATAGGCCACGAACAGCGATTGGATGGCCATGGCCGCCTGCGCCGCGGCATGTTCGCCCTGCTCGGAAATATTGTCCGCATCGCCCAGAATCTTTTGCAGCAGCCGCAGCGTGGCTGCCGAATCGTTGGGCATGGCATGAATTTTTGAAGACAGGTCCTCCACTTGACGCGCGCAATTATTGGCAGAGGTAGCGACCGCATCGCGGTCGGGATTCAATTGGCTCATCAGTTGAGAGAGGCGCCCCAGATCGGAATCCAGTTTCGCGGCGCCGTCGCCATCCGCCTGGAAAATCACTTCGTGAAAAATCGTGTAGCGCGACCCATTCCAGGGTGGGTCGCCGGGACGACGTCCGGGATACCCGCGCGCTTGTCGCCAGCTATTTTCGGGCGTCGTGAGGCCGTGATGGCACGAGTAGCACTGCAATTCAGAAAATTCCGGCCAGACCTTGCCATGCGCGCGAGATGCCAGGCGCAGAAGGGACAACTGGAGTTGCACAGCCTGGCCCGTGGTAAGTTCGCGAACGTCGTACCAAGGATCGCTGTTCTCCATTTCACCCGGCTCGCCGGGCTCTTTCCAGTGACGCGGCATTACGGCTGAAAAGGAATCGAGCTCAAAATAAAGGTCGGGATGGCCGGCTGCGATCATTTCGTGGTCCACGGATTTCTCGTCGTTGCCCAGGTGGCAACTGAGGCATTTCTCGGTGCGTTTCGTAAGGTCGCGGGTGTCATACATACCCAAGGCTAGCGATTTCTCGTGCGTCCAATCGCGCTCGGTGTGTGGCCCTAGCCAGGCAGCAGCGGGACCGTGACAACTTTCGCAACTCACTCCCTCGCTCAGATCGAACGTACGAGCGCGCTCATTGGCCGGAACATCAAGCGCATGGCACGCCAGGCATTTCGGCGCCGACTCCGCTTTGCCAATTCCGAGAATCGCCGCCATTCGTTCGCCGATATTGCCCTGCAGCGACGCATATGCCTTGGAATGCTTATCCTTGACGATCCAGATGCTGTACTCGTTCTGGAGCACGCGGTTGTCCGTACGCGGAGTGACGCTGCCATGGCAGGTGGTTGATGCGCAGGAACCCGGACCGGTATACCGCGGCGCCTGGGCTGCCTGGGCGTCAACCGCGAATCGAGCCATTACCAGGCTCTGCGAGAAGGCGATCGAGCAGGAACCGATCGTCGCCGCTACGAACACGGCCGCGAGGATGCGCGAAGATACAAGGCGCTGAAATTGAGTGGGGACCTTCATTCCGTTTTCACTTTGGCGGAGCCGGGCCGCATTTTTCCGGACCGGCAGAGAATGAAAATACTTTAGATCTGCCTGCTTGTACTATCGGATACCAGCGAAGTCAACCAAATCCGGTTTGGTTTATTCCTCCTACCTCTCGCAAGAATAACGGCAGCGTAGCTTCCGCGCCTAGCTCGTGCTAATGTCCGTATACGCAACACCCGTCAAGGCTCATGGTTGTTTTCGGAGAGGGGGAATGAATACTCTCCCCGGTGAGGAAATTTCCCTTTGATTTTCAACGAGCTCAGGGACATCCAGCGCCAGTTCGGCTATCTTCCCGCCGATCAACTCAGGGCGCTCGCCAAAAAAATTGATGTGCCATTGTATCGCTTGCACGGTGTCGCCAGCTTTTATCCCCACTTTCATCTGACGCCGCCGCCCAAGGCGGACGTGCGCGTTTGTCAGGATATGTCCTGCCATCTCCGCGGCGCTCGTGAGTTTAGCGCCGGACTCGATGAAGCGTGCCACCAGTCTGGGTATGCGGACGCAAAGGTCAGCGGAGTTTCTTGCCTGGGCCGGTGCAACGAAGCTCCGGCTGTCGCGATCAACGAACATATTTACACCGGACTTTCGCAAAATCAGATCACGACCATCGTTGGCGATGTTCTGGTAGGCCGGGCACTCCCAGATATTGCTCAATCGCATCGCCGCACCGCCTGCAAGTCCGATCCTTACGGCGAAGGCGACCAATACCAGGCAGTGCGGCGGCTCGTTCAATCGCGCGATTGGGCCGGAGCTTTTGCAAGGTTGCAATCGTCGGGCTTGCGCGGGCTCGGCGGTGCGGGGTTCCCGACCGAATCCAAATGGCAACTCGTGCGCCAAGCCTCCGGCGCCGAGAAATTTATTGTTTGCAATGCGGACGAAAGCGAGCCCGGCACGTTCAAGGACCGCTTTATCCTGACACACCTGCCGCACTTGGTGATCGAGGGAATGATTCTCGCAGGCGTGCTGACCGGCGCGCAGCAGGGAATTCTGTATATCCGTCACGAATATGAGGAGCAGGAACAAATCCTGCGCGATGAGATTCGCCGATGCGAGCGTAACGGGCTTTTGGGGCCAAGCGTGCTCGGGAGCGAGTTCGCTTTCCATCTCGAGGTTTTTGTCAGTCCCGGCGGTTATATTTGCGGCGAGGAAACGGCGTTGCTCGAGGCGATCGAGGGCAAGCGGGCCGAGCCGCGGAATAAACCGCCGTTTCCGGTGACGGAGGGTCTTTGGAACAAACCGACCGTCATCAATAACGTCGAGACCTTTGCGAATGTGCCGATCATCCTGTTCCGCGGCGTAGATTGGTACAAGTCCCAGGGAGTAAATGGTGCCGCAGGTTTGAAGTTTGTGGGTGTGAGCGGCGATGTGGTCCATCCCGGCGTTTACGAAGTGCCGATGGGCACACCTATATCCGAGCTTATTTTCAAATTTGGCGGGGGAATCACGGACGGGAAGAAACTGAAGGCGTTCGCGCCCTCCGGACCTTCCTCGGGGTATTTGCCTGCATCGATGGCGGACGTGCACCTGGATTTCAAATCACTTGCGGACGCGGGTTCGATGCTCGGCTCCGGCGCACTGGTGGTTTGCGCGGAAGACCGCTGCATGCTGGACATGGCGCTAAATGCCACGCAATTTTTCCGCAACGAATCCTGCGGAAAGTGTGTCCCGTGCCGCGTGGGCTCGCAGAAACTGGTCGAGATGCTGTCAGGCTGGACCGAGGGCAAGGGCTCGTCCGCGGATTTAGCATTGATTGACGAGCTTTCGGCGACCTTGCGGCAGACTTCGATCTGTGGACTCGGGCAAGTAGTGCCTGCGCCGATCGCTTCGGTTTTGAAACATTTTCGTGAAGAGGTGGAAGCGCACATCTTGCGCCGAGAGTGTCCTGCCAGAGTCTGCCCCTGCCACAAATTGAGTGCTTACGGCATGAGGGCCAGCGTGAGGAGCGCATGAGCGCGAGCCAACTGATAGAACTCACGATTGACGGCCGAAAAGTTTCCGTCCCTTCCGGAACCACGATATTCGATGCGGCGCGGATGAACGACATCCCTATACCTACATTGTGCAACCAGCAAAACGAGAAGCCCGTGGGTGTGTGCCGTGTGTGCGTCGTGGACGTGGGCGCCCGGGTGTACGCGGCATCGTGCATTCGTCCCGTCGAGGCGGGTATGGTGGTGAACACCGCTTCCGACGGAGTGAAACGGGCGCGACATACGTTGGTTGAGCTATTGATGTCTGATCACCCCAGTCCTTGCGCGCGTGAACGGCAATCGGGCGATTGCGAGCTGGAAGCGCTTGCGAAGCAGGAAAACATAACACAGGCGCGTTACGCCCCGCGTGCGACGCGGCGCGGCCCGGATGATTCCTCGATGAGCATCGCTGTGGATTTCGACGCCTGCATTTTGTGCGATCGCTGCGTCCGCGGCTGCAGCGATATTCGCGAAAATTTCGTATTGGGACGCATGGGCAAAGGGGCGTCAACCGGAATTGCTTTTGACGCTGACGAACCCATGGGCGAATCCTCCTGCGTATCATGCGGTGAATGCATGGTCTCCTGCCCGACCGGAGCGCTCACCAACCGGGTGGTTACGCAAACTGCAATTGCCGTGACGTCTGATTCCGAACCGGTGTCGCTTGACGAGCTGCAGGAACTTCCTTTTTTCGAGGGAGTTTCCGGCACGTTTTTGAGCCTGAATCGCAATGCCGTGGTGCGGCGGCATTTCAAACCCGGAGACGTAATCTGCCGCGAAGGCGAATACGGATCCACGGCGTTTTATCTTCTGGAGGGCCAGGCAAGAGTTTCGCTTGCCAGTCCGATGGCGCACGTGAAAACGAAAGGCGCCGTCCGCAAGTTTTTGGGAAAGCTCTCCAGCCGGCTGACCCAGCGCCAGAACGATCAACGCGAAGAGGAAACCGCCCAGCATTGGATTCACATTGATGCGCCCATGGATTTGAACTACGACAATCCCGTCGCCATGCTTGGGCCCGGGGACCTCTTCGGCGAAATGACCTGCATGAGCTTGTATCCCCGCTCGGCCACGGTACGCGCTGAAACCGACTGCACGGCGCTGGAAATGCTGCGCAATGTGCTGGACATCATGCAGCGCAACAAGACGTTCCGGGCAAAGCTGGACCGATCCTACCGGCAGCGAGCATTGGATAGCCACTTGCGCGCGGTTCCGGTATTCGCCGAATTGACCGACGAATTCATTGCGGGACTGCGAGAGAAAGTGGAACTCCTGCGATTTACTCCGGGCCAGGTGATTTGCCGCCAAGGCGAACCTGCGGACAGCTTCTATCTGGTGCGCATTGGTTTCGTGAAGGTGTCGCAAACGCATCCCGGTGGCGAAATGGTGCTGGCGTATCTTTCTCGCGGCGAGTACTTCGGCGAAACGGGCTTGCTGGAAGGGACGCTGCGTACCGCAACCTGCACAGCCCTCGATCACGTGGAAATTGTGCGGATTAGCGCTGAAGATTTCAGCAACATGACCCGCCAGTTCCCCGGAGTGCGCCGCAAGCTCGAGGAGGTCGTGCAGGAACGCATGAAAATGAATTACGACCGGCTGACGGTGATCAACAGCACGCCCCTGGACAGTTTCCTGAAGCAAGGCTTGATGGAAGCGCAAAGTCTGTTGCTGCTGGACCTGGATGCCTGCACGCGCTGCGACGCTTGCGTCACGGCCTGCGCGGATGCTCACGACGGAGTGACGCGCCTGGTGCGTGAGGGGCTGCGTTTCGATCACTACCTGGTGGCCACATCGTGCCGCCAGTGCCTTGACCCGCTATGCATGGTGGGCTGCCCGGTGGGATCGATTCGCCGCCGCAATTCGCTGGAAGTCATCATAGAAGATTGGTGCATCGGCTGCGGTCTGTGCGCGGAAAATTGCCCATACGGCAACATCAACATGCACCCGTTCAACGTATTTACTGACGTCCCCGGGATGGCTGGCACGAAAAAGGCGATGGTGAAGCAGAAGGCGACGTCCTGCGACCTGTGCTCCGAGTTCGCGGAGCCAAGCTGCGTCTACGCCTGTCCGCATGACGCCGCCCATCGCGTGAACCCGCGGAAATTTTTCGCAAACTTGCTGCAGCAAACTACGGCCAAGACGCCAGACGCTTAGGAAATTCGCACGGCGCGGCGAGAATATAGGAAGATTTGCGTATTGACCGCACACACCGGACGTGGCTAATTGCTTCGCTGATTATCTTGAGCGTGGCGACTGCGATTTATCTCGCCTACGCGACGACTTCGCCAGCAGGCCCGAGCGGTGGCAGTGGTATCGGCCTTATGTTCGGCATCGTCGGTTCGATCTTCATGATTTTTGCGGGACTGCTGGCGGCGCGAAAAAAAGTGCCGGTCTGGAGGCTAGGACGCGCGCAGGATTGGATGCGGGGCCATTTGTGGCTGGGACTGCTAAGCCTGCCGATAATTTTCTTCCATGCCGGGTTTCGGTTCGGCGGGCTGCTGACTACCGTTTTGATGGTGCTGCTGATCATCGTCGTCGCCAGCGGAATATTCGGGGCAGTTTTGCAGCATTACATGCCGCCGGTGATGACCGTGCGAATCCCCATGGAAACAATCTTTGAACAGATTGATCGCGTGCGAGCGCAGCTGCTCGCCGAGGCCGATGAAATGGTGGAGGCGGTCTGCGGCCCTCTGAATACCGGGCAAACGGAGTCCGCAATCGCCAAGCGGGCCCGGTCGGCAACCTTAACCACCGTCGCAACTGTAACGATTCCGTTATGCAATTTCTACAGTCGCGAGCTGCGACTGTTCCTGCAGAACGAAGCCGGCCAGAACACGGCATTGGCCAGCAGGGCCAAGGCAGTCGGAGTTTTCCATGGATTACGGACGCTGCTGCCAGCCGATCTCCACAGCATCGTCAATAATTTGGAAGCAATATGCGAAGAGGAACGGCAATTGCGGCGGCAGACCCGCTATCACCACTGGCTGCACGGGTGGCTGATGCTGCACGTTCCGCTTTCTCTGGCGCTTTTGCTGCTGGGATGCGCGCACGCAATCATGGCCTTGCGTTACTGAAGCAGCGGCTAAAAGCGAGTTATCGTGGCTCGAGCGAAGCTCACAACCAAAACGCTGGCGCAGCGCATTGACCTGGATTATTTCAAGCATCCGCATCCGTTCCGGCGTTTGCGCTCCATACTCTCGATCTGCATTCCAGTGATTGCGCTGCTGTGGCTGGGCTGGTATGCGCTGGCTCGCAACAATCGAGTCTATAGCAGCGGCAAAATGTCCTCGGCCCACGCGGTGCTGACCGCGCAATGCAGCTCCTGCCACGTGAAGGAAGCAAATTCCTTCAGCGCCAAGGCCACCGACAAGTCTTGCGATTTCTGCCATGACGCCCCGTTTCATCACGCCAATCAGGCCTTCACGCCCACTTGCGCTTCGTGCCATCGGGAGCATCGTGGACATCTGCGGCTCGCGGTCACTGCGGACATCAGTTGTACGCAGTGCCACGCGAACCTGCACACGACCGGGGCCCCGACGCATTTCACAACCGACATCACGCGCTTCAACGGCGGCCACCCGGAATTTGCAATCCTGCGCAACCGCGGCAGCGATCCCGGAACGATCAAGCTCAACCACTTCGTGCACTTGAAGCACAATTTGCGCGGACCAAATGGACCGGTGCAGCTCGATTGCCAGGACTGCCATCGCACGGTGCGGCCGGAGGCTGGATTCCGGTTTGGATCAAGCCCGGCACAAGACGGGCCCGGCACGCAGAAAGCGACTCCGCCTTCCAGGGATGCCAGCCGCGCGTATATGTCCCCTGTGACGTACGCCAAACATTGCATCGCGTGCCATGGATTGCAATTCGATGCGCGTTTTCAGGAAAGCGTCCCGCACGATACACCCGAAGTGATCCACGCGTTCCTGGTGCAAAAGTTTCAGCAATACATCCCCAATCATCCAGCAGAACTTCGGGAGACCGCGTCCCACCGCAATATTCCACAAAAGCCGATACCGCCGGACGTTCGCGTGCTGACGCCGCAACAGTGGGTTACGCTGCGAGTCGGGGAATCTGAAGAACTACTCTGGCGGAAAACCTGCGCGCAGTGCCACGCGCTGAGCTTCACCGCAAATGCGGCGCTGCCGACGGTGGCGAAGTCCAACATCACGCAGCGGTGGTTTCAACACGCGGTGTTCGATCACGATACACACAAATTCATGAAATGTGTCGAGTGCCACGCGAGTGCGCCGAAAAGCCAGGAAACAGCGGACGTCCTGCTGCCGGGGATGCAAACTTGCGAACAGTGCCATCGCGGGGGGCGGGAAGCTGCGGAATCGCGCTGCTTCGAATGTCACACCTATCACGACTGGAAAATGGAGAGGGCTGTTAAAGGAACTTTTACGCTGTCGGCGTCAGTCCGTCCAAACTGATCGCGAGCTCCGGACGCGTGATTTTCCATTCGGAGCAATTTTTGGTTTTGCCGCTACTTTGTCTTCATCACGTATACGCCGTCCCATTCGCCTTCCGGAGCGTTTTCCGCAAACTCAATGGCGCGCTCAAGAAATACTTGGCTGGGCCCATCGTCCGGAAAATGCGCAAGAACCTCGGAAAACTGATTAGCCGCGTCAGTCCAATTTTGATCCTTGTACGATTTCATGGCCCGGTCGAATCGCTCGAGCAGGGGTTCATACCTGGCCCGCTCGCCGGCGACCTCCATCAGTTCGTAGATGTTTACGGGTTGGCTTTTGCCCTTCACGCGAATTTTGTCGAGTTCACGGCAAACGAACTGGCTTGAGACGTGGCGAAACGTCGCCTCGCTGATGACGATCTGCACGTGATATTGCTTGGTGATTCCCTCCAGGCGCGAGGCCAGGTTCACGTTGTCGCCCATCACCGTCCACGACAAGCGCCGTGCCGAGCCCATGTTGCCCACATTCACCAGACCCGTGTTCAGGCCGATTCCAATGGACATCGGAGGCCGCCCGGACGATTTCCATTTGGCGTTCAGCGCCGCAAGACCACGCGACATTTGCAAAGCGCAAGAGCAGCTGCGAAAGGCGTGGTCTTCCTGCGGATAAGGCGAACCCCAGAAAGCCATGATCGCGTCGCCGATATACTTATCGAGCGTTCCATCGCTGGCAAAAATGATCTCAGTCATCTGCCCGAAATATTCATTGAGCAGGCGGACCAATTCATCCGGCGTCAAGCCCTCCGAAATCGTGGTGAACCCGCGAATGTCGCTGAACAAGACGGAGAGTTCCTTGCTTTCGCCTCCGGGCCGGATGTACTTCTCGGGGTCCTTTTCGATTAGCTCGATCACTCCGGGAGACAAATACTGCGAGAAACTCTTGCGAATTTTGCGTTTGGCGCGTTCCTCGCGGATCATGCGTACGCTGGTGATGGCCGCATAATTGGCGGCGAGCGTGCCAGCGGGAATTACAAAACTGAGCCACTGTCCTTTGTGCGCGAAACTGAAATACACAAACCAGGCGAATGCCGCGAGAGCCAGTAGTACGGAGATTGTCGAATAGAGCGGGGTGACACGGCTGAATAAGAATCCAAAAGCGAGGCCGAACAGCAAAATGAAGCCCGTGTCTATCGCTTGTTCGTTGAGACCGCGTTTAAGGAAGCCACGTCCCTTTTCTTCGCTGTGCAACAGGTTATCAATAATGTTGGCGTGGACTTCCACTCCCATGTACACGCCCTCGAACGGCGTATTGCGGATATCGCCGATGGCCAAAGCGGTTGCTCCGACCAGCACAATCTTGTCGTGGAAAGTCTCCGGCGGCACGGCGCCGCTGATCACGTCCCACATCGAATAGTGCTGATAGGTCTGATAGGGACCGGTGTAGTTTAGGAGCGCGCTGCCATCGCTCGCGTGTCGCAGCGTGTGCCCGCCGAGCTCAATCCGTTCGAGGCCGTACGGCCCGATGTACGCAGCTACCTGCTGGTCCGGTATCTTTTCGTAACCGCGGACGACCTCCAAATCGAGAGAGGGGAAAAAGTCGAGGTCCTGGTAGCGGATCATGAGCAAGGCGTGACGCAGTGTACCGTCCGAGTCCGGAACAATGTTGATAAATCCGAACGACCCTGCGGCGTCAGCAAGCTTGGTGATGTTGGCTTCAACGCCCTGCTTGACCGTGCCGTGATTCTCAGTCCACACCTGGCCGAGGTCCACGTTCTGGCCGCGCTTGAATCCGACCGGCAGAACCTGCGGAAACACATGCGCCCAAGCGATGTTGAAATACTCCTCGGCTAGTTTGGGATCGGGCTGGGAATCTAGAAATACGTGGCCCAGCACCACGTTGCCGCTGTCCTTCATCGCCGCGGCTAGCATCGCATCCTGGTCGCTGGCAATCTCAAGGTCTTGCACCTGCTTCAGCACTCGACGGGATGCGGAAGCTCCGAGCTCGGTTTGTAGTTTCTGCAGGGCTTCTTGCGCGGAGTTGCTCTCAGGAACCGGAAAGGTGACGTCAAAAGCGATCACTCGAGCGCCGCCGGCGTTTAATTTGTTCACCAGCGTCGCGTAGTTTTTTCTTGGTATTGGAAACGAACCGACTTTTTGCAGGGTTTGCTCGTCCAGGTCCACGATAACGATGCGCTCGTCGTGCGGGCGCTTGCCGCGCATTTCAAAGCGCAAGTCAAGGGAGCTTTGTTCGATGCTCTGAAGAAAAGCCAAACCGGCCCGTGATTCGCTTAAGCCGATTCCGGAGAGGGCGAACAGCGCTAGCCCGACCAAGGTGGTCAGTACGGCGAGACCCAGATCCAGATGGTCGAGTGCAAAGCCTTTTGACCAATCCCGCCAGCGGGACCAGCGCTGTTCCTGCGAGCTCATAGGAAGTGCAATAGGCGATTATTCGCTGCCAATGACCTTAGCCGCAAAGAGATCGACCGTTATTCGGCATAGGTGTTTGGAGCTGGGCCTCAAGGCGCGCTTGTTGGCGGCGGTACTTGCTTAGGCCCTCCTCCGCTAGTCGACACCGCCAGGCCGACGCCCACTCCCAGCCCAACCGCGATCAGCGTGCCAACAATAAACCAGCGTGGACCATGGCCTACGTGGGGAGCCCCGCTCTCCACCGGTATGTCCGTGGCTGTGAGGCTTGCCTGCAAAACTGCCGGCGGCGTGTCGCTGGTTTGGAAGCCCGACGGCGGAACCTCCGATGTAATTTGCACCATTTGCCCGGCGTTCACGGTGATGGAGTTCGACGCCGTGCTGGATTGGCCGGAGTTGTTGGCAACATGGGCTCCGTTGAGCGGTGTCACCATAACCTGTCCTTTGTAGCAAATGACGGTGGTCGTATTCGATTCGAACGCGACGTAAAAATCCGTGCCAATAACGCCGATAACCGCGTTGGGCGTTTTCATTTCGAATTTGCCGCCGGGCTTGGTGATCTTGATCACCTGGCTGCGCACTTTTCCGAAATCCATCTCGAGCGAAGTCTGTTGGGATGCGCTGTCGTGCTGCACGATACGGAGTTCGCTGTCCGAGCCCAGGCTGAGAATGGAGCCATCCTTGAGGCCGGCGCGCACGCGGCCGCTATGTTCGGTCTGGAGCAAGTCATTCCAATCGAGCTCTTCTTTCACCTTAGCAGGCGTGGAGTTTCGCGTTGCAGCCGGTATCAGGGCATTGATCTGTCCCGCTTGCTGACCCGTCTGGGGTCGAGGCATCGCAGGCAAAGAGGTAAGCAGAGAACACAACACGATCGCAGTGAACCGCTTAAACAAGCTCATCCGAGACTCCTTTTATTGATTTCTTGGCGGTCAGTGTAGCGATTTTGACAGAGCGGCAGCAAGTGTCAACGCGGGCCAGCGCGGGGTGCGCCAAAATGGTTAATAGTGTGTTCTGGCGTTGGATGTCATCCCTCGGGCGGACTAAAATTCAAGGCGGTCAGAACAGGAAATAACGCTGCGCCAGCGGCAAAACCGCCGCCGGCTCACAGGTCATCAGTTCCCCATCCACGCGCACCTCGTAAGTTTCCGGATCGACCTCGATTTTCGGCGTGGCGGAATTGTGAATCATGTCCTTCTTCCCAATGCGGCGGCAATTCCGCACCGGCGCGGTGATTTTGCGGAGACCGAGCCGTTGCGCCAAACCCGCAGCATGCGCGACCTGCGAAAGGAATGTGATGCTGGTGGCGGCCGTGGCCGCGCCGAAAGCACCAAACATCGGCCTATACAGCGCGGGCTGCGGAGTGGGAATGGATGCGTTGGGATCACCCATCACGCTCCAGGCGATGAAGCCTCCCTTGACCACCATTTCCGGCTTCACCCCGAAGAACGCGGGTTTCCACAGAACCAGGTCGGCGAGTTTGCCCGGCTCGATCGAGCCGATTTCTTTCCCGATGCCGTGGGTGATCGCGGGATTGATCGTGTACTTCGCGACGTAGCGCTTGGCACGCGTGTTGTCCTTGCGGCTGGAGTCTTGCGGCAATGGACCGCGCTGAGTCTTCATCTTGTGCGCGGTCTGCCAGGTACGCGTCACGACTTCGCCGATTCGGCCCATGGCCTGGGAATCACTCGACAGCATGCTCAGCACGCCGAGGTCGTGAAGAATATCTTCGGCCGCGATCGTTTCCGGGCGAATGCGGCTTTCGGCGAAGGCCACGTCCTCAGGGACCTGCGGATTCAGATGGTGGCAGACCATCAGCATGTCCAGGTGTTCGGCGATGGTGTTCACTGTGTAAGGCCGCGTGGGATTCGTGGAGGAAGGCAGAATGTTCGGATACGAAGCGATGCGGATGATGTCGGGAGCGTGGCCTCCGCCGGCGCCTTCCGTGTGGTAGGTGTGGATTGTGCGGCCGTTCATTGCGTTGACGGTGGCTTCAAGAAAGCCTGCCTCGTTGATCGTGTCGGTATGAATCGCGACTTGTACGTCGTATTCGTCGGCAACTTTCAGGCAGGCGTCGATCGCGGCAGGCGTGGTTCCCCAGTCTTCGTGCAGCTTCAGTCCGCACGCGCCCGCTTCGATTTGCTCGACCAGAGGTGCGCCGGTTGCGGCATTGCCTTTGCCGAGAAACCCGAAATTCATCGGCCAAGCTTCAGCGGCCTGCAGCATGCGCGCCAGATTCCACGCACCGGGCGTACATGTGGTTGCCGCAGTGCCGGTCGCCGGGCCAACCCCTCCGCCGATCATCGTGGTGATGCCGTTGGAGATTGCTTCGTAGACTTGTTGCGGAGAAATGAAATGAATGTGGCTGTCCACGCCTCCGGCGGTGACGATCAGATTTTCTCCCGCAATCACTTCGGTGGCGGCGCCAACGATCAATGCGGGATCCACGCCGTCCATCGTGTCCGGATTGCCGGCTTTGCCGACTTTCACGATGCGGCCATTCTTGATTCCGACGTCGGCTTTCACGATGCCCCAGTGATCGAGGACAACGGCGTTGGTGATAACCAGATCGAGCGCGCCGCGTTCGCCTTCGCGTACCGCGGTGCTGCTCTGGCCCATGCCGTCGCGGATTACTTTTCCGCCGCCGAAAGTAATCTCGTCGCCGTAGTGCGTGAAATCTCTTTCGATCTCAATGATTAGTTCGGTGTCGGCGAGGCGAATGCGGTCGCCTTTGGTGGGACCGAATAAATCCGCGTAGGTGCGGCGAGGAATTCTCACGCTCATTTTGTTTGGTCCTCGGGGCCGAACTGAAATCCGCCTTGATGAGCCCGGTCGAGCGCACTTTCTCGCGCGCCGGGCGCGTTCAATTCGCCGTCGACCAAACCGTTTCCTCCGTGGATCACGCGTCGGCCGCCAAATTCGGTGAGGTCAACTTCCTTTTCATCGCCCGGCTCGAAGCGCACAGCGGTGCCGGCTGGGACGTTCAGACGCAAGCCGTAAGCCGCGGCACGGTCGAAAGCGAGCGAGCGGTTTGCCTCAAAAAAGTGATAGTGACTGCCTACCTGAATAGGGCGATCGCCCGTGTTCTTCACTAGGATGCGGACGACGCGGCGTCCGGCGTTCGCCTCGATCGCGCCGGCTGTTTCGTCCAGTAGATATTCACCGGGCTTCATCGCGTCTCCTTAGCGTTTGAGTGAGAAACGAAAAGGACTTCCGCCGCTGCACGGGCGCGAAAAGACTTTTCATTTGATCGGATCGTGCACGGTGACAAGTTTAGTGCCGTCGGGAAACGTCGCCTCCACTTGCACTTCGTGAATCATTTCCGGCACGCCCTCCATCACCTGATTTCGCGCGAGAATTTTTGTGCCGGCGCTCATGATCTCGGCGACGCTTTTGCCGTCGCGAGCCGCCTCCATGATTTCAGCCGAGAGGATGGCGATGGCTTCGACGTAGTTGAGTTTCAGGCCGCGCGCTTGACGCCGGCGAGCAAGATCGGCAGCCATGACGATCAGCAATTTTTCTTGCTCACGCGGAGTCAGATGCACGCCTCGCTCCTGGATGCTGCCATCAATTCATTTTGCGCGGCGGAACGGCTGCACAGTTGTAGAGTAGCAATTTAGCGGCATTCCACATTTCGTGCAACGCAGGGATAAGACCGCGTCCGCGGCGCGCTAGACAACGAATCACAAGCCCATGCGCCACGAGCGCGCTGATTCCGATTGCGATTTCGCCGGACGTCAGACTTTCGGCAACCTCGCGCAGCTTTCGCTCGGCTGTTAGCCATGCGGTGGAATTGAGCCCGATGCGGCAGATGTAGAAAGTGACCCAATAGCGATAGGGGCCCAGGCGGGCGAGATTCGAAAGATTCCGGCGCTGTGGCTCCAAGCGAACGCGTTCGCCGACGATAGGCCGGCCAAGCGCGAGCACGTCGGATTTCATCTCCACGCTCTCGTACTCGAAGATTTCGCCGCGCGCTTCCCTCCCTGGCGCGAGAATCTCCCACCAGAAAAGGCCCGCGCCTGCAGCCAACTGAATGGTTGTGCGCTGCGAATAACGTGCGCCAGCGAAAGGAATGATCGCGTCCGGAACATATTCGAGCAAAGCGCTTTCGCCAACGGTGATCTCGCTCACTTGGCTGACCGGCACAGCGCTTTCGCGGGGACGGTAAATGCGCGTCGCGCCGGTCGTGGTCAATTGAACGCTGGCACCAGCGCCGACCCGGACGGACAGCCCGATGCTGTCGCCGCCAAGCAAACCCCCGGAGACATTGTGCAGGTGCGCCAGCGCCGAGCCGTCTTGGAGCGTGAAGGCGCGCACGACTTTGAGTGGCGGATCTTGATGGCTATTGGCGAGAATTGTGCGTCCGTTGAATGGGTCGAGCGCAAAGTCAAGATCGAGTTTCGCGTGGACGCGCCGGCCCAGCAGGCTTGCGGCTTCTATTTCGCAACTGGCGCACTTGGCTACAATCATCATCTCAACCAATCGTCAGCTAATGAACAAACGTGTCGAAAGTGCGGGATGTTCCATGGCGCCCCAATCGACCAGCGGCGTGAAAGACCAAGCGTCATCGAACGAACACGTAGCGCTGCGGAGTCCCATCTGAATCAGCACAGGCTTAAGGTCCCAGAGAATGCGGGTAGCCGCTGCTTGTCCAAGCGGCAGCAGGCGTTGGCATGCGGAAACCAGGCTAGCAACTAATTGGTGAAGGAACGCCTGAACCGCGCGATCTTCTTCGATGCAGAGCACGCTTGCCGCCAGGCCGAAAGCGGTGCTGTGATGGATCAAGACTGGGTGATTTTCATTTGACAACGGTCGCACGCGATCCGCGAGACTTGTTTTTGCGGCCGCAAACAAGGCTTGGCGCAAAATCGGAAAATCGCCCAACGCAGTCACAGCTTGAAGAAAATTCAAGCCCAGGGCCGCGCTTCCCGCGCAACTCTCACGCGCGGGCTTTCGCGCGCTTAACCAGTCGTTGAGTTCAATCCAGCGTTCGACTGGAAAATCGCGCGTTTGCGAGTGCGCAAGACCATGAGCCGCGCGACAAAAGGCAGCCTCCACCAGACCTGCTTCTTCGAGATGACCTTGCAGAAACGAGGGAAGATCCGCGACTTGCAGCGTTCCACTCGAGGTCAGCGATTCGAGTCCGAATGAATGCGCCAGCGCGCCAATAGGCAACGCGCTGTCAGCGAGGTGCAAAAGGCGCAAATTAGAAAGTTCGCTGTCATCTGGATCGACAGTACGGCTGGAGTCAGGCTCCATCACAGTTCCTCAGTCGGGTGTCCTTCCTCGTGACAGTGGTGATGATGGCCGTGCTCGTCTCCGTGCGCGTGCGCACGGCCTACGTAGGGAGCATGCGCATCGATGATGTTGTGGCCATTTTCCGCGGGCAATTTCATTTTTTCTTCAAGCCAGACGACGATCGCGTCCAGCCCCACGGAATCGCGCAAGTTCGCGAAAAGAAATGGCCGGCCATTCCTCATCTTGCGCGAATCGCGGTCCATCACTTCGAGCGAAGCTCCCACGTATGGAGCAAGGTCAATCTTGTTGATGACTAGTAAATCAGAACGCATGATGCCCGGGCCGCCTTTGCGGGGGATTTTGTCGCCCTCAGCCACGTCAATCACGTAAATCCAAATGTCCACCAACTCGGGACTGAACGCCGCTCCCAGATTGTCGCCCCCGCTTTCGACGAAGATGAGTTCGAGTCCGGGGAGAGAATCTTCAAGTTCCGCAATAGCGCGCAAATTCATGGACGCGTCTTCGCGAATTGCCGAGTGCGGACAAGCGCCGGTCTCGACTCCGCGCACGCGCTCAGCCGGGAGCGTTCCCTGACGGAGCAAGTATTCCGCGTCTTCTTTGGTGTAAATGTCGTTGGTCACTACGGCAAGATTGCAGGCCGGCCACAAACGTTGGCTGAGACGGTCAACGAGCATCGTTTTACCGGAGCCGACCGGCCCCGCGATGCCCACGCGAAAAGCACGGCGCGAGGTATCTTGGTTCATTCTGATGACCTGAGCGAGTGAACTTCGCACTCAGTATGCGGATAGGCGTTGAGGCGTCAAGCAGTTTTCTCAGATGCATCCGATTCGCGCGGCAACTGAAGGAGGACGCTGCATCAGCGGATCAAATTCTAAAAATCCAGGCTTGTGGTGCTTGCATGACGCAACGCTATGAGGACAATATACGTTACTCGTTGAAAGTCGAGAATGCTTTGCAGAGCACGGAGGGTATGGGATGATGAGTTTTCCACGTGGTAGGCGACACCTAGATCGTTGGCGTGAATGGTTGGCACTCCTAACCCTGATTGTTCTGGTCGGTGGGTTGGGCGATGCCGCGCCTGCGCCAGAGAAACAAATTGTCCTGAAGGTTTCCAATCCGACGCCGATCGCGCGGAATGAAGTGATCGCAGTGTCCCTTGCGGAAATACTGCAGCGCCTTCCCGGTTCCGACCCGAAGGACATTCATGTGGGAACGCTACCCGGCCACGTTGAATTGCCGACGCAACTTTTCAGCAGCGTTGCGGGCGGCGCGCCGGACCAATTACTGGTGCTGGTCAGCATCGCCGCCGCGCAAACGATTCAGCTCAGATTTTTCTCGTCCGTGGCCGCTACTGTCCCACAACCACTGGTATACGGCCGCACGGTTCCGGAGCGGAAGGACGATTTCGCGTGGGAGAACGACAAGGTTGCTTATAGGGTCTATGGACCGGCGCTGCAGGCTACCGGCGAGATTAGTTCGGGAATTGACGTGTGGTCCAAACGAGTTGCGGATCTGATTATCAACGACTGGTATGCGAAGGACGCGGAAGGCCAGCGGACGAAAAATCGCGCGCTGACATATCACCGGGACACCGGTCAAGGCCTCGATTCCTATGACGTCGGGCTCACACGCGGCTGCGGAGGGACGGCGATTCAGAGCGGCGGCAAGTTCTTCGTGTCCAAGAACTATTCGCAAGCGGAAATCCTGGCAAGCGGTCCGATCCGCGTTCAATTCCGGCTGCAGTACGCGGCGTGGCAGGCGGGCGACCTGCAGGTGAGCGAAGAAAAGATCATCACCCTGGACGCGGGCTTCCATATGAACCAGATTCAATCCACATTTTCGTTCGCGGGAGCGCCCTCCGTGCAGGCCGGGATCGGACTTGCAACACACGCTCACGCCGAAACCGCGGCAAGCCCCGCGGAAGGGATTCTCTCGGTTTGGGAATCGTTGACGGATCCGTCGGCAGGGATGGATGGGACAGGAATCATACTGCCCGCCGGAGTTGCGGCCACGACGGCTCAATCCGATGGAAACATCTACTTCGTGTTGAATGCTAAGCCTAACGTCGCCGTTGTCTACCACGCCGGGGCGGGCTGGTCGAAGAGTGACATCAGCGATGAGGCAGCGTGGCGGAAATACCTAAAGGATTTTTCTCTAAGCTTGCAACACCCGCTGCAGATGAGTTGGGAACAGTAGGTCCATGCGCTACCGGCGATTTCTGTTTCACATGACGGTGAAAAACAATGCAAGGACCGCGGCCATCGTCGCACTCCTCTTAATCAGCAGTCAGGGCCTCCGCGTTTGTTCGGCTCAGAACGCGACCGCAGCACCAAAGGAAACCTATGCTGGTGATGCTCCGGCCGATCCGGGTCGACTGGCCGAGGACGTCTCCGGAGCATTGAAGCCGCAAGCCATTCGGCATGTCGTCCGCAAGGTGGCTGAGTGGCAATTATCGCGCGCAGAGGCCCACTTCAATCAGGATTGGACGTTTGCGGCGCTATACCGGGGCTTGATCGCCGCGTCGCGCATTACCGGCGACACCCAATATGAAAAAGCGGTCAGAAAGGCTTCCGAGCGGTTCCAGTGGAAACTCGGGCCGCGCATTGCCTTTGCCGACGACGAAGCCGTGGCTCAGAGCTATTTGTATTTCTATTTTCAGTCCCATGACCCGTGGATGATCGGACCCACCCAGGCAGCGTTCGATCAAGTCTTGTCCGAGCCTCAAGACCGGACCGTCCAGGACCCCGCGAAGCCGCTATGGTGGTGGTGTGATGCGCTCTTCATGGCGCCCGTCGCGTGGGTGAAGTTATCCGCGGCCACCGGAAATCCTGCATATGCCGACTTCATGGACCAGCAGTGGTGGATCACGTCCAATCTCCTTTATGACTCGAAAGACCGGCTGTATTCCCGGGATGCGACATTCCTGGACCGGCACGAAGTCCATGGGCAGAAGGTGTACTGGTCGCGCGGAAATGGCTGGGTGCTCGCAGGGCTCGCCAGCGTCATCGAAGCGCTTCCTACCACCGACCCGCGGCGAACGCGATTCATCGAACAGTTCCAGCAGATGGCGGCGCGGATTGCGAGCCTTCAGGGAAAGGATGGACTTTGGCGACCGGGGCTGCTCGATGCCGATGCATATCCTCTACCGGAAGTTTCCGGTTCAGCGTTCTTCGTCTACGCGATGGCCTGGGGAGTTCGCAACGGGGTTCTGGATCGCAAGCAGTATTTGCCGGCGATTCGTTCGGGGTGGAACGGGCTGACTCAACATGTTTATGCCGATGGGCGCCTCGGATGCATTCAGCCGATCGGAGCCGCGCCCGGAGCGTACGGTCCAAGCGCCAGCTATGTTTTTGGAGTCGGGGCGTTCTTGATGGCGGGAGCGGAAGTTGACGCGCTAGTGTCCGGAACCCATTCTCACCTCGCCGCACACTGAGATTTGGCTCAGTAGCTAATGACCGCGGTTTTCATCTCTCGGCTGCAAGATAGGCAACGGGCTTCCCACTGGAAAATGCGTTGCCACTTTGGCCCTTGCTGCCGCTCGCCGCTGGCCAATCTTGTGCGAGGCTTGGAAAATCGTCCCGACACGGAGCATTCCCCCTAACTTGTGTGCGCCTACAGAAGCCAAGCCCATGGACGCCACGCAACCGCACGATGAACAGTCAGGTTTGCCGCCAAACTGGCACGGAGTGATCATCGTCTTTAAGTCCGCTGAAAGCGTCTGGGTCGTCAGCGCGAAAATACATTCCTCGGGACTATGCGGCGGCGATGCGAACTGCTGAATGACAACCTCGGGCATATCCAGTTTCGGATATAGCTTCCGCAATTGCGTCATGTCCGCAATCGCCTGCGCACGCTCCTCACGCGTCAGGATTTCAGGCATACGATCGCCTAGTTGAGGAGTGAATAGGCTGAACCACACCTTCTTTACCTCGCGGCGCGGCGTCCAAAACTCCAGGAATTCAGCCAAATATCCCGGTCGCTTCATCATTTGGCCGGTGACCGTGCAATGAACGGTGACTCTCTGGCCCGCAATGTTCTTGAGTATTCGTTCGTAAGTTGCCGGCGCCCTGCGCGCGTCGTGTTCCGGTTGTAGGCCGTCAATCGACACCGACACGAGCAATCGCTCCATGTTCGCCCAGGTGGGACTCATCGCCCGGAAAGCGCTCGTGACGATCTGCACGTACATCCCGCGTCCCAATAACAGGGGAACCAAAGTCTCCAATTCGCGATAGCGGACCAACGGGTCGCCCCCGACGATAGACAAATGCAGAGGCTTCAAACGATCAACCACTTCCAGAACTCCATCTACCAGTGCTTGACCTTTGTGATCGTTCAGATCGCGCAAAGTCAGTGCGCCGCCCAGGTGCGCGGCATCGTAAGCGTAGCAACCAGGACAATTCAAAGGACACTCACGCGTGATCTCGATCGAAAGCGAGGGCGCTTCGCCCCTGAGAATCTTTTTCCATGCTCGGATGATGTGCGCGGTTTCCACTGTTGATAATCCTTCCTTGACCATTTGTAAAATATCAAGATGCGTGAAAGCCTGGCGTTATCGTAGCTCCTTAAAGCGGTCCGTAACCAAGTTTCGGTGTCAGGCTAGCTCGGCCGCGCTGCTAATTCCTTCCCTCAGAAAGATGTCCCTCATGGGAAACAGATTGCAGGCTACGGGAGACGCATCAAACCGTCATCGCCCATTTTTAATGTCCAGTAATCATACCGTACCCCGGAACCTAGCGGCCAAGATTGCCTTTTGTGTTTTCCATTGCGCGCAAAAGAACTGTGCTGCCTGCTCAATCGGACGAGCGAGATGTTGAGATGAGAATTGGGAAAGTAAATTGAACGAAGGAAAAGAAATTCGGAATTCTGGAGCCGAGGCCCGGACTTGAACCGGGGACCTGCCGATTGCACCAGATATTCTATGCTATTGATTCGTCTATCTCTTTCTTGCGTCTTTCACCATGGTTTTACATGCTCTTCAGGGCTTCCTGTTCCCTGGCAGTTGGCATGAACCCCCGCTAAAGAGAAAAGAATTGGGACGCACATGCAGCATTCATTGAGCCTTGGTCTGGGGAAGAGGACGGCGTTTGCGTCCGCTTCCCCGGATAGCTCAGTAGCCCGGAATTCGCCCTTGGCAATTCCGTAGGGCGTCCGAGGAGAATATTCGACGAACACAAGTTGCCAGGAAATTTTGCATTTTGCAAGCCGCCCAGCGAGGAAGCCCGCGAGTTCCGAGCACATCCACCCGGCGGAGTGCCTCCCCGCACTTCGGGTTCCTTGAGCCAACAAACAATGACCGGAAATGTGCCCTGGCGCACTGAAATCCGCCTGCGAATCAGGTATTGACCAACGCTGGGGACGGGAAATATCCGGAATGCAATGACCGCAAGCACCGCGCGCAGTTCGAGGATCCTGATCGTCGAAGACGTCCAAGAAACTCGCGACTCAATCAAAGAACTGTTGAAAACAGACGGGTACTGGATGCGGCAGAGTCACCCGCGTCTGAATACACCGTGGGAACGGATCATGCGAAACTTTACGGAGAGTCCGCGCCCTGGCTCTCGCCAGATTATTTTGGCGGCGATTCGCGCGAATATGAAGCCCACGCCCTTCCTTCCAAGAAGAAGGTAGGCGATACCTTCGCTATACCATTCCGGTGGATTTGCAAGATATCGATCAGAAAGAATGGAAAGTATGACGGAGGCGGTTCGGGAGTCCTGATCTCGGATCGCCACGTATTGACTGCGGCCCATGTCATCTACGACGTCAGCCAAGACCCTGTCCAGTACGATCTGGATGTCAAAATTGCGCTGGACGGGAATAAGGATCTCGGAATGTTCAGGCGGTCGGGTCCGCTACAAATTCCGTCGCAATATGATCCCCACAACCTCGATTTTGACTACGCGCTCATCACTCTTGACCGTTCAGTGGGACAAAGCAGGCCCGATGAACTCCGTGGTGACAAACTTTGCTTCTGGGGCAGCTCCGAATGCGGTGCGGGAACAGTCCTGGTCCGCGTCGATCCGAAATCGCTTGTGACTCAGGACGCTTCGACTGCGGGTTATCCGAAAAACAAAGGCGAAAGCGCCATGTGGTGTTTCACTGGAATGCTAGCCTCCGTCCCCGAAAAGGCGCGCACAATGGTTTACACAGGGGAGCTGACCGAAGGGCAGAGTGGTTCCCCGGTCTGGATTGAGCGCGACGGCAAATATATTTTGGTCGGTATCGCAGTGGCCCGTGCCCCGCAGCACGACGTTGTGCGCGTAACGCGCGAACTATGCCGGCAACTCGCCGCGTGGATGGGAACGCAGCAGCCCGCGTGTCAACGGTAAGCAGCTTCGCCGCCTTGCAACAGGGAGTCGCTGCAGCTGTCGCGAAGCCCCTCTCCAATAGATCGGAGCTACACAGACATGAACGTTGTCACGCTTACGATTTAGAACGGGAAACGTACCGAGGCAATGGCGATGTGATTTGTGGGATGGAAGCAGGTGGTGTTCTGGAAGTTCGCACTGCCGCGAAAAGCAGCACACCGCCGGTCGCGCGCTGCTCTCGATTGAGCCCGCCGCGGAAACGATCAGAAGGCGAAACGAACACCGATTGTCGGAGCAACGTTGGTGGGGTAGAGATAGGGGACGCCGGGGCCATGAGGAATGGCGATGGCCAGACCGCCGGTCACGTAGGAATAGGCAACTCCGACGAAACCGTCGAGACGCTTGGTGAAGTGATAATCCGCATAGAGCGACACCTCGTTGAGGGTGCCCGCGCAGGAACTGCGGAAACCGGCCGCGGGCGAGCAGGTCGACGGAACACGGAAGTCGTTCTGCCGCTGTTGATACCAGGACAAAGTGATGTCGGTTTTGCGGTTGTAAGCGTATTTCACGCCCGTCCACCAGATCTGCACCAACTTTTGAGAATCAAGATTGTTGTCTTCGACGCCGCTCATGATATAGCCGCCCTGGTCCGTGGCGCCGACGCCCAACGGTTGCTTCGGGTTATTCTGCCAGATGTATTCGTAGCCGGCAAAAAACTTGAACGGGTCCCACGCATACTTGGCGGCAACCATAATGGCGCTGTTGTCGGTCACGATGCCATATACGGTGTTGTTCGGGTCGATCAGATTGACCCCGTTGATGGGGTTTGTATTGATGCTGTCCGTGGTCGACTGATATGGCGCCGTCAGACTTTGAGGCCCCAGCAAGGGGTTCAATACGCTGATCGCCTGGTTGTAATGTTGGAAGACGGCGTCGGCGGAGAACTTGCCGTGCTCTCCGCCGACGTCGAATCCATAGGCATTGTTATGCGGCCTTTCGGGCGTACAGTTGGCGGCAGTCCAGGTTGCGGATGCCGAGAAGCAGCCGCCAGAACCATTGGCGAATTTATACATCGCGCCGAAATGCACCGGGCCATAGGTGAGGCGATACTTCAGGGCGTCGTCCCAACGGCTGTCGTCGGTGTCGCCGCCGCCGGCCATGGTGCCGTTATAGCCGATGTACGAAAAGGCATAGCTGCCGCCGGCCGGATCGTAAAGGAGCATCGCATCGGTGCCGAGAGAGCGCTGACGACCGAAGGTCAGCGTGCCGAACTGCGCGGACGATATACCGCCATAGTATTCGTCATTGAAGGGTTGGCCCGCGCGCGCGCCGTCGATGGCTTCCGAATAGCTGCTCCTGGGAAGGCCGTTGTTGACAGTGTCGGTGGCTGGCGCGTTGGCGAGCAGGCCGGACTGCGGATTGATCCCAGTTGAAGCGTTGAACACAATGGACCAGCCCGGCGCAAACTCTTCCTTGCCCCTGACGCCGAAACCCGTCTGCTGCAGGTTGTTCGGTGCGACGAGGAATCGAGATTGAAAGCCGTTTCGGTTCACCAGAGATTCGCCTTCGTAGTTATAGCCGTTTACCGGTAAGCCGTGGCTGACCCAGCCGACGCCGACGTCATACGCACCGTACAGCGTGATGCCGTGCCAGGTCAGCGTGCAATCGGTGGTGGCGAACTCGTGGCCGCTCGCGCAGGCGTCGGGGGTCCTCAGCTGCATCTTAATGTCGACCCTGGTGCTCTGGCCAACCGTCAAGCTGATTCCCTCGCGCGTTTCATCGAACCCATGTTTTGCCGCTCGAATCTCGAAGCGCCCCGGCGGTAGGCCGTACGCCTGATAGCGCCCCCCGCCGTCGGTTGCGATCGTGCGCGTTTCAACTGTGTCGAGGTTCTTGATTGTCACCGCGACATCGGGAAGGGCTGCACCGGTTTGGTCCGTCACGACGCCGGAAAGGCTCGCTCGCGTTTGGGCCCACGCCGGGAACGCCCCCATCGCAAGCCACAAAAGCAGCAAGAAGGGTTGGGCCAGCAGCAGTGAGGCAGCCGTGGGAGCGTAGCCGGCGCGCGTCAAAGTTTTCCATCGCCTCCCGTACCGGAAGAGGACCGGCGAGCGGTCAGAGCGTTTCACGATGGATTACCTTTCCCGAGAATCCGTCTCGACGAGGATGCATAGGCCCCAACGTAGCTTGCGAGAGATCATGCAAGATGTAGTTCCCGTGTTCCGCGTTTCCAGCGGCGATTCGATATTTGACGATTACCGATCGAAAGGTGGCGACGACGCGCGAATCTATACGATTTATATAGATATGTCAAACCTATTTGGTGCTTTTGGGCGGGTGTTGGGCGGACGCGGCGTCGAACACAACGGCAGGTCTTCAGGAGCAAGCGCGGAGAGCAGCGAAGGGTTGCCTTACAGCCGGACGATCATGACCTCGGTGGATTTTACAAGGGCGGCGATGGTCTGGCCTTGTTTCAAGCGCATTTCGCGAACGGCATCGGCGGTGATGATGGACGTAATCCGCTGGCCGCCCACGGAAACCGTAACCTGGGCGATCAGGCCGCTGACCTTGATGTCGGTAACACGCCCGACGAGCTGGTTCCGGCCGCTGATGCGCCGAAAGTTCGTGCGACGCTCGACGACTTCTTTACCTTCGGTCGCACGAGACAGAAATCGATCGACTTCCTTCTCCGGAATTCGGTGGTGGCCGCCCGCCGTCTTCACCGTGCGAATTTGTTTCTTATAAATCCACCGTTTAAGAGTGGGGTAGCTGATTCCCAGGACCTGTGCTGCATCGCGAGGCGTGAACAGTTTGGCTGTCGGCATAACGATTTACTCGGATTCCTTGATTGGGATTATGGTCCGCCGACGCGATGAGATTAACGATGCTAAGCTCCGGCCGTCCGAGGTGTCAATTCCATCAATGGCCGATCACATTGATTGGCTAGCGCCTGATTAACGACCTACCAGTTAGCGCCCCGACGATAGTTCTGAGTAGCCGACCGCTCGCTCGGAATGCGAAGAACGTGAAGCACAACGCCACGAGCACACTTTGCCGCAGCTCCAATGCTGGACCCTTTGCTCTCTCCTAACGTACGGAGCGAAGCGTGGCAAATTCGGCGATGCCGAGAACGACGGCGTAGGTGGCGAAGAGAAAAGCGCCGTAGCGGCCGCCAGATGCTTCCTGAATTCTCGGCATGAACGTTCCCAGATTAGAGAGCACGACCGCTTCCCCGACCATTCCGGGTATGGCGAGAAGAAGCATGGCGACGGCCCAGTTGGAAGGGGCGATGTGACGCCAGCGGAGAATGACAATGCAGAACGCGGCGGAGATGATGGGAGAAATTGCAAAGCTCACCCAGTACCGTGCCGGTGTCGTCTCTAAAACGCTGTGACCGGCGTACGCATAGTAAATGGTCCCCAAAATCCAGATGATGAGGCCGAGCGAAAGCAATAGCATGCATTCTTGGATCTTCATACGGGCTCCTCTCGTGCTAAGATGAACCACTCGGTACGTTGCTATGTACCGCTCGGTTCATACAAATGTACCACGTGGTACGCCAGGAGACAAGATGCGGCGTCGCAAAAAGCCAAATTTAGGCGTGCTGCTTGATCGGTGCCTGGCGGCATTCGTCGATGCGGGAACCCTCGACTTAAGCCTCGACCAATTGGCGCGCAAAGCCGGGAGCAGCAAGCGCATGCTGGTTCATTATTTCGGCGGGCGCGAGAACATCGAGGAGCAGGCGATTACGCGCCTCGAAAACCGTCTGCGCGCACAATTTGTTCCCGAGGCATTTCCGCCGGGAGCGACCGCGCAGGCGGTTGTGAGTGCTCTCTGGGACCGCACGACTGCTCCTCAATCGAGAGGTGTCCTCTTGCTGGTGATGGATCTGTCCAAGCGCGCGTGGTCGGGTTCGAAACGCGCGAGGCTGTTTTATGCCGAGCAGCAAAGGCTGTGGATCGAGCTCCTCATGAGATATTTGCCCGATCGTCCGACCGTCGAAGAAGTGCTGCAGGCGTTCCAGGGAGCGATTCTGGCATTCTTGGTCACTGGGGATCCGGAGCCGGGAAGGCGAGCGGTGATGCGAATCCTCGGAAACCAAGAGAAGGTGCGGTCTCACGCCTAACCCGCGACCGGACTGAATCCGCCCGACAGATTACGAACAAGCCGTGGTCGTCGATGCCAAGGAGACCGTCTCCAACTGCGGAAAGTTCGGTCGGAAATTGATCGACAGTGTCCCGGGGCCTAGGAGCAACGCGATCGTGAGCAGCGAGAGAATGTGAGAAAAAACGCTCGCCATAACCGAATAATAGCACAAGCCCGGGCGACAGCTTTTGCTCGTAACTCCTGAAAAGTCGTAATCGGAAAAGTCAAATCGCCTGAAATCCACTTCTCCGGTAACGGCGTTAGGACGTAGCCCGCTGGCAGCCTCGCTTCGTTGACTTGCCTCCTGCCCCAACCTAAGATGTCCGCCAATGTCAGGCACTGATTCGCTGAGCGGCCGGACCATCTCCCACTACCGCATTGCTGAAAAACTTGGTGGCGGCGGTATGGGTGTGGTCTACAAGGCTGAGGACCTGCAACTAGGCCGGTCGATCGCGCTTAAATTTCTTCCCGATGCATTCGCGCGGGACCTTCAAGCCATAGAGCGCTTCCGGCGCGAAGCCCGTGCCGCCTCCGCATTGAATCACCCGAATATTTGCACCATTCATGAAATTGGCGAGATTGACGGCCAGTGCTTCCTCGCCATGGAACTGTTGGAGGGCCAGACACTGAAACAGCGCATCGCTGGCAACGCGCTCGATGTGGACGAATTCCTTGCTCTTGCCGTGCCCATAGCCGAGGCGCTCGATGCCGCGCACAGCGAAGGCATTATCCACCGCGATATCAAACCCGGGAACATCTTCATCACCCGGCGGGGCCACGTGAAGATCCTGGACTTCGGGCTCGCTAAGATGACATTCGAGTTCTATCGCATACCCGAGGCTGTCGGCGCTTCAGCAATGCCCACCTTAGCCGCGTCCGAAGAACATTTGACCAGCCCGGGCTCGGCAGTGGGAACGATCGCATACATGTCGCCTGAGCAGGCTCGTGGCGAACCACTCGACGTGCGCACGGACCTGTTCAGCTTCGGCGTGGTTTTATACGAGATGGCCACCGGGAGGCGGCCATTCGAAGGTGAAACTTCCGCGACTATCTTCGACAAAATATTACACGCAACACCAACACCGCCTTCGCGCCTGAACGCGCAACTGCCCGCTGAACTCGATCGCTTGATCCTTAAAGCGCTGGAGAAGGACTGCGGCAAGCGCTACGGTTCTGCAAAAGACATGCTCGCGGACTTAAACCGAGTGCGCCAGCAACGCGTCGTGGAGTCAAGCGGGGCTGTGCCGATCGCGCGAACAGTCCGCAAGCCTTCCGTGATCCTCGGTGCCATCGCCGTTGTCGCCATTTTTGCCATCATTGCCAGTCTCTTGTATCGCCACTATGCACGCATCCGCTGGGTGCGGGACCAGGCCGCGCCTGAAATCCAGCAGCTTGTCAGGGAACGGAAAAATCTCGAAGCGTATCTGCTCATTCAGAAAGCTGAGCAATACGCGCCGAATGATCCCGCGCTCAAACGAGTGGAAGCGGAAGTCCATTGGCCGGCGGCCATTCGCACTACCCCGTCCGGCGCCGATACTTATTTCCGGGATTATGGAGGTACTCAGGAGAACTGGGAATACCTGGGCAAAACTCCACTGGAAGCAGTCCAACTACCTAAGGGCCATTTCAGATTCAAATTCACTGAGGCCGGATATGAACCCGTGGAAGCCACGAATGAACACGGCGGAATTGAGGTGGTCCTCGATCCAGTTGGAAGTCTGCCGCTCGGCATGGTGCACGTCCCAGCGGGCAGCGTTGACCTTGCCGGAAATCCGACCGTGCTGCTCGATGATTTCCTCATCGGCAAGTACGAGGTAACGAACCGCGAGTACAAGAAATTCGTTGACGCTGGCGGCTACCGCAACTCGAAATTCTGGAAATTTCCTTTTGTCAAAGATGGGCAGACACTTAGCTTTGATCAGGCAATGAATCTGTTTCGCGACAAGACCGATCGCGCCGGACCTTCCGCATGGGAACTCGGCGGCTACCCTGCGGGCCAGGACGATTATCCAGTCAGCGGAGTGAGCTGGTACGAAGCCGAGGCTTATGCGGAATTTGCCGGCATGAGTCTCCCGACTGTGTACCACTGGTATGGGGCTACCCCAGTTGGAATATTCTCTGACATCCTGCAATTAAGTAATTTTTCGGCGAAAGGTCCCGCCCCGGTCGGAAGCTATCCCGGGCTGGGGCCATTTGGCACCTATGACATGGCCGGCAATGTGAAGGAGTGGTGCTTCAATGCGGTCGGCGATCGGCGCTACATCCTCGGCGGAGCATCAACCGACCCGGTTTATATGTATCAGGAGGCTGATGCGCGATTGCCTTTCGATCGTTCGGCGACTAACGGTATCCGCTTGGTGAAATACCTGCACTCGGGAACTGTAACCGAGACGCTCATGGCACCGGTAAACATTGCTGCCGCGGATTATCGAAATGTGAAGCCGGTATCGGAGGCTGTCTTTAGAATCTACGAGAGTCTGTATTCCTACGACCGGACACCACTCGACGCAAAAATCGAATCGCAGGACGACAGCTCGCCGGATTGGCGCCGCGAACGAATCACGTTTAACGCGGCCTACGGAAACGAGCGCGTCATTGCCTACCTGTATCTGCCGAAGAGTGTTCCGCCGCCGTACCAGACCGTCGTTTACTTCCCGCATTCGGGTTCCCAGTTATTTCATACCCTGGAAGACTCGCAGCTCTGGGACGTGGATTTTGTAATTAAGAGCGGCCGGGCGGTGATGTTCCCCATGTACAAAAACACCTACGAAAGGCTTATCAGCGTGCCGGATTCTGGCACCAGCGCCCAACGAGATGACACCATCGCGCAAGCGAAGGATCTGCGACGATCCGTGGATTACCTTGAGACGCGTTCCGACATCGATCACAATCGGCTGGCTTATTACGGGATTAGTTTCGGAGCGGTGCTGGGGCCGATCAATCTCGCGGTCGAAAACAGATTCAAGGTGGCGGTTTTCGCGGCAGGCGGCTGCGATAACGGTAAAGAACTACCCGAATCAGATCCGTTCAATTACGCGCCGCATGTAACAATCCCGGTGCTCATGATCAACGGACGGTATGACCTAATGATTCCGCTCGACACTTGCCAGGAACCACTTTTCCACGCTCTCGGAACGCCAGCGCACGATAAGCAGCATGTCCTATTCGATTCGGGGCACATACCGCCGCTGATACCTTGGATGAAAGAAACCCTCGATTGGCTGGACCACTACCTTGGACCTGTGAAGTAAATCGCAGCGTCTTTACTTCACAAACGTAGACGCGGGTTCGGCCTCTGGATTCGGATTCTCGAGGTCACCTATGCGTTCACTTTCGCTACAGCCCGACGACTTGCTCACCATCCCCTGGATGGCTTTGTCGATCGACTCCATGCGCTTCGTTTCCTCCGCGCATGCGATCCTGGCTACAGGGCTCTGACTCTTACCCTGGTGGGTCTATCTCCCACTGAACACATCAGCCTTCTCCTGGACATACGATTGGGCATCCCGCTCCCTGAAAAGGGAGTTTGAATTAGTAATCATGGCTGAAGTTTTGATCGGAGAGATGGTTGGGTCGACCGTTAGATTACGATCGGGCCGTGGTCGTCGACGCAGAGCGTCAAAGAAAACAGAACAAGATCACTCGTGGGAGTGAATGGAGAAGTGTGCTCGAAAAAAGCTTGCCAGAATCAGCATTGTTAGAGATGGACGGTTTCCGCGTTTGTACTAAGCCGCTTGCACGGCGGACGCTACGCGTGCAATACTCCAGGCGTCACGGCCCACGATCGGACCACAACCTCGATTCAGTTACCCTTGAATTTATTAACTCTTTTGGCCATGATAGAAAACCCATGGTGCCCGGCACCTCCGCATCCGCCGCAACCGCCAGCGGCTTCCTCCAAACGACTCTATCGAATGTGTTCCGGAATCAATCCGTGTCCTGATCCAGCTTCATCTGCCGGAACACCTCCGATAGAGATCTAGCGTTTATCAGGCATATCCAAATTTCCAAGTGGGTGGCGGCATGATTCGAGCAGAATATGCAAGCCTGTGATTTGCTGATCGTTACAGCCATCATATTTTCTGGCTAAACTGGACGCTGTCCGAATGACGAAAAACGCCCTCCAAAAAGCACTGATGGCGATGCTGGTGTTCGGTGGCTTGGCGGCAGCGAGCGGGAATCCCACGCTCAAGTTGTTGTATCAACGGCATCGTTGGTTCGACCTTCGCGCTGCAATCAGGGGCAACGAACAAAATGTCTCAGAGTTATATTTGGGTGCGGTGGCCTCTGCGTTCAATGATCGCGAAAGGGCTGAGAGATACCTTAGCGGTGCGATTCAGCATGAGCCCGACTCCAGAGATGCAATCGAAGCGCACGAAATGCTTGGATATCTTTACGGTCGCTCTGGCAGATATCGGGAGGCAACCGAACAGTTTGGCGCGATATTAAAGATCAAGCCGGATCGGTCCGACGTCGGGAATGTTCGTGCCATGTACGCTGCATTCGGCCGGCATCCGGATCAATCCGTCGAGCCGCATCAGACGAGCACGATCCGTACCGAAGTCGGTCGAGACGGGATTGTTCTGCCAGTCTCCATCCACGGCAAGACGGTGCGCTGGGCGCTCGATACCGATCTCAACATCTCGCTGATGAGTGAGTCGGCAGCACACCTGCTGGGCGTGACCGTAGAAGGGCCCTCCGTGCGCGCAGCAGATACTGACGCCCATACTACTTCCGCACGCACTGCGGTCGTTGACGAACTCAATATCGGCAACGCGAAACTGCACAGTGTCGCTTTCCTTGTCGTACCGGACGCTCAGCTGCCCGTTGATGAACAACCGGCGGGTGATCGCGGTCTTGTGGGACTTCCAGTTGCTCTGGCACTCCAAGTAATTGACTGGAAATCTGATGGGACCTTCGAGATGGGGCGTTCAACAGGTGAAACAGCAAGTGTCGATGGAAACCTGTGCTTCGACGGTTTTAGCCCTGTAGTACGCGTGAAATTTGAAGACCAAGACCTTGACTTCATTTTAGATACGGGAAACCAAGCGGGCACCGAACTGTGGACTCGATTCGCTGAAGACTTCGCTGCGCTCATCAAGCGGCGGGGAACTATTGGCAAGCAAACGTTGACAGGAATCGCTGGCTCGAATGAAGGGGAAACGACTGTCCTGCCCGAGATACGTCTGCGGGTCGGAGGGTTAGAAACAATGCTGGAGCCCGCGAAAGTTTTCTCAAAGCCTGTGGGGGACGATTTTCATCATGGACTTCTCGGTTTGGACGTGCTCACTCAAGCGCGAGAGGTGCAGATTGATTTTCGATCAATGACGCTGAAACTCTTGCCCTAGTGCGAATCACTCGAAACCTATCGCCGCCGCACGCCGCTAAGTCCTTTTATATTGCGTCGCGTAACCGTCCCTGCCAAAGTTGCTAAACCTCTGAAGCAATTTTCTCGTAATGCTCAGGCGGACCAGCGGTGCCTCGCTCAAACCAGCGAACAAACTCTTCGTGGACAACTTGAAGTACATCTTCTACCGAGCGCCAATTGCTCAGCCTCGGTAGGATGGTACCCGCTTCGGGTTCTCATACTCGTCCTTGTTGTCGTCAAAATTTATTCCTACCGGGTCGTGTCGATACAAGAGTGCGGCCATCGAATCAAACAACGCTCCGTATTCCGCTTTGAGCCGGCGACGTTGTTCAAGAATTTCGTCTCTTTGTCTTGTCCACGCTTCGGAGCGAGTACTGACCCGATAGCAAAGTAATTCATCAACCAATAATCGAGCGTTCCGGCCTTGAAAGCACGCAGCGCAGTTATTTCACTCAAGTATCTTCATTTTCGTTTCCAGATGATTGGACGTGTCCATCATTTCTTAATAGAGTTAAACATATCCCATCCTTCCGCATTTTTGTAACTGACCCTTAGCAAACAACTTATTTGACGCAAAGAACGGAGACGAAGGTGCTGTACGCGTTGGCGTGTGAGGTTAGCTCATCGATTAGCGGTCTCCGAAAATTTGACAGAAGACTGGAGGTGAAAAATGCGATTGCGATTTGACAAGTACTTCCGACTTGCCGTTTCGTTTATAGCTTTGCTGCTCTTGTTGCCGACTCTGGTGTCGGCGCAGAGCGTGATAACAGGGGGCCTCACTGGAATTGTCACCGATCCTTCAGGTTCGGTAATTGTGGGTGCCGCGGTGAACTTGAAAAACCAGTCCACAAGTGAGATCCAGTCTGCGACTACAGGGTCGACGGGTGCCTATCAATTCACACTACTTAAGCCGGGTATGTACCTCATATCGGTGTCGCAAACTGGCTTTAAGCAGGTGAGTGAAACAGTCGAAGTTCTTCTCGGGCAAACTGCGCTGGCCAACGTCAAGCTGGAAGTTGGCGCTTCTACGGAAACCATTACGGTCACGGAGCAAGGCGCGTTGCTGCAAACCGAAGACGCGAACATCTCCTCGAATTTCGATACGAACCAGATTCAGAATATCCCGAACCCTGGCGGCGACATTACGTACGTGGCCCAGACCGCGCCGGGCATCACCATGAACAACTCGACGGGCGGCGGCTATGGCAACTTCAGTGCGTTTGGTCTGCCAGGCACCTCAAACCTCTTCACGGTCAATGGCAATGACTACAACGATGCGTTCTTGAACTTGAACAATTCAGGTTCGAGCAATTTGCTGCTGGGCGGCAATGAACTTCAGGAAGTTGCGGTCGTGAGCAACGGTTACACCGGACAATATGGCCGTCAGGCGGGCGCTCAAATCGATTACAGCACGAAATCCGGCAGCAACGCATTTCACGGCGACGCAGTTTACAACTGGACAGGCCGGGCGCTCACTGCCAACGACCCGATTAACAAAGCCACCGAACTTAGCCAAGGCTTGCCTAATTCGAGACCATTCGAAAACAATAACCAGTGGGCGGCAGCCTTCGGCGGTCCTATAAAGAAAGACAAAGCGTACTTCTTCGTGAATACGGAAGGAATTCGGTACATCTTTGGTTCAATCCAGAACGTCAGCGTGCCCACGCCAGCGTTTGAAAACTTCGTGCAGGGTAATGTTCCTGGGGATCCGGCCACGCAGGCGTTTTATGCGAATGTCTTCAAGCTATACAACGGCGCCCCCGGGGTCGGCAACGCGAAACTAAATGCCAACAGCTGCCCGGGATTCGTAACTGCGCCAGGGTCCACAGGTGGCGCCTGCACCGAGAGCTTTACGGAGTCCGTATCCAGCGGAAACAAGGAATGGTTGCTTAGCGGACGGGTGGACTACAATTTAGGGGAAAACGACAAGATTTTCGGGCGGGTCAGATTTGACCGGGGAGTACAGCCAACCTACACCGACCCGATTAACCCTGCGTTTAACAATTCGAGCACGCAGCCTCAGAACGAAGGCCAGTTGAATTACACGCACATCTTCACACCGACAGTTGTGAACAACTTCATCTTCTCCGATGTGTACTACTCGGCGGTTTTCGGCAATTTGAATCCGTCGTCGGCGCTGGGCTTTTTTCCGGGTAACCTTGAATTTCTAGTGGATGGTGCATTGACTCCACTTGGCACCGGATCTGGCAATCCCAACGGATTCGCCGCAGGTTTCCAGTCCCCGCAAGGCCGCCATGTGGAGCAGTGGCAGTTGGTCGACGACTTGTCGGTGACGCGAGGAAATCACAATTTCAGGATGGGTGTGAACTTCCGGCGAGACGACGTCTCGGACTTTACCGCGGCCGAAAACACACTGTATCCTGAGGTTGACGTCACCTTGTTTGGTTTTGCGAATAATCAAATTGCTCCGGCAGGCTGTAACGCCAACCCACCAACTAATAATCAGGTTGGCTGCGGCAGCGTACTTTACAACTTTGCCTCCCAGATCGAACAACCCGTCGCCTACTATAGCGTCGGCTTCTACTTCCAGGACGAGTATCGTGTCAACTCCAAGCTAAAGTTGACGATGACGCTGAGGGCCGACCGCAATTCAGGTGGCATATGCCAGTCCAGTTGCGCGAGCCTGCCCGTTTCGGCTTTTAACGACTTGCCGCACGGAGCGACGATTCCGTACGATGAATCGTTCATAACCGGCAACAAGACGATTATTCCGGGTATCGAAAAGGTTGTCTTCGAACCAAGGTTCGGCCTGGCCTGGAGCCCAATCGGTCAAAATACGGTCATTCGGGGGGGCGTGGGCCTGTTCACCGACCTTTACCCCGGCGGTCTTTTGAGCCTATTTGACACGAATTTCCCGCAGGTAAACTTGTTCAACGTGCCGACGGGAAGCGTGGCGTTCGACTTGGCGCCCCCGGGATCCACAGCATTTCCAGGCAGCGGCGTGAACCTGGTGACGCAGTGCAATGGCGCCTTTTTGTCGAATTACAATAGCGGCGGAAGTTTGACGACTGGCGGTTCTAGCGGCGGTGGCTACGCTGGCGCAGCTCAACCGTTTGGAGGTTGCCTCAACGCGCAAGGCGCCCTTTCCGTTCCAAACCTGAATGACGTCAGCCGCAACTTCCAGAATCCGAAGTATGTTGAGTGGAATCTTGAACTACAGCATACGTTCGGAGCACGCACCGTCGTCTCGGCCAATTACGTTGGTAACCATGGGTATGACGGTCTAGTTTTGAATCCCACCTTGAACGGCTTTGGTTTTGGCAACCTTCCGGCAACCGCGCCAGACCCGCGCGTCGGCCGCGTGGACCAGCTGTATAGCGGGGCAGTATCGAACTATAACGGCGTGACGTTCTCCATCCAGGAAAACCAGTGGCACGGATTGACCGGCCGCCTCAACTATACGTACTCTCATGCGCTTGACGAGCTCTCGAACGTGCCAGAAGAGCCCTTCAGCCAGATTACCAGCATCCTTACGCAGGTCAATCCTTACAATCTGCACTCGCAATATGCTTCAGGAGATAACGATGCACGGCACCAGATATCGGGCAGCTACGTCTACCAACTGCCGTTCAAGAGCGAGCAGCGCTTGGTGAATGCAGCCATCGGTGGCTGGATGATTTCCGGCACAATGTTCTACCGGAGCGGATTCCCCTTCAGCATCATCGATGGCGGAGCGACTGCGGGACTGGCGGGCAACAACCTGGGAGGTACAAGCTCATTTGGTGCAACTATCCTTGCGCAGCCGCTTCCGACCTTCACTCAGAGGAACTTCAGCAACGGGCGAGCCTGTGTGCTGACTGGGTGCTTCTCGGCGGCGGACTTTGCCACCAGCACGGACTTTATGGGTGATGTCGGCCGTAACGCATTTCGTGGTCCGGGATTCCTGGGAGGCGACTTGAGCGTAAAGAAGAATTTTGCACTCACCGAGCGGATGACGTTCCAGATTGGTTTGAATGCCTACAACTGGTTCAACCATGCAAATTATGGTGCGCCCTATCCGAACACCAACGCACCCTTCTTTGGCAAGGTGGCCTTCACACAGTTCACGCCGACGTCGCCCTACGGAGCGTTCGCGGCCGCTGCCACGGATCAGAGAATTGCCCAAATCACGGGCAAGTTCATCTTCTGACCGGACCGTCCCCACTTTAGAAAAGGCGGCTCTTCGCGAGCCGCCTTTTTTCTGACGTCATGTTCAGACGTCTGGACCGTGAATGCGCCTCTTCGGTTGAGTTGCCTTTTGGATAAAACCAAACTCGCGGAAGAACTGATACGTGCGATACGACATTTAGCGAGTATCTCCGTGTGTGTTCCACTTCGCCGTGACGCGGGGAATTAATAGCAGAACCCAGACCCTGAGATAGACGGCGATCCTGGCGGGTGGCCTATCCTTCCAAACTACCCGATCGACGCCGCGAGATTTTACGGGTGCCCCATCCTTCGCGCCTTTGTTTCACGCGAAGGGTGGGGGTTTAGACGCTCCGACGATCAGCCACCACAGCGAAGTACAGCCCATCTTTTCTGTCGCTTACCCTTGTCAGTATTTCTACGAATATTCAGCGACCGACGAATGTGTTAGCGTGAGTCGGGGCGCTTTTCGGCGCTGCTGAGGACGCGACATGGAGACTGGGGCGCGGGCGAGGGGCTTGGCTGGCTGGGCGCGCGGGCGCGCGCTTGGCGATGGTGTCTCCGGGTGCCGGGTCGCGGCAGCCAAGGTGCCGGGCGCTTACGCACGAATGACGGCGCGCAGCGCGAGCGTGGGCGCGCAATGTGCGAGCGCGCGATGCGCAATTCTAATCGGCTCTACCGCAATTAGAAACTTGCGTATCCGGCTGAAACCACACGACATGTTTTTTTCTAATCGGTCGAAAATTGCATGCTTGCGCACGCGCTTTGCGCACGTTTCGCGCACGAAATCACCAATCACACCGCACCACCCGCGCATTTCTAATCGCTAGTCGTCAAATATCAGAAATCGACCTAACCCGCTCACAACAAACGAGAAAACTTTTTCTAATCGCTAGTTTTTCGGCCGTATTCCGCGAATGTTCGGGAATGGCGGTTTCCGCCAGAACAGCTTCGGAATTGTTCGCACTTGCCCGTAACTGCGGCTGGTGCAGCAGAGCGGCGACGACGTCGGGTAGCAGATCGCCGGTGATTGGATCGATCACCCCGTTGAAGCAGGTGCCCTTGATACCGCGACTGGTGTTGAAGGCGGTAGCGTCGCACATATCGGATTTTCCGGCGGAATCGTAGCAATAGTAAAAGAGGTAGCCGATGTTCACCGGGTTCGGCTGCGTGCGGAGATGCTTGATAACTTTATCCATGAAAGTTTCAATTACTTGTGGCCGGGTCATGGCGGGATAGACATGATTTGCGTCGGTTTTATTCATGTCGATCACGGTCGGTCCCACGGTTGTTGGCTGAAAATACCATTCGTGGCTCGACCAGAACGCGGAGGCGGACTCATTCCACTCGGTGATCCAAATGGGCTTTTCCTGAATGTGCGGGAGGGTGGCCGCTTGGCTGGTCAGGTCGTCTGTTGCGTGCGTGACTGCGGTGAGCGTGGTATCGGATGACAGATATAGGTGGCTGCCGTAGCCGTCGACGAGAGAAGTGTAATCGAAAGCCTTTCCCGAGGCGTCCTGGAAACTGGCGAGCTCCTCAATCAGTGGCATGGAATTTCCGGTAGGGTTGGACATACCGCAGGTGATGATTTTGGCGTGGGGGAAATATTCCCGAATGACGGTGGCGAAGGTTTTTAGAAACGGCGCGTAGCCTGTGGCAAAAGCGTGGTCTTGCTCGGGCGTCAGAAACCATTTCCAGTTGTGGTTCGCGAATTCCGAAGTTTTTGGGACATCGGCGTCGTTGCAATACAGGTCGAATTCGTTGCCGACTTCGAAGGCGTCGACCAAGAGGCCAGCTTTTTTCACGGCATCGAAGTGCGTGCGGAGGCGATGCTCGAGACTCACAAGATTAATTTTGCTGAGAGGGTAGGTTCCCCACTGGCAGCCGCTCACGGTCGGGTTAATGTAATCCTTTTTAGCGAAGTCGCTGCCGGCGATGCCGACGGTTGCGAGCATCTTCATGTTGCGCGCATGAACTTGCGTGACGGCATCGACAAACAGCGCGGCGTCCGCCGTCGTGTCGGCACTGAATCCATCCCGAAACCACTACGGGTGCAGCCTGGCGATGCCGTCGTAGATTGCGACGCGACGCGCTTCGAAGATGCCTTCACCGTTGTAAGGACCGTTGAAAGGATAAATGTTGGGTTCGGCGGGCGGCGAAAGCGTCCATTCCGTAGCCATGTTGGAGCGATCGATACCGATCTCTAATGTTGGGACTTTCGCAGTCGGAGTGTCCGGGCCATGTACCTGTGGCGGCCCGAAGGACATCGCCAACACGCATCCGAGTGAAAGGATGGCGGACAAGAATTTCTTCATGGGATGCTCCTTTCCTCGCAACCAACGAATCACATCGGGCTCAGGCCAATCTACCTGGTTGGGTCAGAACGCCGCATCGCAGGATGGACTCCTAATAGTCGCTGTATCAGGCAGCGCCACTCCAGGAGAAATCGATGACTAAGGCGATCCGCCCTGGTTCGATGTATTGCTGAAAGGCAGCACTTAGTGTCTTATCCCATCCGTTGATTGTGTGTCTATCGAGACCGGCCCGGTGGTCGCTCCCTGCGTGGAGTTTTTGCCGATATATACATTGTGGGCCTGAGTGACGACGACGGAACCGGCTAGGCTTGCCGTACCGATCTTGGCATTTTCCAGAGGCGATAGATTCGTGTTTATGAATTGATTGTTGGCGAGCACGATGTTGTTCGCTGTGGCGAGGAACAAGCCAGGCCCTTCCAGATCGTTGAATATATTCGCGTCAAAAATCAGGTTCGCCTGGGCTGGCTTTGACGATTTTATGTCGCCGCCCGGGCCTTGTACCGCCACAAACAGGGCTCCATTGCCCGGGTGCGCATCGGATGGAAGAGGCGTGGTTGCAAAGCTGCCGACATTCGAAAAATGATTGCCGCGAAAAATAACGTCCTGGACGCCCGGGCCCTCCATCCCGGAAGCGGCGCCAACCACGATGCCCTGTGCGGTCTGCCCCGTAAAGGTATTTTGTACGACGATTCCAAACGACGATTCCAGGAGGATGCCACGCGCGCGGTTATAGGAGAATGCGTTGTGTCGAATCACAAAGCGCGCACTGACCCGAGCGAGATCGCCGATCTGCGTGACGTTTTGTGGGGCCTTGTCTGTGACGTTGATCTGCAAACCCGATTTAGGATGGGACAAGGATTGGAAGTGCGTCAGGCCATAGAACCCAAACATGCTATCAAAGAAGCCGATCGGATCGTTCGCCGTCCAGCCGTAAGGCGCGTAAGAACCTTCGCCCGCCACGGTCCAATGCAGAAAATTCTGACCCGGTTGTGCGGTGCCGCCGACAGCGCCATGGATGTTGAGTCCATCGTCGCCCTGGTAGCCAAATGCGCTGTCTTCAATCACGATATCGCCGGTATTGTCGGCGACGTGAACGGCGTCCGCGGAGCTCGAAATCAGCCGCGCCGCATGGAGCCGCGTCACGCTACAGTGGGAAAGCCGGAATCCCCCGCCGCCGGATAAGAGAAAGCCCAAATACGGACTGGCGTAGACGTTGACATTTTCAAAAGTGAGGTCGTTGCTGCCGCCGGTTTGTATCGCGTTTTTCCACGGACTCCAGCCAAAATGGCGAACTAAAACGACGTCACCGACTTCAATCTAGTTGTTCCAATAGGGGACTTCGAAAGTGTTATTGCCCACATAGGTGGTGCCCCTGTTGGTTACATATTCCTCCTTATCGTAATTCTTGAGCGCTAAATGCGGGTTCCGCGGGTCGGTCTTGGCATCCCAGGGGGAAAGGGCGATGATTTGCGTGTTCGCATCGACGGTGTACTGCGCGCCGATCTGGACTCTCATCGTACGGGGATTGCTCTTTTTGTCGATGGAAACAATCGTCCCGATTGAGGCCATCAATGTGTGGGGCCAATCAATATTGAATCCCTTAAAAATGACACGCTGAGAGTTGGAGATGGTCACGCCGGCGGACTGAGGCGAAGCGAAATTGAGGGTCGAACCTTGTCCATCAATGACTAAATCTTTCGCTCCTTTAATCGTCAAGTGGCTTTCACCTGAGGTTGCTGGCGTTACAAACTCATACACATCTTTTGGAAAAATCACCGCTGCGTAGCCACCCGAAATCGCCTCGCTGATAGCGCTGGCAAAATATTCATTCGCTGTTTGGCCCGAGATAGGAGGAGGCAGTTTCAAAATCTTGGAAGGCTGGGCTGGAGCCGGTGCTTTCACCAGGACTCGAACTTCGCTCCCATCGGGAACTTGAATCGTTTCGACGAAGTCGCCAGCTGCGGCCGATTCGGCATTGGAACGTGGAATGTACTGCGAGAAAAGTGGGCCGTAGGTATCAAGCGTTTTTACGAGGCTCGGGTCATAATAGGACAGCGTGTTCGGCGAGCCGTTTCCCGCCGCTATTATTTGCCATCCAAAAATGCCGGCTGCTGTGATGATTCCGCTAAACGCGGCAATGGTTTTGTTTCTAAATCTGATCGTTGATCGCATCGATCCCTACTTTCCGCCACGATACGGATATCATCCCGCATCTCAACGGCCTTAGAGCAAGTTCTCCGTCTTTTTGTCAATGCCGCACGGCGGCGGAAGCCACGAATTCAACTCGACATTGCGACGAATGCGTGCATCGCAGGGTGCTTTCGAAGCGCCAAGAGCTTTGGCAACTCGCGTTCCAGTCCCGAAGGCGCCTGCTGGATGCGGAGAAATGGCAGCCTGCGACCTCGGCCGGCCCCGGGCGAAGCCCACCGTTTTCTTTTGCGCGCTACTTCGCATTCCGCGAAATGTGCACCATGAAACTGTCTCACTTTAGGGGTTCACTCCAGTGCACGAATAATGGAGCGTTCGGGACGAGGTGATTTTTATAAATCTTTTGCAATCAGGAAGAAGTTGGTGGACGTGACCGGGATCGAACCGGTGACCCCCTGCTTGCAAAGCTAGGGTAATTTCAATCTAAGTGGTCGCTTTGGTTGC
>CAWCGE010000018.1:0-90728 GCA_963795005.1 uncultured Acidobacteriota bacterium | reverse complement strand
AAGCAGTTTCACCCCAAAAGGGTGACGGGGGTTCGAATCCCCCCCTCTCCGCCAAATCCACAAATCGCGTTGTTTCCTAGCAAAATTGTGAATTGAAAAGCTATGCTACTGCGTGCTTACTTACAACTTCGCATTTTCTGCTTTGGCTTGCTTCAGGATGGGGATCTCGGCGTCCGCGTCTTTCCAAAGTGTCAGGAAATTCTGATAGGCGGCACGGGCCGTCGCGGTGTTGCCTTGCAGAACATAGTCGCGACATAAGGACCATGATGGGGATGGCTCCGGACCGGAAGGCTTACACCTCATGAAAATTTTAACGTGGAGGCAGATATGCACAATGAGCGCGCTTCAAGGGCGATGCTAACAAACAACAGGCGTGTCGCTCCGCAACCAGAAGATTGCCGGGCGATTCGTGCTACGCGACTTTCGCACTTGGCCTTTTTGGGCCTGCTGACTGCTGGCGTGCTCGTTATCGGCCTCACGGTGCGAGCCCAGGACTCGACGAAGCAGCAAGCGCCAGATGGGAGGGAGGTATCCGGGTTCTTGGGTGATTACTCCAGCCTGGTTCCCGATGCGAAGAATGGGGATTTGCTCCTCTATGAGAAGGACACGACCGTCCTGAAGAAATACAATAAGTTCATTTTTGACCCGATTACGATCTATCTGCTGCCGGAGGCTCAAGACCGCGGTATCGACCCTGACGACATGGAACGACTGGCCAAGTATTTCCACGACGCCGTCACCGATGAACTCGCGAAATCCGGACGCTATCAAAGCGTGACCGAACCGGGGCCGGACGTACTTGAATTGAACGTAGCGCTTCGCGGCAGCCTTGGCCGAACTCAATGACTACAACAGAGAGTTCGTCGTCTGGACAGCCGCCGCTGCAGCGGTCAGAGTGAACGGAAAAGTCAATCGATTCTGAGGATTCTCGAAAAAAGGGTTCGTTCCTGAGCCCGCGGCTCTCCCCTGCGGTCAACTCGAACTAGAGCTTGCGGAGGCGCGATATGGCCGTTTCAAGTCCTTGATTCTTCGCCCGCTTCAGTAACAGGACGCTAGCCGCACAGGCTGCAGACTGTAGCATTAGCCGCCGCTTGCAAGAATTACATGCCAAGACTTTTATTCCTGACAATTCCCTGGGGTGCTCTTTGGCTTAAACTACCTCCCTCGACTCCCCGAGGAGGCGATCACGATGGCTGAACGCGACGCAGCCTACAGCCAACCGGCCGTTACAACGACGGATCTGGCGCTACTCCGCACGCGCATGGCCGCTGATCGAACGCTCATGGCATGGATTCGAACGGCGTTGTCCTTGATCAGCTTCGGATTCACTATCTACAAGTTTCTACAAGATGTCGCCGCGTTCCTGCAAGAAAGCGGAGGGCCAACGATTCCCGTGCAAGGCCCGCGCAACCTTGGCCTATCATTAATTGCATTGGGCACCGCTGGATTGATACTAGCGTCCATTGAGCATTGGCGTGTGTTGAAGGAATTGAACGCTGGAACACCCGGGAAGCGCACATGGTCTTTACCGCTAAGCGTTGCTTCCATTATCTCTCTTATTGGGTTGACGGCCTTCCTGAGTGTGCTCTTGAGAATGGGGCCCTTTTAGACCGCCGCAATGTCATGAATATCCTCGCCATTCAGCTCTCGGCAATTTTCGCTCTGGCTTGCGTTTATGTTTTCGGGAGGTATTTGCGAATTTCTTCACCGGAGCACCCCCGGCGCTGGTTATCCGCAGCGGCAGGAGCCTCGGTGGCCTATGTTTTTGTTCGCGCTCTCCCCGAGATGAGCGAGGCGCAGGACGTTTTTACGCGGGTAACCTTTGACCGCGGACTGCCATTTCCGGAACTTCGCGTTTACACGGCTGCCCTGATCGGGTTCCTGTTCTTCTATGGGCTTGAGCGTATGGCCTGGCGATCTGGTGCGGACGACACAGAACGACGCGAAGAAGCCACTCCATTTGCTTACAGGCTTCGATTGTGTGGATTTGCGCTCTACGGCGGCCTGGTCGGTTATCTGATGGTTCATCAACGTACCTTGCCCACATTGCTCTATCTGATTGCAATGGCATTGCAATGGCATTGCAATTTCTTGCTGTTGACCACTCGCTTGAGCGTGAATACGCTTCGCATTACGATCGCAGCGGACGATGGCTGCTGGCAGCCACCATATTGGCCGGAGGATTCGCCGGGACATTGACTGCCATGCCCGAGGAACTGCTCGCGACTCTGCTGGGGTTAAACTGCGGGGGCGTGATCATCAACAGCATGATTATGGAACTGCCAACGGAAAAAGAAGGACGCTTTTGGCCGTTTTGCCTAGGAGCGATCGCCTATTCGCTTCTTTTGCTGCTGATCTAAATGATTCACGCGTGGCGCTCTGCTAGACTTTACCTGCGACCTGACGAAGGGCAGCGTCCCCGGTTATGCAACGAAGCTGTGGTCATTTTGCCCAGATACACCCGTTAGTTTTGACAATAGCTACTTCCACTCTCCGTTCGTAGAATTCACGCGCAATCACCGAAGAGAGGGCCCATCCGTCGCGATGTCCCCGGCTAGCCAATCCGAGATGCTAACGTATTACCCCTCGATGACAGGCTCGCTGAACGGATCAACTCAGATACGGCCGGGCGCCTCGTGCTGATCAAGGGCAATTCCCAAGTTCTATTTGGCAGCATGGGCCGCCTCTCCGAAAACTCAGTCCTCAATATGAAGAACAAGTCCCACTCGGTGACCGCTGAGATCGTTGTACCCGCAACAGGGGCCGAGGGCGTCATCGTCGCCCAAGGCGGCAACATTGGCGGTTGGAGCCTCTATGGCAAGGGCGGCAAGCTCAAATACTGTTACAACTTGCTCGGCATCCAGCAATTCTACGCCGAATCTAGCAGCGCGCTGCCTCCGGGTGACCACCAGGTACGCATGGAGTTTGCGTATGTGGGCGGTGGACTCGGCAAGGGCGGGACCGCATCCTTGTACGTGGATGGCAAGAAGGTCGGCGAGGGCAAGGTCGGTGCCACCGCAGCCATGGTCTTCTCTGCCGATGATGGTTGTGACGTGGGCGTGGACACGGGATCTCCTGTCTCACCGGACTACGGGTCGCGAGGGAACGAGTTTTCGGGTCACGTCAAGGGCGTTCAGCTCGCGATCGCCGAAGATGCTGTGAGCGTCGATCACCTCGTCTCGCCGGAGGAAGCCGTCCGCGTCGCCATGGCGCGGCAATAGCAATGGTGGCTGGCTTAGGCGGGCGGTTTCACTTGCCCGCCTCTCCCCTCGTATGAGGGCTAAGCACCGGCGAGGGATAGCGCAGGAAGGAGCGGGGATGAACCTGGGTGCTTTGTTACTTTTGGCGCTGGGCGTTTCGATGGACAACTTCGCGGTATCGCTGGCCATCGGCACGGCTCAATCACTCCGCGCGGTCAAGCCGATGGTTCGGCTGGCGCTTATCTTCGGCGCCTTCCAAATCTTCATGCCGTTCCTCGGCTGGCTCGGTGGATCCCAGGTCGCCTTTCTTTTTCGCGGAAGCGAAAGTTGGATCTTGTGCGGAGTGCTTACGTTTATGGGCTGGCGTATGCTGCGCTCCGCACAAAAATCCGATCAGGTTCAGCCCGGCACCCTGCCGTCCCTCGGCGCCGCACTGAGTCTGGGTTTTGCGACAAGCGTGGACTCGCTGGTGCTTGGCTTTGGCCTTGCCATGATTCATATCAACATCCTTCAAGCAAGCGCAATCATCGGCGCGGTCACCGCGTGCGTCTCTTTTGCCGGCATGCTGTTCGGCGGACAGCTGGGGCAGGCTCTCGGCAGGCATAGCAAACTTTCGGGCGGACTTGTGCTGTTACTCATCGGCGCACGTGCGCTCGTGGCGCATTAGCTTAGTGCCGATTGCGCGATGCCAAAGTCGGCATCCCTGCTTCCACGCGGTGCAAAATGTTTCCCCGCCATGCCCATTAATCGCTGAGGATCATGCAGGAAGGCCTGAAAATCACGCGCAAGACCGCGCTCTCTGATCTGCTGGCGGGCATAACGTGCGCGCTCTCCTACGTTCCACAGGGAATGGGATATGCGGTCGTAGCGGGAGTCAGCCCTGCATACGGACTTTACACGGGCGTTTTTGCACCCGTGATCGGTGCTCTGCTGGCAGGTTCTTCTCTCATGGTCATCACCGTGACGAACGAGCTTGCCGTACCCACCGCCGCCATCCTCGCAGGTCTAGGACCGCAATTCCCGATACGGGCGTTATTCACTCTTACCCTGCTGATCGGCTTCATCCAGCTCGTCTTGGGTCTTCTGAAACTGGGAACCCTTACGCGCTTTATCTCAAACTGCGTAATGACAGGATTCATCAGTGGGGTAGCAATCCTGCTGATCTTTGGCCAGCTACAGAAACTCACCGGTTACGTCGGAGGGCCATCTGGCAATGTCTTCGTCAAGACTTGGGATTGGCTCCTTCATTTGAACCGCATCGACTGGCGTACAACCCTTGCGGGCCTGTTGACGATCGCTGCAATCGTTGTGTTTCAACGGACAAGAATGAAGGCCATTGCATTCGTGCTGGCGCTTGTGATCGTAACCGTGCTTGTTTCGCTCTTGCATTGGAACACCGTGCAACTTGTCGGGGCCATTTCCAGGATTCCCCGCGGATTACCCACACCAGTCCTGCCGGACTTCCGTATGATTCCGCAACTATTCCTGGATGCACTTTCGCTGGCAGTTCTGGGATTGAGCATCGCGGCTGGTGTTGCTCAAGCCTACCCGGAATCGGATGGCAGCATACCATCTGCCTCACGTGACTTCATCGCGCAGGGCACCGCGAATGTGGTAGGCAGCTTCTTCCAGGGCATGCCGAGCGGAGGTTCGATATCCCGGACGGCCACCAGCGTGTCAGCCGGCGCGAAGACCCGGTGGGCAAACATCTTCGCGGGACTTACTCTTGCGTTGTTCCTGGTGACCGTCGGCCGAGTGGCGGAGACGATCCCCATGGCGTGCCTCGCAGGACTGCTCGTATACATCGGCTTTAGCGTCTTGCGGCTTGATCGCATCGCGCGGGTTTGGAACACCTATGCGGCAGAGCGTGCGGCCATGGTGGCGACATTCGCCTTGACTCTGGTGATTCCATTGCACTGGGCGATTTTCGCCGGAGTGGCGTTGACCCTGCTTTTGTATGTCTATTCATCCTCGAGTCAGGTGCGGCTCGTTAGGGTCGTGCGCGGGCCCGACGGCGGATTTGAAGAACGACCTGCACCGGTTCGACTGACTAGCAATGAAGTGACGGCTCTGCACGCCCATGGGAACGGTTTCTTCGCCGCGGTCGCTACTCTTGAAGCTCTCTTGCCGGCGGTCGAGGGAGCCAACAATGCTGTTGTCATCTTCGGACTGCGCGGACGCGAATCCATCACCACGAGTGGCATCGTAATGTTGGAACGGTACACTCGCAAGCTCCAGGCAGGGGGGAACAAGCTCATGTTGGTTGGAGTTGAGCCACGCGTTCGGCGCGCGCTCGACCGCACAGGGGTCACGACTCTCATCGGAGAGGAAAACCTCTTCGAGTCAACCACGAGCCTCGGAGGTCCACTGCATGAGGCTCTCATTGCGGCAAACGAATGGGTGGCTCGCAAGCTGGAAAATGCTCAAATTGACTGACGCGTTGCTTTCCAAAGAGATTCGGATTCAGCTGCGCGTGCAACAAAGGGGGTGCTAGATGGAATCGTTACTCGGACCGGCAGCTCGAGCGCTGCTCATCGGATTTTTGCTAACGGTGATGATGTCGGTGGGACTTGAAGTTACGGCCCGGGAGTGCGTCGCAACCCTGCGCAATCAACGCCACTTGATCGGCGCGCTCGTGGCCAACTTCGTTGTGGTACCGCTGCTCGGCTTGGGCATCGCAAGAATCATCCCGATGCCGGCGAACATCGAGACTGGCTTTTTACTGCTCGCGGCGGCGCCTGGCGCGCTCTTCGCCATCAACTTTACTCACAAAATGCGCGGCAGCGTGCCTTTCGCGGCTGCAATTCTATTCCTGCTTACGGTACTCTCGCTCCTCTTCACTCCTCCACTCGCTCGTCTCCTGCTCAACATCGATCGAGCTCTGACGCTGCCCTACGACCGGGCCGTCCAGGCTTTGCTTCTTTACATTGCTCTTCCTATGGCGTTCGGGCTTGCCATCAATCATTGGGCGCACCCGCTCGCGCTGAAGCTGCAAAAGCCAGTCAGCATTTGTGCCGGCTTGCTTTTCGGACTGGAAGTCGTATTTACCGGAGCACTGAAGTCCGCGGCCATGAAAAAGGTCGGCATAAATGGATTGTGCGCGATGCTGGTTCTCATCATAGCCTCCATGGTCATTGGTTGGCTGCTGGGTGGCCCAGACGACGGAACGCGCCGGGTGCTCGCGGTCAGCACCAGTTTGCGTAATGTGGCGCTCTGTCTTGCCATTGCTGCACGTGGTTTTCCCGGCGCGGACGTTGATGTGGCCGTGATCGCCTTCAGCTCGCTCATGTTTCCGCCAAGTGCGGTTTTCACGCTGTACCATCTTCGAAAAATGAGGAAGCAGGCAGCGGAATCCGTTCACGCCGTGGCCCCTGGGAACCCACCGGTCGGCGTTTAGATCTTTCGACCGTCCAGACGTACCCATAAGTGCATCCAAATCATTCCTCGACAGTATGAACTGTATAAGTTGATTTCACGAGCTTCCCTTAGCGGTCCGGCGGTCCTAGACGACTGCGGCATAACATCGACGGAATAGCCCGAACACAGAAGCCCACCTTTGTGTCAGGTGAACCCATTCAGCCATATTCGTGCCTACCCCACTCTGGAGTTTATAGAAGTGGTGCGACCATACTTCGACACGCTGTATTTCTCACCTGAGTCGCACCGGACTAAGCAATCAATGGTTTCTCTGTGCCTGAGACCGCGCACATAGATTCGGCGAGACTAAAGGTAGTGCGGGCATCGTGGCCACGGACAGAACCTTTTTCTCGATTCATGCGAAGCCTCTGCTATGGTGAACATGTGACAGATTTTGCACGCTTCAGGCAAGTTTCGTATCTACTTCCCCGAGCCGGCGACCATCATGGCGTCTTTCCAAGAGCCCTTCGACACAGTGCGAACAGGCCCCGCTTCCGTGGGCCTCGCCTGACGTTCACTTACCCATCAGGGCGTATTGATTGCCGTACAAATCCTCGAACATCGCCTGCCTGCCCCATGGCAGGGGCTTGGGTGGACTCAGAAACTTTACCCCCCGATCGCTCAGTATCTGGAAAGTCTCGTCAAGGTTATCGGCGCGAAATACCCATGTGGTGCCCTTGCCGATCTGCTCCATCTTCAGGCGCGCTCGTTCGGCACCGTGTTCTGCGGGTTCAGGCTTCTGAAGAACGATACCGAAATCGCTCTGCTCGGGAGGTGCGACGACGAGCCATCGCGATCCGCTCCCGTAGCTTGCATCCTGCAACTTCTTGAGACCGAGGATCCCCGTGAACCAACGGAGCGCTTCCTCCTGATCGCGCACCAGGATGGTGACGAGGCTGAGTCTGGTGATCATGTTTCTCTTCTCCTTCGCGACGAATCAAGCTTCAGTCCCTTAGCCTATGCTCGTATGGCGTCTGTTCCGATGCCGCGCGTGCGAGCACGGCCGGTAACCGCCGATCGATCTTGCGCGCCCACCCATAGCATGTTAAGCAGAAAGACGTTTGTGGAGGCGAGCAGCCACGATTGAAGGAATTCGAAGAGTGCGATATCGGCGGCGGTCTGTGGGAACCGAAGCGGTTGGCATTTTTAGTACGCCGGGTTCATCGGCAAAAAGTCTGCGAATCGTTTCGACGCTGAGCCCCCACGTAGCCGCCAGTTCGGAAATAGTAAAATGCCTTTCGCTTTCGGGACCAGTGTTGCTGCAATAGTCCTTCTCAAAAATGTGGACGCTGGTGGCGGAATACCACGTACGGAACTTTGCAGAACGCCGAGCAAGCGCGACGGCTTGACGCTGAGTCAACGGGGCTTTGCCTTTTCGGTGCATACTTCTAGTTTACGTCTAGGAAAGAAAAGCGCAGTCGTTCAACCCCGTGATTTGCAAATTCTAGCGATGACTTCCCAACTTCTATCGCGCCATCGGTGCATCTCAGCGGCTCCCATGAAAACCTTCACTGGATTGGCACAGACTTTTAGCATCGAGTTGCAAACCAAATAAGCCTCACCTGCTTTTGCGATTTCTTCTTCAAGCAGTCCGTTGCAATTCGAGCATCGAACTTCGCCCGGCGTGAACTTCCCGTCTGAGCACTCTCCGACGAACAATGCACCGTCGTGTAGGGTTCTAGTGACCATTACGTTTTCCTTTTAGACAGAAGACAGAGCGCGGTGCTCGCGCAAAGACGACCCAGCGTCTTATGCGTGGCGGACCTTTCGTCTACTCTGCGTGAACATTCCACAAATGCCTTCGTTCGCTCAACGATATCGGTCTGCCCGTTAAGTCGCGCGAAGGCTGGTCAATCTGGTCGTTTCTCGACACCAAAGAATGCTCTTTGACGAACTCACCGGCAATCTCAGGAGAGCCAAGTTGGAATACTTGAATTTTTCGCAAGTGCTGGAAGGCATCGTCAAGAGCTTCCTGTTCAGGAGCGGATATTATTCGGCTTTCGGCTTGACGGACACGCTCAGACAGAATGCACTCGGCTTCGGAAGCTCGGTCGGCAAGTTCAGTGTGAGGCAACAACAAGCAGTGGTAAAAGCGAATTTCCCATTCGAACTTTTCGCTGGCACTACATCGTTCACAGGAGTGTGGCATTACAGCCTCCCGGGAGCGAGTATACCACCATCCCTGTTACCATGTTCCTCATGTCGTGTCCGACCGCTCGCACTCCCTTTGAGGATTACTCTATGGCCGCGATGGAACACTCCGAGGCCACCGGCAAGCTATCTGCGCTTGTGGGACAGCAAGAAGAATTTGCGGAAGCCAAGAAGCACACCGACGAGGCGCACGCTAAATGCCTCACCGCCCGCCGCGCTTAGAACAGCACTGGGAAGAACATCGATGTCAGACAACTGAGTGAAAGGCCGACCGAAAAAACGTATACTCGCGGACATACACTGGACCTCGGCTGAAGGCGTACAGAAATGCAAGACGAAGAGTGGGTGAAAACACTTGACGACGGCAGAAAGGCGAAATTTACCTATCAAGAAATTCCAGAGGACGGGGTGTTTATCACAGCCCAGACTGCAGGGAATGAGGTTAGACACGCTGCCTGGGTAGTTGCGCCGCTTCGGCAAACCTCCCGGTAGATGCCAGACCCACGAGATGCTGCGGACAAAAAGACAGTTCCCGAAGTGTATCGAATTCAGTTGCAGGAATGTCGAAAGAGTGGAGTCTGAAAAAGCTGCGGGCGTATGACCGGCCGCAAGAATGAGGGTTTATTGGCCGACAGATGGCGGCACCGGGTTTCGATCCTGAGACTGACGTTGGTGCCAGTAAGGATAAGGGATAGCCGATTTGCTGGCCTCATCCAGTTTCGCCACTTGCTCCGGCGTCAACCGCCACCCCTCCGCTCCGATGTTCTGCATCAGTTGTTCTTCATTGCGCGCCCCAATGACTAGGGTTGAAACCGTAGGCTTGCGCAGCAGCCAGTTGAGCGCAATTTGCGCCACGGTCTTGCCCGTTTCCTGTGCGATGGCTTGCTCAGTCTTGTACTGCTCTATTTTTTGTTCCGTAGTGGGAAGAAATCACTGGCATTTGCGCTTGGTCTCGTCGCGGCATCAGCTTTCTTGCGCTGTTCGGGTTGCCTCTATTTCGCTGTTCTCACCACTCGGTCGGTCATTCAACCTATCTTTAGCATTGATAATCTTCGGTCCCATTACGCCGCCGTTTGTCGATATGATGCATCAACCCAACCCACAGCTTGCCACCGAGGGGTTGTTGCTCTTTTGGTCCTTCGGTATCTGCTCGGCGGTGCTCGGGTTAAGCAGCGTCGTCACATTCAGGAAAATGGCGCACGAAGCAAAGGGGATGGGGGGACTGCGATTCGCCTTTCGCGCCGGAATATGTTGCCCACTTGTCGTTTGGCTGATATTCATGCTGCTTATCTTTATCTGGCTTGCCGCTGGCGGGGGCATCCACATCTGGCATTCCTCAAGTTCTTCGGGGATCATGCATTCCTTCAAGGGAAGCTGAAGCCGACACCGCCTTCCGCAAGGCACTCAAAATAGTGGCGGCGACGGCACGACGTATCACAAAGTGTCCATCGCTCTCGACCACCGCCGGCCATATACTCAGCCCCAGAGTGCTGCAACCAGCTTCTCCATCATCGTTTGCTCGTCAATGGTCTTCGATGTCTATTGATCCATGCAAATGATCGATTCACTTCCCTTGCCAGTCTGCTGCCGAACCTTTCGGAGAAGCTGCTTAGCAAATACCTGTGTGGTGACCGGGGGAAACTGCACTGTTGTGACGTTGGTATCCGCCGACAAGAACGGTAATCCGATTGGCGGCAATTTCGCGGCAATGGAGGGCTCTGGGGTGTTTATGACCTTTGCCACAACGGGATCGGCCCGGTCACCTGGGACATCTGAAGTCTTCCTCGCCGGTCCATCTTTCTAGCGGCGCTCCGTCGCCGCGGTAGCCTCTCGCCAGTGGAGGTAAATTCGAAAGCCTCAGGTCAGAAGGAATTCCGCGGCCCTCGGCTGGTCCGATTGGGTCATTTCTTGATACCGCGTTCGATGTATGGCTTTGCGCTTCCTCTTACGATAATAACAAGCAGCAGCGATACGGACAATATATGCAGGCGTGTCCCGTGATTCGAATGACCTTTTGGCGAGGGGCAAGAGTCCTTGCGACGGCTTGCGTCGCGCTCTCCTTGTTGGTCGTTACCGGCTGCTTTACGAAGGAGCCCGACCAGCAGCAAAAAGAGCGCGAGGACAAGACTCGGGACGATACTGCCAAGGCTGTCGAGCATGCCAAGCCCGCAATCCAGGAAGCAGGGCGCGAACTGGGCCGCGCAGCCGATGAGGCAGCCAGAGAAGCGCGCGCTTTCGCCGATGGCGTGCGGCAAGGTTGGCTCGAGGGTGGGCACCGTCTCGTGAACATAAACTCGGCGTCTAAGAGCGACCTGATGGAGTTACCGGACATTTCGGAAAGCACCGCGGCAAGAATCATTCGGAACCGTCCCTATCACGACCGGGAAGATTTGCTCGCGAAGCATGTGGTGTCCGAAGGCCAGTACGCGAAGATCAAAGACATCGTCACGGTACAATGAGGCCCGCTGATCGAATCCTGGACATCGATAGCGCGCCACGGTTCCGTCTCTTAATTATTCGCGGGCTAATCGGGCTTGATGTTCTGGTTGAGCCGCAGCACATTCTGGGGATCGTACTTTTTCTTGATGTCCACTAAGCGAGCGTAGTTTGGCCCGTACGCCGTCCTGACCAGCTCATCGCTCGTTTCACCCAGCTGGTTGACGTACACCCCATGCGCAAACGGTCGCAAATTGTCGCGCAGAGTCTTGACCCATTGCACCGCAGTCGCCTGCTCTGCTGGAGCGCGCCACAGGCCCGCGATGTCCACCTCGTAACCCGGCTGCCGCAAAGCAAACGCCGTATCATTGATGCCCACCCGCGTGACGGCCCCGTAAAACGGTACGATGAATACCCTGCGGGTTGGCGGCGCATCGTGGGTGGCCGTTGCAATGGTCGCAATTGCGGCCGCGCTGAGTTCCGGAAGAAACAGGTCCGTCTGGAAATGCGCGATGGGCGCTCGAAGAAAGCCTGCTTCCTGAGCGTCCAGATAGGACGTAACCTTGACATTGTCCTCCTGCGGCTTGAGAGCTCGCAACGGGCTGAGCAACTCATTCCCTTGGCGCGGAGGACCGCTATACAGAAACAGCAACTGGAATCGCGTTCCCTGTTCGGACGGTAACACCCCGCCGACCAGGCTCATTTCATCCGGAGCCGCCGTGACGAGTTTGACGAAGGCCTGCAACAGCTCCGAAATTCTTCCAGGGGGATACAGTAGGGTTCCCGCCAGAACGTCGGTTACCGGATGAAGCTGGTACTCGAGCGCTGTCACCACGCCGAAATTTCCGCCTCCGCCGCGAATTGCCCAAAACAGATCTGGATTGGATTTCTGGCTGGCTTCAAGCTGCCTCCCGTCCACGGTCACAACCTGCGCCGATAGAAGGTTGTCGCACGCAGCGCCGTACTTCGACATCAGCTGCCCCTCTCCACCGCCAAGCGTCAAGCCGGCAATTCCTACCGTCGGACAACCGCCTGAGGTCGTGGCCAGACCAAAGCGCTGCGTTGCCTGGTCCAGGTCGTGTACCAATGCACCCGCCTCTGCCCGTGCAACGCGTTTGCTTGCGTCGACTTCTACCCGCTTCATTTCAGAGAGATCGATCACCACGCCGCCATCGCACACGCTGAATCCGGCTCGGTTATGGCCTCCACCACGCACCGCCAGCGGCAAATTCCGCCTCTGAGCAAAATCGAGGGCCCGCACGACGTCGGGCGCACCGGCACAGCGCACGATCAGCGCGGGATGCCGATCGAACGCGCGGTTGAAGATTAGGCGTGACGATTCATAGTCGGGCGTCTCTGGAGTGATTACCTGGCCGGTAATCTCCGAGCCAAGCTTGCGAATCGCAGCTGCGTCGAGCGGAGCCGCATTCTGTTCGTGTGCTTCGAAGATCCGCCCCGATCCGGCGCCAAGTAGACTCATCGGGCTCCCGTAGAGCGCGGCGGCGAACGCCGTTTGCTGGATGAACTGTCTTCGAGTCGTGAGAGTCATATTTCACTCCATGAACTCTCAACCGAGAGTCTTATCGGTGAGCTTTGTTAACGGCGTTCCAGTCTTAAAGTTGGCGTCTGCAACTGTATGGACTCAAGCCTACGACTTTCGCTTCCCCACCGTCAATTTCATCGCCCACTCCATCGCAACTGCTACCAATCCCCGCGAAATCGCTCCTCGATCCTCCATGGTCGTAACGTGATGATCCTGGGGGCCCTACGCCATTCAATGTATGGCGGAACCGTTTTATCCCTCGCCAATACTTGCGCGAGGAGGTCCCTGTGCCGTTGATCAACGTGGTGCTGGGTCTGATCGTCGTTGTGTGCTGCTTTGGCTGATCAACCGCTTTATTCCCATGCAGGGAACGATCAAATCGATCCTGAACGCCGTCGTGGTCATCGCAGTGGTGCTGTGGCTTCTCAACGTTTTCGGACTCTTTAATTCCCTGGCTCACATTCACATCGGTTCCTAGCCACGACTGGCCGCTGAGATGGCTCCGCTGACGTCTGGAACACCGCAGATTAGAACGCGATCGCTAGTACCCCCAAGCCAGCGGCCGAATGTTGCACCGATTCTGGTAATCTCCGCACCGCGCAACGCACCGCATGAGATATGTACCGTTCCGGTACATGCCCTCCTCCGCACCACGATTCTCTGTATGATTTATTCATGTCGCGCGCAACGCATGTTCGCTCGCAGTTACCGTTTCCCCCGGACGTGTCCGAATACATGCTGGGGCTGCCAAAAGCGCGCCCCTCGGTTCGATTGGTTTTTGTTTGCGATTGCTGCCGGAGCGCTGCTCGCCCTGGTCGTAATGGTGCTCTCAAGCTTCATATTTTAGCGGCGGCACTGACCCCGCGAAATGTGCCACGCCGACGCATCTCCGCGCCGTCTCTTTGCCTTTCTCTGTGTCGTGTTAAATCTTTTGCCGCTACGCGCGTTCCTGTAGCGACTACGAACATCGGCTTGTGACTTGGTCAGCGGGTGGCAAACTTCTCTGCCCACGGTATCCGCGCCGTGGTTTGCATCGCGATAAAGAGCGTCAAAATCGCGCCGATTGTGATCGCCAGTCCCGTAAACCCCTCGAAAAAGAACGCATAGGAAAACAGCACCAGAAACACGAACTGCGCCAGGCCCGCTTCCAGCGCCGCGCTGCGCATTCCCGCCACCAGCCGCAGGTAGCTCACCAGCAGAAAAATCGAAATCGCCGAGCACACCACAAACGCCACATGAATCGAGATGTGATCTACCAGATACGCCATCAGTAGATGAAATGAAAAAAAAGCGCAGGCCAGAAAGAAGTAATTCATGAGGTGAAGTTCGATGCCCCGGACCGTCGTCATCACGAAAAGCACAAAGAAGAAAAACAGTAGCGAAACCGGCGCAAAATAGCTGATGCGTCCCGCCAGCGGCCCCGGCTGCAACTTCTGCGGCAGCGCGATGCCCACATGATATCCCGACACCAGGCTCTTATAGTTCCACGCGAGTTCCCATCCGCTCGGCTGTTTGCGCTCTTCCGTCGGTGAAAGCGAGTTTTCAGGCAGGTCAAAGGTGGGAAAGTTCGTGGTAGCGTGCAGCTGAAAATCTTTTACTTGCGTAACGCCGTCGCCAAAACTGTAGCTCCAATTGTCCAGCCCCTGCGAGTGGTATCCAATCTTCAGCTCCGCGGTTTCCTTCGGTTGCAAGGTGGCGGTCGCAACGGCGTCGTTTTTTTCGTTCTCAACCGTCAGCGGCACATCATTCAGAGCGAATGTCAAGTTGTCGTACACCGCCTGCTCCGCAGGCAGCTTCATTCTAAAAGTCACTTGCCGCGGCTGGTCGCTCGAATTGCTGAATTCATACGCCCCGGAAAAATCCACCTGATACGTGCTGTACCACAGCAGCCCCTTTCTCCTGTAATCGAGCCACAAGGCTGCGTAGACGCGTGTCTTTTCGATTGGGAGAGAATTCCAGGTTCTCTGTTCAACGACGCGGGCAATCGGCACTCCGTCTTTCGTCGTTGCGATCTGCCTCTGGGACACAACCTGATAGCCCGCGGTAGGAGGCGTTTGTTCTTGCGACGTTCCCCATGAGGATGCCACACGCGCTTTCAGCTGCTGCGCATCCGAAGAGTAGGTGCGGTAAAAAATCGTGCTGCCGAGGATTGCCCAGGCAATCGAAGTGCAAACCACGATGAAACCAATTGCGATGATGCGTTTGACCATGTTCCGGCCACTCCGTTGAATGTCTAAGGCTTTCACCCCCGCCGCACCGCCATGCTGCGCGATTTAATTCATATTGTCAAGTACTTTGTATCATAAAGCTTCCATTGCGTTCCGACGTGCCGTTTGGCATGGCCCGCTGGCTCCGGAGTCGTAGCGGGTATCTCCGCCAGCCTGGGGGCCCCGATTTGCGGTGCGCAGCGTTAATCTTCTATAATCATTACGTATACGAAGAAATCCGATTGGGGTGATCCCGCCAGCTCACACCCCTCCAGGCGCACGCAAAAAATGACTGATCTTGCCGAGAAAATTAAGAAAAAGCTGAAAGACGAAATCGCCGTCCTTGAGCACGAGCTGCACACCGACCTCCCCAAGGAGATCAGCGTCGCGCGCGCCCACGGCGACCTCTCCGAAAACGCCGAGTATAAGTACGCCAAGGAACGCCAATCCTACGTTTCCGCGCGCCTCGGCCAGCTCCACAAGCGCATGGCCGACCTCTCCATGCTCAATTTGACCAATTTGCCCAAAGATCGCGCCGCCTACGGCTCCCGTATCACTGTGAGAGACGTTGCCAAGGCGTCGAAAATCGAGTACAAGCTGGTTACGGTGGAAGAGGCTGACGCCGCCAATGGCCTGATCTCCACCACTTCGCCGATTGGCCGCGCGCTGCTAGGCAAGAAGGTCGGCGACGAGGTGCAAGTCACCACGCCCGCGGGTGTCAAGGAATACGAAGTTATACAACTATCCACGATTTACGACGAGGAATAACGGGTAGAATTGCTTTCATGCAGACGCGCACCATCGGCCGGTTTCTCCTTTGGCCCCTCGAACGGGTTGCAGCCGTGGTCGCGGCAACGGGAATCCCTCCGAACGTCATCACCTGGTCGGCTCTGCTTCTCAATTTGTGGGCGGGAATTTTCTTCGCCGCCGGACGATTCGTGACCGCGGGCGGCATCATGATTCTCGCGGGCTTGTGCGACCTGCTGGATGGCCCGGTGGCCCGTCGTCAGGGCCGCGTCTCGATGTTCGGCGGGTTTCTGGATTCGATCTTCGATCGCTACGCCGACTTGATTCTTTTCCTCGGCCTGCTGGTCTATTACTCCCACGTGAACCGTTTCGGCTACGCCATGCTCGCGGGCGCGGCCATGGCCGGCTCGGTGATGGTCAGCTACGCCAAAGCGCGCGCGGAATCTCTGGTGCCCAGCGCCGAAACCGGATTTGGCGAACGCCCCTGGCGCCTTGCCCTGATGATTCTGGGCGCGTTGACCAGTCGCATGGACGTGGTCCTCTGGATTCTGGCGATCATTCCCAATATCATCGTCGTCCGCAAAATCCTGCACACCTGGAAGCAAACCGAGCACGGCAACCAGCCCATACCGGACGCGACCCACGCCGCTGACGCCCGGCGCGCTGCGAACGCGCCCAACGTCAACGTGCACACTGGCGCTCCCGCCTCCCTTCAGGCTAGAATCGCCCGCGACGCTCCGCCCGCCGTGCTCACCCGCACGGCTCGCCGGGGGGGATAAACCGTGCCAAAACTCCTCGGCATCATCGGACTGCTGGTCATCTGCGCCGGGCTCGACCTGCTTTGGCAGTCGCGGCGCGAGATTCGCTTCTGGATCGCGGCGTATCTGGCGTATTTCCGAGCCCTGCTTCGCGACCGCAGCTCTGAACTTCCCACCTTCGCGGCGAAAGAAGTGGCCCGCAACCGTCACGGCGCGGTGCGTTTTCTCCTGGGCATCAGCTTCGCGTTTCTGCTCGGCCCGATCCTCATCGCCGTCGGCGTCACGTTGATCTTCTACCCTCATCTTTAGCCACGCGGTAAGTCCTTGTTGGCCAATCCAGGCGGTCTTGCATCATTAACCTGCCATTCACATTCGTGATATATGGTTCGGCGCGATTTCGCGGCTCCACGCCGCGCTCAATTCTTTCATCGCGCGTTGCAGCCTCAATTCCGGGTCCCGGATACGGTGTTGGAATATACCCGCGGGTGTGAACGCCTGCGGACCATGGCTAGGAGGAAACATGCCGGCACCATCGCACCCGGATTCACGAGCGCCACGGCAAGAAATTTCGGTTTGGGATCGCGTCGCGCAAATGGACGACTTCAAGAAACTCCTCGCCGCACGCAAAGCGTTCGTCATTCCCGCCACAATTTTCTTCGTGGTCTACTACTTCGCGCTTCCGGTTTCGGTCGGCTATTTTCCGGCGTTCATGCAGCGAAAAATTTGGGGACCGGTGAATATCGCCTATCTCTTTGCCCTCTCGCAATTCGTGGTCGCCTGGCTGATCGCCTATCTCTACGTTCGCGCCGCGCGCAAGTTCGATGCCTACGGAGAAACCGTCAGCAAGGATCTCGAGCACATCGTCGCCAAGGGAAACTAGCCGATGACGACTACCCTGATTCTCTTCCTCCTGTTCATCGCCATCACGTTGGGCATTACTGCCTGGGCCGCCAAGCGCTCCGGCTCGACGGCTTCCTACTTCGCCGCCAACCGCCGGATCAGCGCCTGGCAGAACGGCGTCGCCGTCGCCGGCGATTACATGTCCGCCGCATCATTCCTGGGCATCGCCGGCCTCATCGCATTTTTCGGTTACGACGGCTTCATGTACTCGGTCGGCTTCCTCGTTGCGTATCTCACGGTCTTGCTGGTTATCGCTGAGCCGCTGCGCAACGCCGGAAAGTACACCATGGCGGACGTCCTCGCCTACCGCCTGCACCCCCGCCCGGTGCGCGCCATGGCCTCGCTCAGCACAATCACCGTGAGCACGTTTTACATGATCGCCCAGATGGTCGGAGCCGGCGCGCTCGTCGCGCTTCTTCTCAAAGGTTCCGGCATCCGCTTCACCACCGCGGTGGTCGGCGTCGGCATCTTGATGATCGTTTACGTCGTCTTCGGCGGCATGATCGCCACCACCTGGGTGCAAATCATCAAAGCCATCCTGCTGATAACCGGCACGATTCTGCTCAGCTTTCTCGTGCTCGCGCACTACGGCTTCAGCCTCAGCGCGTTTTTTTCCGCGGTCACGCAAGTCCATTACCACTTGCCCGACGGCAGCGAAGTGGTGAAGGACTTCCTCACCCCCGGCCTGCGCTACAAACCGCCGTATGGCGCGCTCGATCTGATTTCGCTCGGCATGGCGCTCATCTTCGGTACCGCCGGCCTGCCGCACATTCTCGTGCGCTTCTACACGGTCCCTGACGCCAAGACCGCGCGCTTCTCCGTCGTGTGGGCCATGGTCATCATCGGCGGCTTCTACGTGCTGACGACGTTCCTCGGCTTCGGCGCCGCCACCATCGTCGGCCGCGACTACATCGCGAAAAACGGCGGCAACAATATGAGTGCCCCGCTTCTCGCGAACGCCCTCGGCGGCAGCATCTTTTTCGCCTTCATCTCCGCCATCGCGTTCGCCACGATTCTCGCCGTCGTGGCCGGTCTCACCATCACCGCCTCCACCTCCTTCGCGCACGACGTCTGGACCAACATCATCCGCCACGGCCAGGAGCACAATCCCGGCGAAGAACGCCGCGTCGCGCGCATCGCCGCATTCCTAGTCGGCGCGATCTCCATTGCCATCGCGATTGTTCTTGGCCCCACCGCGAACGTCGCCTTCCTCGTCGCGCTCGCCTTCGCTGTCGCGGCCTCCGCGAATCTTCCGGTGATCATATTCTCGATCTTCTGGCGGCGCTTCAACACCACCGGCGCCGTGATCGGCCTCGCCGCGGGCCTGCTCGCTTCGATCGTACTCATCTTTATCGGCCCCAGCATCATGACCGTGGACGCTCCCACCGTCGCGCCCGCAGCGCGCCACATGATCCAGCACGCGCCCTTCTTTCCGCTCGAAAATCCCGGCATGCTCAGCATCCCCATCGGATTTATGGGCGCGATCCTCGGCACGCTGCTCAGCAAACGCGATCCAGCCGGCGAAGAAAAATTCGTCGAACTGCAAGTTCGCGCCACCACAGGCCTAGGCGCCGAAAAAGCCGTCGCCCACTGAACAAAAGGAGCGAGCGGCGCACCACGACATAAAGCCCACAAGCTTTGGAGCGGCTGCAGCCGCTGAAGTTCCGCTTGCGCAGCGCGCGCACGGGCTCTGTGGCGCGCAACTCCAAATACGTTTATGGAATTTACGTTTATCGAACTTCCGATCTGCAATTTCCCACCTCCGCTTTTCCATTGCGCTATCATTCATTCGGGCAGCAAAGCACATCTCGCATACCATGAAACCTTCCCTGATCATCCACGGCGGCGCATGGAATATCCCTGACGAAGCCGTCGCAGATTGCCGCGCCGGCATCCGCCGCGCGCTCGAAGCGGGATGGAAAATTCTCACCCAGGACGGCAGCGCCACCGACGCCGTCGAATCCTCCATCGTCATCCTCGAAGACGATCCCACCTTCGACGCCGGTTTCGGCGCGCATCTCAACACCGAAGGCCGCGTCCAGCTCGACGCGATCATCATGGACGGCGCCACGCTGAAAGCCGGCTCCGTCGCGGCCGTCGAACGCATCTGCAATCCCATCCGCCTCGCGCGCCAGATCATGGAACACTCCGAACACATGATGCTCGTCGCCGCCGGCGCCGAAAAATTCGCCGCCGCACACGGCATCGCGCTCTGCGCGCCCGAAGATCTGATCCACGAACGCGAGCGCGTCGCCTGGGGACGCTGCCTCGAGGATTCGCACGCCGCCGAACATCATGTCGGCCACGAATCCGGGACCGTCGGCGCCGTCGCTCTCGACCAGCACGGACATCTCATCGCCGGCACCTCCACCGGCGGCACCTGCTGCAAACTTCCCGGACGCGTCGGCGATTCCCCGCTCATCGGCTGCGGCTGTTACGCCGATTCCGAAGCCGGCGGCGTTTCCTGCACCGGCCACGGCGAAGGCATCATGAAAATTGTGATGGCCAAAATGGCCAGCGATCTTTTGCAAAGCGAGCAAGCCCTCACGGCCCATCGCGAGAACTCCGATCCAGCCCGCCGTGGCGGGCTCGCACAAGCCGTAGCCGACGCCTGCGTCCGCAAACTCGCCCATCGTGCCCACACCACAGGCGGCCTGATCCTGCTCGATCGCGAAGGCCACCCCGCCGCCGCGTACAACACTCCCCGCATGGCCTACGGCTACGTCGAGGACTCGGGCACATTCCGCATCGCTCCGTGAGCAGTGATCGTCAGTAGTGATTCCTGACTCGTGACTAGCAATTTGAGATCACTGCTCCCAAGACTGGGCGATATCCGACACGATACAGGCGCAATCCGAGATTAATTTGGGTGCTGAAAGATCTTTCATCTCGTTCGTCCAACCATAGGTGATTTACGCGAGGGTTACTTTGCTATGCCGGATGGGCGGAGTGCCATCGGTTTGCGGGAGCGCGGCGGCGAATCGCGGTTGCCTTTTGATAATAGGCGCGAGGATGAGAGCGCTTGCGAATCATAAATTTAAGTTGGCTCGGCATCATTCCTCCTATGACCGAATCGCCGGTTTCGTGGCGCGCGGCTGCCAGGCTTCGCGGGGGATACGGTCCATTTTGAAGAGGTCTGAGGTGCGGGCGTACCAGCCGGCACCGTGCATGCGGCCGATCAGATGCAGACTGGGCGTGTCAATGTGGTGCTTGGCGGGATCGAGGACGGCGTCGTCGCGGACGTGCATGGCCAGCACGCGGCCGAGGACCAGGGCGTTCTCCGGGCTGAAGTCGATGATTTGCAGCAGCTCGCACTCGAAGGACACGGGACTTTCAGCGATGCGCGGCGGCTTGACGCGGACGCTGGGAACGGTGGTGAGTCCCGCTTCGTGCGGTTCGCTGATGCCGCGCTCGAACTCGATGGCGGTGATGTTCATGACTTCGGCGGCTTCTTCGGAAACGAGGTTCACCACGAACTCGCCCGTCTCGCGGATATTGTGCCGCGTATCTTTCGGCCGGCCGGGATCGTGGCTGCCGATGCCTATGCCCACTACCGGCGGATCGCCCGAAAAAGCGTTGAAGAACGAAAATGGCGCAGCGTTCAGCTGGCCCTGCAAATCCTGGCTGACGATCCAGGCGATCGGGCGCGGGACGATCGTCGAGACCAGGAGTTTGTAGCGCTCTCGTGCGGAGATGGCGGCGAAGTCGAACAGCATGGAAAGGCCTCCTGGTGTGCGATCGAAAATTCAACGGCGGGCGCGCAGCGAGCAGCGCCCCTAGGAAGAAAGAACGTTGATGACTGCCGAATCGTTAGGACGCGAACAAAGCGCCTGCAATGAGCGAACAGCAACAGAGGTCCCTCGCGGCGCTCGGGATGACGACGAATTTCAACGGCAAAAGCAATCAGGCAAAGCCGGCGAGACGCCGGCGCTACGGTGCCGGTTACATTTTGCCTTCGTCGGCTGAGGGGCCGTAGACGCTGGGGACTGGGACGTTGTTCATGCGCAGGTAAACGCCTAGTTGGGCGCGGTGGTGGATGATGTGGTTCATGAAGAAACTGCGCAGGAAGGTGACGCGGGGCATGGCCATGATTTTCTGGCCGCCGCCGAGCAGGGTCCAGGTTTTCAGCAGGTGTTCGTCGCTGGCGCCGGCGATGGCGGCGCGGGCTTCGGTTGCTTTCTTGTCGAACGTGTCCATGAGCTGTTGGCGCGAAATCATGACCAGAGGTTGCATTGGCGGAGCGCCCACGGGGCGGAAGTCGAGCTGGTCTTGATTGATGATGGTGGCGGCCCAGCCGGAAAGTTCGGCGAGGTGCCCGGCGAGGCGTCCCATCTTCATGGATTTTTGGTGTGGCGCCCAGTCGCCCTTGCCTTCGGGGACGCGTTCGAGGGTTTGGCGGGTGCTGATCATTTCATGGTCGTACTCGGCGAGGATGGCATCGCGCATTGGCATGTTTTTTTCTCCTTGGGGTGGCGTTGTGCGGCTTATTTTAACTCAGGGATTGCCGGGCGGACAAAAAGAAGCAGTGGAGAGAGAAGTCCCGCAAAAGAGAAGGCCCGCGCGGGACGTCAAGGAGAGAGGATGGCGTTGCGCGGGCCTAAAGTAGAACTCCCTAACCGTATGGCCAGAGTTTTACTCCCATCGCAAGAGATGTGCAAGCGTTAATTCGGTTAAAGTTTGGCGGCAACGGAGTGGGGAGGGCGAGAGCTTTTCGTCCGCGGAGATCGCCGAACACGCGAGCGATGCGGCTTGGTTGTGCGACAAATTCGAGAGGAGCTTCAGCGATTAAAGCCGCACCGATCTTGCGTCGTTTACGTCCTGGCTAAAGCCCCGATCCACCAAGATTTGCCGCATAACGAGTGCACCCCAGAGGCGCCGGGATGAAGCGGCCGCGACAAATTCAAGAAAGCGCAGGCAACGGCGGGGCTACTGTTCCCGTTGAATGTTCGCCGGGGCGTGTGCTAGCATCCCATTTTCCGCAGGGTCATGCGCGCAACCGCCCCGGGGGGCGGCGCCGTGATGCACGTCACTTCGCACATCTCGAATTCGCAGTCCTATTTTTCCGCGTACGAAATGCCTATCCGGAGCCGCCGTGGGGCCGGATTCCGTGCAGGGGTTCGCGCCAAGTGGCTTGCTGTGAGCGCGTTACTGTTGAGCCCACATCAAAGGCGCCCGCCTGAAGGTGGCCGCTACCAAGTCAAAACCATCCGCCGCGGAACATTTTTCCGCAAGCTATTTAATCCCACCGAGGTGAAAAATGAAAACCTACAACACTGAATGGATCCGCAACGTGGGCATTGTCGGCCACGGCGACACGGGAAAAACCCAGCTAGTGTCGTCGTTGCTTTTCACGGCAGGAATGACGCCGCGGCTGGGGAAAGTCAGCGAAGGCTCGACGACCACCGATTGGGACGAAGAAGAAATCGCGCGGAAAATTTCCATCAACACCGGAGTCGCTTACGCCGAATGGCAAGCGCCGGCCCAGCCTGAAAAAACCAAGATCAATCTGCTTGATACTCCGGGATATTCGACGTTCATCAACGAAACAAAATCCTCGCTGATCGCTGCAGATGCTGCGCTGATTCTGGTGGATGCCGCCGCGGGGGTGCAGGTGGTGACCGAGAAAGTGTGGGACTACGCAGCGGAGTATGATCTGCCGCGCGCTTTCTTGCTCAATTGGATGGATCGCGAGCTGGCCAGCTTCGAGCGCTCGCTCGATTCCATCCAGCAGGTTTTCGGGCGCGGAGTGGTGCCGATTCAATTGCCGATCGGATGGGAAAAGGGTTTTCGCGGCGTCGTGGATTTAATCACCATGAAGGCGCTGATATACACGCCGGACGGGAATGGCATCGCGAAGATCGAGGAGATTCCGCAGGCGATGGCGGACGAGGCGAAGCTGGGACACGAAACGCTGGTGGAAATGGTGGCGGAAGGCAACGACCAGCTGATGCAGGAATTTTTCGATCAGGGCACGCTGCCGGCCCACGACCTGGTGATCGGCTTGCGCGAGGCGGTGCTGGCCGGCCGGCTTTTCCCGGTGATGCTCAGTTCGGCGCTGCACAATATCGGCGGCGACGCCGTGCTGAATCTGATGGTCGCGATTTTCCCTTCGCCCGCTGCTCGTGCGAAGGTGGCGTACCACAAGACGCCGGATCACAAGGGCGAGACTGTGGAACGCAAGATTGCCAGCTCCGAACCGCTTTCCATTTTCGTGTTCAAGACGCTGGCAGATCCGTTCGCCGGGCGCATCACTTATTTCAAGGTGATTTCCGGCGTGCTGAAAAACGACGCCATGCTCACAAATTTCAACCGCGGCACGCAGGAACGTTTTCAGCACATTCAGGTGATGCAGGGAAAAACGACCACGGAAGTGAGCGAGCTGCACGCCGGCGACATCGGGTGCATCGCGAAGCTGAAGGAAACCACGACCGGCGAAACTTTGGGCGACAAGAACGCGACGATTTTTCATCCTCCTGCGCGGATTCCGGAGCCTTCGATTACTTTTGCCGTGGAACCGAAAACGCGCGCGGACGAGGATCGCATCGGCGTCGCTATCCACAAAATCTTGGAAGAGGATCTGGCGCTGCGTTTTGGCCGCGATCCGCAGACCAAGGAATTTCTGCTCAGCGGCGCGGGACAGCAGCACATCGAAGTGGTCGTCGCCAAATTGCGCAAGCGCTATCACGTGGAATTAATGATCCATCCGCCGAAAGTGGCCTACCGCGAAACGATTCGCGGCAAAGCCGACGCGGAAGGCAAACACAAGAAGCAAACGGGAGGACACGGACAGTTCGGACTCTGCCGCATCAAGATGGAGCCGTTGCCGCGCGGCAAGGGCATCGAATTCGTGGACGATGTTTTCGGCGGCGCGATTCCCAAGAACTGGATTCCTTCGGTGGAAAAAGGAATTCGCGATTCGGCGGAGCGCGGATATCTGGCGGGATTTCCCGTGGTGGATTTTCGCGTGAGTTTGTACGACGGAAAATATCACGACGTAGATTCCAGCGACATGGCTTTCAAGATTGCCGGGTCGCTGGCGTTCAAGGAAGCGATGAAGCAGGCGCGGCCTGCCTTGCTCGAGCCCATCATGAATGTGGAGGTTTACGCCCCCGATCAATATTCGGGCGACCTGATGGGACACCTGAGCGGGCGGAGGGGCAAAATCAGCGGCAGCGAATCACGGGCGGGCAACGTGGTGATCAAGGCGCTGGTTCCCTTCTCGGAAATGCTCAGCTACGCCAATGAATTGATTTCGCTGACGCAAGGGCGCGGCAGTTATTCGATGGAATTTTCGCACTATGACTACGTGCCCAATGAAATTGCGGAAAAAGTGATTGCGGCGAACAAACCGCACCGCGTAGGCGACGAGGAAACCGAAGCCGCTTCGGCTTAGCAGTTTCGGTAAAAGTCCAAGTCGCGCCTCCGGGGCTAAAACCCCTGATGCTAGGGCGAACTTCACGTCGGAGCTAGAGCTCCGACCCCCTAAAAACCTGACCTTGCCGCGAACTGCTAGTCAGCTGGTGCGGGTTTTGCGGTTTTGTTGTGGTGCGGAATCAAGCGCGCGAAGAACGCCGTGAACCTGTTTTGCGCCGGGGCCTTCGCCTCCGCCGTATTGGACTGCGCGGGGGCGGGTTGTGGCGCCGGGCTGGCCTGATCGCTCGAAGAAGATGAACTGTTCGTAGCGATTGAGGTGTTGGGGGCGCTTGCGCGCGGTACAGACGAGGTTTGTGCCTTGGGGCCCTGCCCCATTTTGTATTGGCCGCTTTCGCCTGGGGTATGAGCCGGGCAACCCACGCCAAGGCACGGGCCACTCGCCCGGAAATAGGCGCATCCGGACAGCCAGAGCGTGCAGACGCACAGTATCAGCAAACCGCTGAGCTTCTTGCTCATCGCTTTACCCCTCAGGAGCTCGTATCGCGTAAGAACCGGACGGACCCTACGGGACATGATGGCATAGAACCGCCGGTGCCCGAGTACAGCGAAGGACAGTGTTGGCGAAAGCATCAGCAAACGGCAGGCGAAACTCCCGGTAACGAAGGACAGTAACCAGTTAGGTAAATCGCGGCAGGAAGAATCCGGTGTGGCGGCGGTGCTCGTCGAACGCGGGACCAAACTGTCCGGCGAGAAACATTTCCTCCTTCTTGGCCTTGCGAATGAAGCCGATCAGGAACATCCCGACCCCGATGATGGCGCGATATTCGCCGATGGCCACGGCCGTGCCAGTCAGCGCCAGCAAAACTCCGGTGTAAATCGGGTGTCGTATGTGCGCGTAGGGTCCGGAGCGAATCAATTGGTGGTCTTCCTTGATTTGCACCTCGCCGCTCCATTCCCTACCGATCGTATAACGAGCCCAGATAGCGAATAGCACCCCCGCAAAGGTCAGCGCGCCCCCGACCCAGGCGGTCCACATTTGGTCCGGCAGAAAGCGGCGGTCTAACAGGCCGAAAGGAAGATTATTCTTGTAGAAAAGATAAAATCCTGCGGCCATGAAGATGATGTGTCCGAAGCGCTCGGCGGCAGGTTCTTTTTTCGCAGGCTTTTTCGAACCCAGCGCAGCGAACAACCAATAGGCAGCGAACAGCAGCCACGACGCGGCAATCAATTCTCCAGATGTAAAGTTCATCGCAGCGCACCTCCTTTGTGACGATTCGTGAGCACTGCAACCCTACCAGGGACTCAGTGCGCAGGGTCATTCACTCCTTGTTCGTGGCAGCTTTTCGCTTCGGATTACGATCCACGCGGCGCAACTTTTCGATCCAGGCAAGCTCGGAATCGATTTGCTGGCGAATGAAGCGGACCACTTCGCGTCCGTAAGTGCCAATCTCCATTTCACTTTGCAACGGACCAAAACGCTCGGCACGCTTGCGGAGGTAGGCCTCCCGTTTATCGAGAATGGTTGCGCGCGATGGCGGGTCGAGCAAGGGAAACATTCCGACGCGCAAACGGAATTGATCGGCGGAACGAACTGCGCTTTCGTCGAATTCGCAGAGGCGCGCAGTGAGGGTCTGGCGGCCGAGCGCTGTGAGTGAATAGACCTGGCGCGTCTGGCCGCGTTCTCCGGCGGCTTTCCTCTGCGTCACCCAGCGTTCGCCCACGAAGCGGCGGAGCAGCGGATAGACGAGGTTGTTGTGCATATCCGTTTGGCCGGTGACCAGGCTGGCCTGTTTTTTTAGGGCGTAGCCGTGCTGTGAGCCACGCAGGAGGAGCGCGAGAAGTAATAAGTCATTCATGATTGTGTCAGTATTGTACTAGTGGAACTGACTGTCAAGCAGATTTTGCGGATGGTCGCAAGAACGAGCAAAAGGGCTAAGAGCCGGCGAGACGCCGGCGCTACTCATCTTGCGCATGCGCGGGCGGCCGCGTTCGCCAAATTGGCGCTTGCGGTTTCGCGCCGTGCTGCGTCAAGCTGCGCACCATGAAAAAGAATTCCAAGGGCCACCGCTGGGCGGATGCCACGCTGGCGATCCATGGCGGCCAGGAAAAATTCCACATCAGCGCGCCGGTGGGGACCTCCATCGCGCGCACCGCGAACTTTACCTTTGCCAGCACCGAAGAATTGAAGCGCTGGGCCCAGGGCAAAAGCCCGGCATACATTTACACGCGTTATGGCAACCCAACGCTGGCGGTTGCCGAGCAAAAAATCGCGGCACTGGAAGGAGCGGAAGCCGCGGTGGTGACCGCGTCCGGCATGGCGGCTATTTCCAGTGCGCTGCTATCCGTCTTGAAGACGGGCGATGAAGTGATTGCCACGCGCGCGCTCTACGGCGGCAGCTACCGGTTGATGCGCGATATTTTCCCGCGCATGGGAATCGTGGTGCGGCACGTGGAAACCGATCTGGCCGGCATCGCGCGCCTGGTGAGTCCGCGCACGAAGGCGCTCTATATTGAAACGCCGACGAACCCCACGCTGCGGCTGGTGGATTTGCAGAAAGCAGTTTCGTTCGCGAGAGAATAGGATTTGCTTGCGCTGATTGACAATACCTTCGCCAGTCCCGTGCTGCAGAAACCAATCGAAATGGGATTCGATCTGGTCCTGCACAGCGCCACGAAATATCTGGCGGGACATTCCGACGTGATCGCGGGGGTTGCAGCGGGCAGCCACAGCCGGATTGAAAAGATCCGCGACATGATCATTTACCTCGGTGGCTCGATGGATCCGGAGGCCGCCTTTCTGCTGATTCGCGGGATGAAGACGTTAGAGCTGCGCGTGCGACGCCAGTGCCAGACGGCGCTTACGGTCGCGCGTTTTTTGGAAAAGCATCGGAAGGTTGCGCGAGTGCACTACCCCGGATTGCCGTCGCACCCGGACCATAAGCTGGCCAAACGACAGATGAAGGGATTCGGGGCGATGATGGCGTTCGATTTGAAAGGCGGGCTTGGCGCCGCGCGGCGTTTTTGCGATCGGGTGCGGGTGTTCCTACTGGCGGCAAGCCTGGGCGGCGTCGAATCGCTGGTGGTGCTGCCGATTTATTCTTCCCATTACCGGATGTCCCTGGCGGAGTTACGAGCTGCGGGTGTCGAGCCTGGGACTGTGCGCGTTTCGATCGGATTGGAAGATCCGCAGGACCTCATTCAGGATCTGCGGCAGGCGCTTGGTTGATTGTTGCGCTGGGCGCTGTTAGGTAACTGCAAAAGATTTAACACCCCAGGACACGAGTTCCGAAAAAAGAGTTCACCCAGAATGCCCGCTGTAGCGGCGGCGATCAACCCAGGGGACTCCGTCCCATTCATAGCGAAGGCCATAACTGAGCGTGAAGTTTGATTTTAGTTTGAACTGATCCTGGAAAAAGCCGGCGATGTCGCGTTCGCGGAAACCGCGCTCGTCACTGGAGACGCGAGTGCCGGCGGTGTTGTAGAGCTGCGTTTGAGATTCATTGAAAACACCGCCGAGCAGTCCCCAAACAGCGTCCTCAACCGTGGGATTGCTGAAGGAAGCGGTATTTTTCAGCGCGGATGTGCCGGTGTTCGTAAAAATAGTGAAATTGGGAGTGGACCGGGTGCTGAAGTTGTCGTAGTCGTTCTCATCGTTGTCGCCGAATTCAAAGCCGAACTTAATGGTGTGGCGGCCTTTGGTCCAGGTCAGATTGTCGCCGATATTGTAGGTTCCGAAGGGCCGGTCCTGGCCGTCGCTGTCGCCAATTACAAAACAGGAGATTGGAGTAAAGCCTGGCAGAGTCCAATCGCGTCCACGCCAGCGAGGCTCAAGCGATCGATTGTCTGAAAGCCGTTGCACGGGAAGATCTGGTAAGAGCGGTTTCCGCTGGCGTAGAGGTCGTCCTGGATGGTTGGGGAAATCGTGCTGGCCAGGTGGCCGTTGAGGCTCTGGGTGAGCGATTGCGTGGCCGACCCTCCGATACCAGGAAGAATGTTAGTACTCCCGCCATTGTCATGGTCATCATTCGCCAGGTAACGTACGCTCAGAATGTTTCTCGGCGTGATGGTGAAATCGACCTTGGCCAAGTAGTTGCTTGCGTTGAGAAGGTCGGTATCACCGAAGAAAAACAGCGAGGAGACCCCTTGGATGACCGCGGGACCGTTCGCTGCCGGATAAAAATTCAGAATCTTCTGGGTTGCGGGTCCAAGGCAAGACCAAAGGCGTTATTAGGCGACGTCTTCGTACTGACATTGATGCTGACCGGCCCGGCCGTGGGATCGCTATACGTAAAATTGCCGGTCTTGAAAGCCGCGTCCGGGACCGTAGCCGTGGCCGTTGTGGCGGTGGCGAACCGGTTGCCTTCGTAGTTGAAGAAGTAGAACACCTTGTTCTTGACCACGGGACCACCGACCGAGGCGCCAAACGTGTTGCGCACGTAAGGGCTCTGCCGGCCGGTAGCGTCGGTGTTAAAGAAATCTCGGGCGCCGAGGGCGTTCCAGCGGCCGAAATAATACAGGTCGCCGTGGAAACTGTTCGTTCCGCTCCTGGTGATGATATCGATTACCGAGCTCGAGTTGCGGCCAAATTCGGGAAGATAACTGTTGGTGATTACCCGGAATTCCTCTGTCGCGTCAGGATTCAGCGTGACCAGTCCGGTTCCTGGCACGCCTGGGTCGTTGTTATTGGTCCCGTCCAATAGAAAGTTGTTGTTGCGCTCGCGGCCTCCGTTAATGGAAAAGCCGCCCAGTCCCGTGTTGGTTTGCGTCGTTCCAGGAGTCAGGAGAACCAACTGATAGGGATCGCGAAGAATTAATGGAAGCGCTTCGATTTGTTTCTCGTCAACCACATTGCTGACTTGCGGATCCGTCGTGTCGATTGGCGCGATGTCGATGCCTTCGACTGTCACGGTTTGCGAAGTGCTGCTGACTTCCAACGCAGCGTCGAGGGTAAGGGCTTGGTCCACAGTAAGAGTCACGGCGGCAAATTTGACGGTCTTAAGTCCGGACTTCGCAAAGGTGACGTCGTACTTTCCGGGCGCAAGATTCGAAATGGTGTAGGTGCCAGTTTCACCGGTCTGAACATCGCGGATTGCGTTCGTGGCCTCGCTCAAGACGGAGATATCTGCGCCAGGAATCAGGGCTCCGGAAGCATCGGTCACGGTTCCATTGATGGAGGCTGTCCCCTGGGCTCGGACCGAAGACGGTGCAGCCAAGGACGCGGCAAGAATCACACATGACGCAATAGCGCCGAAAACACTCCTCCGGTGAGCCATTACACACCCCCTTGGTTCGAAAGAACACAAACGGTAATGATTCGCTATGACCTTTATATGCATGCACTTAGCCACAGTTGGACTGCAGCAATGCTTTTGCTAAAGCTCTTGTTATGAGCGATCTAGAGGCATGCTGCAGCGGTTCGAATGCGTGGTGTACGAGGAATGGTGTTCGTATCTCACTGCAGCATACGGCGATACGTACAGATCCACGCGAGATCGCCGCCTTTGCGCGATGCGCTCATTTCTGATCCGGATTTGTAATTCGGATTTCGCGACGACATAAGCCGATTCCGGCTGAGCCGCAAGAACAGAGCCGGAATGAAACGGTGGTACTCGCCAGTACTGGATGTCCCGATTAAGGCAATGGCTGGTACGGCAAGGCCATTGACCGGGTCGTATCTAGCCCGTAATATGCGCCTTACCCCTGCAGAAGGGGCGAACGTCGCGGCGCCGCGTCGGATGAGAGCAGCTACGGACCCGAACTTACTCCGTAGATACTCGCGGAGAAGTATTGCGCGTCGCGAGGGCGGACGGAGATCATGAAACTGAGGGCACTTTTCCAGTTAGGCGTAGCTGTCACCGGGATCATTTTCCTCGCGGGCTGCGAGGACACGGTTTCCAGCAAGCAGGCGAAGGCGCATCCTCCCGCGGCGACTCCCGCGCCGGTGCCCGAGTTTGTCCACGAAAAACTGCCGTTCCCAGAACACCCGGTTTATCTAACTTCCCTGTACGACACCCGGCCGGCTATCGACATCCTCGTTGCAAAAGTGCAAATCCAGTTCGATGCCGCGCAGAAAGAATATAAAGCGGGCGAGTTCGACAAAGCGCGCACGGATTACGACCGCGCCGTGAGCCTGATCGTGGCCAGCGGCTTTCAGGTGGACTCCGACCCACGGCTCGCCGATTTGTTCGATCAGATCGGCGAGACGCTGCATTCCTACGATCTGAACGCCGAGCAAAACGCGGACGATGATGAAGCCAATCCCAGCACGCCGGCGCCGATTGATGAACTCACGGATATGACCTTGCCGCCGGGCGACCCGCGACTGGCGGGCGCCGCCGAACAAGAGTTGATGCGCGTGCCGCACGATTTGCCGCTGACGGTCAACGATTCGGTGCTGCAATACCTGAGCTTTTTCTCGACGACGCGCGGGCATGCGGTGGTCGAGCACGGCCTGGATCGTTCCGGGCGGTACAACGACATGATCCGGCGCGTGCTGAAGGAAGAGGGCGTGCCGCAGGATTTGATGTATCTGGCGCAAGCGGAATCGGCGTTTCAGCCGACGGCTGTGTCGCGGGCAGGGGCGCGCGGGCTGTGGCAGTTCATGCCATTTCGCGGCGAAGAATACGACCTGGACCGCACCTACTGGGTGGATGAGCGCAGCGATCCGGAAAAAGCCACGCGCGCGGCGGCGCGGCATATGCGCGATTTGTATGACATGTTCGGCGACTGGTATCTGGTGATGGCCGCCTACAATTCCGGGCCGATGAACGTGGTGAAAGCCATCGAGCGGACCGGCTATGCGGACTTCTGGGAATTGCAGAAGCGCCACGCGCTGCCGAAACAAACGCAGAATTACGTGCCGATCATCATCGCTCTGGCGCTCGTGGCCAAGGATCCAGGACTTTATGGCGTGCAGATTGCGCCGGAAAAGCCCGCTCCGGTGGACGTTGTGCATCCCAGCCATGCGATCGACCTGCACCTGGTCGCCGATGCTACCGGCGCGGACATTGACGATCTGCGGCAAATGAATCCCGAGTTGCTGCGGAACGTGACGCCGAACGATCCGAATTTCCAACTGAAGCTGCCGGCGGGGGATGGAGAAAAGCTGCTGAATGCCATTAATCAGGTGCCGGAAGACAAGTGGACCTCTTGGCGGCTGCACACGGTGGAAGAAGGCGAGACGCTATCGGAGATCGCTCGGCACTATCGCGTGACGGTTCCGGCCATCGAGCTGGCGAACCATTTAGAGGCACATGCCACCGTTCCGGCCGGATTCATGCTGAACGTGCCGACGGCGCCGCCTACGGTGCGCTTGCTGCACTACCGCGTGGTGCGCGGCGACACCTTGGAAGGAATTGCGGAACGCTTCGACGTGACCGTCACCGAATTGAAGCGCTGGAACAATATACGCGGCGCGCAGGTGCCACGCGGTTCGCGCTTGAGAATCTATGCCGGCGGCGCGCCGAATGATTCTTCGCGCGCGAAAGCCAAGTCGGTGCAAGCGCAGGGCTCCGACGCCGGAGTGCAAAATGTCTCGGATCGAACCTCTTCTGTAAAAATCTCGCCACGCCAGCACCGGGTGAAGCAGGGCGAGACTTTGTATTCCATTGCGCACGCTTACGGAACAACGGTCGAAAGCCTCCGGGCGGCCAATCCGTTTCTGGGCGAGCGGGCACTGGAAGCCGGTGACGTCTTGACCATCCAGCGCTAGGGCCGATGCCGATCTAAGCTCTGAACCTTTTTAACCTAGTTGTTCATTCTAGGGCATTTACTTCGCGGCCTTGCCTGTTGTTACCCGCAGCACTCGCGGTCGCTGATGTAACCGCGACGATTTAGACTTTTTCTATCCCTTGTCGCTTGACAAACTTCCGGCACTCCGTTTATAAGCGCGCAAGGGCCTAATAGAGAGGTTCAAGAAGCAACGGAACCCAGGGAGGTATTTTGATGTTCAACGCCAAGATGCACGACGAAGAAGACGACGAGCTCCCCCGCTACGAAGAGGAAGAAGAAGAGGGTGCAGAGGTTCCTCAGGGAGACGTGGTAGAGGAAGTGGAAGAGATTGTAGTCGAAGAAGAACCCGAGGACGAAGAACGGCCCGCGGCTCCGGCCGCGCGCAGGCCCGCTCCCGCGCCTAAGGCGAAAAAAGCGAAGAAGCCCGCGCCGAAAAAGAAGGCCAAAGCCAAGCCCAAGAAAAAAGCCGCCAAGAAGAAAGCCAAGGCAAAAAAGGGCGGCAAGCGCAAGAAGCGCTGAAGTCTGTTCCGCAGGAATCCGCAAGCGGAGTGGATTGCTTTACCATACTAGTGCGTCCGCAATCGTGCGTTTGCGCCAGCGCGGTTCCCTGGAAACCCGCCGTGAGGGGTTTGTCGTAAGGCCGCTTCCGGGGATTCCATCCACTCTAGATTTCCATCGAGGACGCTGTATCCATTTGGGGCACGCTTGTACGCGAAGCCTGCGGGTGCACTTTGTCGGTACGTTCCGACTTGAAAGGTTGCGACTCCAAACACTTCCCGGGCCACTCGGAGTTGTCCAATAAACTGCGCCTCTCGATGCCGAGGAATGGCTACGTTTGATAAGATCGCCTCGCTCCTCGACGCCCGATAGAGGATGTCAAACAACCAAGATCGGACTCGCTGCATTACGGAATTTGTACCGGTGAACATGCGCAGATCAGTTGACCTGCCTGATCAACCTAACGCGTCCGAAGCACTACTCAGCCCCAGATTGTTTCCCGGCCATGAATTCCTGTGACGTCGGCGCCGTCGGATAGAGCTTCACACCAACAAGAAAATGCAGAAAAAGCCCCGCCTGCACGTACAGACGGAATGCCAATGACTGCGACGAATTGCAGCTCATGGTGATTCTGACTTACGGCTGTAGCGCGCCCCAGGCGGGGAGTTTGCGGCTGCCCAGCAAAATCTCCGCGGCCCAGGTGCCGAGGTAGGACGATAGCGCGACGCCGTGTCCTGCGTACGCTCCCACCACGATAGCATTCCGGCCCTGCGCGACACTTTGGGGATGCCAGTCGAAGACCGGCTTCCAGTTATCGCGGAACAGGATCGGGCCGCCCCAGCGGTTCGTGAATTTTGTTTTTTCGAGCGCCGGATGCAAATGGCGGACGCGCTCTTCGAGGCGCGCGAAAATCTGCGCGGGCTCGGGCGCGGCGACGTCCACGCGCTCCAGATCGTCTTCATCCGGCGATTGCACCAGGCCCGCGCCCCACACGATCGAGCGGTCCGGGCGCACGCGGCCCCACAGGTAAGGAAAGTCGAGGGTGTAAAACGGTTTTCGTTCGGCGAAGCCGATCGCCGCAAGAACCTTTTCGCTGACCGGCTTCGCCAGCACCGCCAGCGTCAGCCGCGGATGCATTCCGTCGCTGAGCCCGGACACATCGAGCGACCAAGCGTTGGTCGCGAAGATGATTTTCGCGGCAGTGAGCTTGCGAAGGCTGCCGCGGCCGTCGCCCACGTGAATCTCGTGTCTGGCGTTCCAATGCACGTCCAGGACGCGATGATTTTCGTAAATGCGTGCTCCAAGCCGGTGCGCCGCGCGAGCCAGGCCGCTGACCAGCTTTCCGGGGTCGAGCGTGCCGCCGGGAACTTCGCTCACTACGCGCAGCGTTCCAGAGTCGTTCCAATGGATGGGAGAGCGCGCCAGGCCCTTGGCGCCGGGGCCCCGCGCAATTTCCCACGCACCGCCGAGATGCAGGTCGCAGCGCACGCGGAGTGTTTTCAAAATTTTCTCCAGCCCGCCCAGCACGTCGCCCAAACCGCGCTGCTCGCCCGCAGCAGTTTCCGAAAGCGCCATCCCGCCGGTTCGTCCGCTCGCGCCCGCGCCGATGCGAAAGGCTTCCAGAACAGCCACAGACTTTTCGGGCGCGAGCAGGCGCAGCCACGCAGCGGCCGCGAGGCCCGTGAAGCCGCCGCCGATGATGGCGAAGTCCACCTGGGCCGGGAGCGGGCGCTGCGGTGGGCGGAAATCAATTTTCCAGGGAGGAGAGCCCCAGGGATGAGGTGGTTGAGAGGTCATGGACCAGTTAAGGGAGTTGACAGTTAGAAGTTAAGAGCAAGAAACGCCCGCGGCATGTCACGGACACATCGTGCCGGCTCAACTCTTAACTTTTGACTTTCAACTGTCGACTGCGCGCCAGCGGCAAGATTGCCAGCGGCTAGAGAATGCTTTCCGTCCAGTTCTCGAGCGTGTGCTTCAGCTTGGCCATGAACTGGTGCGCGACGGCGCCGTCCACCACGCGATGGTCGTAGGAGAGCGTGAGATAGACCATGGAGCGGATGGCGATCGCGTCGTCAATTACCACCGGGCGCTTTTCGATTGTGCCGAGGCCGAGGATCGCGACGTTGGGCTGGTTGATGACCGGCAGGCCGAACAGGCCGCCAAAGACGCCGGGGTTGGTGATCGCAAAAGTGCCTTCGGCAACTTCTTCAGGCTTGAGCTTCTTGGCGCGGGCGCGCTCGGCGAGATCGTTCATGGTGCGGGCGATGCCCAGGAAGTTCTTTTCTTCGGCGTTCTTGATCACCGGGACGATCAGGCCCCAATCGAGCGCGACGGCGATACCGATGTTGCACTCCTTGTGCAGGACGATGTTGCTGCCATCCACTGAGGAATTCACGGTCGGAAACGCGCGCAGCGCTTCGACGGCGGCGCGCACGAAGAAAGGCATGAAGGTGAGTTTGGTGCCGGTGCTTTCCTCGAATTTATTTTTCATTTTCGCGCGCAATGTGGCGATCGGGGTCATGTCCGCCTCGTCCACGGAGTAGACGTGCGGCGAAACGCGCTTCGAGAGAACCATGTGCTCGGCGATGCGCTGGCGCATCACGGACATGGGCTGGACTTCGTAGTGGCCGAAGTACATTTTTTCGCGCGGCACGGCGTTTTCGAGAACCGCGGAAGCAGAAGCGCCGCCCGTTGCCGGAGGAGGCGCGGAAGGCCGGGCTGGCGGAGCCGCCAAACCAGTTGCGGGCGCCGGTTGTGGGGCGCCGACGCCGCCTTCGACGGCGCTCAGGATGTCGTGCTTGCTGACACGTCCGCCGGCGCCGGTGCCGGGCACTTGCGCGACGTCAATATTGTGCTCGCGCGCGATCTTGCGCACGAGCGGCGAACTGCGCACTTTTTCTCCGCTGGCAGCAGCCGCAGGTTGGGGCGCAGGCGACGGAGATTTAGCCGCCGGTGCGGGTGCCGAAGGCGCTTGCGCTTTCACCGGAGCGGACGCGGGCTTCGCGGCCTCGGTTTTCAGCGACGCCGAAGGTGCCGGAGCAGCGGACACGGCGCCGGCGCCATCCGCGTCAATCACCGCGACCACGGTCTGGATGGGAACCGTTTGCCCTTCGTTGACCTTGATCTCTTTCAGCACACCGGCCGAGGGCGAGGGAATCTCCGCATCCACTTTGTCGGTGGAAATTTCGAACAGCGGTTCATCGCGCTCGATCTTGTCGCCGGCCTTCTTCAGCCACTTGGTGATGGTGCCTTCAAAAATGCTTTCGCCCATCTGGGGCATGATGACGTCAACAGCCATGTTCTTCTCCTGTGAAATTGCTGGCGCGGCCTTCAGGCGGCGGCCAGACATTCCTCGTGCCACGCACCCGGAATGCCTTCCAGGGTGTAAATCTCGTCGCCGCCGTGAAAGAAATTGACGGCCTTCACTTTCGCCGTACGCCCGGCAAATTCCAGCTGCTCGGGCTCGAGCTCGTTGTGGTACTGCCCGGCCTCGAGAAAATCCTCGAGGAACGCGCGGTCCGCGATGCGCACTTCGCTGCCGACTTCGAACTCCGCCTGGTTCACGCCTTTGGTCTTTCCCATCGTCGCCATCCCGCCTTGGTCCGCGTCAGTATTTTGCCAGCTTGCGCGCGGCCGCAACCACTTTTTCAGTGTTCGGAAGAAAATGTTCCTCGAGAGGAGGAGCATAAGGCACCGGCGTATCGAGCGCGGTGACGCGTTCGATGGGCCCGTCGAGATCTTCGAAAGCGGCCTCGCACACGATGGCGGCAATTTCGCCGGCAATGCCGCCGGTGCGGGTGTCCTCATGCACGATCAAGAGCTTGTTGGTTTTTTTCACCGAAGCGAGGATCGTTTTCTCGTCCAGCGGCAGCAGCGTACGCAGGTCAATCACTTCTGCGTCAATGCTTTCTTTCGCCAGTTCGCTGGCGGCTTCCATGGCCGTGTGCGCCATCGCCGCATAGCTGATGATAGTCAGGTCGCGTCCGGCGCGGCGCACGGCGGCTTTGCCAATGGGCACGGTGTAATCACCCGGAGGCATTTCTTCCTTCAGGCGGCGGTACAGGAATTTGTGTTCGAAAAAGAGCACGGGATTATTGTCGCGAATCGCCGATTTCAAAAGGCCCTTGGCGTCCGATGGAGTGGAAGGATAAATCACTTTCAGGCCAGGAGTATGCACGAAATACATTTCCGGATTGGCGGAATGAAACGGCCCGCCGTGCACGCCGCCGCCGGAAGGCCCACGAATCACCATGGGAACGGGGGCATCCCATAGATAGTGCGATTTGGCGACGAAATTCGTGACCTGATTGAAGCAGCACGCAATGAAATCTATGAACTGCATTTCGGCGACGGGCCGCAGGCCGAGGAAGCTCATGCCGCACGCGGCGCCGATGATGGCCGTCTCGCTGATCGGGGTTTCGATCACGCGCTCGCGGCCGAATTTGGCGAGCAGGCCGTCGGTAACTTTGAAAGCGCCGCCGTAAACGCCGATGTCTTCGCCAATGGCGACGACGGCCGCGTCGCGTTCCATTTCCTCAAACATGGCCTGACGGATGGCTTCCACCATGGTGATCGGAGCAGTAGCGGAGGCAGTTTGCGCGGTCATGTTCAGCGCCTCCCCTGCTTGTCGGGACCGCTTTTGGCAAAGGATTTGCCCTGCGGATTCTTGCCGAAGGGTTTGCCGTTCGGATTTTTACCGAATGATTTGCCGGCGGGGTTCTTGCCAAATGATTTGTCCTGGCCGCCCTTATGGAACGATTTGTCCGGCGCGCCGCGGCGGTAGGGCTTGTTCTGCGGATTCTCCGGACTCTGCAGGAACGCCTTATCTTTCGGGCCACGGCCAAAGGGAACGCGCGGCACGGCGGGCTCCTCGGCGATTTCACCGGCTGCTGCGGTCGCGCTGCGCGCGGCGGTATTTCCTGGCGCGGCACCCACTGCGGTCTTTGACCCTGCGGGCGCTGGCGTTGGCGTTTTCCAGCCGTGGCCGCTGGCCGCGACATCTTTCGCGGCGGGAATTTCGCCCAGCGCGCCCAAATCTTCCATGCGCCATGCTGGATCGATGCTCGATTGGGGCGGCATCACTTCAGCCTTGGAGCGTTTCCATTCTGCTTGGATGTTGTGGCAACCGTCGCAATAGACGCCCTCTTCCGCGAACGCGGGCGGCGGAAGCGGCGAATCCTCGGCAAATTTCTGCTCGACGTCCAGTTCGCGCTCGATGCGCGCGTCAATTTCCGATTTCGCGGCGGCGTCCCAGATTTTATTTTCGGTGAGATATTTTTCGTACAGCGCGATGGGATCGCGCGCTTTCCAATACTCGAACATTTGCTTGGGGACGTATTCGGCGGGGTCGTGCTGCGCGTGGCCGCGCATGCGCATGGTCTTTACTTCGATGAGACGCGGGCCGCGACCGGTCCGACATTCGTCCACGGCTTCTTTCGCGGCGGTGTATACCGCGACTACGTCGTTGCCATCCACAATCGCGCTGGAGATGCCGTAAGCAACGGCGCGGTCGGCGAGATTCTTGATGGGCACCTGGCGCGAAACCGGCGTGGAATACGCCCACTGGTTATTTTCGACAATCAAAACGAATGGCGCGCGTTGCGACGCCGCGAGCCCGAGGCCTTCGTGAAATGCGCCGGTGGAGCTGCCGCCGTCGCCGATCCAGGTCAGCGCGACGATGTTTTGTCCGAGATAACGGCCGGCCATGGCGACGCCCGTCATCACGGGGATCAAATCGCCGAGCATGGAAATGGGCGAAACGATGTGGCGGTCTTTCAGGTCGCCGAAATGGCTGGTGCCGTCCTTGCCCTTGGTCGGCGAAGTGTACTTGGCCATGTGCTGCGTGAAAATGTCGCGGGGCGGCACGCCTTTAACCAACAGCGCGCCGATATTGCGGATCATGGGCGCGATCCAGTCGCGTTTTTCGAGCGCGTAGCAGGTCCCTACCGAAACGGCTTCCTGGCCGAGGCTCGAGTACAAACCCCCGACAATTTTATTTTGGCGGAAAAGCCGCACCATGCGCTCTTCGAGCAGGCGATTGAGCTGCATGAAATAGTAGAGGTCCAGGTACTGTTCCCGCGTAAGCGGTTGGCTCATGCCCTGCTCCCTTGCAAATCCACGGCTGCGGCTTGGTGCTCGGCTGGGCTCTGATGCATCGGGACGCGCGTGACGGCAGCGGCGTGCTGCGCCAGTGATTCTTCCAGGGTGGCGCGCGACACCGCGATCATTTCCCGGTTAAAAATTTCGCCGAAATGCACAACCAGCTTTGGCCGGACTTCCTCGCTGGTGACGGCGCGATCCAGCACGCGCTCGAGCGAGGTGACACGCTTCCCGGCGATACCGCACGGGACGATCAAATCAAAGTATCGCAGATCGGTGGCCACATTGTATGCAAAGCCGTGAGAGGTCACCCAGCGGCTCAGGTGCACGCCGAGAGCCGCTAGCTTTTCTTCGCCGCTGGCGGTGTCTACCCAGATTCCGTGGCGATCCGGAATGCGACGCGCGGCCACGCCGAAATCGGCCGAGGCGCGGATCATCACTTCCTCGAGTTGGCCGACATACCAGCGGACGTCGCGGCGATGCTGCCTGAGATCCAGAATGGGATAGCCGACAATTTGGCCGGGGCCGTGGTAGGTGATGTCGCCGCCCCGGTCGGTCGCCTGAAAGGTGACGTTCATTTGCGCGAGCAAACGCTCGCCAGCGCGAAGGTGCTCGCGTTTTCCGTTGCGCCCGAGAGTGATTACGTGCGCATGCTCGCAGAGCAGCAAGACATCGGGAATCGCGCCCGCCTTGCGCGCTTCTACCAGGCGCATTTGCAGTGCACCTGCCGGAGCATAGGGCAGCAGCCCCAGATTCACTACCCAACAGATTGGTTCCGTACTAGCCACGAGCCTCTCGAAATCAAACCGCCGCGCGTTGCGGATTCAAGGCGCGGCCGAAATTGCGTTAGACCGCTTCCTCAGGGGCTAAAGCCTTTTCCGTTGGCGCTCACTTTATGTCGGAGCTAAAGCTCCGACCCTCTTGGAAAACCAATCGGTCCTGCGGCGTTCTAATAGTTGATGCTCAAGCCTCGTACGGCATTAAAAGCGTCACCCATCGCTTCCCACACCGTGGGATGCGCGTGGATCGTGGCCGCCATGTCGTCGAGAGTGGCTTCCAGGCCCAGCGCCGCAACCGGCTCGGCGATGATTTCCGTGGCCAGCGGCCCAATCGCGTGAACTCCGAGAATTTCGCCGTATTTTTCTTCGGCCACGACTTTGATGAAACCTTCGTGCTGGCCGAGAATCGTCGCCTTACTATTGCCGAGGAACGGAAATTTTCCGGTCTTCACGCTGAAACCGGCATCGCGGGCCTGCTTTTCGGTCAGGCCGATCGAACCGATTTGCGGCTCGCAGTAGGTGGCGTTGGGACAGCGCTTGCGATCGAACGGCTGCACTTCTTTGCCGGCCATGCGCCCTACAGCGATGATGCCCTCCATCGAAGCGGCATGAGCGAGTTGCGGCTGGCCGGCAACGATGTCGCCAATCGCGTAAAGATGGGGCTCGTCGGTTTCCATGTACGTGTTGGTATGGATGTAGCCGCGTTCGACTTTCGCCTTGGTTTTCTCCAGCCCGATATTTTCCGTGAGCGGGCGGCGGCCAACGGCGATGAGAACTTTCTCCGCGCTGATGGTTTGCGATTTGCCGGTCTTGTCCTGGAACGTGACGGTCGCGCCGTTCGCGTCCTTCTTCACGGATTCGACTTTTGATTCGGTCTCGATGCGAATGCCCTTCTTCTTGAAGGCTTTTTCGAGCTCGGGCGAAATTTCCTCGTCTTCCAGGGGCACGACGCGCGGCAAGGCTTCCAGAATAGCGACGTCGGTGCCAAAGGTGCGGAAGATCGAGGCAAATTCGACGCCGACAGCGCCCGCGCCGACCACTATCATGGACTTTGGAATTTCGTTGAGCAGCAGGATTTCGCGATTGGTGAGTATCGTCTTGCCGTCAATTTCGACTCCGGGCAAGGAACGCGCTTCCGAGCCGGTTGCGAGCAAAATATTGGCAGTTTCCAGTTCGCTGGTCTTACCGTCTTTCTCGACGCTCACGCGGCCCGGGCCGGCAATTCTTCCCCAGCCGGTGATGGATTCCACTTTGTTCTTCCTGAAAAGCAAGCCGATGCCACCGGCGTGTTTCTTGACGATTTTATCTTTCCGCGCCAGGATCGCTGGCCAATTCACCTTCACGTTCTCCACTTCGAAACCGAATTCCTCGGCGCGCTTGAAATGATCGTAAATGTCGGCGTGGTGCAGAAACACTTTGGTGGGAATGCAGCCTACGTGCAGGCAAGTGCCGCCGAGAAACGGATCTTTTTCGACGACGGCGGTCTTCAATCCCCACTGCGCGGCGCGAATCGCGGCGACGTAGCCGCCCGGTCCGCTGCCGATGATCACGACATCATATTTGGCCAAACCAGTCCTCCGCTACGACTTCTGTTGCGTCAAGCTATTCGATTCATGGAAGGGTGTCCAGGATTTGTGGCTTAGGATTGCGGCTCTTCCCGGCTCGCAAATAGGAGATTTTAGCAGCGGTGGTGGCTTGCCCGCAACCCTGGCCAGGCGTGGACGGCCCGGTTCGTTTCCGACTACGAGGTTAATCGCGCTCTGACGGAGCGCCTCTAGACTTCTTGCAACGCCGCGGACGTTTCAACGTCACTGGTCAGCCCGTTCGAGTCCGACGTGCTTTACAAAAGCATCACACTCCGCGGCAGCTATTTCTTCGCTGCGTGTTTCGGCAGCAGGATGGCTGGAACGTCGATACCGAGTGCCGTGGCTAAGGCGATCGCGTGGTCCTGCTCATCGAGCAGGATTTCGCGGATGTGCTCGGCTACTGCGTACTCTTCCAGCTCTTCGCATTGATGAATGCGCTGCCGGTATTGGCGGATGGTTTCCGTTTCATTCTCCAGGTCGAATTGCAGCATTTCCTTGGCTTTTTCCGACGTGCGCACGGGCTTGGGTTGCGTGGCCGGCATGCCGCCGAGGTAATCAATCTGATTGGAAACAATCAGCGCGTGGCTGAGTTCTTCGGTCGCGTGCTTTTCGAGTTCGCCCGCGATGTTCATATATTCCGCGCCCTTCAAAACCTGGGAATAAATTACGTACGATATGATTGCTTGGTATTCGCGGGCCAAGTCTTCGTTGAGAAGCGCGATCAGGCGCTCCCGAGTCATGGCCTGGGAACCAGCATTGGCGTTTTTTTCTTTTTTCATTTCTTTTCCCCTGGGCAAGCGAGCCTGGAACAGCTGCTGCCGTCTGCAATTGCGAATTTACTCTGAATTTCAGAACAAAGGAAGGCAGCTGGGTCCTGCGCACCGAATCCTGCGTGGGTGAGCGCGACCGGGAGCCGCGGCGCTGGTTTCCTCTACACAGGTCCGCGGGCGGCGCGCTGCAGTCCGGGGAAACCTTTGAATAATTCCGCGACCAGGAACCTCACACCGACGGCCGCTAAGACGATCATCTCGGGCTCGATCAGATGGCGGTAGCGAATCTCCGGATGCGTGAGATAAAACAGCCACGGGTAAATGATCAGAACCAGCAGGTACGGGACGGCCGCCTCGCGGGAATTGCGCAGAGCCAGCCAGAGGCCCATCAGCGTGACCACCGAGATCAACGTCGTCAGGTAGACGTTGGCAGGGTTGTGGAATTCAATTTCCAGATTCGTCGGGTCGAGATTCCAGAAACCGGTCCAGGTGTAAATAAAGCGGCGCAAGCACAGTATAAGATAGAGCGCGGGGTGCTCGGCAATCATGCCCAGCGCCTCGCGCCGCTTTTGCTGCATGTAGGGAATTTCGCCGAGCCGCACGAATTTGGCCAGTTCCGCATCATTGACCGAAGGATGGGACGCGATATCCACCCAGTTACCGGTGTTGCCGTCGTTCCCGACCCAGACTTCGAGCCAGAAATTGTCGCGCAGCGGGATTGGCTGGTGAAACGTGTGGTAGTTGCGGACCTGCCAGGGTAAAACGGCGACGCCAAGCCCGACCACGACGAGCGCGGCTGTGGCGAGCCATCTTGGGCGATCTCGCCAAATGGGATAAAGCGCCCAGGCGGCGAGAAAGGGGAAAAGCGACAGGATCGAAGCGTTCGCCAGCGCCGAGAAACCCCAGAGCACGCCGTAGCCAAGCCAGTTCCATTTGTCGGGCTGCTCTTGCTTGAGCTTGAGCGTCCACGCAAAAAGAACGGCAAGCAATAGAGCGCTCAAGCACGTTTCCCAGACGAAGGCGCTGGCAATATAGATGGAGTAAGGCCAAAGAGCCCACATCCAGCTCGCTACGACAGCTATGCTCGATCCAAAACTGCGCTTGGCTGCGAAGTACACCGGGATGCAGACCAGCGCTGAAAATAGCGAGTTGAGACCGAGGATCACGAACGCGGACGTCCTGCTGTAAATTCCAAACAGCTGGAAGACGGCTGCGAGGAGATAGGGATATATTGGCGTCATCCACGCTGTCGGCCCCGTTTCAACCAGCATGGGATTGCCATAACCGTGTCCCGCTGCGATGGAGCGGGCGATGCGGCCAATTTCAAAGCCGAACAGCAAGTAGCTTCGATAGGAATTCCAAGTGTCGGTGTAGTTAAAGCGGATGGCGATAAGCCGCAAAGCCAAGGCCAAGAGCGTAATTACAGGCAGCGATTGCCAAACGCGTCTTTTTACTGCAACGTTCTCCATGACTCGTCACACTCGGGCACGGTTTCTCCTTCGCAAGTCGGTTGCCCTGCGGCAGCCGGATTCTACCGCATGGGTTTGGCGTTTCGTGGGCGTTTTTTTCTGGCTGCTGGTCATGCGCGCCTTCCGCGCTGAGCGCCCGGCGAGCGTCTAGCATCTAAATGAAGTGGGATCGTGGCTTCGCCTGTGAAACTTAAAGTGGTGCGTTCCCGTATAGTACTCAGGAGAGAACCGATGACACCTGACTACGATGCAACGCATCTCGCCACGCACGAGGGAGACATCCCACCGGTGCAAACTTCGCGTTCCCCCATTGCCAATATTTTTATGGGCCCGAACGGGATTCGCGCTGGTTGGCGGCTGCTGCTGTTTGTCGCCTTCTTCATGGCGATTGCGAACGGGATAGGGTTCGGTTTGCGCTTGATTCCCTCGGCCCACGCGTGGATGAAGGCGCAAAATCGGCAGATCATGACGCCCTCTTCGATGATCGTCGAAGAAAGCATCGCAGTGTTCTCGCTGATGGTGGCGGTTCTGCTGATGGCCCGTATTGAGAAGCGCACTTTCGCCGATTACTACTTGCCGCCCTACCAGGCGTTCGGGAAACGCTTCTGGCAGGGCCTTCCGTACGGGTTCGCGATGTTGTCGCTGTTGATGGTCTTGATCGCTGCATTTCGCGGATTCTCGTTAGGCGGCCTGGCGCTTTCCGGCACAGACGCGCTGAAATTTGGGGCGGCGTACGGCGTGGTTTTCATCCTGGTGGGACTCTTCGAGGAATTTTCGTTTCGCGGCTACATGCAGTCAACTCTGACTTCGGGGATCGGCTTCTGGCCGGCCGCAGTCGTTCTTTCGCTGATGTTCGGCGCGGGGCATCTGCAGAATCTGGGCGAAGCGTGGATGGGGGCCCTGATGGCTAGATCGTTCGGCATACTGGCAGCGTTCAGCTTGCAGCGCACCGGGAATATCTGGTTTCCGATCGGGATGCATGCGGCTTGGGACTGGGGCGAGACGTATTTTTATTCGGTGCCAGATAGCGGATTCCTGGCCAAAGGGCATTTGCTGAATTCCACGTTTCACGGGCCAACGTGGCTCACGGGTGGGACGGTGGGGCCAGAAGGCAGCGTTTTCGCGTTCGCGGTGCTGGTCATTGGGGGTATCGGTATTCATTTTCTATTTCCTGCGAAACAGCGGACGGCCTGAGAGGTTCGGATCGATCTCGCGGACATGGGGCGCAGCAAGCAGCGCCCCTACGACCCCTTAGTTAATTCTTGGCGGATGTGTTGAGCTCTGGCGTGTGCTGTGAAATCACTTCTCACTTTGCGCTAAACCTGTGTTGGTTCTGCTGAGCCCAGTTCGCCTTCCCAGCGTGCGACTACGGCGGATGCGAGGCAATTTCCTATGACGTTCACTGCTGTGCGCGCCATGTCCATCAGTGCGTCAATCCCCAGGATTATGAAAATCGGCTCGGTGGGCAGATGAAATATGCCTACGGTGGCCAGCAACACGACCAGCACGGCACGCGGCACTCCGGCTACGCCTTTGCTGGTTAACATCAGCGTGATGACCATGAAGAGCTGCTCGCCGAAAGGCATGTGAATGCCTGCTGCTTGTGCAACAAACACGGACGCGAGCGCGAGGTATAGGGACGAGCCGTCGAGATTGAAGCTGTACCCGGCGGGGATCACGAAGGCAACGATGCGACGGGGCACGCCGAATGCTTCCATACATTCCATCGCGCGAGGTAGTGCGGCTTCGGAGGTGCTGGTGGCGAAGGCGATGGTGGCGGGCTCCGCGACCGCTTGCGCGAAGCGCGCGATCGGTAGTTTGGCTAACCACGCGATGGGCAACAGAATGCAGAGCAGAAAAATGGCTAGCGCGGCGTAGCCGGTGAGCAGCAGTTTTCCGAGCGGGAGGAGCACGCCGATTCCCACGTGCGCGACGGTGTAAGCCATGGCTGCGCCCACCCCGACCGGAGCGTAATACATCACGATATTGGTGAACGAAAACATGACGTCGGTGAGCGATTCACAGAATTTCAGCATGGGGGCGCGCTTCGGCTCGGGGATGCGCGCGAGCGCAATTCCGAAAAGGACGGCGAACACCGCGACTTGCAGAATTTGGTTTTCGGCCACCGACTTCGCGAGGTTTTCGGGGAAAACGTGCAGGAGGAAATCGTCCCAGTGCAAGGGCGCCGCATTTTGCGTGGCAACAATTTCCTGCGTGGCTGGCATCGTCAAGCCTTCACCCGCCTTGCTGATATTGATGGCTGCCAGACCGATGAAAAGCGCCAGCGTCGTTACAACTTCAAAATAAATCAGGCTCTTGACGCCAATGCGGCCGACGCCGCGGAGATTGCCGTGGCCGGCGATGCCCGTTATCAGCGTGCCGAGAATCAATGGCGCGACGATGACCTTGATCAAGCGCAGGAAAATATCGCTGAAGACGCGCAGATGTTCGGCGAATTGCGGCCGGTCGAGTCCGATTTCGCCGCCCAGCAGCATGGCGAAAAAAATCCAGTAAGTCAGGGAAGATTTGCGCAGGCCGGAGGCGGCGATCAGGGCGAGGCCGGTCCAGCGCAGCGCCGCGAGCCAGAAATGCGGCGCGAGGAAAACCGCCAGAACAACGCCTGCCAGGAAAACAAGAACGCCTGCGGCTGCGAGCGTGCGAAACGTGGGCGGTGGTTGTTGTTCAGCAGGTGTGACGTCCGAGATGCGATTGATCGTCATCGTTGTTCGTTGATATTCATCAGCCAGCTGAAAAGGTCAAACGCTTGCCTCAGTGGCTGAAAACCCCGGAGGTTTAGACGAGCGTTATGTCGGAGCTAAAGTCCGCCCCCCCCAAAAACCATCGCCTTCACAACGACAAGCTCTTGGGTTTTCGGCAGGCTGTTGTGCCTCGATCGGATCAGGGTCGCTTGCGTCTCCCCTTATGCGAACCTTGTTTGAACTTCTGACCATCTGCTATGGTGCCAACTATGCCCGCGATCAAACATTTGGAATGTTCGCGCTGCAAGGCGACGGTCTCCGCTGCGACTCCGCAGACATTGTGTGTGCAGTGCAAGGGCGCGCTCTACGTTCGTTACGACCTGAATGCGCTGCGCGGCGCCGGCGCGCGAAACGCCATCGTGCAGGGCGCGGCGAATCCGCCGTGGACCGGCATGTGGCGCTACCGCTCGGTGCTTCCCACGGTTGAACCCGTCACACTCGGTGAAGGCTGGACGCCGATGTTGTGCAGCCGCCGCCACCCCGGCGTGTTCCTAAAAGAGGAGGGCGCTAACCCCACCGGCTCGTTCAAGGCGCGCGGACTGGCGCTAGCCGTGACCATGGCCAGTCACTATGGACTGCGCAAACTTGCCGTGCCATCAGCAGGAAATGCCGCCGGCGCACTTGCCGCTTACGCCGCCGCCGCCGGCATCGAAGCGTATATTTTCATGCCGCGCGACGTGCCCTTTGCCAATTACCTCGAGGCGGTAGCCTACGGCGCGCACGTGACCCTGGTCAACGGTCTTATTTCGGATTGCGGCCGGATGGTTGCCGAACGCAAACAGAGCGAAGGCTGGTTCGACGTCTCCACCCTGAAGGAGCCGTTTCGTGTGGAGGGCAAGAAGACCATGGGCTACGAGCTGGTCGAACAGCTCGGCTGGGAATATCCCGAGGCCGTCTTTTATCCGACGGGCGGAGGCGTGGGCCTCATCGGAATGTGGAAGGCCTTCGGTGAATTGGAGGAATTAGGCTGGGTGCGTCCCGGCAAGCGGCCGCGCATGATTGCCGTGCAGTCCTCCGGCTGCGCGCCGATGGTGCGAGCCTTTGAGACAGGAGCCGCAGCAAGCCAGACCTGGGAGAACGCGTCCACATTCGCTTCGGGCCTGCGCGTCCCCAAGCCGTACGGCGATGCCATCATGCTGGAGATCTTGCGCGAGTCCGGCGGCGTCGCGGTCGCGATCCCCGACGAACAAATCCTTGCTTCTCTCAAGGACTGGGCTAAGAACGAAGGCATCTTCCTTTCGCCGGAGGGCGCTGCTGCTACCGCGGCCTACGATCATCTGATCGCCACGGGTTCCCTTAAGGCCACGGATCGAGTCGTCCTCTTCAATACCGGCGCCGGCCTGAAATACACCGACGTGACCGCTGCAGCGATGCACTTACAACGGCCGGCGTTTACCATGTAGTTTCAGCACCACAATGCCGAAGATAGCTGTATTGGAATCCTTTTCGAAGAACGCCGCATCTACTTGTACGCTGTAAGGTGCAAGTTCACGCCGGATGGCACCCCGCTTCAGGAACGATTCGTTGCTTGGTTGTCCCCGCTTGGCGGAGGCGCATTGACAACGGGAATTTGTATCGGTAAACTCGCTGGATTTGAATGAGGTTTTTAACCTCGCCTAGGGACCTGACGATGGACAAGAAACGATTGGACTACTACAAGAAGAAGTTGCAGACACGGCGCGAAGAGCTGGTGCGCGGGATCGCGCGCACCGAGCAGGAAGGCCGCGAGGCGGATGAAGATCCCACTGTAGATCTCGCCGACAAGGCAGCGAATTCCTACACCAAGGAATTCCTCTTCGGCCAAACACATAACGACCGCTCGTTGCTGCAACTGGTAGACGACGCGCTCGCACGCATCAAGGACAGCTCTTTCGGTGAATGCAGTTCTTGCCACCAGGAGCTCCAGCAGAAGCGGCTCGAAGCCGTGCCATGGACGCGTTACTGCATCACCTGCCAGGAAAAGACGGAGCAGGGGCTTCTGTAAGTAGGCGGTAGCCCCGGCTTCGTCTCCCCGCGGTCGCCCGATCTGGTACGGGTGTGCCTACTCGGCATGATCGTTGAGGAGCTGAGTTAAAATCGGTATTTCAGGGGCAGAATGACGTGCTGCATGACGCCATCCTGCTGCTGAAATACGAAGAAGTCACGCGGCTGGGCGATTGGTTCGCCGCGCGGCTGGCGGAGCTCGTTGCGCGCGAGCCCGAGGCATTCCGGGCGGACGTCGTGTGAGGCGGTCCCATTGCACCCCGACCGCCCACGCGAGAGAGGGTATAATCAAGCTGAACTGATAGCGCCCCCCTGGCGCGGCGCTTGCGTCTAAAACAGGGTGCGTATCTGCTGGTGCGCGCCAAGCCTCGCCCGGCGCGCTGGGTGCTTTCCCATCGGGAGCATTGGGACTCTGTACGTGGCGCCTACGCCACGCGGAAGGGTCTATGAGTTGACAAGCTTCGCGTTCTACTGGTAGATGATGTAATGACGACTGGCGCGACCTTAGACTCCTGCGCGCGAGCTTTGCAGAGCGCGGGGGCCAGCGCAGTGCCGGGATTGACGGTCGCACCAGTGGTTACCGGATGGTCGCCCTCGGGCCCAGCGCCACTGCGGGCCGCAAGGACAGACCAGGCAAACCAACAGGATGCGGCGAGCATCCTTCAGGTGAGCGACCTCGCCAAGCGACGCAAAGGCGGCGCACATGGACAAGCGACCTAAGTTTGGCTTACGGCCCCGGCCGACGATCGGGCTGGGCGGAGTTGCGCCGGATCCTCTGGCCGCAAAGCAGTCCAAGTTGCCCGCCAGCCGTCCTTCCCTGATGCAAGCTCCCGTGCTGGTATTGAACGCAACCTTCGAGCCGATCAACGTTACCGCGGTGCGCCGCGCGCTTGTATTGATGCTGAAAGGCGTGGCGCAGGCCGAGGAAACCAATCACACCGAAGTGCACTCGACGCAAAAAGCCATTCAGGTTCCGTCGGTGATTCGCCTGCTCAGCTACCGCCATATTCCGCAACAGAGCCGCGCGCTTTCGCGCAAAAATATTTTGTTGCGCGACCGCAATACCTGCCAATTCTGTGCTTGCGCGTTTCCCGCCTCGGAGTTGACGCTCGATCACGTGCTGCCGCGTTCGCGCGGTGGCCGCTCGACGTGGGAAAATCTGGTGGCCTGCTGCTACGCTTGCAACAACCGCAAGGGCGACCGCACTCCGGAAGAAGCAGGGATCAAGTTGCAGCGGCGTCCGCGTCCTTTTACGCTGCACACATCACGACAGTTGATGCGGCTCATCGGACATCGTGATGAGAAGTGGCGTAAGTACCTGTTTTACTGACGCTTGCTAAATTTCTGGGAGCCCCCAGCTTCATGCAACCTTTTCCCACCGTTCACGTCTAATATTTCAATTACTTCTAGGACACACCCCGGGAAGTGGTACTGGTTCAACCCAGGCCGCTTCCCTTCCTTTTTTTCGGGACAAAAATAATTCAGTGACTGCCGAAAAATAATTTTCAGGCCTCTGCGCCAATTCTCGGTCCGTCCAATCCGCGTAACTTGAATTTCCGGCGATAGCCGTACTCCGGAAAATCTCTTCGCGCTGATAACGCCGGATGCGCAGCAGCCCCATCCTCCGCAGGCGCGTTCAATGGCATACCGCCAGTCCTTGCGACGCTGGTTTGCTCGGTCCGCAATTATTGCAAAATCAGGCCGGTGACGTTGATGGAGGGATACTGATGATTCCACTCCGCCGGAATATGTTCCAGCGTAATTTGAAAATCGCGGCGCTGACCCGCCGGCAGCGGGTCCCCGTTCGGCGGCATGACCACTTCCGTATCGCGCAGGATCACTTGATTCAGGTCATCGTGAAATTCCACCGTCACTGCCATTGCGCGAATCGTTTGCACCCCGTCGTTCGAAATCGTTCCAGCTACGTAGGTGAATTCTTGCTTCAGAAAATTCGTGGCGCGCGCCATCTGAATGTCAGTGAAATGGATTCGCGCGGCGTATGCCTGTTCGGCGGGACCGAAGGGCAATTTCAGCGCGGCGGCTTGCGCGGGCGCGCGCATGTGGCGCGTGAGCAGAACAAATCCGCCGCAGAGAATGCCCACGACCAGAATTCCGAGCAGGAATGCGAGGGGGAATCGCCGCCTTTCTTCGCTGTAAGAGCTCTCGCCCGGTTCCATGGATTAACCCGCGTGCATTAACGCCCGAACGCCAGACGCATGATCAGTGGTTCCGGGAGCCCTCCGGCCCCCATGCGCTTCTGCACCGCCTCAATGTCGTAAGGCACGCGCCAAAATTCCACGGACTTGTTCGGCAAATCCGCGATCACGAACGCGGCGCGCGTGTCACCGTCACGCGGCTGGCCCACGGAGCCGGGATTCAGGAGATACGTGGTGTCCGGCTCGATTGTGAGGCTGGAGAAATGGTTTTCATCCGCGGGCTTGAAATGCAGCGCGCCGACTTGATCGTTGTGAAGCGTGAAGCCTCCCTGGAGATGGGTGTGACCGAAAAAGGTAACTTGCGCCGCAGCCTCGAGCAAGCCATCGAGCGCCTGGGCCGGCGCAAACACATACTCGTCTTCGTCCTTGTAGGCGCCATGAACGATCACGAATCCGTCCACGGTCAGCGGTCCGACCGGCAATTTCTCGAGCCACTCGCGATTTTCCGGGCGCAACTGATTGCGGGTCCACAGCGCGACCGCGCGCGCGACGGGATTGAAATCGTCGGCGTTGGCGAGGCCCGATCCGGCCTTGTCGTGGTTGCCACGAATGGTGATCGCTCGAAGTTCCCGGACGCGATCCACCACTTCGTTGGGATCGGGGCCGTAGCCCACGACGTCACCGAGGCACACCACTTTCTCCCAGTGGCCCTTGGAGGCGTCCAGCGCCGCATTCAGCGCCGTCAGGTTCGCGTGGATGTCGCTCAGGATTAAATAGCGCATTCAGCTGCCCCCGCAGGCAGGATGCGAATTATAGACGAACATAGCACGTGATGCACGAAATCGCGCGCCGGTTTGGGGCGATTCGCGCTTGCGCCACGAATCAGCGAATCAACATGCAATCGCCGTAGCTGTAAAAGCGGTATTCGGCCTGCACCGCGTGTTTGTAGGCCCGCAAGATATTTTCGCGGCCTGTGAGAGTGGCCACTAGGGCGAGCAGACTCGATTGCGGTAGGTGGAAGTTCGTGAGCAATTGGTTGACGACGCGGATGGGCTTGCCAGGATGAAGGAAAATGTCTGCCTCGGCTTTGCCGGGCCGCATCGCGGCGCCCTGCTGCGCCGCTTTTTCGACCGCGTCCTCAAGTGTGCGCACTACGGTTGTTCCGACAGCCAGCACGGGCCGGTGCTCGCGCTGTGCGCGTTCGATCGCGGTGATCGTGGCTTGCGGTATCTCGTATGTTTCGGCGTGAATTTTATGGTCTTCGAGGCGTTCGGTGCGGACCGGCTCGAATGTTCCCAGCCCCACGTCCAAGGTAACTTCCGCGATCTCGATTCCGCGAGCGCGTACGCGCTGCAGAATTGCGGGTGTGAAGTGCAACCCGGCCGTTGGAGCGGCCACCGCGCTGCCCTGCATCGCGTACACGGTCTGGTATCGCTCGCGATCGACAGGCTCATCGGCGCGTTTGATATAGGGAGGCAGCGGGATGTGTCCCAGCCGCCCGAGCGTTTCGTGGAAGCCGTTCTTGGAATGAAATCGCAGCACGCGTAAGCCAAAATTGCCGCGCGCTTCCACGCGCGCCTCTAGCTCATCGTCTCCAAAGGTGATGCGCTCGCCGACCGGAATCTTTCTTCCGGGACGGACCAGCGTCTCCCAAGTGTCGGGTTCGAGCTGGCGCACCAGCAGAACTTCAATCGGGGCTTGTAGATGTTCGTGGCGCGTGGGGCTGTGCTGGCCTGGCTGCCCGGCGTGGATTCCCGCCCGCTTGCCGAACAAACGCGCCGGCAGCACGCGGGCGTTATTGATGACGATCAGCTCGCCGCCGCGCAAGAGGTCCGGAAATTCGCGGAATTGACGGTCTTGCCACGCGCCGGACACACGATCGAGCAGCAACAGACGCGACGCGTCGCGCTCGGCCAGCGGACGTTGCGCAATGCGCTCCGGCGGCAATTCGAAATTGAGTTCGCTCAGGTTCATTCGTCTCTGGTGGCTGGTACAGGGCGTGCGGTTGTGTTAAGTACATCGAGGCGATCGGCGCCGCGCTCCTGGGTTTTCTCCCTCTGGACCGGCCCCATCCACGCCGCGATGATTGCAGCGTTATAGCCGTTCCATTCTATCAGCCAGGTGGGAATCGTGGCGGAAGCCTCGGTCGTCATCAGCTCTCGCGGGTCCGAACGGCTGCGCTCCGGCCATCCGTGGGTGTACAAGAACGACGTGCGCTCGGCGCAGGCTGAGCCCGGCGCTATTGTGCGCGTCACCGATGAACGCGGGCGTTTTCATGGGCGCGCTTTTTACAGTGACAAATCCCAGATCGCTGTACGTCTCCTGACCCACCAAAACGTGCCAGTGGCCCGCGACTTCTTTGTAGAACGCATCCGTCGCGCCGCAGCTTTCCGGCGGACCGTCGTCGAAAATACTGAGGCCTACCGGCTCGTTTATGGCGAGGCCGACCAATTGCCTTCCCTTGTCGTGGACCGCTACGGCGATTACTTAGCCTTACAGACGCTCAGCCAAGGCTCGGAAAAACAGAAGGCGCTGATCGTCGAAATCCTTGTGGAACTTTTTTCTCCGAAGGGCATTCTCGAGCGGAACGATCCCAAAGTTCGCTTGCTCGAAGGGCTCGAGCAGCGCGTGGGAATTTTGCACGGTGAGGTCCCGGTTGAAGTTCTTGCAAAACAGAATGGCATAACTTTCCTGTACGACCTCGCGCACGGCCAGAAAACCGGCGCGTTCCTAGATCAGCGGGAAAATCATTGGGCGGCTCGGCGTTATGCCTCTGGCGAAGTGCTCGATTGCTTCTGTTATCAGGGCGGCTTCGCGCTGACGGTCGCGGGAAATTGCCACCACGTCGAGGGCGTGGATATGAGCGCGGCTGCCGTTGAGGCGGCTCACCGCAATCAACAGCTGAACTCGGTCGGCAATGTCACCTTCCGCGAAGGCAACACGTTCGATTTGCTCAAAGAGTACGACGAGGTGGGGCGGCGCTTCCAGATGGTCATTCTGGACCCGCCAGCCTTCGCCAAGAACCGCGACAGCCTTCCCGCGGCACAGCGTGGCTACAAGGAGATCAATCTCCGGGCGCTGAAGATCCTCGAACCCGGCGGTTATCTGGTAACCTGCTCCTGCTCCTATCACGTCAGCGAAGCCCTTTTTCTTCAATTGATTGCGGAGGCTGCCAATGATGCGCGCAGGATGGTCGCGGTGGCGGAGCGCCGGACGCAGGCTGAAGACCACCCAATCCTGCTGACGATGCCTGAAACACACTACCTTAAGTGCATTGTTATTAGGGTATTAGAGTAATTCTGAGCGTAGATGGCGGGGGCCAAATTCATTCGGAAAACAATTGACAATAGTACGCGCATATTTTATTATCCAACTGCGCTAAGAAAACGCTATATATCTCAGGAGGGTCGCAACATGAGGGCCATTATACGCTGGGACCCTTTCCGGATCATTTCCTCGCTTACAGAGCAGGTGAACCGTTTGTTCGAGTCCAGCTTGCCCAACTGCGGCGGCAATTCCGCGTTGGCCACTCGGGCGCCGGCAGTCGACATCTACCAGACCGAGAACGAGCTCGTACTGAAAGCCGATTTGCCGGACATCCACGAGACGACCTGGACGTCCGCGTTGAGAACAACATGCTCAGCATCCGCGGCGAGCGGAAGTTTGAGCAACAGGTGAGGGGTGAGGGAAGACAACTCCCTGCGCATCGAGCGCACCTACGGCTCGTTCAGCCGCAGCTTCGGTTTGCCGAACACGGTAAACACCGAGGCCATCAAGGCTGAATACCAGAACGGTGTATTGACCGTCGAGTTGCCGAAGCGCGCCGAATCGAAGCCCCAGCAGGTGAAGATTACCGTCACCAACGGCAAGAACTAAGCTGGCTGCAACCCCGGCGGCTGGGTGGCGATTCCAGGCCCCCTTTTTGTCTGGGCTGGAAAGTGAGAAAATCCCGACATGCTGCGTTTTGACAAATTGACCGTAAAGGCTCAGGAGGCCCTGCAAGCCGCTCAGGAAATGGGCGGGCGCATGGGCCAACAGCAGATTGAGCCGCTGCACTTGCTTGGGGCGCTGATCGCCCAGGGTGATGGGGTCGTCCCTCCGCTGCTGGAAAAGCTCGGTGTGTCGCCCACCCGTTTGGCGGCTGATGTAGAGAAGCAGATCGAGCGCTTGCCGAAAGTTTCCGGAGTCTCGCAACAATACCTAAGCCCAGCTACAAACAAAGTTCTCGAGAGCGCCTTTGACGAAGCGCAGCGCCTGAAGGATGAGTACGTCTCAACCGAACACATTTTGCTGGGTATCGCCTCTGCCGACAAAGATCCCGCCGGACAGATGTTGGTGCGTGCCGGAGCGTCGCACGACGCGATTCTGCAAGCGATGGCCACGATTCGCGGCAGCCATCGCGTCACGTCGCAAAATCCCGAATCCACTTACCGCGCTCTGGATCAATACGCGCGCGACCTGACGGACCTGGCGCGCCGCGGCAAACTCGATCCGGTGATCGGCCGCGACGAAGAAATCCGGCGCGTGATGCAGATCCTCGCACGGCGCACGAAAAATAATCCGGTGCTGATCGGCGAGCCGGGCGTGGGCAAGACCGCGATCGTCGAAGGCCTCGCCAGTCGCATTGTCGCGGGCGACGTGCCGGAAGTGCTGAAGCCGAAACGGATCGTTTCGCTGGATCTCGCGGCTCTGGTGGCCGGCGCGAAATATCGCGGCGAATTCGAAGACCGCCTGAAGGCGTTGCTGAAGGAAGTCACCGAATCCGAAGGTCAGATCATTCTTTTCATTGACGAACTGCATACGCTGGTGGGCGCGGGCGCGGCGGAAGGCTCGATGGACGCATCCAACATGCTGAAGCCGGCACTGGCGCGCGGCGAACTACGGGCCATCGGCGCGACCACGCTGAACGAATACCGCAAGTACATTGAAAAAGATCCCGCGCTCGAGCGCCGCTTCCAGCCCGTCTACGTCGGCGAACCTTCGGTGGAAGACACCATCGCGATTCTGCGCGGGCTGAAGGATCGCTACGAAGTGCATCACGGGGTGCGCATCAAGGATTCCGCGATTGTGGCCGCCGCGGTTCTTTCGCAGCGCTATATCACCGACCGCTTTCTGCCGGACAAGGCCATAGACCTGGTGGACGAAGCTGCCGCCGGGCTGCGCATGGAGATTGATTCACTCCCAACCGAAATTGACGACATCGAGCGCCGCATCATGCAGCTGGAAATCGAACGCCAGGCGTTGAAAAAGGAATCCGACGCACATTCCAAAGAGCGCGTGAAGCAGATCGAGAAAGAGCTCAGCACCCTGCGCGAGCAATCGAACAGCCTGAAGGCGCACTGGCAAACGGAAAAGGACGCCATTGCTCGCATTCGTAAGCAAAAAGAAGAAATCGAGCGTCTCAAAGCGGAGGAGCAGCGCTACGAGCGCGCCGGTGATCTTTCGCGCGTGGCGGAAATACGCTACGGAAAGCTTTCCGCCGCGGAGAAAGAACTGAAAGCGGCGCAGGACAAGCTCGCTGAATTGCAAAAAGATCATCCGATGCTGAAAGAAGAAGTCGGCGAAGAAGAAATCGCCAAGATTGTCAGCAAATGGACGGGTATTCCAGCGGGGCGTCTGCTCGAGGGCGAAGTGCAGAAACTCGTGCACATGGAAGAGCGCCTGCGCGAACGCGTTATCGGCCAGGACCAGGCGTTGCAGGCGGTGGCGAACGCGATTCGCCGCAGCCGGTCAGGGCTGAGCGATCCCAATCGTCCCATCGGCTCGTTTCTTTTCCTTGGGCCAACCGGTGTCGGCAAGACCGAACTGGCGCGCGCCGTGGCGGAATTTTTGTTCGACGATGAGCGCGCCATCATTCGGCTGGATATGTCGGAATATATGGAGAAGCACTCTGTCGCGCGGATGATCGGTGCACCTCCAGGCTACGTCGGCTATGAAGAGGGCGGCCAGTTGAGCGAACAGGTCCGCCGCCGTCCGTATTCGGTGGTTTTACTCGATGAAATCGAGAAGGCGCATCCGGACGTCTTCAACGTGCTGTTGCAAATCCTGGACGATGGCCGGCTCACCGACGGAAAAGGCCGGACCGTGGATTTCCGCAACACCGTGATTATCATGACCTCGAACGTCGGCTCGACCGCGATTTTCGATCTCATGGAAAAGGACCCCAAGAAGGCGCGCGAATTGGCGATGGCCGCGTTGCGCGAGATCTTCCGGCCGGAATTCTTGAACCGGATTGACGACATCGTCTTGTTCCGCCCGCTGGGCAAGGACCACATCGAGCACATCATTGATTTGCAGATGCAGCACCTGCTGCAGCGGCTGGGCGAGCGACAAGTGGAACTGCATCTCACTCCCGCGGCCAAGGCCCTGCTGTTCCGCGAGGGCTACGATCCGGCGTATGGCGCACGGCCCATGAAGCGCGCGATTCAACGGTTGATACAGGACCCGCTGGCGCTGAAGATTCTCGATGGCGAAGTGAAACCAGGCGATCAACTGCGCGTAGACGTGGACGCCAAGACGGGCGAGATGAAATTCGAGAAGGAAAAGGTAAAGGCTAACGCAGTATAGGGGAGCAATGTGACTCGCGTTACCCTAAGAGCCTAAAGCGATGGTATCGACTGTCAGGCAAAGTGGCTCGCTATCGCGCGACGGGCGATTGGTACCATTCGCTGGATCAGTTCCCGCTGCGTTGCGCGACGCTAAAGGTTGCGCTATTTTCAAAAGCAAAGAGGAGTTCAAGAATTGCTTCCACCTGAAGATAGGCCCGGACCCGAATCCGGTGCACTTGGTTACAGACATTTCAACAGTTCCGGGCTATTTCGAGTTCGAGCCGCACCCTATGAATGCCTTGACCGGTCCGACAAAGTGAGGGAGCCAGAATGAAGACCCTTAAGACCGCATTGCTATTGACGTCTTTGACCCTGCTGCTGCTTTTCATCGGCCAGATGCTGGGCGGCTCGCACGGCATGACCATCGCGCTGGTGGTGGCAATTATCATGAACGGCGGAGCGTACTTTTTTTCCGACAAAATTGCGCTGGCGTCCAGCGGCGCCGTGCCGATCAGCCGCGAGCAAGCACCGCGCCTCTACGCGGTGATGGAACGCCTGGCGGCCAAAGCGAATTTGCCGTTGCCGAAGCTGTACTTGATTCCGCAGCCGGCGCCCAATGCGTTTGCCACTGGCCGGAATCCCAGCCACGCATCGGTCGCCGTCACACAAGGCTTGATGGAACTCATGAACGACGATGAACTGGAAGGCGTGATCGCGCACGAGCTTTCGCACGTGCGCAACTACGACATCCTCACATCGTCCATTGCCGCGACGATTGCGGGCGCAATTACCTGGGTGGCGCGGATGGGATTCTGGTTTGGAGGCGGAGGGGAGGACCGCAATCGTGGCAGCGGCATTGTCGGAATCCTGATGCTGATTCTCGCGCCGCTCGCGGCCCTGCTGCTGCAACTCGGAATTTCGCGGCAGCGCGAATACCAGGCGGATGCCTCCGGCGTGCAGATGGTCGGGCACGCCAATGGGCTGATCAGCGCGCTGGAAAAGCTCGGCGCCTACAATAAAAGAATTCCCATGGACGTTCCTCCCACTACTTCCGCGCTGATGATCGTACAGCCGCTCAGCGCGCGCGAGATGTTTTCCAGCCTGTTCAGCACGCACCCGCCGCTCGCCGATCGTATCGCCGCGCTGCGCAACATGACCATCACGCGGCAAGGCTAGAGACGCCAGTTGCAGGACTAGTACTTCGGCGTAGCGACGCTTCCCGGTAGTGCCAGTTTCGGTCCACCACGCAGATTTGTTACGGAGGCGTAAAAATTGCAGGGCGAAATACAGAATTTTCGGCATTGTGCTTCCTGCTAAGAGGCCCGTAACCTACCTGTTATCTGTTCGTTGCACGGCGGCTGACGGGCTCGAAAACTTTGGTTCCGCGCGTGCTTTTCCACCGTGCGCAAGGGATTTCTCGGAGGAGAAAGAACATGAGTGACGAACGGCAAGACGTAGTAATCGCAGACGAAGCTACCGCACCCCGGTGGGTGGGCATCGTCGTGGTTGCTCTGGCGGTTGTCTCCCTGGTGGCTTTGGGCGCCGGCTGGACCGCCTCGACTCGCTCGAAGCAGCTCGAACAGTCTCTGGCTGCACAAACGCAGCAGTTCAAGCAAAACGATGACGTGATTGGCCAGCGTTTGGCGAAGGCCGAGGACACGAATGCGCAGCTCCAGGGCGAGCTCAGCGTCGTGACCGATAAGATGAAATTGACTGAAGGCGAACTGGCGAAGGCGCGCTTTCAGGCCAAGAAGATCAAGGAAGACGACGCCAAGGAATTGGCGGAGATGCAGAACCAGACCAACGCGCAACTCGCCACCAAGGCTAGCGTTGATGACGTCAACAAGTTGGGAACCGACGTCACCGGCGTAAAGACCGACTTGGATACTGAAAAGAACAACCTGCAAATGGCCCGCGGCGAGTTCGGCACTTTGATCGCCCGGAACCATGACGAAGTAGAAGAGCTTCGCCGGTTGGGTGAGCGCGACTACTACGAGTTCACCATTGACAAGAAGAACTCGCGGGAAAAAGTCGGCAACCTCATGGTCGAACTGCACGGGACGAACCTCAAGAGAAGCCAATATGGCGTTACCATCTTTGTTGACGACCAGCGCCACGACAAGAAGAACTTGACGGCCAATGAGCCGCTCTATTTCTTCCAGAGTGGCGCGCGTGCTCCGCTTGAATTTGTCGTGAACCAGGTGGGCAAGGATAAAATCAGCGGATACCTGAGCGTGCCGAAGGCGAACTCAACGCACGCGCAGGCTTCGACGTCCGGCGGTAACTAAGTTCGTAGTTGCACGAGCTGGTCTGCCAGGAAGGCACGGCTCGTGATTGACCGCAGCGCAAAAGGGAGCGTTCCTCGAACGCTCCCTTTTTTATTTGGCCGGCGATCCATCGCACCGGTAGCCGCAATCGTGGGTGAGGGGCCGAGCACGCCATCCGGGTGCGGGCTTACTCCGCCTTTTTCAGCGCGCGGTTCTTGCGGCTCAAGAATTTCTTGGCCAGGGCGGGCAGCTTATCGTGGGGCAATTTGCCTTGCTCGTACAATTTCATCTTGGCTTTGGCCGTCTTGCGGCGCCGCCGTTGCCTTTTCTGCGCCACATATCTCTTGTCGTAAGACATCCAATTCCTCCGATTTAGGTGCGTTTCTGATTGTAGCGGACTAGGAAAAGTATGCAAGGCTCGCCGCTGATTTTACGGCGCACTTCGAGTAGCATGGTTTTGCCATGACGGCCACCGCCATTTATGCCAGCCGCATCCTTACACCGCAGGAAGAATTCACCGATTGCGTGATCGTCGTGGAAGGCGGACGCATCACCGGCATCGGTCATCGCGATGAAGTGCACATTCCGCCGGGCGCCAAAGATTATGTCGCCTCGGGCATGACCGTTGTTCCGGGGTTTGTGGACGTGCACATTCACGGGGCCGGCGGCCATGATGTGATGGAGGCGACTCCCGAGGCGCTCGATCGCATCACCGCCACCGTGGCGCGCTTCGGCACGACTTCCATCGTGGCAACCACGGTCAGCGCACCCGTGGAAGACACTTGCCGTAGCCTCGAAGGCATTGCGCAATACATTCGCAGCCACCAGAGCATTGCGGATAACGCGCGCTTTGGCGCCGAAATTCTCGGGATGCATCTGGAAGGGCCATTCATCAACAAAGCGCGCCGCGGCGTCCATCCCGCTAATTCAATCGCGCAGCCCTCCAGCGAAACGCTGGAAAAATTTCGCGCGGCCGCGGGCGGATTGGCGCGCATCCTCACGGTAGCCCCGGAACTGCCCGGCGCTCTGGAATTGATTGCGGCCGCGGTCGCCGATGGCATGGTGGTCGCGGTCGGGCACACCGACGCGGACTACGCGCAGGCGCGCGCCGCAATCAAGGCCGGAGCGCGCCACGCCGTACACGTCTACAACGCGATGCGCCCGTTTACTCATCGCGATCCCGGGGTGATCAGCGCGATCCTTACCGATACCGAGGTAACCGCGGAAATTATCGCCGACGGCGTGCACGTCGCCGGGCCCGCGATTCAAGTCCTGCTCGGCACCAAGGGATTCGATACGGTGCTGCTGGTGAGCGACGGGACTGCCGCTACAGGAATGCGCGATGGGAACTACCGCTTGGGGAATTTTGAGGTTACGGTGAAAGATGGAGTCTGCCGCAATTCGGAAGGGAAACTAGCCGGCAGCACTTTGACACTTGATCGTGCGCTGCGCTACGTCGTTGAGCTAGGCGTGCCGTTCGTGGATGCTCTGCGCATGGCGACCATTCTTCCCGCGCGGCGCCTGGGCCTGGCCGGCAAGAAAGGTATCCTGGCCATCGGCGCTGATGCGGACCTGGTGGTTTTGACCCCGGATCTGCACGTGGCCGGCGTAATGACCCGCGGCGTGGGACTCCCGTAGCGCTCCTTCCGTTACTTATTCAGCGGGATTTTCAGTTCGTCGGCGAGTTTATGGGGGTCGAACGGGCTCAGCGAAAAATAGCGGCCTTCGATACCGATCGTCGGCACCTTGCGCTTGCCGTTATTGACCCGCAGGACGATGGCTTCGGCAGCGGCATCGTCGTCAATATTGATCTCCCGGAAAGGGATGCCGCGTTCGCGCAGAAAAGATTTCGCGCGGCGGCAATCACAGCACCAGGTATTGGAATAAACGGTTATTTCAGCCATTTGGCGTTTCTTCTTTTCTATCACAATATCTGATGCGACGAATAGCCTGCGGATTCAGATGTGCCGAGTCGGAAATACCCTAGAAGGCACTAGGCCGCGGCGTGCTGCACCTCGCGCGAGCCTCCGCGAACGGCCCCCGAGCCGCTCCTGGAAGCCGCCTGCAGACGAACCTCGGCGCGCTGAATCGCCGCGTTCGAGCGATCCCAATCCGCCTCGGTGGAACCGGCCTTCGGCAGATCGGCTCTGGCCCGCTCGAGCGCGGCGCGAGCGCGCGCGACATCAATTTCCTCCGCCCGCTCGGCGATTTCCGCCAGCACGATGACGCGATCCGGCAAGACTTCCGCGTAGCCGTACATCACCGTGAGCAAACGCGTTTCGCCGCCCTGGTGATAGGTAAGGATGCCGACGCCCAGTTCGGTGATCAGCGGCGCATGGCCCGGCAGAATGCCCAGATAGCCGTCTTTGCCCGGCATTTCGACCGAGTCCACAGCCTCGCTCAGGATGTGCCGCTCGGGCGTGACCACTTGCAGCTCGATTTTTTCCGGCAAGGTCGCCATCGCTTTAGTTTCGCTCCACGCGCCTGCTGTCGCGAATTAGGCCGCCGCTCCCGCCGCCATCTTTTCGGCCTTCTCGCGGACTTCTTCGATCGTGCCGACCATGTAAAAAGCCTGCTCGGGCAAATCGTCGTGCTTACCTTCGACGATTTCCTTGAAGCCGCGCACGGTGTCTTCAATCTTCACGTACTTGCCTTCGAGGCCGGTGAACTGCTCGGCCACGAACATGGGCTGCGAGAGGAATCTTTCGATTTTGCGCGCGCGCGTCACCGTCTGCTTATCGTCGTCGGAGAGTTCTTCGATGCCCAGGATCGCGATGATGTCCTGCAGTTCTTTGTAGCGCTGGAGGACGGACTTCACGGAGCGCGCCACGTTGTAATGTTCCTGCCCGACGATGCGCGGATCCAGAATGCGCGAGAAGCTGGCTAACGGGTCAACCGCCGGATAAATCCCGCGCTCGACGATCTGCCGGCTCAAGTTGGTCGTCGCGTCCAAGTGCGCGAACGTCGCGGCCGGCGCCGGGTCGGTGTAATCGTCCGCCGGGACGTAAATCGCCTGCACCGAGGTGATGGATCCGTTTTTAGTGGAGGTGATGCGCTCCTGCAGCTCGCCGATTTCCGTGTTCAGGTTCGGCTGATAACCGACGGCGGAGGGCATGCGGCCGAGCAGCGCCGACACTTCCGAGCCGGCCTGCACGAACCGGAAAATGTTGTCAATGAAGAGCAGCACGTCCAGTTTTTCTTCGTCGCGGAAATATTCGGCAACGGTCAGGCCCGTCAGGCCGACGCGCAGTCGCGCGCCGGGCGGTTCGGTCATCTGGCCATAGATCAAAGCGCAGCGCGATTTTTCCGAATTCCCTGGCACCACGACGCCCGATTCCTGCATCTCGAGCCACAGGTCGTTGCCTTCGCGTGTCCGTTCACCGACGCCCGAAAAAACCGACACGCCGCCATGTTTCATCGCGACGTTGTGAATCAATTCCTGAATCAGCACGGTCTTGCCCACACCCGCGCCGCCGAACAGTCCGATTTTGCCGCCCTTCAGGTAAGGCTCGGTCAGATCCACAACTTTAATGCCCGTCTCGAACATTTCGAGAGTGGTGGATTGATCGTCGAGCGCCGGGGCCGGACGGTGAATTGGGTAGCGCTTCTGGTATTTTACAGGCCCGAGGTTATCCACTGGCTCGCCCAGTACGTTGAGCACGCGTCCCAGCACGCCGCGCCCCACCGGCACGGTAATGTTCTCGCCAAGGTCCAGCGCTTTCATGCCGCGCACGAGTCCTTCGGTCGGCTTCATCGCCACGCAGCGCACGCGGCCTTCGCCGAGGTGCTGCGCCACTTCCGCGACGATATCGAGCGGCACGGGGTTGTGGTAACCCTCGCTGGTGATGCGCACGGCATTGTGAATCAGCGGAAGATGACCTTCCTCAAACTGTACGTCAACCACCGGGCCGATAACCTCGACTACGTGTCCGGTTTTTTGTTCTCGAGTAGCCATCATGTCTCCCTAGGGTCTTACGCGCTACGACATCGCGGACGCCGCGCCGCTTACAATTTCGATGATTTCCTTCGTAATCGCGGCCTGGCGGATGTTGTTCATTTGCAACGTCAGCTTATCAATTAGCTCGGACGCATTGCGTGTCGCGGAATCCATGGCCGTCATGCGGGCGGCGTGTTCGGCGGCTGCCGATTCCAGCAGAATGCGGAAAATTTCGGCTTCCAGGTAACGCGGCACAAGGCCGTTGAAAATCTCTTCCACGGGCTGCTCGTAGATGTAATCCACCACGAGACCTTTACCCTGCGGACCAGGTTCCGTTGGCAATGAACCGCCGGGACCGGCGTGTTTCGCCGCCAGTTCTTTTTCGCTTTCCGCCGATTCCTTCACCGCTTCCGGATCAACCGGAAGCAATTTTTCGGTGCGCAGGTTCTGCACCATCACGTTCTTAAACTCGTTGTAGATCGCGTACACCGCATCCACTTCTTCGCTGATGTACAGCTCCGCAACCCGCGCCGCAATTTCCTTGGCCTTGGAAAATTCCACGTGCGCCGAGACATCCGTCCACTCGCCAGCGAAGCTGTATCCGCGCTTGCGAAGCGTGTCGCGGCCTTTCTTGCCGACGACCATCAATGCAAGCTTCTGTGCGTGATGTTCACGGATGAATTCCGTGGCATGACGCAGGACATTCGAATTGAAGGCGCCGGCAAGCGCGCGGTCGCCGGTCAGCACCAGCACCAGGATTTTTTCTTCTGGCCGCCGCTGCAGCAGCGGATGCGCCGGAGATTCCATACGCGCAGCCGCCGAGCGCAACACGCGCAAAATTTCCTTGGCGTAGGGCCGCGCCGCGAAAACGCCTTCCTGCGCGCGGCGCAATTTGGCCGCGGCGACGAATTTCATGGCGCGCGTGATTTGCTTGGTGCTCTTCACCGAGCGGATGCGCCGCCGATAGTCGAGAAGTGTGGGCATGGACGGGAGTTACTTCGCTGGGGCGTTCACCTTCTGGGGAACTGGCTGCGGCTGATGTGGGGGCGCGCCGTTTTTTTCCTTCGAGCCATCCGTTGCGCTGTCCTTGGCCTGCGTTTTTTCAGCGTGGGCGCTGGCCTGATCGTTTTTGCTGGCTTCTTCCTTCTCTTTGGCCTGCTCTTTCTCGTCCTTGATCGTGGCCCTGAACTGCTCCTTGAATTGATCGAGGGCCTTCTTGGCTTCGGCCCGGATGGCGTCGTCAAAGGCCTTCTTCTCGCGCAGAGATTTCAGCAGCTCGTTGTAATTGGTTTCAAGAAACGGGTACAACTCCATCTCAAACCGGCGGCACTCGGAAACCGGCAGGTCATCGAGATACTTGTTGGAAGCGGCAAAGATAATCAGAACCTGCTTCTCGACCGGCAGCGGCTGGTACTGATCCTGCTTCAAGATTTCCATGAGCCGCTGGCCGCGCGCGAGCTGTGCCTGCGTAGCTTTGTCCAATTGCTCGGTGCCGAATTGCGCGAATGCGGCCAAGTCGCGATACTGCGCGAGGTCCAGGCGCAATGTGCCGGACACCTGGCGCATGGCCTTAATCTGCGCGTTGCCTCCGACGCGGCTTACGGAAATGCCGGCGTTCACCGCGGGGCGGATGCCGCTATTGAAAAGGTCGGCTTCGAGGAATATCTGGCCATCGGTGATCGAAATCACGTTCGTCGGAATGTAGGCGGAAATATCTCCGGCTTGGGTTTCGATCACTGGCAGCGCCGTCAGCGAACCCGCGCCGAGCTCATCGTTCAGCTTCGAGGCGCGCTCGAGCAATCGCGAGTGCAGGAAAAAAACGTCGCCGGGAAAGGCTTCGCGACCGGGAGGACGGCGCAGGAGCAGCGAAATCTCGCGGTAGGACTGCGCGTGTTTCGAGAGGTCATCGTAGAAACAGATGGCGTGGCGCTTGGTGTCGCGGAAGTATTCGCCGATCGCGCAGGCCGCAAAGGGCGCGATGTATTGCATGGAAGCAGATTCGGAAGCCGTGGCCGCGACAATAATGGTGTGCTCCATCGCGCCGAAATCCGTGAGCGTCTTGATGACCTGCGCGACCGTAGAGCGTTTTTGGCCGATCGCGCAGTAAATGCAAATCAAATCGCCGCCGCGCTGGTTCAAAATTGTGTCCAGAATGATGGCGGTCTTGCCGATCTGCCGGTCGCCGATGATCAATTCGCGCTGCCCGCGCCCGATCGGGATCATCGCATCAATGGACTTGATACCGGTCTGGATCGGCTCGCGCACGGGCTGGCGGTCCACCACGCCGGGCGCCAGACGCTCCAAAGGATTGCGCTGGCTTGACTGAATCGGCCCCTTATCGTCAATGGGATTGCCTAGCGCATCCACGACGCGCCCGATCAATCCATCGCCCACCGGCACGGACATGATCTTGTCGGTGCGCTTGACGACGTCGCCTTCCTTAATCTCGGTGTAATCGCCCAGAAGCACCGCGCCGACCTGGTCTTCTTCCAGGTTCAAGGCGATGCCGAACACGTCGTGCGGGAACTCGATCATTTCGCCGGCCATGCAGTTATCGAGGCCATGGATGCGCGCGATGCCGTCGCCTACGGAAATGACGGTGCCGACTTCCTCGACCGCCAGCGTCTGCTTATAATTTTCGATCTGCTCACGCAGTATTTTGGTGATCTCGTCCGCTTTGATATTGGCCATTCCCTGACTCCCGTAATCCCTTGCACCCTTCGGTGCTATTCCGATTCCAGCCGCTCGCGCAGCCGGTTCAACTGTTCGCGCACCGATCCGTCATAGACCGTTGACCCCACGCGCACGACCACTCCGCCCAGCAGCGCCCGGTCTTCCGCAAAACTGGCCCTTACTTTCTTCTTGGAGTCCTTGCCTTTGAACACTTCGATCAGGCGCGTTCTTTCGCGTTCGTCCAGCTTCTGCGCCGAAGTCACTGACAGCTTCAGGATGTTCTGGCGGCGATCCAATTCCGCGGTCAAGAGTTGCACGATCTCGCGAAGCATGTGCGTGCGGCCATTCGCGACCACCAGGAAAATAAAATTCCGCACCGTATCATCCAGCTTCATTTTTTCCGCTACTTCTTCGATTATTTTGTTCTTCACTGCGCCGTCGACGACGGGGCTTTCCAGCGCATTGCGCAGGTCCGCTGAAGCAAAAAATAGATCCACGAACTCCTCCAGATGCTCCGGCACGTCGGGGGCGCCCTTGCGGTCCATTACCACGTCGGCCAGCGCCGCGGCGTAGCGCTCGGCCACCGCGCTCAATTGAGGCTCCTTTGGAGCTCGGTCAGGAACCCGTCAAAGAGCGATTCCTCCGCCTTAGGAGTCAGGGACTGCCGCAACAGCGCTTCGGCTAGTTCCACTGCCCGCCGCGCCGCAAGAATCTTCAGCTCCATGCGGCCTTCTCGTTCGGCGGCTTCGATTTCCGCACGAGCTGCTCGCTCGATTCGTTCTCGCTCGACGCGCTCCGCGTCGCGCAGGCGCTGCGCTTCGGCCTCGGCATCGCGTTTCCCTTCCACGCGCAACCTCTCGATGTCCTCTTGGAGCCCGGCAAGCTTGGCTTGAATTTCACGCCGCTGCCGCTCGGCCGCCTCGCGAGCGCGCGCCCCTTCCGCGATCTGGCGTGAGATTTCCCCGGCGCGCTGGCGGAAATAGGGCGTGCCCCATTTCCAAACGGCGTAGGCGATCGCGCCAAAAACGAGCGCAAAGTTCAGCCAGCGAAAAACCCAGCCGACGGGAGAATCCGCAGGGGAAGCTTCGTCTTCCTGAGCAAGCGCAGGAGCAGCAGCCAGCAACAGAAAAACTGCCGAGCCTACCAAAGTCCGCCCGAGAGAGCAAAAGCGTTGCGTCATCGGCCCACCCCTCCCGGCAACGAGAAGGGATTCTCCAGGATGGTGCGCACGATTTCGCCGGCCAACTCGGGCGTCTGGCGCTCGATTTCCGTGCGCGCCGCCGCCAACTCGGCTGCGATTTTTTTCTTGGCTTCGGCCACTTCTTTTTGCGCGAGCGAGCGCATCGCTTTCAGGTTTTTCGCGCGCTCTGCCAGGATCGCTTGGCGCGCAGCCTCCTGCTCGGCGTAAATTTCCCCGCGGGCCTTGCGCAACGCTTCGTTGTAGCGCTCCAGATCCTGCCGCGCAGCCTGTTCAGCAGCCGCTGCTTCGCGCCGCGCGCCTTCTATTTTTTCGTCGCGCTCCGCCATCGCTTTCTGGACGGGCCTGAAAAAAGCCCAGCGCATGAATAAATAAAAGAGGAAAACGATAATGACGGTAGGCACAGCTTGAAGAAACAGGTCGCCGAGCTGGTGGAGGATATCCATCGTCAGGAAAGCGTAGTGATACGTTTGCCCCGTTTGTCGAGTTTAGCTTAAGTCAGGCTTGGCCCCGAACCGCGCCCGAACACACTTCTAGGCCACACAAAGACGCCGATTATCGCATCGAGCACCACGCTCGTCAACGTTTTGCGCCCTTATTTACAGCCTCAAAAGCATCCGGCTCCGCACGTTCGGCCGCGTTAGAGAGTAATTCGTCAGTTTCGCCCGACCGGTCACAATGGTGAGGCAGATGATCCGCGCGGGCGTTCGAACGCCTGCTTCCGCGTGACCACGAACCAGAGTTGAACCGCGATCAGCGGCAGGCCAAAAAGCAACCCGGACCAGATCGGAAATTTCACCGGCGACGCCGGCAGGCCCACCGTGCCTTGCATCATAGCCGTGGCTTCGTCAAAGCGCGCCTGTGCGCCGGGAAGAATTACGGAAATGATCGAATTGAAAATCGCAAAGTTGAAGTAATAAATGGCCAGGCTGCGACCCCAGGGCTCTAGCTTCAGCAAACCATAAGCCATCAGAAGCTGCACGGTCAGGAAGCCCATGACAATCAGCGACGCCTTCCAGCCAGTGTAAAAGATCCCCATGAACATCATGGGCACATGCATCAGCTGAATCAGCGGAAGAAAGCACGCTCCGACCAGCGATACGTAAGCAATGATCGTGATGCTGATCGGCCTTTTCGGCAGTGCCGACGCGACCGCTGCAGGATGGCCCCACGCGCCCGGCGAGGCCGGCGCGGAGCCGTCCGCGCTTCGGAATTGGTCCTTTACCGCGCGGCTGTTGAAGAAGTAGAGCCACCATCCTCCCAGCAGCAGGAGCAGACCATAGAAAACGACCATCCCGATGCGCGTCGCGGCCATCACGCGGGCCATAAGTGCCGGATCCGGAACATTGGGCTGAGCCGGCAAAGGAACGAAGAGCATCAGCAGGATTCCCGGCAGCGATACCACCAACAGAAATGCGCTGAAAACCAGCATGGAAATCCTGGACCATTCGCGAAGTTGCAGCAGATTAATGCCGGTGGCGATGCCCCAAACCGCGAGGGCCAGCAGGAATAAAGCCATCATCACGCCCGCGGCCTTGGTGAACTGAGGCGTGGCGCCTCTTGCCGCCATCTCGGCAAGGCCCAGCGCCATGAAAGCGCAGCAAACTAGCGTGAGACCGCAGCCCAGCAGAACGACTACCGCGGAAATCGTTAAACCTGCGGAACGCTTCATCGATCGCCTCGCGCAGCTTTCGCGGAAGTATACACCACGGCCTTCCGCGCCCGCTGAACAGCTCGGCGGAGCTTGGGCAATCCGAATCAGTACGCGTACGCCTGAAGAAGTACGAAGACGATCACACCGGTCACTGCAACGTAGAGCCAGATGGGGAACGTGTAGCGCGCGATCCGCTTGTGCATCGGAAAGCGGCCGGTCAGGGAAAAGAAGAAGGTGATGAGCACCATCGGCAGCGCCACAATCGAAAGGAAAATGTGGCTGGCCAGGACAGCAAGATACATGCTGCGGATGGTTGCGTGGCCCGTTGGAAAGCGGGTGTCGCCGTGCAGCGCGTGGTTGACGATGTAGCTGACCAGGAAGAGCGACGAGAACGCGAACGCAGTCAACATGCTGGTGCGATGCGCCCGGCGATTCCCTGTCTTGATGAAGTAGAACCCGACGCAAAGCGCGATCGCGGCAAGCCCATTCAACACTGCGTTCAGCGCGGGCAAGAAGACGTATTTGCCAGCGAACTGCGCGGGAGCATCATGCATATACAGCAGCCACAGTAAAAACGTAACAGCGACGGCGCTCACCGCCACAATCGAGCCTAATGCCGCGCGCGGGTTGCTCTGCGTCTGGTGCATAGCAGGCAGTACGATACTACAAGTTATCGCACCGACCAAAAGGCCGGTCCGTCGCGCTTGGCGTCGGGACCTTCTCGTCGCCCATCGCTCACTGGCGCAGCGTGGCGCGAATTCGCTACAATCGCGGTTTGGCGTCGCGTTGACTTTCTTGCTGTGCCTTCCCGCGGCCCATATTCAAGGAGACTCTCGATGCCGTCATTCCCCGGGGTGGACTACCTCGAGTTCGATTCCGTCCTGAGCGACGAAGAAAAGCTCGCGCGCAACACCGCGCGCCAGTTCGTGGACGCGGAAATCATGCCGATCATCGAGGAATACAACCGCGAAGGAAAGTTCCCCACGCAATTGGTGCCACAGATGGCCGAGCTGGGCCTCTTCGGCGCGAACCTGAAAGGATACGGCTGCGCGGGCATGTCCAACGTGGAATACGGCCTGGTGACACAGGAGCTCGAGCGGGGTGATTCCGGGCTGCGTAGCTTTGTGTCGGTGCAATCGGCGCTGGTGATGTACCCCATCCACGCGTTCGGCTCCGACGCGCAAAAAGATAAATGGTTGCCGCTGCTTCAGCAAGGCAAAGCGATCGGCTGCTTCGGGCTTACCGAGCCGCAATTCGGCTCGAACCCCGGCGGAATGCTCACGCGCGCGGTAAGAAAGGGCGACAGCTACATTTTGAACGGCGAAAAAATGTGGATCACCAGCGGCTCGCTCGCGGACGTCGCGGTGATCTGGGCGAAATGCGAAGACGACGTGATTCGCGGCTTTCTGGTGGAAAAAGGCACGCCCGGATACAAAGCCTGGGACGTACACGGAAAATATTCGCTGCGCGCGTCGGTCACTTCGGGCCTGGCGATGACCGACTGCAAGATCCCCGCGGACAACCTGCTCCCCGGCGTGCAAGGCTTGAAAGGACCGCTATCGTGCCTGAATCAAGCGCGCTACGGTATCGGCTGGGGCGGCATTGGCGCGGCCATGGCTTGCTACGACACGGCGCTGCGTTACGCCAAAGAGCGCAAGCAATTCGATAACAAGCCCATTGCTTCGCATCAACTCGTGCAGGAAAAGCTGGTATGGATGATCAGCGAGATTACCAAGGCGCAATTCCTCGCCCTGCAAGTGGGCCGCCTGAAAGATCAGGGCCGCGCGCACCCTGCGCACATCTCCATGCTGAAAATGAATAACGTGTGGATGGCGCGCGAAACCGCCAGCAAAGCACGCGAAATTCTCGGCGCCAACGGCATCGTGGACGATTACTGCGTGATGCGCCACATGAATAACCTCGAGTCCGTCTTCACTTACGAAGGCACGCACGATATCCACAAATTGATCATCGGCGAACGCATCACCGGAATCGCGGCGTTCTCGTGAGCCGCGCGTGCCCGGCTCGTCTGCGCGCAGCTTTCGGAGTCGCGATTGCGCTCGCGGCAATCATTGGCGCCGCGTCAATTCGAGTGCGCGCCGCGGATTCAGCTGCCGCGAAACCGAAAGTGCGTGCCATCACGGCGTTCGTCCGCCTGGATCGCGCAAATTACCAAAGCCAGATTCAGGACGCGCTGCAATTCCTGCGCACGGCCAAAGCCGCCTTCGCAAAGGCCGGCTACGAAGTCGAAACCATCCGCATCACGACCGAGCCTTTTCCCGAATACACGCGCGGCCTCTCAGACGACCAGGTCCTGGCCTTTTTCCGCGCTTACGATGCACTGGCGGTGAAGGAAGGCTTCGACGCTGCCGTCGGCCCGGCCATGTCAAAAGACACCGACGATCCGCACGAAGCCGAACTGCTCGGCAAAATCATCGGGCAATCGAAAACTCTGGAAGCGTCCATTTCCATCGCGGGCGAAGACGGGATTCACTGGAACTCGATTCGCGCCGCGGCCGGCGTGATCAAATTCCTCGAAACAAACACGCCGCACAGCCAGGGCAATTTCAATTTCACGGCCGCGGCCTGGGTGCCATCCGGCACGCCTTTTTATCCAGCATCTTATTACACGGGAGCAGGAAAGCAATTCGCGATCGGACTGGAATCAGCCAATGCCGTCAGCGAAGTGCTGGCCTCGACAAAATCTCCCAGCGAAGCGGAAGAACGCCTGAAAAATATTCTGGGCGCGCACGCTGCCAAGATCGAAAAGACGGCGATGGAAATCAGCGCGACAAGCGGCTGGCGATATGGAGGCATTGATCTCTCGCCCGCGCCGATGAAGGACGTTTCCATTGGCCGCGCGATCGAAAATTTTCTCGGCGCGCCGGTTGGCTCCAGCGGCACTCTCAGCACTGCCGCGCTCATCACGCGCTCTATAAGAGCAATTCCGGTGAAACAAGCGGGCTATTCCGGTTTGATGCTGCCGATTCTCGAAGATACGGTTCTTGCGCAACGATGGAGCGAAGGCCGCCTCTCGATTGACGCGCTGCTTGCCTATTCCGCCGTCTGCGGCACAGGCCTCGATACGATTCCGATGCCGGGCGACGTCACGCAAGAGCAGCTCGAAGCGATTTTGGGGGATGTCGCGAGCCTCTCCGTGAAGTGGCACAAGCCGCTCTCCGCCCGGCTCCAGCCAGTAGCAGGAAAGAAGCCCGGTGAGATGACCGAATTCGACGACCCCTTCCTGGTCAATGCCAAGATCCAACCGCTGCCGTAACGCGCTCGGCCTGAAGGCATTTGTAGCGGCGCACTTCAGTGCGCCAGCTGTGTTAGCGTGACGATCGATCCTTATTGATCCCGCGGCCATTACCTCCCGCCAATCGGAGCGACCTCGCTGCTGCTACAACCCACGGCGGACCGAAGTCCGCTGCTACAAAGGCAAACCGTCGCTCCGCAAATAACGCCCTGATTCGTTTTCGCCGATTTGGATTATGATAGGCCGCCCGGAAGGACCATCCCAGCCACCGGAACTCGTTCACCTCCAAGGAGCGGCAATGGAGAAAGAACTCAGCCTCGAATTCTTGCGCACAGTGGAAACCGCGGCGATCGCGTCTGCCCGCACCATGGGCCAGGGCGACCGCGAGGGCTCGGACCGAGCTGCCGTGGAAGCGATGCGCTCGGAAATGGACCGCGTCGGCATGGACGGCACCATCGTGATCGGTGAAGGCGAGCGCGACGAAGCGCCCATGCTTTTCATCGGCGAAAAAGTCGGCGCGGCAGCGCGCGACAAAAGCCGCACGTATCCTCAAGTGGACATCGCCGTGGATCCGCTGGAAGGCACCAATCTTTGCGCGACCGGCGAGCCGGGAGCGATCGTGGTGCTGGCCGCGAGCGAGCATGGCGGCCTGCTGCACGCGCCGGACCTGTACATGGAAAAAATCATCGTGGGACCTCCGGCGAAGGGCGCGATCGATCTCGACGCGCCGGTGAAGGACAACATTCGCGCCATCGCCCGCCGCTACGATCGTGACGTGGAGGATCTGGTCATCGTGGTTCTCGACCGGCCGCGCCACGAAAAGCTCATCAGCGACATACGCGCTGCCGGCGCGCGCATCCGCCTGATATCCGATGGCGACCTCTCCGCCGGCATTGCCGCGGCGGTCCGCGGCACCTCGGTTCATGCCGTCATGGGCACGGGCGGCGCGCCCGAAGGTGTGCTCACTGCCGCGGCGTTGCGCTGCTTGAACGGCCAAATCCTCGCGCGGCTGGTGGTCTCCAAGCCCGAACATCAGGAGCGCCTGGCCCAAATGGGCATCAAGGATGCGAAACGCGTTTACGAAACGATGGACCTGGCGCCCGGCAAGAAAATCATCTTTGCCTGTACCGGCGTCACCGGTGGTGGATTGCTTCGCGGGGTAAATTTCTTCCGCGACGGAACGCGCACGCACTCGCTGATCATGACTCTGCAAGAGGGCGAGGTGCGCTTCATTGACTCGGTTCACCTCGACCGGCATCCCGGTGTCGAAGTCCGCTTTAACTGAAGCATTTACGCGCGGAAACATTTCGGGAGTAATCTGCGTAGTAGGATTCAGCGACAGTTCAGAGGGTGAATTATGTCTAGCGCATCCGGGCGGCCTCCTGCCGTCATTCCTCCTCAGCGGCGCGATAGTTCTACGGCTGTGTGGTGGATTCTCGGTATTGTAGCCGGAGGGATTGTTGTAATGGTTGTCTTCGGCCTGGCACTGGCGGGGCTGCTTATCCACAATCTTCACGTCCGCAATCAAGGCCAGAACGTCGAGATTCAGACGCCCGTCGGCGGCATCAAGGTGAATAAGGATGCGGCGCACGCGACGAGCCTGCCCGTGTATCCCGGGTCCACCACCGTCGATTCTCATAACGCCAACGTGGAGGTGTCGTCAGGTGATGAAGGCTTCGCGCTTGCCGTGGAAAAATACGACACCAGCGATGACCTTGACAAAGTGACCGCGTGGTACGCAAAAAGACTGGGGCCGAGTTTCCGGCTCGACAAGCAAGGCACTCACACTAAGATCAAAGGCCTGGATGCGACGAGCGATGCGGATGTTGCGTTCGTGGACGATCACGGCGATGGCGCACGCGTCGTTGCGCTTACACGCAAGAGTGAGGGCGTAGAAATCGCGCTGGTGCGCGTGGGAAAGAAACAGACGCAGTAGGCCCGCGACAAATGTCAGCGCTAGTCATGTCACCGGGCCATAGCATTTTTTGTGGGGATTTCCGGCAGGTGTTTAGGAGAGCGCGCGCGTCGCCACGCTCAGCCGAGGTTCGACGCGTTGTGAGTCAAGCCCGGCAATCCGCCATCGCGGGATTTGCCGGGCTAGCTCCAATTTCGCCCTGATTTCGTTGCGCCGCGCTGTTAGTTTCTGCGGCTGCTAGCGGTGAAGCGCCACCGCGGCGTGGCCCGTGGACTGTTGTCGGCGGGGCAGGTGGTGCGGCAAGCGTTCAGCCACTTGCGGCGGCATAGGGCGCACGGTGTGATTCGTGCTCACGTGCTCGCTGATCGCCTGCAAGCGCTTCAGAATGCCCTGCCATTGTGTCCAATCGAGTTGCCGCAGGTACGGGCGAAGACCTTGAATGAATGGATCTTCGAGCACCGTCTCGCCGTTTGTTTCCGGCACGAAGAAGCGGTTCAGCCCAACGCCCAGCGCTTCGGCAATCTTTTCCAGCGTGCCGAGGCTTGGCGTCATCTGTCCACTCTCGATGCGGGACAAGTACGAGCGAGATACGCGCGAGCGTGCCTGCAACTGGCTCTGCGTCATGCCGCGTGATTCGCGCAGCTGCCTGATGCGCTGGCCGATGTTTTCGACAGTTTCGCGATTCGGCCAGTTCTCAAACAGTTGGCGATCGTCCCCCGGCAAGTCTTGCGGCGACGGCGTCGGGATGACGAACGTCACCTTCGGGGGCAGCATGCGCAAGCACCGGCGACAGTTGTCCGTGCGTGTCCGGTACTGCACCAACCCACATACCTGACAGCGAAGTACTTCGCGTTCCGCTTCGATGCTCACTTCTACTGCTTCTTTTTCCGCCACCGGGTCTCCTCGCAGACTATTCCGGCGATGCGAAGGGGAGGAACGTCACAACAGGGGAAGGCAGAAACTGGCGCGGAGCGATTCTCCACAGGGTGCCATTTCTTGTCAAGCCCTTTTTCGTCCTCAAACTGAAAGATTCCGTCCTCTTCGCAGCGCGTGCCACAATCAAAATGCGGTTGTGGTCCCCCAAATTCGAAAAAAACGTGCTACGAATTTTCTTCGCCTTCGACGTTTCGTGTCCGATGACGCTCTGAGCACATTGCCGTCTTGCGTCACCAGTTGACGATTTACGCTTGCAATTTTGTTGCCCAGCATCGGAGGCATATTGCGGGCTTCCTGGACTCCTTTGTTCGCGCTTGGCGCTAAATACCACTCCGCAAAGTGATTGTGTTCAATGAATGACGAGAAGAAACACCGAATTGGTCGAGCCAATGATGCCTACCGAAACGAAGTCGTCTCAAAATTAAACGTCTCACAGACTCGATGATTCCTACATTGAGACGTTTCGCCCTTCCCCTCACGGTCCAATTAAGCATAAATTGCCACGCTTCCGAGTCGCCGGATGCTGAAAACTCTGTCATTACTCCCTATCGGCCACGCCCGGCTCTTCGTTGGCAATGGCACGCTGTTTGTGCCTAGACGGGCCTGCTGGGCGTTGGGAACCTCGGAAGATGCCAGCGGCTGCGCCCTTGCTGCTCGGCCGCTCTATCGACAAACTTCCAGCCTGGGGTAAACTGGGCTCCGGAGAAAAAGTGCCGAATCGCGCGGAATCCTGGAATTTGCTCTGCGAATACACGCAAAGCGAGAGTCTGCGCAAGCATGCTCTCGCCGTCGAAGCCTGCGTGCGCGCTTACGCCCGCAAGTTCAGCGCCGACGAGGAGCTCTGGGGCATCACCGCGCTGCTCCACGATTTCGATTATGAGCGCTGGCCCAATCAAGCCCATCACCCCACAGAGGAGCATCCCTACGAAGGCTCAAAGGTACTGCGTGAGCGTGGTTATCCCGAGCAGATGATTCACGCTATCCTCGGCCACGCGGATTATTGCAACGTTCCGCGTATCAGCCCTTTGGATAAGACCCTGTTTGCGTGCGACGAGCTTGCCGGGTTCCTTACCGCGTGCGCTTTGATTAAACCCAGCAAGAGCATTCATGAGGTGGAAGCCGCTTCGGTGAAGAAAAAACTAAAAGACAAAGCGTTCGCTCGCGGCGTCAATCGCGACGATGTCTACAAAGGCGCTGAAGAGCTCGGCGTCCCGCTCGAGGAGCACATCGCCTTCTGCATCACAGCGCTCCGTTCGGTTGCCACCGAGCTTGGCCTCCACGGCGCGAGCGCAGTTGCCGCTCCCGCATCCTAAACCGGCGCCGCCAGCGCGAGCGATCGCTGCCCTTGATGGGTGCTAGGCGTCGTTTCCTCTGCGCACTCTGCGTTAAGCCTTCGCTTCAATCGGAGCTGACGCCCGCTCGATCCGGAACGTGTAGCACCCCGCCGAAGTGCTGCGCACGTGAATGTAATCCACATCCCCGCGCGCAAAAAGCTTCGCGACTCCCGCGTCCACATTTCCGTTTTGCACGTATTCCGTCGCCACCAGGTGCCGGCCCCGCGCGTAGCCGTCGAGCGTTCGCGGGCTGCTGCGCAGCATTGCCGGAAACCCTCCATCTTCCGGATAGCGCTCGCACGCATCCGCGTGGATGTAAACCGGACCCGGCAGAGGTAGCGGCTCGATACCTTCAAACGCGTCCAATGTGAAGAGCGTCGCCTTCTCCTTGCCCGCGGCAATAATTTTCAGACAATGCCGACACGGCGCGCCTTCGCCGGCGATTTCAGTGTGCGCGGGATGCCCGTAGTGCGGATCCTTGCCCGTACGGCGCACCGCCTCGGCAATTTCAGTGGGTATGGCAATCACGCGTGGGGGAATCATTTCGAGCTCCTCGGATGCAAATGTTGTTGCGCTTCTCACCAACAGTTTGTACGAGCGTATCGCGCGGAACTATCCGCTTTTCGCGCTCAAAATTGGGCGTAGCTCCGAAGAGAGAAATTGATCGCTCGACCCTGCGGGATGGATTGTTACTGGACAGATCAGAAGGTAATCGGCTGCAAAAGATGAAAGCGTCCGCGCGCTCCGCACGCGAGCATCCGGAAGCGCAGTTTGAAGGGCTCTAGCGCACCGCCGCGGCAGGAATACCGTTTATTCGGGCCAAGTCCTGTAGAGCCCCAATCTGAGATTCGATCTGCGCGATTTCGTCTTGTAGGATTTCCACCGTTGCCTCCGGAGTTATCCCTGGGGCTTCTTTATCGAGCGGGATCGCATCCGTGATCCCGACGCCAGTGTCTCGGATCTCTTGAATTTCACGAATCTGTTCTTGGTCAGCTTCTACTTGCGCTTGCAGCGCCTGCCGCTGCTCCGCATACCAGCGCGGATCGCCTTCCTTAACGTAGGGCTCGGTCGCCGAAGGCGCCGCTCCGCCAACTGTCTCCGCCACGCTGGCTTGCGCTGGCGAACTTGGGCTAAGAATCGTAATCGGCGCAATTTCCCGCAGGAACGGAATGTCGTCGTTCGTCCACGTTTTCTTCGCCGCCGTGTCCATCGTCAATACCGTGCGGGCCTTCGAAGCCCCCGGCGCCGCCGGTGCGGGTAAAAGAAGAGTGATGGAAAGCAAAATCAATGGAGGGAATGCCATGTGTCGCTCCCAAGTCGCAGCGTTCGTTCCGCGAGCATAGCGCAATCTGACCTTTAGTGGAATACCCTGTTCACCGGACGCGCGCCCTTGCCCCTCGCAATCGCGATTGTGCTAGAATCCCGAAAAAGCACGCGGCGCGGAGCGTGAAATGGAACGAGCGGGAAATTTTCTTGGCGGCATGCTGCGCCAAATGAAACGGCCCGAAGCTGTCGTCGCATGGCTCTCCAGCGTTTGGCCCACTGTGGTTGGCAAGACTCTCGCCGCTCACACCCGCCCCGTGCGTTGCCAGTCGGGCTGCCTGGAAGTCGCCGCCGACGCCAAAGCCTGGCAGAAACAACTGGAACAGATGAAGCCGGAATTCTGCGCGCAGGTGAACAAGGCCTGGGGCAGCACGCTGATCCGCGAAGTGAAATTCTCCGCTTCGAAACCTGGCCCGCGAAAAATTTCGCGAGAGATGGACAACGAGCACACTCCGTTTATCCGCCGCCGCAGATCCTAGGCTCGACGATATTTGTCTGTAGCCTCGACGCCTTTCTTCGTGTTGTCCTGCGCGCTAAATCTTTTCATTTCCCGCGCCACCCGGTTTCAGCGCCCAGCCGGCTTGCGCTCCATGCCCTCTGTACTAAGATGTAGTGATGAAATTCCTGCTTGATTCATCCAGGGGTCGCGCCCGCGCCTCGCGCATCCCGGGGGACAGATGAAAATTAGCCGCGAAGACGTCGTGCGCGTCGCCGAACTTGCCCACTTGGAGCTTTCGCCCGAAGAGGTTGAGTTATATCGCGGGCAGCTCGACGAAATCCTTTCGTACATCGGCAAGCTCCAAGAACTCGACGTAAGCCATGTTGAGCCCATGACGCAAACGATCCCGCGACACCTCGCGACGGCTCACCATCGCGCGTCGCAGCCCATCGAATCGCAGTCTGACGCTACCGACCGAAGTGAACCGAGCTTGCGCTCGGACGTCATCCTACCTTGCAATATTGCAGACGAGGTCCTGGACCACGCTCCCGATGCCGTCAAGCCTTTCTTCCGGGTTCCGAGGGTGATCGAGCGATGAGCGCAGAAACCTATCGGACCATTGACGGAGTCCGCAAGGCATTACAAACGAAGCAGATATCGGCGCACGAGCTTACTGAGGACTTCTACGGCCGGATAGACCGCCGTAACCCGGAATTGAACGCCTTTCTAGCCCTCTCCCCCGAACGCGCGTATAAGCAGGCAGATCGCATAGACGCTGCAGTCGCACAGGGAAGGCCCTTGCCGCCCCTGGCAGGCGTTCCAGTGGCTGTAAAGGACGTCCTGAGCACTCGGGGCGTGCGCACCACGTGCGGGTCCAAGATTCTTGAGAACTACCTCCCAGCGTATGACGCGACTGCCATCGAACGTCTGGAGCAGGCTGGTGCCGTGATTCTCGGCAAGACCAATTGCGATGAGTTTGCCATGGGCAGCTCCAATGAGAACTCTGCGTACGGTGCCGTACGGAACCCACTAGCACCCGATCGCGTTCCTGGGGGTTCGAGCGGGGGATCTGCCGCCGCGGTTGCGGCCGGCCTATCAGTGCTGGCTTTGGGCACGGACACCGGAGGCTCGATTCGACAGCCGGGCGCTTATTGTGGCATTCCTGCAACAATGCCAACATACGGCCGCGTATCTCGCTATGGATTGATAGCCTTTGCCTCGTCTCTTGACCGAATAGGCCCCTTTACTACGAACATCCAGGACGCTGCTGCGGTGATGGCCGTCATCGCGGGGCACGATCCGAACGATTCCACGTCCGCCGCTGCGCCCGTCCCGGATTATGCCGCTGAAATCGGACGCTCCATTGAAGGATTACGGATCGGCGTGCCGGAAGACTACTTTGGCGAGGGCATAGATCCCGAAGTGAAAACCAAGGTCCAGGCGGGCATAGCCTTACTTGAGAAACTGGGCTCGAAACGCATCCCGCTGCACATGCCGCACACGGACTACGCGATTGCCACGTACTACATCGTCGCGACGGCCGAGGCTAGTTCAAACCTCGCCCGTTATGACGGCGTGCGGTATGGGCTGCGAGTGCCAGGAGCAACCCTGATGGACATGTATCGAAAGACCCGCGAACGGGGTTTTGGCCCGGAGGTGAAGCGGCGAATCATGCTGGGAACGTATGCTCTCTCGTCCGGCTATTACGACGCCTATTATCTGCGGGCGCAAAAAGTTCGCGCCCTGATCGCGCAGGATTTCTCCGATGCATTTCAGAAGGTGGACGCGATCATTACGCCGACCGCCCCCACGCCTGCGTTTAAGCTCGGAGAGAAGACCGCAGATCCTCTCCAGATGTATCTAGCTGACATATATACGGTTACGGGCTCCCTTGCGGGGGTACCGGGAATCTCGGTTCCCTGCGGGAAGACCAAGGCGGGCCTTCCGGTAGGCATGCAAATCTTCGGGCCCCATTTCGGCGAAGCGCGAATCCTACAGTTGGCGCGGGCGTTTGAGAAGGCGGAGGGCTTTTCTATCTAGCATTCCCGGTTCGATGATCGCCCGCAACGCGGAACGAGGTTCGTTGAGCGCCGCTGAGCCGCTCGCGTGCATTCTTGACACGCATGCTGCGCATCGAGTTGATCGCGCGAGCCGAGGAAATTCGGGTTCGCGCTAGATTCAAGTCGCCTGCCGTTCTCTCGAATCGTGGTGTGCCGCGACCGCCGCGCTGCTTTCATCTCCAAAATCGCCTTCCACATTAACGTCCGTACGATGGGACAACCGAAATTACTTTTGCACCATTCTCCTCCGCGATTTTGTGCCCGGCGAAACAAATCCGTGAACCTGTACAAATATTCCACCTATAGACTTTGCTTTCCTATTTTAGGCAAGCCGCCGAGAGGGAGGCTTTCGGATGAAATTCGCCAGTTCCCTTTCAAGTTCTAGAGCGGGCGCGGGTTCCGGCAAGGACCGTGAAATACGGTTTTGCCGGTATGGAACGGAAGGTCTATTGCATGCAACTCTAGCAGCGTTTAATTTAGCATCCGCATCTGACAATGTGAGGCCCGGCCATGGTGCGCATTAAGCTCAGTCAAAAGACCTTCACCGAAGACGAGGTGGTGACGCTCACGGGTATTTGCGCGGACCATCTTCGCGGTCTCGCTCGCAACAAACATCTCGGCACTATCGTTCGCGCTGCCGAAGCCGCCGAAGCGCAAGCCGAGAAATGGCTTTTCTCGCATTCGGATCTGATGATTCTGACCGTATTGCAGCCGCGCTGCGACCACTACGTAAACGCCGCCGAAACTCTGAGCTAAACCCGCTTTATCTGGCGAGCCACCTGGCGGAACGCCATCGGTTCGTCGCTCGACCTCGACTCCGCTTGTGCCCCTCGCCGACCCGGATTATTCTGGACCCGCTCAACCCTGCGCGCCGAATTCGCATCCTATCGGGAAGCTGAAACCACCGCGTCATATTCAAGCGCGCTATGCAGCGTCGAAAGCGATGGCCCTCGGTCCACAATTCGAATTGCGAGCGCTGGCCCACCATTCTCGTTTGCGATTTTCGCTGACGATATTGGCATTGCTTTGGCTGGACCCGGCCGCGCCATCCATCGCGCAAAACCCTACGACACAGGCTGCACCGCCCTCCCAGGCTGCCGTCCCGCCTGCGCAGAACGCCGATGAAAGCGGCCTGCCGCGCGGCAAGAAGTTGATGCTGAAAGATGGCAACTTCCAACTCGTCAGGGAATATCAAGTCGATGGAGACCGCGTCCGCTATTACAGTATCGACCAAAGAGATTGGGAGGAAATCCCCGCTTCCCTTGTGGATTGGGATGCAACGAAGAAAGTCGAGGCTGAAGAAGCGAAGCGCAACGCCGCAATCATCGCCAAAGTGCACGCTCTTGAGGTGGCCCATCACGCGACCCCGATGGACATTGACGCCAGCATCGAGGTCGGACCCAACGTCTTTCTTCCGCCGGGAGAGGGGGTTTTCGAATTCGACGGCAAGACGGTTCGTCCGCTGTCGCAGGCCGAAGCGGACATCAAATTCAGCAAATCGCAAATGCTCAAGCAGGTGCTGGTCCCCATTCCCATCGTTCCCACCCGGCACACGGTTTCGCTGAAAGGCACGCGCGCCAAATTCCGCATCAAATCCGGCCAAATCGAATTTTACATGCGCACGGCGGATGGACGCGAGCCCGACCTGGATTTGCTGCGCGCGAAAATCAACGGCGATAAACGCGATCTCGAGAACCTCGACCAATTGTTCAAGGAAGAAGCCACCACGGGGAAGACCGCGTTACCAATTCAACGCTGGCAAATCGCGCAGGGGGTGTATCGCTTCACTTTGGGCCAGAATCTGGAACCCGGCGAGTACGCTATCGCGGAGATTGTACAAGGCGGCGCCACTAGTCTTTACTTTTGGGATTTTGGCGTGGACTCTGGTTCCTCGTCCGCCAAGCCATCGAAATAGGCCATCCGCTGTTCTACGCTGTCTTGTTTGACTGATGCTCGAGCAGATCCGTCAGCAAGGCCGCCAGGCCCGCGATGTGGAACGGTTTCTGCAGCACGGAAGCTCCCTTTTCGCTGAAGCGTGACATCGTGCCGGGGTCCAGCAACGCGCCAGACATGAATACGAATTTGGGCGCCACGGCACTTCTGGTGTTTTCGTGCATCCGCTCGAAAAACTGCTCGCCGTTGAGGCCCGGAAGGTTGAAATCGCACAGCACGAAATCATAGCGGTGCACCGCGAGGTGCGGCAGGGCCTCTTCCGAGCTGGACGCGCCGTCCACCTTCATTCCCCGCGCGGAAAGGCCTTCCTGCACGATTTCGCGAATACTTTCTTCATCGTCCACGACGTAGACGGAACGTCCCTGCAGCGCGCCCGATGCCTGTGGAGCAAGAGCGCGGCCCTGCGGAGCCGCCGATTCTTGGGGAGGTTCTTCCCGCGAGGCCGGCAGGATTACGCGAAATTCAGCGCCCGCGTCCGGCGACGATTGCACCTCAATGGTCCCGCCGTGTTCCTTGATGATCGCCAGGCAAATCGTCAACCCCAGCCCGGTGCCGCCGCCGGGCCGTTTGGTGGTGAAGAAGGGATCAAAGATCTTCGCCAGGTTTTCCGCAGCGATCCCCGGGCCGTCATCCGCGAACACGAACGCGATTTTGCCGTCTGCCGCTTCGATGGAAATTCGCAGGGTGCCATGGTCACGACGGCTGATAATCGCCTGCTCCGCATTGACGATCAAATTCACAAAAACCTGCTGCAATAGTTTGGGATCGGCTTCCACCGTCGGCATGTCCTGCGGCGCTTCCACCTGAATCGAAATGTTTTTCTGCCGCAGCAATGCTTGCTGTTGCTCGATGACCCGTTCGATCGCCTGCTCCGGACGGAGTTTTTTTCTCGCAAGAGCGGACGGCCGCGAAAACGCTAGCAGGTTCTGCACGATTCCGGCCGCGCGCCTCGCCTGCTTCAGGATGATTTCCACCTGCCGGCGCGTCGAGTCATCGGCGGCGCGCTCGCGCATCAGATCGCTGATACCGAGGATGGCGGTCAAGGGGTTGTTCAACTCATGCGCCACACCCGCCATCATCTCGCCCATGGCGGCCAGCTTTTCTTTCTGCAATTGCTGCTTTTCGGCCGCTCTCGCGTGCGTGACGTCGCGTGCCGATGCCACCACGCCATTTATCTTCCCGGATGCATCAAAAAGCGGGCTGGCGCTGGCCCGCAACATTCGCCACGATCCGTCCGCGTGCTTGGTCCGGTATTCGAATTGTGCGTGCCCCCGCTCGCCGTGGGTCAGTCGCTGAAAAGCAGTCCTAAGCTCCGCTTCGTCATCCCGATGAATGTGCGCCCACAGTGCTTTGCCGATCAGATTCTGCGCCGCATGACCCAGGACCTCCTGTATTCGCGGGCTGACAAAAGTCAATCGCCCATCGAGGTCCATCACCGCAATGACGTCCGGAAAGCTAGCCACCAGGCGGCGAACGAATTCCTGTTCCTGGTGCAGACGGGCCTCAATTTCGATGCGCTCGGTGACATCTACCAGCGTGCCCTGCATGCGGATCGTGCGGCCAAAAGTGTCGCGCACTCCAAATCCCGAAGCCAGACAATGCAAATGCGTTCCGTCCTTCCGCCGGTACACCACATCCACGTCCTGGACCGCGCCGTGTTCAACCACTTGACGGACCAGAATGTCGCGCTGCGACGGATCGACGTACAACTCGCGAAAATTCAGTTTCTGCAATTCTTCCTTGCTCTCGTACCCCAGCATGCGCAGCAGCGCGGGGTTCGCATCCAGCAATTTTCCTTCGGGCGTAGTGAAGAAAATCCCTTCGCGCAGTGATTCGAAAAGTTCGGTGAAGCGAATTTCCGATTCGTGTTGGGAAGTGACGTCGCGCACCCAGCCGCTGACCGATGAGGTTTGATCTTCCTCGCGCAGGGCTTGCAGCCAGCAATCATAGAAGCGGCGTTGCGCATCGCTTCTCAGCCGGACGGCGATTCGCCCGGCCCAATGGCCTTTCTTCAGAAATGGCTCGAGCGAACGCGTTACCTCCGCGAGCGTAGGCTCCGCCACAAATTCGTCCAGGCGGTGGCCGATCAGATCCTGAAAAGAAACACCCAGAATCTCCGCCAAGCGGCGATTTGCCACCCGGATTTCGCCGTCGAGGGAAACCGTGAAGACCGCATGATCGAGGCTGTCAATCAGTTCCCGGTAACTCAGTTGCGACCGGGAAATCACTCCTACGAGTTTCTTAAACTGCGCTTCCGTCGGGGAAACCCAGGCTTCCGACTCGGTTGATCGTTCCGCAGGACGATTGGTCATGGAAATACCTAAGAGCGTTCGCCGGGCAGGTCACCGCCGGAGTGCGCTACTTCTTATTTTACTGACCGCCTGCATCGCAGGGAAAAAGAAAGCTGGCGGGTATGACAAGTTGCTTAATAGGCCGCTCGGACAGGCGAACAAACCGGCGCGCGGCGCGTTGTGCGTCTGGCTGGAGCTGTGAATCCAGTCAGATTCGCGCATACAAAAAAAGGGCGCCGCAAAAATCACGGCGCCCTGTAAGGGTTGTAGGAGCGGGTGCAGCCTAGCTTTCGGCCACCGCGTCCGTATCCTTGCGCAAGAAGTCCAGCGCTGCGGCTTCTTCCGGCGTAAGTTCCGGCTCCATGGACTCCGGCTCCTCCTTAGGAATTTCCGTAAGGAGCTGGATATTGCGGTAGCGCTCGAGGCCCGTGCCGGCGGGAATCAACCGGCCCATGATGACGTTTTCCTTCAGGCCGCGCAGGTAATCCACCTTTCCGGAAATCGCCGCCTCGGTGAGGACGCGCGTCGTCTCCTGGAAGCTGGCCGCGGAGATGAACGAATCCGTCGAGAGCGATGCCTTGGTGATCCCGAGCAGCAAAGGACGTCCCGTTGCCGGGCGGCCTCCGTCGCGGATGATGCGGTCGTTCTCCTCGCGGAAGCGGAACTTGTCCACTTGCTCCTCGAGCAGGAACGACGTATCGCCCACGTCCTCCACCTTCACCCAGCGCATCATCTGCCGCACGATCGCTTCGATGTGCTTGTCGTTGATGTTCACGCCCTGCAGCCGGTAAACCTCCTGAATCGAGTTCACCAGGTACGCCTGCGTGTACTTTTCGCCCAGGACGGCCAGGATGTCGTGCGGGTTCAGCGGCCCGTCAATCAACGGTTCGCCCGCCGCAACGTGTTCGCCTTCCTGCACGTTGATGTGTACTCCGCGCGAGATCGAATATTCCTTGATGGTCTGCGCGGCGCCTTTGCCGTCTTCGCTTTCGACGTAAATCTTCCGCTGGCCCTTGACGATTTCGCCGTATTTCACCACGCCGTCAATTTCACTGATGACCGCGGGATCCTTCGGCTTGCGGGTTTCGAACAGTTCCACCACGCGCGGGAGACCGCCCGTGATGTCCTTGGTCTTCGTCGTCTCGCGCGGAATCTTCGCGAGCACGTCGCCCGGCTGGACTTCGTCTCCGTCCACCACCATCAAGTGAGCGCGTGACGGCATCAAGTACTTCTTGATGCGGCCCTGCGCTCCGCGAATCAAGATCGTCGGCTGGTGTTTTTCATCGCCCGGCGGCAGCGTCACAACCAGCTGCGACAATCCGGTGACTTCGTCCACCTGCTCTTCAATCGTGACTCCCGCCTGGAGGTCCTTGAACTGCACGGTGCCCGCTGTTTCGGTGAGAATCGAGAACGTGTACGGATCCCACTCGACCATCGTCTGGCCCAGCGTCACCGGTTGTCCGTCCTCCACCTTCAAGCGCGCGCCATATACGACGTGATGGCGCTCTTTTTCGCGGCCCTTCTCATCCACCACCGCGATCAGGCCGGAACGATTCATGGCCACGATCTGCTTGCCGCGGCCCTCGACCACCTTCAAGTCGATGAACTTCACGAAGCCGTTGTTTCGCGCTTCGACCTTCGACTGTTCGGTGACGCGAGTCGCCGTGCCGCCGATGTGGAACGTACGCATGGTCAACTGCGTGCCGGGCTCGCCGATCGACTGCGCCGCGATCACGCCGATGGCCTCGCCCATTTCGACGAAGCGTCCGGTAGCAAGGTTGCGACCGTAGCAACGTCCGCAAACTCCGCGCCGCGATTCGCACGTCAACACGGAGCGAATTTTCACGCGCTCGATGCCGGCTGCTTGAATCGAATTGGCCAGCTCTTCGGTGATTTCCTGGTTGATCTCGACAATTACATTGCCTTCGTAATCCTTGATCTTCTCCAGGGACACGCGGCCCACTACACGGTCGCGCAACGGTTCGACTTCCACGCCGGCTTCCAAAATCGGCTCTACGTAAATTCCGTCCGCCGTGCCGCAGTCGAATTCATTGATGATCACGTCTTGCGCCACGTCCACCAACCGCCGCGTCAGGTAGCCGGAATCGGCCGTCTTCAGCGCCGTATCCGCCAGACCCTTACGCGCGCCGTGGGTGGAAATGAAATACTGCAGCACGGTCAACCCTTCGCGGAAGTTGGAAGTAATCGGCGTCTCGATGACTTCGCCCGAAGGCTTGGCCATCAAGCCGCGCATTCCGGAAAGCTGCCGGATCTGCTGTTTCGATCCGCGTGCTCCGGAGTCGGCCATCACGTACACCGGGTTGATCAAGCCTTGCTTGTCCTGCTCTTCCAGGGCCTTGAACATTTCGTCCGCCACCTTTTCAGTGACGTCCGACCAGATCGCGATAACCTTGTTGTAGCGTTCGCCGTTGGTGATTGCGCCGTCCAGATATTGCTGCTGGACTTTGACGACCTCGTGCTCGGCCGTATCCACCAGCTTGAACTTCACGCTGGGGATGACCATGTCGCTGATCCCGATGGAAACGCCAGACTTCGTTGCATACAGGAAGCCGAGTTCCTTCAGCTTGTCCAGCGCCACAACCGTCTTTTCAAGACCGAAGCGGAGGTAGCAGTACTGCACCAGCGCCTGCACGCCCTTTTTCTTGAGCAGGCCGTTGATGAACGGCATGTCCGTCGGCAAATGATCGTTGAAGATCACGCGCCCCACGGTCGTTTGCAGGAATTGCTTGTTGAGGTTGACCGGCTCGGTGTGCGAGACGTCTTGATCGTCGTACGCGTTGGTCAGATCAATTACTTCACCGGTGTAGCGCATGCGAATCGGCGTCAGCAACTCCACTTCGCCGGCTTCCAGCGCCATCACTACTTCTTCCGGCGAGCCGAACGCGCGGCCTTCGCCCTTGGCCTGCGGCTTGGCCTTGGTCATGTAATAAATGCCGAGGACCATGTCTTGCGTCGGAACCGCCAGCGGGTAGCCGTTCGCAGGGGACAGGATGTTGTGCGAACTGAGCATCAACACCGAAGCCTCTACCTGCGCTTCCGGCGATAGCGGAATGTGCACGGCCATCTGGTCGCCGTCGAAGTCCGCGTTGAATGCGGTGCAAACCAGCGGGTGAATGCGGATGGCTTTCCCTTCCACCAGCACAGGCTCGAACGCCTGAATGCCCAGGCGGTGCAGCGTAGGAGCGCGGTTCAGCAGCACGGGATGCTCGCGAATCACGTCCTCGAGAATGTCCCAGACCACCGGCTCCTGCGCCTCGACCAACTCTTTAGCTTGCTTGATCGTGGTGCAGTGTCCCGCGGCTTCCAGCTTGTGATAGATGAACGGCTTGAAAAGCTCCAGCGCCATCTTCTTCGGCAAACCGCACTGGTGCAGCTTCAATTCCGGTCCCACCACGATGACCGACCGGCCGGAATAGTCCACGCGCTTGCCGAGCAGGTTCTGGCGGAAACGGCCCTGCTTGCCCTTCAGCGTGTCGGAGAGCGACTTGAGCGGGCGATTGTTGGTGCCGCGCAGCACACGCCCGCGACGCCCGTTATCGAACAGCGCATCCACCGCTTCCTGCAACATGCGCTTTTCGTTGCGAACGATCACGTCCGGCGCGTGCAATTCCATCAGCTTCTTCAACCGGTTATTGCGGTTGATCACGCGGCGGTACAAATCGTTCAAATCGGAAGTGGCGAAGCGACCGCCGTCCAGCGGAACGAGCGGACGAAGTTCCGGCGGAAGCACGGGAATCACGTCCAGAATCATCCACTCCGGCTTGTTGCCGCTCTTGCGGAATGCTTCTAGCACCTTCAGCCGCTTGGCGTACTTGATGCGCTTCTGCAGGCTGGGGTCAATCTTCATCTTCTCGCGGAGCTCTTCTGAGAGCTTGTCCACTTCCACCCGGCGCAGCAATTCCTTAATGGCTTCCGCGCCCATGCCCGAAGTGAACTTCCCCGGATATTCCTTCTGCAGCTCGCGCAATTTCTCTTCCGGGATGATGTCCTTTTCTTTTAGTCCAAGGACTTCGCCGGGATCGATGCAGACAAATGTCTCGAAATAAAGAATGTGCTCCAGGTCGCGCATGGTGATGTCCAGCAAGTAACCGATGCGGCTGGGCAATCCCTTGAAGAACCACACGTGCGAGCAGGGCGAAGCCAGCTCGATGTGGCCGAGACGCTCGCGGCGCACCTTGCTGAGCGTGACTTCCACGCCGCACTTGTCGCAGATCACTCCGCGGTGCTTCATGCGCTTGTACTTCCCGCACAAACATTCCCAGTCCGTGACGGGGCCGAAAATCTTGGCGCAGAAAAGTCCGTCGCGCTCCGGTTTGAAGGTGCGGTAATTGATGGTCTCCGGCTTGGTCACTTCACCGTGCGACCACGACCGGATTTTTTCCGGACTGGCCAGGCTGATGCGAATGGAATCAAAATCCGCGATCTGACTGGCGCGATCATATGGGCTCGATCGATACAAGGGCTGATCCTCCTGTCCGGCGGAGCCGGACCAAAAACCAGTTGCAAAAATGTCGCACGCTCCGCGCGGTTGCGGCGCCGAGCGCGTATATCAATTAATCCGCTGCTTCCACTTTTTCCAGCTGCGGCTTCTGGCGCTTCATCAATTCCACGTCCAGGCACAGCGACTGCAACTCGCGCACCAGTACGTTGAACGATTCCGGCACGCCGGGCTCGATGCCGGGCTCGCCCTTGACGATGGCCTCGTAAATTTTCGCGCGGCCATACACGTCGTCGGACTTCGCCGTCAGCAATTCCTGCAGGATGTGCGCCGCGCCGTACGCTTCCAGCGCCCACACCTCCATTTCTCCGAATCGCTGTCCGCCGAACTGCGCCTTACCGCCCAGCGGCTGCTGCGTGATCAAGGAATACGGACCGATGGAGCGAGCGTGAATCTTGTCGTCCACCAGGTGCGAGAGTTTGAGCATGTAGATGTAGCCAACCGTCACCTGTTGCGCGAACAAGTCGCCGGTCATGCCGTCGTAGAGCGAAATCTTACCGCTCTCCGGCAGCTCCGTGAATTCCAGCAAGTGGCGAATGTCCGCTTCGCGCGCGCCGTCGAATACCGGCGTCGCAAACGGCACGCCCTCGCGGAAGCTGTAGGCCAGATCCAGAATCGCGTCGTCATCCAGCGCGGCGATGGTCTTCCACACCGATGTTGGCCCGAACGCATCCTTAAACCACTTGCGCACGCTCTCCGCGCGTGCTTCCCTGTCCAGCAGCTTCCCGACTTTCTCGCCGAGCTCTTTCGAAGCCCAGCCGAGATGCGTTTCGAGAATCTGCCCGACGTTCATACGCGAAGGAACGCCCAGCGGATTCAGCACGATTTCCACCGGCGTGCCGTCCGGCATATAAGGCATGTCTTCCTTCGGAACGATGCGCGCGATGACGCCCTTGTTACCGTGGCGTCCCGCCATCTTGTCTCCGACGGAAAGCTTGCGCTTCATGGCGATATAGCACTTCACCAGCTTGATCACGCCCGGAGGCAGCTCGTCGCCCTTCTTCAGCTTGCCGATGCGCTCGTCGGTGATTTTCCGCAGCACGTCGATCTGGCGCGAGGTCATCTCTTCAACCTCGTCGATCTTCTCGATGAGCAGCGGGTCCTTGTCGTTCAAACGCAGGCGCTTCAAGTTGCGCGTGGAAATCTTTTCCAGGATGTCGCGCGTCAACTCGGCGCCCTTGGTCAGCAAACGCTTGTTGGTGCGCTCGTCGTGCAGGTCGGCTACCAGCTTCTGGCCGCCGAGCAAATCATTCAAGCGCTTCAAGCGTTCGTCGGTGAGAATGCGAATTTCGTCCGCCAGGTTCTTTTCCAGCTTGGCGACCTGTGCGGCCTCGATGGCCTTGTGGCGTTCGTCCTTCTCCGCGCCCTTGCGGCAGAAGATCTTCACGTCCACGATGGTGCCTTCGATGCCCGGCGGGCAATAGAGCGAAGCGTCGCGCACGTCTCCGGCTTTTTCGCCAAAAATCGCGCGCAGCAACTTCTCTTCCGGCGTCAGCGTGGTTTCGCCCTTGGGTGTCACCTTGCCCACCAGAATGTCGCCCGGCTTTACAGTCGCGCCGATGCGGATTACGCCGCTTTCATCGAGGTTGCGCAGGAAGCTTTCGTTGATGTTGGGAATGTCCCGGGTAATTTCCTCGGGACCGAGCTTGGTATCCCGCGCTTCGATTTCGTACTCCTCGATGTGAATCGAAGTGTAGTAATCCTCTTCCACCAGCTTTTCGCTGACCAGAATGGCGTCCTCAAAGTTGTACCCGCGCCATGGCACGAACGCGACCAGCACGTTGCGCCCCAACGCCAGTTCGCCGCGGTCGGTGCAAGGCCCGTCAGCCAAGACTTGTCCTTGCTTCACGCGGTCTCCGGCG